>NZ_JADNLK010000005.1:156029-165555 GCF_015555905.1 Clostridium sp. D43t1_170807_H7
AGCAACTGGTGCAACAGGAGCAACAGGAGCACAAGGTGTTCAAGGTATTCAAGGACCAACAGGACCAACAGGTGCAACAGGAGCAACTGGTGCAACAGGAGCAACAGGAGCAACAGGAGTACAAGGTGTTCAAGGTATTCAAGGGCCAACAGGACCAACAGGAGCAACAGGACCACAAGGAGCAACAGGAGCAACAGGGCCACAAGGTTTACAAGGTATTCAAGGAGCAACTGGAGTAACTGGAGCACAAGGTGTTCAAGGTATTCAAGGTATTCAAGGACCAACAGGACCAACCGGAGCAACAGGAGCAACTGGTGCACAAGGGGCAATAGGACCAAGAGGATCAACAGGGCCAACCGGAGCAACAGGAGCAACCGGAGCAACCGGAGCAACAGGTGCAACAGGTGCACAAGGTGTTCAAGGTTTACAAGGTATTCAAGGTGAAAGAGGACAACAAGGACCAATAGGACGAACAGGAGCAACCGGAGCAACCGGAGCAACAGGAGCAACCGGAGCAACAGGTGCAACAGGAGCACAAGGTGCAACAGGAGCAGCCGGAGCAGTAGGTCCAACAGGACCACAAGGTGTTCAAGGTATTCAAGGTATTCAAGGAGAAAGGGGACCACAAGGAGTAACAGGAGCAACAGGAGCAACTGGAGCAACAGGAGCAACAGGAGCAACAGGAGCAACAGGTCCACAAGGTGTTCAAGGTATTCAAGGTGTTCAAGGTGAAAGGGGACCACAAGGAGTAACAGGAGCAACAGGAGCAACAGGTGCAACAGGAGCAACCGGAGCAACAGGAGCAACCGGAGCAACAGGTCCATCAGGAACTATAGGTGACTATGGAGTAATGTTTAGGGAATTTGGAAATGCTCAAACAGTATCATATGCAAATCATGTAAGTTTCCCAGAAAATCAAATTACAGGAAATAGTATAAATCATGTTGAAAATAGTACTGATATAGAATTAGATGGAAATAAATCATATTTTGTTAAGTATACAGTATCTTATTCAACTAATGAATGTGGCTCTGGATCATCTAGGGATAGTAAAGATATTATTTTTGCATTAACAGATGTTAATGGTATGGTTATCTCAGGTAGTGAGCATATAGCATCAATTTCAAGGGATGTATATGCTAATAGTATTTCACTTGGTGTAATAATAACTCCAGATGAAGATTATATTGTAAGATTAACTAATTTAACTCAAGATCTTAAGAGTATTACAGTTAATGCAGCAACAGTAACAGTAATTAGATTAGCTTAAAATATTATTTATTTAGATAGTATAGTTTTAAGGAGAGTATAAATATTTGTGTAAAAAACAAATATTTATACTCTCCCCTAATTTTATTAATTATCTGTATTTTCAGTATTTGTTGAATTATTTTCATCTTGAGAAGTATCTGTATTTGCTCTTGTAGAAGTTGTAGTGTCTTCTAGGTTAGGCACAGTTTCATCAGTGGTACCTTCTGTATTCAAGTTATCATCAGTTGGTATAGTTGAATCTGGATTTTCAGAACCTCCTATAATTGTAGGATTAACTTGCTCTGTAGAATTTTCATTATTTTCCGATTCAGTTGTATCAGAGTTAGTATTAAATAAACCAGTAAACCAATTCCAAATTCTCTCGAAAAATCCTTGAGTTTCTTCAGCAGTTGGTAACTTTATAGCATTTTTATCAGTTGCATCAACTACAACATTATCACCCAAAAGGTCATCATTAGTTGTTTCTAATATACCTAAATCTTTATCATTATTATTAAATAATCCACTGAACCAATCACCAATTCCAGTAAACCATTCTTTTATAGAATCAAGTACGCCTGTTGATACTTTTTCACCCATTTCATCAAGTTTTTCATTAACAACATCTTTAACACTATTTAAAGCATCCTTCATTTCTTTATAATCATAATCTTGTTCGGCAACTTTAGTCATTAAGCTTTCTAATTGTTGTTGTTGTTCAGGTGTTAAAGTAACATTGTAATTATTAGTAACATTATTTATTGTATCAGCTATTTGTATAGTATCTTGAGTATTATTTTTAATTATTTCTGTCTTAATATCATTTATTACACCAGTAGCTTTATCTTGTCCAATATCTTGACCTAAATCACCAGTTATAACCAATTCTTCAGATGCAATTTCTTTTTTTGTTTCATCAAGTGGTTCTCCAGTAGCATCTTCAAAAGCCTTCATTATTCCAGTTAAAGCTCCAGTACCACTTACTCCTCCTGATAGTGGAGTCATTGCAATTACGTTTGCATCAGTAATTCCACATGTTGTAAGTGTACTTGCTATCATTGAAGATGTAACATAAGTCAAGTTTACAGTTTTAACATTAAGGCCATTACCTTTTGAAGTTGGTTGCACATATGCACAAGAATAAGTTCTTGTACCAAGTTGTGCTTCTGTAGCAACTCCTTCTAGATACTTTCTTTCCTCTTGATTATTTACTTCTAATATAACTACTTCATTTTCTTTTACTCCAAAGTAATCTAAAACTATTTGTTTTTGTTCAGCAGATAGGTTTGTCCCTAAAGTTACTACATTAGCACCATCAGCGTATGCGGTACTTACATTTCCTAAAATAATTACACCACATATAAGTAATGCTGAAATTCTTTTCTTTAATCCCATAATTATCTCCTTTTTAAATAAATTATTTCAATATGAGGTAATAAAATTACCAAATGGAATTAGGTAGTTAAAGCAGTATGTATTACCTATTTCATAAATTATATCTGATTATTTTATTAAAATCAAACGAACAGTTTCTTAAAAAAAATTCACATAAGACTAAAATATGAAGTATGATATAATGAGTAAATAAACAAAAGAAATTTAGTGAGGTGACAAGTTTGGCTAAAGTTATAGTTGTTGGGGGAGGTCCTGCTGGTATTATGGCAGCTCTTAGTGCAGCAAAAAATAATGAGGTTACATTAATAGAAAGAAATAAAGAAATTGGTATGAAGCTAAGACTTACTGGTGGAGGTCGTTGTAACATAACTAATAATAGGGATATAGAGGAGTTTTTTGATAAGATAGTAAATAATAAGAAGTTTTTATATAGTGCTTTATATACATTTTCAAACTATTCACTTTTAGAATACTTTAGTAATAATGGCCTTGAATATAAAGTTGAGCTTGATGAAAAAGTATATACAAAAAGTGATAAGGCAGATGAAGTTATAGAATTATTAAGAAATGATTTACAAAAGAATAAAGTAAAAGTTATATATAACACTATGATAAGTGACCTAGTAGTTGAGGATGAAACTATCAAAGGAGTTATAACATCTTATGGTGAAAAAATACTAGGTGATAAGGTTATAATAACAACGGGAGGTAAGAGTTTCCCTCATACTGGATCTGATGGAGCTATGTATGAAGTGTTAGAAAAGCATGGGCATACAATAACTCCAATACATGCAGCTTTAATACCACTTGTTATAAAAGAAGAATTTGTGAAAAAACTACAAGGAGTTGCTATGAAAGATGTAGTAGTTTCTGCTAAACTTAAAAAGAAAAAAATTGAAAAGTTTGGTGATATGTTATTTACTCATTTTGGAATATCAGGCCCTGCAGTTTTAAAACTTTCTTCATATGTAAGCAAAGCTTTAAGTGAAGGTGAAGTAGAAGTAACTTTAGATTTCTTAAAAGATAAATCTAAGGATGAAATTTCTCAAATAATAAGAAGCAACCCTAATAAAACTGTCTTAAATAATTTAAAGGGAGTTTTACCACAAAACTTTTTAAAAGTAGTATTTGAGATGTCAGAATTAACTGAGGTTAAAGCCAGTGATTTAAAGAAGGAAGATGAAAATAAAATAATAGAATATATGAAAGAAATGAAGCTTACCGCAAGAGAAACTTTATCTATAAAAGCTGCACAAGTTACATCTGGTGGAGTTAAGGTAAAGGAAATTAATGCTTCAACAATGGAATCTAAGATAATTAAGGATCTATATTTTGCAGGAGAAGTTATAGATATTGATGCTGAAACAGGTGGATATAATTTGCAAATGGCATTTTCAACAGGTTATTTAGCAGGAACAGACTTTTAATTTAACTATTTAAAAGAAATATAGGAAAGTAGATAAGTTTTGAAGCTTATCTACTTAAATTTTATAGTGTAAAATTTAAATTAATTAACTTAGTATTTAATGTTGTCTTGCACATCCATTAAAGCTTCACCAAATCTTTGGAAATGAACAATTTCTCTTTGTCTTAGAAACTTAAGAATTTCTTTAATATCATGATCATCAGTTAAATTTATAAGCCATTCATAAGTTGCTCTAGCTTTTTGTTCTGCAGCCATATCCTCATGAAGGTCTGCAATAACATCGCCTTTAGCTTGGATATAAGTTGCTGTCCAAGGGTTACCTTGTGCATCAGCATAGTATAAAGCTCTACCATGATCTGTATAATGAGCAGCTAAATCTGCTTTTTTCAAATCTTCTAAAGAAGCATTTGACATTAATTGATAAATCATAGTGGCTATCATTTCAACATGAGCCATTTCTTCAGTACCTATATCAGTTAATAAGCCTTTTGACTTTCCGGTTGGCATAGTATATCTTTGATTTAGATATCTTAAAGCTGCGCTTAATTCACCATCAGGTCCACCATATTGAGATATAAGAAACTTAGCCATTTTTAAGTCGTTACATTTTAAATTAATAGGATACTCTAAAGTTTTAACATAATACCACATAAATTATAAACCTCCTTAATAATTTTCCCAAGGCCAAGGTGATGATATCCAAGCAACTGGATTTTCAAAATAAGCAGAGCCAAAGTTTCTTAATGGACCAAAGTTTTTCTCATAATCCATTATTAAATCATCAAGCTTTTTAGAAATTATTTTATAATCATTTGTTGCTTTTTTATTATTTGGAAAGTTATCAAGATAAAGGTTTAATTCTACTGCGTAAAATTGATATTTTTTTATTTCATCTAATAAATCATTTTCACACATAATAATACCTCCTAATATTTCTTATTATTCTTAGTATAAGGTCTATATAAATCTTTAAATATAGTACCTCTTTTTAATGAAGTTGTAAGGTTTAGAAGACTTTCATATTTTTGTAGAATAATAAAAGCTTTAGCATAATCGTTTTTTTCATATTTGCTCATAGTAATTTCATCCTTTCATAAAGTTTGTTTATTACATAATATGATAGGAGTTGAGGTTATGTTATTACTTTAGAGATGAAATATCTTAAAAATGAGGTATTATTTTTGAAAGGTCTATTTAAAGAATTATAAAACAATAAAAATTAAGAGGTTGCCACATTGTATCAAATAATTTTTTTAAGAGTAAGATGATAGTGAACAGTTTTTTCAGAGGAAAAACAATGGACCAAAATGGTTTTAATAGTTTTGATGATTTAATAAAGTTTTGTAGAAATCTATATGAACAACAATATGATAATCAAGATGATAGTAATGAGAATAGTCAAGAAAATTCAGAACAATGTAATAACTGTAAGTTTGGAAATTCTAATGCAAATGCTAGTGAAAGTTCTAGAAATGCAAATAGTGATATTCCGGGAGGATTTCAAGATATTCCACCACAACTTTTGCTAGTGATTGGGGAATTACTTGGAAATGTTATGGCTGGGAATTTACCATTTAATATTCAAAACGTAGTTGGTAACTGGTTACAATTAGTTGGACAAGCAATCGAAGTCTATAATGCACAACAACAATATTATCAAGGAGGGCCCGGAAGATATTACAACTATATTTATAGAAATGCAGCTAATCCTTTTTGTACTGATGGATCTGATGAAGACCAGGCTAATATCTCGAGTAATAAGAAAAAAACATCAAAAAGTAAAGCAAAGACAAGTTCAGATGAGTCAATTAAAGAGTTGAAAAGCTCTATAAAAGAGTTAAGTAATGAAGTAAGAGAATTAAAAAAAGAAATAGAAGAATTAAAAAAGAAAACATAATAGTAAAGATTGTTTTTATTACTATGTTTTCTTTTTTTATTAAATAACTTTAAATCATAAGTCTAATTTGTAAATGTAATTTAATAAATTAAATTTTAACACTCAACTTAAGTATATAAATTTATTAAAAACAAAGAATAAATTTATTAGCAATTAGAAGGGAAAAATAAAATTTTATGTTTGATTATTTGATTAAAAAGTATAATGTAAATGTTACATCAATGATTAGAAATGGAACTGTCGCAGTAATAACTATGTTAGGAGTTGGAATATTATTTGGAAGTAAAAATGCAATGGTAGCATTTCCTATAGCACTAACCTCTACTGTTATAGGAAGACAGAATTTTTATGTAAAACCTCTTAATAGAATAGCTAGAATATTAGCATTAGATTTAATTATAGTATTAATAGCATTTGTATCAGCTTTAAATATATGGACAGGAATTATAATTGATTTTTTTGCAATATTTTTCATTGTTTATATTGTAACATACCCATATGATGCAACTTTTTATAAACCATTTATAATGCTTTATGTTTTTACTCAGTATGCAAATATTTCAATTTATGAATTACCTAATAGATTATTATCTGTAGTTTTTGGTGCATTAGTTATTATAGCAGGTACATATATAAAAAGGAGCAATGGAAAAGAGATAATGGGGAATAGTGTTAATTCTGCATTTCTTAATATACAAAAACAAATTGAAAATATTCTAGATGGAAAATTTGATGAAAAATTAACTGAAAATTGCTCTAAAATAATGATGGATTTAGTATATAAAGTATATATAACACGCTATAAAAAGTATCTTACTACTAATTTAGGAACTATACAGTTTAAATTATATTTAAACATAGAATATTTAAATATATATCTAAACAAAATATATGAGCATTATGAAAAAAATAGAATCTCTAAGGAGCAAATATTAGACCTTTTATCATTAATTGAATTGATAATAAATTATTCAAAAAATAAATGTAAATTGGAGGATGTAACTTATAAAAGTAAATTTATAAATGAAAAATATAAAAAAGACTCAGCGTTATTTAATGAAATATTGCTTATAGTAACATCTATAGTAGATGAGATTAAAGAAGCAGAAATATTAGATAATAAAGAAGCAGATAAAATCTACAAAGAGTGGGAAAGAACTTACTTAGATAAGCCAAAGGAAATATTTAAGGAATATTTTGTTCCATCATCAATAAGATTTAAATTTGCAATGAGGATGGCAATAACATTAACCTTTTCTATATTTATAGCAGAGCTATTAGGATACTATAAAATTATATGGGCTATCATAACCATAATGTCAATTATGCAACCTTATTATGAAGATACAATTTCAAAAACTAGGGAGAGAATAAAGGGAAATATTATAGCAATTTTATTTACAGGTATAGTAATACATTTGTTTCATACACAATGGGTAACTATTTTAATATTAGTTATATCATTATATTTACTTTATGGATTTAAAGAGTATTATAAAATTTCATTATTTGCAGCTATGGCATCTATTTGCATGTCTTCCCTATCAGTAAGCTTAAATAAACTATTAGTATATAGGATTTTTTATGTAATAATAGGAGTAATAGTAGTTTTATTGGCTAATAAATTTATTTTTCCTTATAGATTGAAAGATGGAATAATGCAGTTAGTAAAAAAAATACTAAAATATGATGAATATTTAGTTGATACTAGCAGGGAGTATTTAAATAAGAGTAAAGGTGATAATTATATTAGAGATTTAATAATACATATTACTCTTTTGACTCAAAAATTATATCTTAGAAATTTACAATATAGAGATGACAACATTGCTGAATTCATTGATAAGAATAATGAATTTGTAGTTAAAATTGGATATAAAGTTTTAATGGTTTATAAGAAAAAATACAATGAAAACATATTTAAATATATAAGCGAATTATATGATGATTTTAACAGTAGTATAAGAATATTAATAAAAAAGATATAGATTAGAAATAGGGGGAACTAATCTATACCTTTTGTGAAGGGAATGATATTAACTAATTACAACACTACTATATTGGTTGGTGTTGTTCTTTATGAATATAAGTATAGTATATTAATATGTCAACTTTATGACAGTTACATGAAAATAAAATGATTATAAAAACAACATAATTTTAAAAATGTTATTTTCTTTTAGATGTATAAGTTATATACATTAAAGAGTATAATAATATAAGGAAAAATTTGGTGATTAAGAAGTGATATAAATGAAAACTAATTTAATAAAAAAAGGTAAAATTAGAGCAATTATAGTTATTTTAGTGATAATTTGTAGCATTATAAATTTTTTAAAAATAAAAAATGATAGTAAAAGATGGGTAGATGCAGATGTTACAGTAAAACTTCCTTTTGAAATAGATATATTAAGTACAGGGAAATCAGATTTTATTTTAATAGAAAGTGAAGAGAAATTTATTGTTATAGATTGTGGATTTTATGAAAATAGTGAAAAAATAAAAGAATTTTTAAATTTTAAAGGCGTAAAAGAAATAGAATATTTGATTTTAACTCATAATGATAAAGATCATATTGGAGGAGCACCTATTATTTTAGATAATTTTAAAATAAATAATTTGGTTCAGGCTGATTATGAAAAAAGTACAGTTCAATATAAAAACTATCTTGAAGCTATTGAGAGAAACAATATAGAACCAATATTGCTCCATAGTAATATAGTAACTAATATAAATGGAGCAAAAATAACAATATATCCAGCGTTAAAAGATAGTTATGATAAATCTAATGATTATTGTATTATAGTTGGAATTGATTATGGAAAATATAGATTTCTATTTGCAGCAGATGCTGAAGATGAACGAATGAAAGAATTCATAAAAGAGAATACTGGAACTTACACTTTTTTAAAAATGGCTCATCATGGAATATATAATGATGAAGTAGGAAACTTTTTAGAGTCAGTTTCACCAAGTTATGCAGCTATAACTTGTTCATATTTTATGTATCCAGATAGAAAGCTTATTTCTTTATTAGAGAAATATAAAATAAAAACATTTTATACAAGCAGTGGGGATATAAGCATTAAAAGTGATGGGGAAAATATATATTTTATTCAAAAATAGTTTAATATGTTAGTGAAAGCTGATAATAAATTAATATGTATTATTAGCTTTCATTTTTATTATAAAAAATATTATATTAAAAAAGTGTTGACATAATGTTAAATATATATTATATTTAATGAGCAAGTTACGCAAAAATTATTTAAATAAGAAATTGATTATGGCCCCTTGGTCAAGCGGTCAAGACACCACCCTTTCACGGTGGTAACAGGGGTTCGATTCCCCTAGGGGTCACCATAAATTAATTTAAATTTGGAAGCATAGCTCAGCTGGGAGAGCATCTGCCTTACAAGCAGAGGGTCACAGGTTCGATCCCTGTTGTTTCCACCAAAGACGAGTAATTATACTCGTCTTTTTTTTAATGTATAGGAAAGTATAAAAATTTCAATGGCTGAAAGTTAGATAAAATCTAGCTTTCAGCCATTTTTTGT
>NZ_JADNLK010000060.1 GCF_015555905.1 Clostridium sp. D43t1_170807_H7
TTATATACACATACTAAATGGTAATAATATGGTATATAAGGATGTGTGGAAGGTGATAAATTTGAATGAAAAACAAGATATAATATTAAAATTTTTAAGAGAAGGATTATCACAACGTGAGATTAGTCGTCGTACTGGCATAGCCAGGGATACGATTAGAAAGTATATAAGATATTATGAGGATAGATTAAAAAAACTTGGTTATGAACTTAATGAAATTGACAAAGTTAATTTCATAGAAGATATTGTAGAACCACCTAAATATAATTCTTCTCCTAGAATTAAAACAGCAGTTACAGATGAAGTAATTGAAAAATTAGAAACTTTCTTGAAAGAGAATGAAAATAAAAGATTAACAGGATTCTCTAAGCAACAGATGAAAAAAATAGATATGTATGAAGCTCTCATAGAAGAAGGGTTTAATGTCAGTTACTCTTCAATAGTTTCAGCTGTTAATAAACTTGATAAGAAAAAGAAAGAAGCTTTTATAAGACAAGAATACTTACCAGGTGATGTACTTGAATTTGATTTTGGAACAGTTAAGTTATTTACGGATGGTAACTCTAAGCCAAAAGAATATCAACTAGCTGTATTTACAGCTGCATATAGCAATTATAGATGGGCTAGGTTATTTCCAAAGCAAAATACCGCCTGCTTCTTAGAAGCACATGCATACTTTTTTAAAGAAATAAAAGGCGTTTTTAGAACAGTAGTATATGATAATGCAAAGGTTGCAGTAAAGAGATTTATTGGAAAATCAGAGAAAGAACCTACCGATGCTCTGCTTAAGCTTTCACTATATTATAAATTTAAATATAGATTCTGCAATGCTTATAGTGGAAATGAAAAAGGGCATGTTGAAAGAAGTGTTGAAATAATTAGAAGAAAGGCTTTTTCTAAGCATACAGTTTTTAACTCTTTAGCTGACGCTAACGAGCATTTAATAAAGATTCTTGAAGAAATAAATGATAAATGCTTTAGCAGAAAAGAAAAAAGTGCTAATGAGTTATTTGAAGAAGAAAAGATAAATTTACTACCTGATATGCCTTTATATGAAACAGCTAGTATTCAAGATGTTAGAGTAAGTAAATACTCAACTATAATGATTGATTTATGTTTCTATTCAGTACCAGATACATATGTAGATAAACTAGTTCGTTGTAAAGTATATACCAATAAGTTAATAGTATTTTATGATGAAGAAAAAATAGCAGAGCATGATAAGTTACATGGATTTAATATGTGGAAAATTGACATATCCCACTATACATATACTTTATTCCGTAAACCAAAGGCTCTTATTAATAGTACTGCATTTAACCAAATGGATGATGCTTTAAAGAACATATATCATGCCTATTTTAAAGACAATGAGAAAGAGTTTATTTTATTATTAAATTCTGTTGGTAAATATGGGCTAAAAGCCGTCGATAACGCAGTTAAATATTTGCAAGAAACTTGCCCCACAAACATAAGTGTTGATAAAATTGAATTTTTATGCACTAGAAAAAATGATAATAAAATTATTTATTTATCTGATTATAATGATGAAATAACTACTAATTCATTTAATATGCTAAATGAGTTTAATGATTTATTAAAATAACTAAGGATGTGATTAAATGGCTTTAATATCATATATTGATGAGATCAAAAGCTATGCTTCATTATTGAAGCTTAATGCCATTAAAACAGGTGTTGATGAATCAATTACTGATGCACAAAATAATCAGTTAAGTTATGAAGAGTTTTTATATAGATTACTTCAAAAAGAATATGACATAAGACATTATAATGCAATTCAAAGTAGAATAAAAAGCGCTGGTTTTCCTTATAAAAAATATTTAGAAGACATTGATATATCTGCACTTCCAGAAGATGCACAAGGGAAGCTTAAACATTTAAATAGTCTACAATTTATTAAAGAAGGGCAGAATGTTATTCTGTCCGGAAACCCTGGAACAGGGAAAACTCACATAGCAATAGCTTTAGGTATTAAAGCTTGCTTAGAAGGGTATAAAGTATTGTTTGCAACTGTTCCACTTTTTATTACACAATTGAAGGAGTTAAAATCATCTAGAACATTAAGGGCTTTTCAAAATAAATTAGCAAAGTATGATCTTGTTATCCTTGATGAATTTGGTTATATTTCTTCTGATAGGGAGGGGGCAGAGCTACTGTTTACTAATATTTCAATTAGAACTGGACTTAAATCTACAATAGTTACTACTAATTTATCTTTTGATAGATGGAATGAGATATTAGGCGATCCAACAATGACCGCAGCGTTAACCGATAGGTTAACTCATAAGTCTTATGTGATTAATATGAATGGGAGTTCTTACCGTTTAAAAGAAACTAAAGCTTGGCTAAAAAACTTAAACAAATAATTTTTAAAATATACATATTTTAAATTATTCATGTTTGCATGGAAGAATTTTTAGTTGTATTTTGGAACAAAAGTTATGTATAAAATACA
>NZ_JADNLK010000061.1 GCF_015555905.1 Clostridium sp. D43t1_170807_H7
GTTATTTCAAGTTCGCCCCTTGCTGATGGCTTTAATGCCTTTGCTTTTGCTACTACTGAGTTATCATAGAAATAAAGACCTGGCACTGCATATTTTGACTTTGGTTTCTCTGGTTTTTCTTCTAAAGAAGTTACTGTACCATTTTCATCAAAGCCAACTACTCCAAATGCTCTTGGATCTTGAACGTAATATCCAAATACCATTGCTCCTTTTTCTAATTGTGCTGCTTCTTTTAAGTGAGCACTAAAGCTTTGACCATAGAATATATTATCTCCTAATATCATTGCTACATTGTCATCACCAATGAATTCTTCACCAATTATAAATGCTTCCGCTAATCCATTAGGTTGTTCTTGAATTGCATATTCAATGTTTAAACCATATTCTGAACCATCCTTAAATAATTCCTTAAAGTTAACTATATCTCTTGCTGTTGATATTATAAGGATATCTCTTATTCCTGCTAACATTAAAACTGACATTGGATAGTAAATCATCGGTTTATCATATATCGGTGCCATTTGTTTTGACATTGCCTTTGTTACTGGATAAAGACGCGTACCAGAGCCACCTGCTAATATTATTCCCTTCATGCTATAATCCCCTATTCAATCTTTTATTAATGTATGTATAAATATATTAATAAATAATTTAAATTTTATTTTCTAGTTTTATAAATATAGATACCTTTATTATGATTATATCTATCTTCTATTTTAGGTATGTCCATATAACTTTCTCCATATATAGTAGTTAAATACCTATGGCTATCGTTAGGTATTTTAACTTTTATGTCCTCAAACTCGCCTTCCTTTACAGGGAAAATTATATCTTTTTCCATATATCTATCAAAGTCAAATTCTCCAATTTCACTTCCATAGCCAACAAATCTAGCATTTTCTTTTTTTATTCCATTAATAGCCTTTTTTTGCCTATCCACACAAAACTCATTTAAGTCTTTTCTTATTAAAATTTGTTTGTAACCTTTAGCAATCCCTCTTTTAAGATTTTCAACTATATTTTTTTCATAAGGTAATTTTGATTTAAATAACATTAAATAATTAATTTCTGATATTTTTTTTCTTATATACGATTTATCTGTTAAATTACATTCATAAAAATCATAAGGGAAAATATCAACAAATAATCCTTCATGGTATTCAGCATTATATTCTTCTATTAATTTGCTATATTTATGTCTTACCTTACTCCAAGAGTTCTCTACTCCACTATCTAATTGTGCATTTTGTAAAAATAAATCATCTGGCAAATGGCTTGGTGCTAATTCCAAGAACCTTTCATAATCTTTTCTCATCATTCCAATATCAATATCATCATCCCATGGAATAAAGCCATTATGTCTTTTTGCACCTAACATGGTTCCTGATTCTATCCAATAAGAAATATTGTTTTCTCTACAAATCTTATCAATATCTCTTAATATAGTTTTCATAAGTATTTGAGCTTCTCTTAAAGTTGCCTTACACATATAACATTTCCCCCGTTGATAAAACTTTATAGTTTAAAAATCTTTTCAAATTCACTTGCTTGTCTCTTTAATGAATATTTATTAATGTTCTCATATGCCTTACTAACAACAACATTAATGTTACTATTTTCTGATAATACTTTTAGAATTGCATCAGTAATTGCTTCCGAATTTCTTTCTACCAATATCCCACATTCACCACTTTGTGTAAGTTCCTCACTTCCTGAAACCTTAGTCATAATAACTGGTGTTTTAAGAGCCATCGCTTCTGCAACTACAGTAGGAAATCCTTCACTAAATGAGCTCATTACAAATACATTGGCAGACTTTATATAAGGATATGGGTTGGATTTATATCCATATAATTTGACATACTTTTCAACCTTTAATTCTCTTATTAGTCTTTCAAGTTCTGCTCTCTCTTCGCCTTCACCAATAATAACTATCTGAAATTCTTTTATCTTTTCCTTTAACTTACAACAAGACTCTATTAAAATTTTGTGGTTCTTATTTTTATCTAATCTTCCCACAGATATTATAGTTGGTATATCGAATTCTATACTCTTTTCATTTGCCCTATTTTCAATTGTTTCAATATCATATCCATTATATATTTTTACTATTTTATCCTTATATTTAGGATAAAGAGAGAGTACAGAGTTATAAACAGTATTTGATATAACAATAATGTTATTACTCACTTTAAATGCTTTATCTTGCCTCTTATACAAATAAAAGCTAACAAATTTCTTTAAAATATTCTTTTTATTTTTATAGTCAAAATCATCTAATGGTCCGTGTATCCATGTAATATTTTTTCCTTTTTT
>NZ_JADNLK010000062.1 GCF_015555905.1 Clostridium sp. D43t1_170807_H7
TGTAAATGTCAATATATTTTTGTATAAAAATTGGAAAATAATTATGTACAATAATTAGAATTTACATTTTAGTCAAAGAGCTTTCTAAATGTTCTAATTTTGATTTAGTTCTATAAGAAGGTCCTTTTACAGATATAATATGAGAGTGATGTAAAAGTCTATCTAATATCGCATTTGCGATAACGGAATTTCCAAAAATATCAGACCATTTAGAAAAATTAGTATTAGTAGTTATTATTGTACAATGTTTTTCATATCTTTTAGATATTAATTGAAAGAAAAGATTTGCTGCATCAATATCTATAGGTAAATATCCTATTTCATCTATTATTAAAATCTTATATTTACAAAAATGACGAAGTCTTATATCTAATCTATTTTCAGATAAAGCTTTCTTTAATTGAGAAATTAAATCCTGAAAAGATATAAAATATGTTGAATATCGATGCTTAGCACATTCTATTCCAATAGAGGTCGCCAGGTGGGTTTTACCCACGCCGGATGATCCTACAAATAATATATTTTCTTTATTTTCTATAAATCTTAAAGTCATTAAATCAAGTATCTGCTGCTTATTTATTGCAGGTTGAAAATCAAAATCAAAATCTGTAACTTCCTTTAAAAATGGAAAGTTAGCAACTTTCACACAGGCCTGCATAGCTCTATCAGATTTTGCATTAATTTCTAAATTACTTAACTCATAAAGAGCATCAACAATACTTTTATTTCCAGAGTTAATTAGATCTATATATTTATCAATACTAGCTTTGATATTAAGCAATCCTAACTCCTCAAGATTATTTAGTAATTTAACATAGTTATTCATATTATCCTCCTATTTAATTATAAAAAGGCATCAAACTGTTTTAAATTAGCTTCCGCTAGCGATTCTATATCATCCGTACTCTTATTTTTTAACACTGATCCTAAAATTTCTTTATAATCACATTCATTATAATTAATCTTATTATCACTTAATTGATGTGTTGAAATTAAATCTGTGTTAAAATATATTTGTAATTCTTTATCTATTCTTCTAAGAGTTACAGATTTACCTATATATTTAGGTGGTACAGAGTATTTACTTCCTTTATAAGTTATTAGTGAATCCTTATGAACTTTGGTTTGACGGTCGTAGTTCATATAGGACTCTATGATATGATTACTTGGTAAGGGCAGTAGATACTCCTTTTCTTTTTGAAATAATAATATAGGTGGAATGTTAGTTGCTTGGTTTGGTGCTTGATTAACCTTAGAATTTATTCTTTGAAGCAGTTCAATGATGTCTGATTCATTTTCAAATTCTCCATCATAAGGTAATATCCATTCTACAAATTTATTTGCAGATTCTACTTTTCCTTTAGTATAAGAATGCCTTGGTTTACACAATGTAATTTTAAATCCAAAGTCATCGGCAAAAGCTTTTAGCTTGCTATTTATTTTTCTTCCATCTTTAGTGATATCGACAACTGTTTTCATATTGTCAAATAAAATTTCCTTAGGAACACCTCCTGTCATTTTAAAAGATTCTATTAGGCTTTCAAATACATCTTGTTGTGTTTTATTTTTTTTATAAGTAAAACAACAGAATCTTGAATTTCCTAACTTATAAGAAAATACATTGAAAATAAAAACTTCACCATATTTTGAAGTCAACTTAATATCTTCCTTCCAATCAACTTGTGCTTGCTTGCCAGGCGGTGTTTCGAATCTAGCATGTCCTCTTATGGCTTTCTTTGGTTTCAGGTTTTTAAGTTTTACATATTTATTAAAATTTGAATAAGTTCCTATATCACCATATTTATCTTTAAAATATTGATATACTCCATTTATCGTAACGCCATTTATGGCAAGCTTTTCTTTTATTTCAATATAATATTGATCCAATCTACTACTTTTATTTCTAGTTTTTGATTTACCTTCATATCCCTCATAATATTTCTTCACAGTTCTTCGATCTAAATCATATTCTCTAGCTAACTCTGAAAAGTTAGGTTTAATATTCATAGATTTTAATATAGTTAATTGACCTTGTAAATTCATAATCATTAGTATCCCTCCCATAAATAGGATATAACTAATGATCATTTTTGTACATTTTTATTTTCCATTTTCTATTCATTGTTATATTATCATTTACA
>NZ_JADNLK010000063.1 GCF_015555905.1 Clostridium sp. D43t1_170807_H7
CCATAGCATCTGGTGATGATGGCGTAGAGGAAACACTCCTTCCCATTCCGAACAGGAAAGTTAAGCTCTACAGCGTCGATGGTACTGCACGGGGGACTGTGTGGGAGAGTAGAACGTTGCCAGGTAAGAAGATACTTAGTTTAAACTAGGTATCTTTTTTTTTATTATAAAATAATATATACGCCGAATCATATTTTTTATATTTAAATATATATCAATAAAAGTAAATTTAAAATTAAAATAAATTATACTATAAATAAATAAAAAGTTTAAGATTGTGACTTATCTAACTTTAAACATTATCTATAAGTTTACTTTTCTTTTGATTATATATATTTCTGCACAATATCAATTGTCAAAGTGAATGTTAAGATCCTCAGTACAAATAGGAATAAAGTAAAATAAGTCATCAAAGTTGCTTGTGCATACGTAGATATTATAGATATAAGATTTCAACAATAAATAATCCTTTAATAATTAATATAATTTATCAAATAAACTATCATTGCAAAAATGTATTTTTTCATATGAGTACCTCGTAATTTTTAACGATTATTTAGTAATCCTTGTATTAATTGCATACTAAAAACAGTAAAAATAAAATCCATTTCTGTTTTAAATAGTTGCCTTTATTTGTACGAGAATAGATAATTAGTTAGGTATTTTGTTGAAACTCCATTAAACTTATTTATTCATCTTTTCAAACTACTATGAAAGGCATTAACTCTTAGAATATTATAAATATCCACAATTTTTCTTCCATCTCTAGTTTAATGCAACTCAAAGTTATGTTGAGCTGTAAAAGGGATATAGTTTATATGCTTATCAGTACATAATATAGAGTTTTTTTCAACAACATCTGATAAATCCTTATCTATATCAGTATATTTAGGTTTAACATTATATATTAATACAGTATGGATATTTCCTAATCTATCTACACCACATAATACACAAATAAATTCCTTAGATATATCTCTTGTATTTATTTTTTTACTACGCTTTCTTGCATCTCTTAAGTATTGTAAAATTAGAACTTTTGCTATGAACTAAGAGAAAAATATGTTTCATCAAGTTCAATAAAACCTTCAAGGGAACCATAGCCAATAAGCTTTTTAATTGCATCTATAATTTTATGTATATAAATGAAAGTCTTTAGTAATATTAATTTCAAGTAATTAAATACAGAGTATTATATTTTTACAATTAATAAGGCATTGAGTATATAGTAATTACTTATTAATTCTTTTTTTACTACTTAGTGTTGGAAATTTTGTAAATTCATTTTTGATATAAATAAAAACCTAAATTATAGTTATATTATGTATTATAAATAATACTTCTATATGTTAATAAAATTTTCAAATTTTTTGATACAGAGAATATAATTAATATTTTTATTATTTTGTAAAAAATTTATTTTAAATAATGGAAGTATATATAAGTAAAAACATAATAAAATATTTAGTTTTTATAAATTATTATTTAAAAATTTTATTAGTATTTTTATTGAATTAGAAAAATATTTGTTAAAAAATAAGAAATAAAACAATAATTTTTGATGGTAGTATGCAAAACTTAGCATATTATATATATGTGTGGATAATGTTAATTATGTTGATAAATACTTTTAATATATTATAGTAATGTTGTGGATAATGTGCATATAGTGGATAAATTTTATAAAAAATAGCAACACTCTTCCTAGTGTATCAATATAAGAAAAGAGAAGTAAAATGATGAAAAAAAGAGAAAAAGCAGATTAAAATTTAAATTTTACTTAATTATGTATAATTATTAAATTTATTAGATGATATTATAAATCATGTTCTGAGGAACAGAACAAAAACCTAAGATATTAGGTGAATCCAAGTTAACAAAAACAACAAAAAATGTTGAAAAAAATGTTGACAGGAGAGTTTCTCAGTGATAAGATAAGGAAGTCGCTTCAGTGCGACAGAGTAAATGGTCTTTGAAAATTGAACAGAATATAGTTAAAGTAAACCAGCAATTCTTTTGAGATAAGTA
>NZ_JADNLK010000064.1 GCF_015555905.1 Clostridium sp. D43t1_170807_H7
TAATGATTTAGCAAATTTAATAGATAGAATGGATTTATTAAGTGTTAAAGAATTAAGTGAAATAAATGAAAAAGCAAAAGAAAGAATCAATAATGAGTATACTTGGAAGAAGATTATAGATAAATATGAAAGATTGTTTTTTAATTTATAAATACTAGGGGGAATTAATGAAGGTATTACTTATTAATAAATATAATTTTATAAAGGGTGGAAGTGAAGTATATACATTTGGATTGAAAGACATGTTAATAGAAGATGGACATGAAGTTATTGACTTCGCTATGAGGAATCCCCAAAATGAACACTCAAAATATAGTAAGTATTTTGTAGATGAGATTGACTATTCTGATAAGAGATTATTAAATAAAGTTAAAAATTCAATAAAGCTAATTTATTCAAGAGAGGCTAGCGAAAAGTTAGAAAGATTAATCAATGATACTAGGCCGGATATAGCACATGTAAACCTTATATACCATCAATTAACACCATCAATATTACATACATTAAAGAAATTTAATATTCCAATAGTTTTTACAAGTCATGATTATAAAGTAATATGTCCTAATTATAAACTTTACAATAATGGGTTATGTGATAAATGTATAAATGGAAGTTATATAAATTGCTTTAAAGGGAAGTGTCATAAAAATTCATTAGTTTTTAGTTCATTACTTACTATAGAGGCATATATTCATAAATATCTAAAATCCTATGATTTAGTGGATAGTATAATATGTCCAAGCAAATTTATGAAGGATAGACTTATTGAAAATGGAATAAGTGAAGAAAAATTAGTTTATATACCTAACTTTATAAATCCAAACTATTACCTAGAGAGTAAAAAATATAGGGAAGTTAATAAGAGTAGAGATTTCCTGTATTATGGAAGATTGTCTGAGGAGAAGGGATTACTTAACTTAATGAAGGCATTAAAGTTAGTAAATAGAGATGTTAAAGTAAAAATAATAGGTACAGGCCCACAAGAAGAAGAATTAAAAACGTTCATAAAAGAAAATAATATACGCAATGTTGAGTTTTTAGGATTTAAAAATGGAGATGAACTATATAGTGAGATTTCAAAAGCATACTGTACTATAATTCCAGCTATCTGGCATGAAGTTTTTGGATTAACAATAATTGAATCATTTGCATTTGGGACCCCTGTAATTGGTGCTAATTTAGGTGGAATAAGTGAATTAATAGCTAATGAAAAAACTGGACTTATTTTTGAAGACGTAGAAGATTTAGCAAATTGTATTAATAAATTATTAGATATGGATGATAGTAATTATAGAAGAATTAGTAATAATTGTATCATAGAATCAGAAAAATACTCTCCTAAAGTAATATATGATGAAATATTAAATGTATATAGCAATTTGTTAAAAGAAGGAAGTTAGTATAAATTTATGGAGGGATTGAAGAATGGATAATGATAAAGTATCAGTTATAATGAGTGTTTATAATGAAGAGATAAGAGTTCTTAGAGAGGCTGTTGAATCTATATTAAATCAAAGTTATAAGAAATTACAGTTTATTATAGTATTAGATAATCCAAATAATAAAGAGATTAGAGATACATTAAAAAAGTATTCAATAGAAGATAAAAGAATAGAACTTATAGAGAATGAGGAAAACATTGGATTAGTAAACTCTTTAAATAAAGCATTAAAATTAGTTACTGGTAAGTTTATTGCAAGAATGGATGCCGATGATGTAGCACATAAGGATAGAATAAGAACACAATTAGAGGCTATTAACAAATATCAGTGTGATTTTATAACATCAAGAAGTAATGTTATAAATGAAAATGGGGAATTTTTATATAAACTTAACAATAGTTGTCTTAATTATAAAAAAAGTAATAAGATATTAGGAATTAAGTGTATACACTTCCATCCTACATGGTTTTTTAAAAGAGAGATACTTGACGTTGTGAAAGAATATCATCATAGGGATTATGTAGAAGATTATGATTTCTTATGTAGAACGGCTATAAATGGATTTAAAATAATTACTATAGATGA
>NZ_JADNLK010000065.1 GCF_015555905.1 Clostridium sp. D43t1_170807_H7
AGTTACTAGGTGAACAACAAATCGTTGACTATTTAGATTATTGCTTAAATCAAAAGAAATTATGCAGAGGAACCGTAGCAAGAGAGTGGCTTTGCCCCTCTCAATGACCCCCGGGGGTTTTAAAATTTTCCAGAGACAAGTTTCTGTTTAGCATAGATTTTGTTTCTATTTTTTGTTAAAAAGCCATATTTCTGCAGCTTTTTATTGATGTTATGATAAAATAATAGATGCATCAAGCCAAAATCCTTTTAATTTTCAATTAATCCAACTGCTGTTTAAAATGTACCCTATAGAGTAGACAGTTAAAAAAACTCTACTCTATAGGGTACATTTTATTGTTTTATTCCAATTAGGATGCTTTTTATATTGAGTATTTATTATTTCTTCTCTAATCGCTTCATCTACTTTACATTCCTTAAGCATTATATTTATTTCCATATTTTCTTAGTGTTTTTATTGTTGTTTTTTAAAAACCTTTTGGGAATATCCACAGTAAATTCACTATATTTAAATTTACAATAAGTTAATAAGTAAAACTCTGGAATTGCCATTACTAAAATATATTGTAAGACTACACAAATTATCAAGAAAAAGCATGAAGATAAAATTTCATATCCATTACTTTGAATACTTCTAAAGAAAGCTATAACTATTAAAACTATTGGGAAAATAGCGATTGCTCCAATATTTCTTTTACTTTTACAAAAATCATACAAGTACTTTCCTTCTTTTCTAAATTCACCATTATTTAATCTTTTAAATCCTCTAATTGTTAATATAATTGATAGTAAAATTCCAATGCCAATTAGTGCATATGCATAATAGGCAATAGGCTTAGTATATCCTTTTGTTTCAACTGTAGCAGAAAGAAATAAATATGAATCAATAGATAGCTTTGTAGCTACAATAGATGTCCATAAACTTAAAAACTTTTGATATTTATAGCTATTTTTTATGCTAAAGAAAAATATCATTACTAATATTTGAATTATATAAAACACTGTTGCTACTATTCCTATGGTATGACATAGTGTATTATTCAATTGTATATTGTTAAATATACCCATTAATACACTTCCTAAGATAATAGCTCCATACAAATTACTTGCTATTAACCATCCTGCCATAGCATCTGGTCTTAATCTATCTAAGGCATTAATATATAGTTGATATAAATCAGACTTCCCCATTTTCACCCCCTTATTACAATTTATTCCACATCATTGTATTAAAAGTAAATATTAACATATTTATACATATTAATCAATTATAATTACTTCTAAATTATTTTTTTGATAACAAACTAACAAATTCATCAGTATACTTTGAAACAAATTGTACTACTTCATCCTAGTACTTTCCTATAAACTTAACTAATCCTGCCTTGATTCTCTTACAAATGATATTCCTACTATTAATAAGAACATACATGCAAGGGTAACTCCTTTTTCTAAAAGAGATAACTCTTCTCCAGTCATCATGTTTACACCAGTGAGAACTTCTACAACATCTCTTATATCTCCAACTACTTGTATGCATGAAACTGCCATATCTAATATAGAATTAGTTACATTATAAACAGTATCATTTGGTGCTACCCATTCAAAGAAGCTATCCACTCCACCTCTCCAAGTTTCTACCCATTTTGAAAAATCATTTCACTAGAAGACACCTCAAAAATCATACCACCTAAATATCCTCCCCCTGCAACTATACCAATAAGTGCTTATGCTATAACATTAATCACAGATGCTAAAACAAGAACCACTGATTTTATTTATTTTTCAATTTACACATCATTTTTATATCTCTGAATTCTTTTATAAATAAATATCCACCAGCTAAGCTGGTGGTTTTTCATGAGCCCTATAAGGGCAAATTACTAGCTTGCGTCTTAAGACG
>NZ_JADNLK010000066.1 GCF_015555905.1 Clostridium sp. D43t1_170807_H7
TTTGGATATTCTTTATTATTTATTCCAAAATCTATATATTCAAACAAGTCAATATCATACTCATTTGTTGGTAATACGCTAATTAATTTTGACAATATTGTCTCAACTCCACCGCCAGCTGTTAAGGTCCATCCTATAAATAAAATCTTCTTCTTATCAGTAAATTTTTTTTCTATTAGCTTATCATTTATTACTTTAGCATTGTATATAATTATTCCTATAACAACAGATAAATATAAATTAGCTATAGCTTCAAATAATACATGTCCACCTAAAATTAGGTGTACTGTTCCAGTAAAGAAAGATAATCCTATTAAAACTTCAACTAAATTTCTCTTTATTATTATATTTTTGCATACTTTATATATGGAATATATAAATATACCAACTATAATTATAGTCATTATTATTCCTGAATAATAATATATAGCATTAAAGTCCATTTCAATCAGTTGAAATCCTATTTGTGTATCTTTAAGTACATCATTTCCTTGAGTGTTTCCTAAGCCAAAAATCAAATTCGCAATTCTGTTATTACTATTAATAACATACTGATGTAATATCTTTATTTGTGCATCTCTATTACTTACTAAATAACTAAAAAATGTAGGGAATTCATATTTATTATATGGTAAATTATTTAATATAAATATAATTTGTTTAAAAAATATAATAATTAAAAATATTGCTATACCACTTATGCTACACAATATAGTCATAAACCTTTTAAAGTCTATTTTTTTTCTACATTTATCTAATATTATAAAGACTAAAGTACTAACAACAATAAATATAGATCCTACTACTCCAACCTTAGTTCCAATTAAATTAAGTACTACAAACCCCACTAAATATAAAATTAAATATCTTTTTTCCTTAAAATACAGATATGCAACAGAAACTATTGGCAGTTGAATAAGTAATGTTGCTGTAATTGCATTTTGAGCATTAAATAATCCCTTCATTCCAAATCTACTACTACTTCCATACGTACTTAATCCTACGCCTAATACACTTGGAATAACTACCCCCATAACTATTATTAGCATTGCTATAGATATTGCTTTAACTAAATCTTTAACTTTAATTCTATTGTTCTTTAATAGCTCATATGTAGTGAATATATATATAATAATTGATATTATCTTAGCATCATATCCAAAGTTACTAACTAAACTAAAATTTAATCCTCTTATTATATAGCTTAATTCATTAATTGCCAAAATTCCGCCAAAAGCAAATATATACTTAAAATATTTATTTAAGTTAAAAGAATATAGTAAATAAAAAATAAATCCAATTCTAACAGCTTGATTTATAGGTATAGTAACCTGAATATAATACTCTGTTAAAGTATAAATAATATCTAAAATTGGATTTAATGCTATAAATAATAAAAATATATGTTCTTTAGTTATTTTTCTTTTACTTGTTACTTCCATACTACCCCTCATTCTAATTATTTAATAAATTTATTTTTACTGCTATATTTCGTAAGAACTCTTCTTTACTATATTTATTAAATAACAAATTTAAACTAAAATTTAAAATTGAATTAATTGATTTTTTATTTTTTAATTTAGTGCTTACTTCTTTATAACTGTTAAATTGACTTAAATATTTATTTTTTTCATTTATATCTACTTCTATAGTTTTATCTAAAATACTTTCATAAAGATTTATATCATTATTTTTAATACTTTTATTAAAAGCTTCTCTTACCAATCTTGCATTTAAATATTGCTCATATATATTAGATTTTGTAATTCCATTTTCTCTAACTCTTACATCTAAAAGATAATCATCTATAGTAATTATTTTAAATCCATTTATAGCCGTTCTACATAAGAAATCATAATCTTCTACATAATCCCTATG
>NZ_JADNLK010000067.1 GCF_015555905.1 Clostridium sp. D43t1_170807_H7
TTTGGATATTCTTTATTATTTATTCCAAAATCTATATATTCAAACAAGTCAATATCATACTCATTTGTTGGTAATACACTAATTAATTTTGATAATATTGTCTCAACGCCCCCACCGGCTGTTAATGTCCATCCTATAAATAAAATTTTCTTTTTATCATGAGGCTTTTTTTTCCTAACTCATCATTTATTACTTTGCCATTGTATACAATTATTCCTATAACAACTGATAAATATAGATTAGTTACAGCTTCAAATAATACATGTCCACCTAAAATTAAGTGTACTGTTCCAATAAAGAAAGATAATCCTATTAAAACTTCAATTAAATTCCTCTTTATTACCATATTCTTACATACCTTATATGTTGAATATATAAATATACCAACCATAATTATAGTTATTATTATTCCTGAATAATAATATATTGCATTAAAATCCACTTCAATTAGTTGAAATCCTATTTGTGTATCCTTAAGTACATCATTCCCTTGAGTGTTTCCTAATCCAAAAAATAAACTCAAAACTCTATTGCTACTATTAATAACATACTGATGTAGTATCTTTATTTGTGCATCCCTATTACTTACTAAATAACTAAAAAATGTAGGAAATTTAGATCTATTATATGGTAAATTATTTAATATAAATATAATCTGTTTAAAAAATATAATAATTAAAAATATTGCTATACCACTTATGCTACACAATATAGTCATAAACTTTTTAAAATTTATTCTTCTTCTATATCTATCTAATATTATAAAAACTAGTGTACTAACAACTATAAATATAGCTCCTACTACTCCCACCTTAGTTCCAATTAAATTAAGTACTACAGCTCCTGCCAAATATAAAATTAAATATTTTTTCTCCTTAAAATATAAGTATGCAACAGAAACTATTGGAAGTTGAATAAGTAATGTTGCAGTAATTGCATTTTGAGCATTAAATAATCCTTTAATTCCAAATCTACTACTAGTTCCATAAGTACTTAATCCTAACCCTAATACACTTGGAAGAACTATTCCCATAACTATTATTAATGTTGCTATGGATATAGCCTTAACCAAATCTTTAACTTTAACTCTATTATTCTTTAATAGCTCATATGTGGCGAATATATATACAATAATTGATATTATCTTTGCATCATATCCAAAATTACTAACTAAACTAGAATTTAATCCTCTTATTATATAAATCAACTCATTAATTGCTAAAATTCCGCCAAAAGTAACTATATACTTAAAATATTTCTTTAAGTTAAAAGAATAGAGCAAATAGAAAATAAATCCAATCCTAACAGCTTGATTTATGGGTATAGTAACCTGAATATAATATTCTGTTAAAGTATAAATAATATCTAAAATTGGATTTAATGCTATAAATAATAAAAATATATGTTCTTTACTTATTTTTCTTTTACTTGTTACTTCCATACTACTCCTTATTCTAATTATTTAATAAACTTATCTTTACTGTTAGATTTCTTAAAAACTCTTCTCTACTATATTTATTAAATAATAAATTTAAACTAAATGCTAAAATTGAATTAATAGATTTTTTATTTTTTAATTTAGTGCTTACTTCTTTATAATTATTAAATTGACTTACATATTTATTTTTTTCATTTATGTCTACTTCTCTAGTTCTATCTAAAATACTTTCATAAAGATTTATATCATTATTTTTAATACTTCTATTAAAAGCTTCTCTTACTAATCTTGCATTTAAATATTGCTCATATATATTTGATTTTGTAATTCCACTTTCTCGAACTCTTACATCTAAAAGATATTCATCTATAGTAATTATTTTAAATCCATTTATAGCCGTTCTACATAAGAAATCATAATCTTCTACATAATCCCTATG
>NZ_JADNLK010000068.1 GCF_015555905.1 Clostridium sp. D43t1_170807_H7
TTTTATTTTCCGTCCTCTCAGTCGAGTAAGTAAGAGGAATTTCACCCCAAACTTCTCACAGAACCGTACGTGAAAGTCTCCTTTCATACGGCTCTTATCATTCAACACTATCAATTTATCTATAACTCCAATGAGCAAATAATTTTGGCTCTCTAGTTTTTACCTCTAAGAGCCACTTTTCTGCTCGTTGCCTACGCCCACGTAAGTGTTTATATTTGCACATAGCCCATATTACTATCCTACGTTGTATACATTCAATAGTATACTTAATAGCTGATGGATTGTATTTGTTAAAATAATTTATCCAACCTCTAACAATTGGATTTATTATTTCCGCAATAATATTTATATTGCTACCAGTCATTTTATGTAATTCCATCTCTTTAATCTTATTCCTTAGACTTTTGCATGCTTTTTGACTTGCCGAGGCTATAAAATTATTTCTTAACTTACCATCTCTACATTTAATGTATACAGCCCTGTATGTGTATCCTAAAAAGTCAAATTGAGTTATAGGATAATCTTTAGTTCTGTCTTTATCTTTACAATAAATAATCCTTGTTTTATCTGGATGTAGTTCTAACTTACATTGTTTCATCCTCAGAGTTAAAGCTTCCTTTATTTCTTTTGCTTGCTTTTCTGACTTACAATGTATAACAGCATCATCTGCATATCTAGCAAAGGGAGCCATTGGGTAATTTCTCTCCATCCATATATCAAATACATAATGTAAAAATATATTTGCTAATACAGGACTTATTACACCTCCTTGCGGAGTACCGGAGTTTCTCTCTATAACCCTACCTTTCTTTGTTACAAAAGGTGCTGTTAACCATCTTCTTATATAGAGTTTCATCCACTTTTCTTCTGTGTGTAATTCAACAGCTTTCATAAGTAATTCATGGTCAATATTATCAAATAGTCCCTTTATATCAAATTCTATTACATAATCATATCTCCAACATCTTTCCCTTACTTTTCCAACTGCATCTATAGCAGATTTATTGACTCTATATCCATAAGAATCCTTATGAAATATTGGCTCTACTTTAGGTTCTAAATACATCCTTGCTATCATTTGTGCAATTCTATCTGATATAGTAGGTATTCCTAGAGTTCTAGTTCCACCATTCTTTTTTGGTATTTCTACTGCCAGTACTGGCGACGGAAAGTAACTTCCTGAACTCATTCTATTCCATATCTTGTATAGGTTATCTTTTAGATTTTCTTCGAACTTTTCAAAATCTACTCCATCTACACCTGCACTTCCCCTATTGAATTTTACTTTTTTGTATGCTTCTAAAACTACCTTCTTAGATATATTGTATTGTTTGCTTTCCTTCATATAATCCTCCTAGATTTCCAGTTGTTATTTGATGTCAAGCTGAATGATGATACCCCTTTGCTCCATAATTATTACAATTACTTCATCACTACTACGAGTATCTCCGCCCCTATATAGTACCTCTCTACTTTCAGTCTTGTTTTTCTGCAACTTGTACTTTTTCGATTTTCATTACTATACAGGTTCCCATGTTCCATATAAACGCCTAATATATGCTCATGCCATCTTAATACCGTTTAGCAGATAGTCAGCTTTACAGGTATCTTCTATCCTTATCCTTATTCAGTGGTGAAGAATAAGTTTTGCTAAAGTCTTACGCTTTCGATACTTCTTCAATGGTTCACTTTCGTTCATCTTCATATATCTTACATGACTATTTCTTATAGCCTTTTCCTTAATCGCTCACTACCATGACTTTTAATCATAGCAACATTAAGGTTGTTTGGTAGGCTTGCCTGTTCAATTCCTACCGAAGGACCTTCCTTCATCATTTATATAGCTTTCATGGCACACCACCACCGT
>NZ_JADNLK010000069.1 GCF_015555905.1 Clostridium sp. D43t1_170807_H7
CAAAATTATACTTTAAATCGAAAGTTTTATCAATTAAAACTTCCTTTTGATATAGATTGCATAATTCCAGATAATGATTCGGTGAGGTTACTAAGTCAGTTTGTAGAGGAGATGGATTTAACTGAACTATATTCTACTTATTTTAGAATAAGAGAAAATCAAGTACCGCCAATGAACATGCTGAAAATTATGCTTTATGGATATATGAATGGATTTTATTCTTCAAGAGATATAGAAACTGCATGTAGAAGAGATATCAATTTTATGTTTCTACTAGAGGGTGCTTCACCTCCGGATCATTCAACATTTGCAAGGTTTAGAAGTTTACACTTTGCTCCATGTGCTGAAAAAATATTAGCGGAAGTAACCAATTTTCTTTATAAAATTGGGGAAATATCAGGTGAATCTATATTTATTGATGGTACTAAAATAGAAGCTTGTGCTAATAAATATACTTTTGTTTGGAAGAAAGCTATTACAAAAAATACGGCTAAACTATTAACTAAAATATCCGACCTTGTAAAAGAGTGTGAAGAATTTTATGGTATTAAATTGATTTATAAGGATAAAGTACAAATGAAGCATGTAAAGAAGCTTAGGAAAAAACTTTATGAGTTAAAAAAATTAGAAGGAATAGAATTCGTCCACGGATGTGGTAAGAGAAAAACTACTTTACAAAAGTCTATAGAAAAGCTTGAAGAGTACCTTTTAAAATTTAAAGAGTACAATAAAAAGGTATACACTTGCGGCAATAGAAATAGTTATTCAAAAACAGATGCTGATGCTACATTTATGAGAATGAAAGAAGATGCTATGAAAAATGGACAACTTAAACCAGCTTATAATGTACAGCATGGTGTTGATGCTGAATATATTACGTGGCTTACTGTTGGTCCTGAACCAACAGATACAACTACATTGATACCATTTCTTAAAGGTATGGAAGAAAATTTAAATTTTAAATATTTAAAAATAGTTGCTGATGCTGGATATGAAAGCGAAGAAAATTACTCATTTATTGAAGATAATAAGCAAATAGCTTTTATTAAACCTGCTAATTACGAAATATCTAAAACAAGAAAATACAAGAATGATATTAGTAGAATAGATAATATGGACTACGATTCTGAGAGTGATTTATTTATATGTCAAAATGGTAAAAAACTAATATCTAATGGTGTAAAGATTAGAAAATCTAAAACTGGATATGAAAGTATAAAGACAATTTATATATGTGAGGATTGTAGTAATTGCAATTATAAAAGTCAATGCATTAAAGGAAATAATTCTAAAATTCCATTGGAGAAAAGAACTAAAAAAATTGAAACTTCAAAAAAGTTTAATCGTCAAAGAAAAGAAGATTTAGAAAGAATTATTACAAGTGAAGGAATTTTACTTAGAATGAATAGAAGTATTCAAGCAGAAGGTTCTTTTGCTCAATTAAAGCATGATATAAATTTTAGAAGGTTTATGTGTCGTGGACAAAAAAATGTCCTATCAGAAAGTATATTACTTGCTGTAGCTCAAAATATAAATAAATTGCATAACAAAATACAAACTAACCGAACTGGTAAGCATTTATTTGAATTAAATAAAACTGCATAATTTAATTTTTTAAAGCCTTTTTTTATTAGGCTTATTTAAGTGCGTCCATTTTTATATTTAATTTAATTTTAATTGAATATGTACAATTATTTTT
Organism: Clostridium sp. D43t1_170807_H7; assembly: GCF_015555905.1. Taxonomy (GTDB): domain Bacteria; phylum Bacillota; class Clostridia; order Clostridiales; family Clostridiaceae; genus Clostridium. The sequence continues at coordinate 1,700 of NZ_JADNLK010000069.1, forward strand.
TTGAAAATATAGAAAAAGAGCTATCGCTAGCGGATTTTTTTACCCTCTATTGCGACAGCTCCATT
>NZ_JADNLK010000006.1 GCF_015555905.1 Clostridium sp. D43t1_170807_H7
TACTTACTTTATTCATATTTCATCTCCTAGCATAATTTTATTATTTACATTGTATTATAATACAATTGTTCATCAATTATTATATTAATTGTACACTAAAAATAGTAAGATTAAAACAAATTTTACCTTTTATACATATATTAGTCTTCTAATCTTAAAATCCTTTATTAAAGATAAAGAATGTGTTGAGTTAGCATAAATAAAAAATTTCTTAGGCTTATTTCTTTCCACTTCTGTTTTAAATAATTGGGTCCATTTATAAAAATTTAATATGGTAAATAATTTTATGTAATTCAGTTATAAGTTTATTTTTATACAATATAAAATACTTAAGAAATTTGTAAGAAATTATTAAGGTAAAATATAAGAAATTTGAGAATAAATAGTATAAAATATGATAGTATAGTATATAGGGAAAATAATGTAAAATAGGGGGAAGATTAATGAAAAAAATAATGAATAAAAAAATATTTACTGTAATTTTAAGTATTTTTATTTTGATTTTAGTTATACCAAATATAAAAGTAAATGCAAGTAAAAATGATGCTGAGTATGACTTAACTATAAGTTATGGTATAGATGGTAAGTATAAAGCTCAAAAATATATACCAGTTACTGCACAAATCAATAATTTAGAAAAAGATTTTAATGGAGAAGTAGAAGTAAGGGTTCCAAGTGATTTTATTGGTGGTTATGATGCTTATTCAAAGGAAGTAAGTGCAAGTGCTGGAGAAAACATAAGTGTAACTATACCAGTAAAATTTTTAGAAGGAAATAATACGGGGACTGTTTGTATAATAGAAAATGGAAAAGTATTATGTGAAGAAAAATTACTGATTTCTTCAGGAAGAATTAGTGATGGGAATGCCTTTACTGGTTTATTAAGCGATGATCCTACCGCATTAGGATACCTAGGAAATATAACATATTTTGATTCTAATTATTCAAATACAGGAAAAATGACATGTGTTAATTTAACTGAAGGATTATTAGGTGAAAATGGTCTAAATATAGATGGCTTAGATGTAATAATAATCAATAATTATAACATGGCAAATTTAAGTGATAATCAATATAATTCATTAAACAATTGGGTTAATTCTGGTGGAACATTATTAATAGGTGCAGGTGGTAATGAAAGTAAAACAATTAATAATATAAATAAAAGTTTTTTAAATATAACTTCAAATGGAACTAGTGAGCAAAATGTTAAAACTGGTTCAGAAAGTTTAAATTTAATATTATCACAAATTACTTTAGAGGATTCAGTAGTTACAGTTAATAGTAATGAAAATGAATTAGTATATTCTTTAGATAGAGGAACAGGGAAAATTCTAATAACTACCTTTGATTTAGGGTTGGAGCCATTTATTTCATCTAATGATGCAGTCATTATGCTACAAAATATGTTATTAGAAACTTTTGATAAAATATACGAACAAAATTATCAAGGTGGATATTACTCAGGGAACTATGAAATAAATAATATATTAGATAATATTCCAGTAGAGAATACTGTAGGAACATTAACTTTAGGAATAATACTTGGAATTTATGCAATTTTAGTTGGAATAGTTTTATATCTTATATTAAAGAAAATGAAAAAAAGAGATTTAACATGGGTGCTTATACCTACAACTGCAGTTGTGTTTACAATATTGATTTATGTATTAGGAAGTAGAATGAAAATAAAAGATGTTGTAGTAAATAGTGCAAATATTATATCTGTTGATGAAGATGGAAGAGGTCAAATAAATAGCTATATAGGTGTAGCAAGCAAAAATAAAGGAAATATAAAAATAGAAAAAGAAGAAGATTTAAAAATGCAATATATGTCTGATGATTACTACTATTATGGTGATACAGATTACAACGCTAAAACTTTAAGAGTTAAAACAACATATACAAATGATAATTCTTATTTTACAGTTGCTAATAATAATGTGGCAGAAGTGAATAAATTTGAAGTATCAGGAAAAGAAATTGTAATGCCTAAATTAGAAAATACTTTAAAAATTAAGAATGGAAATTTAGAAGGTACTATTAAAAATAACCTAGATGCAGATATTAAAAAACTTGTAATAGTTTCAGGAAAAACAGTTTGGGATTTAGGACAAGTAGCTAAAGGTGAAGAGATTTCAATTAATGATTTAGAAAGTAAGGGCTCTTTTGGAATTCAAGGTTATGCAGGCTTATTAAATGATGAATATTATCAATCAAGATGGGATGATGAAATAGATTCAAAAGATCCTAAGTTTAAAAATATACAAAGATATACATCTTTGCTTACTTTATTAGGAGATACAGATTATTTAGGAACTACAACAAAAATTATTGCAATTACAGATTTGCCAGTAGATTATAGTTTGAATTTAGAAAGCAAATCAATTTCAAATTATAATTTAACAGCAGTAATACAAGAAGCAAATATAGATTTTAAAGATGAAAGTGGAAATATTAGTTTCCCAGAAGGATATTTTAGCTATACAGTAAGTGAATTAGACAATAGAGTAGATTACGACTATTATGATGGTTATATTTATGGTGAAGGTGAAATTGTATTAGATTATAAAATTGATGATAATGTAGATGTAAAAGAAATAACCATTAATGTTTATACAGATAGATGGGGTTATCAATATGGACTTAATGGAGAGTACTATATTTACAATTATAATACTAATGAATATGAAGAATTTAAATTAACATCAGGAAGCTATAAAGTAATAAATGATGGAAGTTATAGTCTAAACAACATAATAAAAATAAAAGTTGTAGCTAGCGAAAATAGAGATACTGCAGCTCCAAAATTAGTTATAAAAGGGGTGGAGAAATAATGTTAGTTATAAAAAATCTTGAAAAATCATATGGAAATTTTAAAGCGGTAAAGGGATTAAATTTAGAAATAAAAAAAGGTGAAATATTTGGATTTATAGGTCCAAATGGTGCCGGAAAAAGTACAACAATGAAAATTATTTCTGGACTTTTATCACCAGATAGTGGAGAAGTTTATGTAGATGGAATAGATGCTATAAAAAATAATAGGGCATTAAAAGATAAAATTGGATATATGCCAGACTTCTTTGGTGTTTATGATAACTTAAAAGCAATTGAATATTTAGAATTTTATGCTTCTATATATGGAATTGTAGGAAAAGAAGCTAGAGATTTATCTATGGATTTACTTAGATTAGTTAATTTAGAAGACAAATATGATGCATATGTTGATGGTTTATCAAGGGGGATGAAACAAAGATTATGTTTAGCAAGATGTCTAGTTCATAATCCGGATCTTTTAATTTTAGATGAGCCAGCTTCAGGAATGGACCCTAGAGCTAGATATGAGATGAAGGGAATACTAAGAAACTTAAAAGAAATGGGAAAAACAATTATAGTTTCTTCACATATATTACCTGAGCTTGGAGAAGTATGTACTAATATAGGAATTATTAAAAATGGAGTAGTTGTGTGCCAAGGAACTGTAGAGGAAATAATGACAAGGGCTGCAGGGGCATCACCTATAGTATTTACAGTATTAACAAAGGAAGAAGAAGCAATTAAATTGTTAAAAGAATTACCATATGTAGATAATATAAAAATTGATGGAAATAAAATTACAGCTAATGTTATAGGTAATGATGAGGATGTAGCCAATCTTTTAAAATATTTAGTATTAAAAGATATTCCAGTATTAAATTACAGCAGGGCAGTTGGAAACTTAGAAGATGTATTTATTCAAATTACAGCAGATAGTGATGAAGAGGAGGCGTAAAAATGAGAGTGAATCCAGTTTTAAGAAATGAAAGCAAGATAGCAGTTAGAAGTATTAAATTTACTTTAATGATATTTGCTTATATAGCAGTTTTATCAATAGCAGTAATGATTTACTATAGTTCAGTAAATCAACAAGTCTTTTCCAATGGATTATATTTACAATCATCAAAATTATTTTATGTTGTAATGGCAATAGGTCAAGCGGTATTATTGCTTTTCATAGTTCCAGCATTAAGTTCAACGTCAATATGCTCAGAAAGAGAAAAGCAAACTTTAGATATATTATTATCATCAAAGTTAACTCCCCTTCAAATAATTATAGGAAAAGTTTCCGCTTCATCACTTAGAGTAATTATACTTATAATTTCCACAATGCCTCTTTATGCAATTGGATCTTTAACTGGTGTAATTAAGATAAGTAATATTTTAGAACTTATAGTATTTTTCATTGTTAACACAATATTTGTAAGCTCTATAGGTGTTTTTATATCAACATGTGCTAAAACTTCAAAAGTATCAACTACACTTTCTTATGCATTAGTACTAGCTATTTATATGGGTATAATTGTTATTACCTGGGTAATTCTTATTATAACTATTTATAACAAAGATATGAGTGGTACTGCCTTAACAACAATGCCTAAGGCATTACCTATAGTTTACTTAAGTCCAGTAGTAGGGTTTGTAAGCTTATTATTAAATCAAGTTGGGTTAGGTTCAGAGTTTAGTGGTATATTTTCAGAGTTTGGAATAAGCATGTATTCTGAATATATTTCAATAGTAGTACAATTAGTGCTTTCAGGATTATTTATATATTTAGCTTCAGTCAAACTTAATCCATTAAATAAGAAAAGTAGGTTTAAATCTAAAAAGGTAAAGGAGTAGAGAGATGAATTCTTTAGATAAAGCTATATTAATATTTTTAAATAAAGCTTCTAAAAGAATTAAGGCAAACTTCTTATTAAATTTAAGCATAGTAGGATTAAAGCTTCTGCTATGCTTAATATTTAGTTTGCTATTAATATCACTTTTTATAACAATTCCTTATATTGAGGAAGTTTGTATAGGAATATTAGTAATAGGATTAATAATTATTTTAATTTATGGTTTTATAAAAGCTCCTAAAAAAGATAAAGTTGCTCTTATGGTAGATTCTAAAGGTTTAGATGAAAGGCTTATTACATCATTAGAACTTATAGGATGTGAGGATAATATATCAATAGCTCAAAAGAAAGATACAGTAGAACGTATTAAAAGTTTTGATGTTAAAAAGATTAAAATTAATATAGATAAGAGGCAAAGTTTATTATCTTTAGGTTTAATAATAATGTGTATTTTAATAATGTTTGTACCTAGTGCAGCAAGAAAAGAAGCACAAAAAATAAGAGAATTTGATAAATATCAAAAATCAGTAATAGAACAGGTTCAAAAAGAAAAGAAGGAAATAGAAAAGTCAGAAGATTTATCAGATGATGAAAAGGAAGAAGTTAAAAAGCTTTTAGAAGATGCAGTAAAAGAGTTAAAGGAAAGTGAAAAAAAATCTGAAATAAATAAAACTTTAGAGCGTTTAGAAAAAAAGTTAGAGGACAAAAAGGAAAAGTTATCATCAGAGAAATCTAAAGAAGCATTAGAAAAATCTAAAAAGAAATTATTAGATGACTTTAATAAAGAAAAAGAAGCTGCTGCTAAAAAGGATGTAAATAAGTTAGTAAATGAGTTAATGAAGAAGGAAGAAAGTAAACCTTTAGCAGAAGCTATGTTAAGTGGAGATCAAGAAGTTATAAACAAAGAGTTATCAGAGATTCAAAATAAGTTAGGAAGTATGAGTAGCTCAGAATTAAGTGAGTTATCAGAAGCCTTAAAGAATGCTGCTTTAGAAATGAGTGATGAAGAATTAGCAGAAGCCTTAAAAAATGCATCAAATTCAGTATTAGATAAAAAACTTGATGCTGCAAGCTTATCATCAGCAATTTCAAAATCAGTAAATACTAGCAATGGACAAAATACTAGTAGTTCAAGTCAACAATCATCAGGTTCTGGACAAAGCCAAAGCCAGGGACAAGGTAATGGACAAGGTTCTGGTAGTGGACAGGGTTCTGGTTCTGGAAGTGGTCAAGGGCAAGGAGGTTCAGGTGGAACAGGAGGATCAGGTTCAGGTTCTGGTTCAGGAGCTGGATGGAATACTGGTAGCACTGTAGGTAAAGAAAATGATTTAGAAAATTCTCCAGGGGAACCAATATATATTCCAGGAAGAAATGAAGGTACTGATGGAAATCTTACTGGTAATAAAAATGATAATGGAAATTCACAAGAAATAGAAAGTCAAAATGGACTTAACATAGGTGGAGAAAAGGTAGATTATGATAAGGTAATTGGAGATTATAGCAATAGTGCATTAGAAGGTGCTAATAATAGCAATTTACCACAAAGTTTAAAAGATCTTATAAAAAACTATTTTGAAGGATTAAATTAAAAAAAGCATTGAAGAAATTACTGAAAAAAATTATGAGGTGATAAAGATGGAAATTAATGAACAATCAATTATAGAAGTTTCAAAGAAGATAAAAAGATGTGAAGAAGAAATAAGCAAAGGCATAATTGGTCAAAAAGATACAATTAGAAATGTTTTAATAGCTATTTTTGCAGAAGGAAACGTACTTTTAGAAGGTATGCCAGGTATGGGGAAAACTCAATTAGTTAAAACAATAGGAAAGGTATTAGATTTAAATTTTTCTAGAATTCAATTTACTCCTGATTTAATGCCTGCAGATGTTGTAGGAACTAATATTGTAGTAAAGGAAAATGATAATACAGTATTTAAATTTGAAAAAGGACCTGTATTTACAAATCTTTTATTAGCAGATGAAATTAATAGAGCTACTCCAAAAACGCAATCTGCACTTTTAGAAGCAATGGGAGAGAAAACAGTAACTGTAGGTAAAACAACATATGAAATGCCAAAGCCATTTATGGTACTAGCAACTCAAAACCCTATAGAACAAGAAGGAACATATCCATTACCAGAAGCACAACTTGATAGATTTCTATTTAAGCTTAATGTAGAATTTCCTACTTTAGATGAATTAAAAGAAATCATGGATTTAACATTAACTAATAAAAGTCTTGAGCTTACTAATGTTTTAGAAGGAAATGAAATATTAGAACTTAGAAATATTATTAAGGAAATTAAAATTGCAGAACCAGTAAAAGAATATGCCTTAAAGTTAATACTTGCAACACATCCAGAACTAGAAAATGGAGCAGATATTGCTAAAAGGTATGTAGAAGCAGGAGCAGGTCCAAGAGCTGCACAAGGTATTATTGCTGGGGCAAAGGTAAGAGCAGTTATGGAAGGAAGATTAAATGTATCTTTTGAAGATATAAAAGAGCTTGCATACCCAGTATTAAGACATAGAATTATTTTAAACTTTGATGCTATAACTGAAGGATTAAATGAAGAAGCTATAATTTCTAAAATTTTAGAAGACTTAAAGGTAGTGTAAAAAAATGAGTGAAAAGATGTTTAATGAGGATTTCTTTAAAAAGCTAAATAAAATTAATATGTATATAAATTTTAAGCTTACTGGAGGAACTCAAGGAGGAAGAAAATCAAAAGCAAAAGGTGTATCAGTAGAGTTCTCAGACTATAGAGAATATGCACCAGGTGATGATTTTAGAAGAATAGATTGGAATGCCTATGGAAGATTCGATAAATTTTTTATAAAAGTATTTATGGAAGAAAGAGAAGGTGTATTTAACTTTTTTATTGATAAAAGCAAATCTATGGATTATGGAAAAGATAATAAAAAAGATACAGCTTTAAAAATAGTAGCAGCTTTAAGTTATATTGCTTTAAATAATTTAGATAGAGTAAATATAAGTACAATGAATAATGGAGTAATAGAAAATTTAAAGACTGGTACTGGTAATAGGGGCTTTCAAAAAATATTAAGAGATTTAGAAAATATAACTTTTGATGGAACAACTGATTTAAGTGAAAGTATAAAGAAAAGACCTTTAAATTTAAGAGGAATATCTATTGTAGTATCAGATTTTTTAAATAATTCAGGATTAGAAAGTTTAGAAGCTGGGTTAAAATATTTGGCTTATAAAAAGCAAGAAATAATTTTAGTACAAGTATTATGTGAAGAGGAAATAAATCCAGAGTTTAATAATGAAATAACTTTAATTGATAGTGAAACTGGGGAAAATATAAAGCTTAGTGTTACACCATCATTAATAAAAGATTATAAAGAAACATTAAAAAAATATAATGACAGTATTGAAGTTTTAGCAAGAAAGTATGGTGGAAAGCTTATAACTGTTAATTCATCTATGAATATAGAAGAAATAATATTAAATGAATTTAGTAAAAGAAAAGTATTGTATTAGGGGGAAAGAATATGGGCTTTACTAATTTATGGCCGTTATTTTTACTATTAACTATTCCTCCAGTAATAATGCTTTACATATTAAAGCGTAAATATAAAGAAGAAGTTATATCTTCATCTTTATTATGGAAGGAAGTATATAAAAATACTAGAGCCAATACACCGTGGGAAAAGTTTAAAAAGAATATAATGCTGTTACTACAGATTATAATTATTTTAAGTGTTATTTTAGCTCTTATGAGTCCTTTTATTAGCATGGGAGGAAAGAGTTATAAAAATATAATAATGGTAATAGATAATACAGCTAGTATGAATACTATATATGATGGTAGCAATAGTAGATTAGAGCAAGGGAAAGCACTTGCTAAAGAGTATTTAAATAGTACTAAGGAAGGTACGAACACTTATATTATTTCTTATGATGGAACTTCAAATTTACTTTTAAATGGAGATTTTAATAAGTCTAATGCAGCCTCTATTATTGATAAAATAAGTACAAGTTATGGTAGTGGTGATATAAGTGATGTAGTGTCATTTGTTAAAGCTATAGGTGATGGAATTGGAGAAGAGTATGAAGCATTAATTTTTACAGATAAACAAGCTGCTATTTCAGATATAAATGGAAGAATAGTTTATTTAGGTAATAGTGGATTAAATGGTTCTGTAGATAATGTTTCTCATAAATTTGTAGATGATAAAGTTAAAGTTATAGCTAATGTAACTAATAATGGAGATAGCTTATATGAAGGAGATTTTTCTTTATATAATGGTGAGGAATTAGTAGCAGTAGAAGGATTAACACTACAAGTTGGAGAAAGTAAAACTTTATCTTTTGAATTAGATTCTTTAAATTCTGATTATTTAAAAGGTGAATTATCAAGAAAAGATATATTAATGGAAGATAATACTTATTATCATGTTGTTAACGAAAATAAAGTAAAGAAAATATTATTAGTTACAGATGAAAATATATTTTTAGAAAAGGCTTTTGGAAGTATTGAAAATACAGAAGTTTATAAAACTAATGATGTATCTAATATAACAGATAATGATGATTATGATCTTTATGTATTTGATAATAAAATGCCAGAAGTTATGCCAAGAAAGGGTAATATATTATTTATAAATCCTAATTCAAATGAATTTTTTAATGTATTGCAAGGGGGAGAAATAGGTCAGGCTACAGCTGTTAAAGGATCAGTTTCTAGTTATTTAGAAAATACTCAATTTACATTATCAGAATATAACATAATAGAAACTCCATACTATGGTACTAATATACTTACTATAGATGATAATTCTATTGGATTTAAAGGTGAAATAAATGATAGAAAAATAGCAGCATTATCTTTTGATTTACATGCAACTGATTTTGCGCTTAAAAAGGAGTTCCCAATTCTTATATATGAACTTGGGGAAGAATTAATTTCTACTGGAATGGTATATAGTAATAACTTTAAAGCTGGAGAAAAAATAGTAGTTAAATCTTCAGACTTTGAAAGTGAAATAAATGTAACTTATCCTAATGGAGATATTAAAGATTTAAAATCAGGTGAAGAAGTAAAAGGGGAATTAGCTTTAGGTATATATAAAATAAATCAAAATGATAATAATGAAAGTTTTTCGGTAAACTTCCCAACTTCAAGTGAAAGTGATACTTCAGTAGAAACAATTGGAGAAAATGATAATATAGTTCATGGTAAAAGCAATTTAAAAAGTGGATTTAATTTAACACCAATATTTATATTATTAGCTATGTTAGTAGTTGCTTTTGAATGGATATTATACAAGAAAGGTAATTAGGAGGAGATAATAAATGAAATTAGATATAGGAAATTTATACTTTTTAATATTAATTCCAATACTTATCTTCTTTATTTACTATAGTGTGAAAAAGTTTAGAAGTAACAGTAAAAATGATACTTTAATATTAATAAATAGAATAGTGATTTTTACCTTATTATTACTATCATTTGCAAATATAACAATAAGTATTAAGGGAAAAAATATTTCAACAGTATTTTTATTAGATGTATCAGAAAGTATTAGTTCTTTTAAAGATAGTGGGGAAAGTTTTATAAATAGTGCATTAGAGATAATGCCTAAAGGAAATAAAGCTGGAGTAATATTATTTGGTGATAATGCAAAAGTAGATAAAATTATAGATAACAAAGCTTCCTATAAGAGCTTAAATTCAAGTCCAGTTTCTACGGCAACCAATATTCAGAGTGCAGTAGAAACAGCAATAACATTATTTGAGGATGGTACATCTAAAAGGATAGTTCTTATAACTGATGGAGAAGAAAATAAAGGTGATATATTAAAATCAATTCCATTAATTAATGCAGAAAATATAGATTTAAAAGTATATAAGGTTAGTGGAGAAAGTGGTAATGAAATTTATGTAGACAATGTAACTATTCCAGATAATATTGCCATTGGAGAAGAGTTCTCTGTACAAATAGATTTACAATCTAATTATTCTACATCAGCAAAACTTACTCTTTTTAGTGGAAGAGAAAAGGTTGGAGAACAATTAGTTGAAGTAAAGAAAGGTAGCAATTCATTTGTATTTAGAGATGTTCAAAATAGCGGAGGTTTTAAAAGTTATAGAGTTACAGTAGAATCAGAAGATGATACTAATAAGGTAAATAACGAATATAGTGCTTATACTAATGTAGTTGATAAACCTAATATTTTAATAATAAATGGAGTAAAAGGTGATGCAACAGCTCTAGAAGAAATATTAAAAAATGGTGGAGCTAATATAAAAACTATTTCTCCAAATTCATCACCAAGTACATTAAATGAACTTTTAGAATATAAAGCAATAGTTTTAAATAATGTTTATAAAGATGATTTAACTAATGGATTTATGGACAATATAGAAAGTTATGTTAAAGACTATGGTGGTGGAGTTGTAACCTTTGGGGGAGAAGATTCTTATGCTCTTGGAGGATATAAAGATACAGCATTAGAAACTATACTTCCTGTAAATATGGATAAGAAGGGCAAAAATGAAGTACCTTCTATAAGTATTAATTTAATTATAGATAAGTCTGGAAGTATGAGTGCAGAAGGTGGAGGGGTTAGTAAATTAACTCTTGCAAAGGAAGCTGCAATGAAGGCTATAGATAATTTAAGAGAAATAGATTATATATCTGTAATAGCTTTTGATGATACTTTTGATGTTGTAGTTCCAACCCAAAAGGTTACTGATAAGGATTATATAAAGGAACTTATATCAGGAATACAAATAAGAGGTGGAACATCAATATATCCAGCACTGGAAAAAGGATATAATCTTCAATTAGAAAGTGATGCAAAAATAAAGCATACTATTTTACTAACTGATGGACAGGATTCAATTCCTTATTCAACATATGAAGAACTTTTAAGTAAATTTAATAATGAAAATATAACATTATCAACAGTTGCAGTAGGAAATGATTCTAATTCAAATCTTTTAAGTGACTTAGCAACAGCTGGAAATGGTAGAAGCTATTATACTGATATTTATACAGATATTCCAAGAATATTTGCTCAAGAAGTTTTAATGTCTGTAGGAACTTATATAATAAACGAAGAATTTACTCCAAGTATAGTAAGTAATCATGAAATATTATCAGGGGTACAAACTTCAGCAGGAATTCCATCATTGCTTGGATATATAGGGACATCTTTAAAGGATGATGCAATTGAAATATTAAGTTCTAATAGAGATGAGCCAATACTTGCAGTAAGACAATATGGAATAGGGAAAACTGTAAGCTTTACAAGTGATATTGATGGAAGCTTTAGTAAAAATTATTTAATTTGGGAATATGGACCTCAATTAATTAAAAATATAGTTTATTATGCAATACCATCTTATGGTGAAGAGGGACATTTATCTATAACTCAGGATGGAAATGAAGCCAAGGTTGAGTACTATAATGATAATGTTGATTCTAACACTAAAGTAACAGGTATTTATAATGGAGAGGATGGTACACAAGGAGAGTTTACATTAACTCAAAGTGAACCAGGGAAATTTGAAGCTAATATTCCATTAGGTGAGCTAGGATTTTATAATTTTAACATTAGACAACAAGATGGAGAAAATATAACTAGTACTTATAAAGGGGCCTTTGCACTTAAATATTCTGATGAATATAAGTTTAATACTAATTCAGTTAAGTTAGATTCTCTTGTAAGTGAAACTGATGGATCTTTTATAAATAAGCCTGAAGAAGTTTTTGAAGGAAAACTTGAAAAGGAATATAAGAAGATTAATTTAACTAATTTACTTCTTATATTAGCATTAATATTATTCTTATTTGATATAGCTTATAGAAGATTGAATTTAGATTTTTCTAAGTATATTAAGATTGGTATTAGAAATAAGAAAAAGAAAACTAATGAAAAGAATTTTGTGAAGAAAGAATTAGCAGTAGAAAAAGAAGTTGATAATGCAAGAACTACTGAGAAATCTAGCGATTCTTTAAAAGGTGAAGTTAAGAAAAAAGAGAAAAAGCGTAAGCTTAAAAAAGAGAAGAGGGTAGAGAAATCAAGATCTCAAACTCTTGACACTAATGCATTGCTTAAAAAGAAAAAGGATAGAAATGGGATATAGAAAACTGCCGCAAATTTTTATTATTTGCGGCAGTTCTTTTATTGATTTATTATTTATGCTTTGCATGATTTTTTATTAGCTAACTTTTTTGTGAGCAGCTTTAGCAGCTTCTTCTCTATGCTTTCTAGAATACCAATCTTCACAAATATTATCAAATTCTTCTTCACTTAAATCAGGTTTAGAAAGCATTGAAGTATAAGGTGCATATTTTTTAGTAGTATCATAATATTTATCAACTAAGACATGATCCTTTTTATATTCAAATTTATAGTCCTCATGTTTATCATAATTATAGATTGTCATAAAATCACTCTCTTTCATTAATTAAAAATTTAATATAATAAATTATTTTAATTATTATAAGGACTTACTGCTTTTAACTAGTATGAGTAGTGAGTTCTTTTTATTTCTTGTACATCTCTTATCTCTTTGTACAAGTACATTATAAAACTATAATCAGATAAGGTCAAAAAAGTATGAGTGATAATAAAGCCATGAGAGTGAGAAAATGGAAGTGGTATTTTATCATTAATTAAATTTGAAAAAGTTTTACAATATTTAAGAAAAGATAGGAGTGTTCAATAAAATTTATATAAAAAAACATTTGTAAGTATTTATTTGAAAATATAATTATATTTTTTATAAAATTCAATAGCTAAAAATAAGTGGAATAGAGTGATAAAAAATCATAGGATAATATAAAGCGATTATGGAGGAAAATTGAATGAAGAAAAAAAGAAAGAAGAAATGTAAAAATAACTGTAATTGCAATCCTTTAGAAGATTTTGAACTTCCTCCATGTGCTGAATTTTTAGGAAGCCATAATCCATTAATAAGAGATGGTGAAATTATATATATGAATCTTAATAGATTATATTTCTTTTTAAGCTATAACTATGTAAGATTTAACAACCAAAATTATAACCCTATAAATCCAGCAACCTTTAATGTAAATACAAATGCAAATTTACAAATAGATTTATACTGTTTTATTATAGGATTATATATTAATGAAGTAGAAAAAGGAAATATAAAGTTTGACAGTAGTGTAAAGATTCATGATGATGAAAATGCAGATGAGTTTATAAAAAAAGTTATGGGCAATAATTATAATTTAGATAGTTCCTTTGTTCCATCTTTAACGTATATAATTTCAAATTCTAATGCAGTAATTCCATTTTTTACAGGAATTATAGATATAAGTATTACTAATTTTTATATTATTCTTATGCTTAGTAGATTTAATACTGATTATGGATTATTATTTTCTGATAATTCTTATGTTACAAATGATTTTATTAATAGAACTCTTGCAAATATTTATGTGGAATTTAATAAATGTAGAAAATAAATATATAAATTAATTATTAGTTAGGCATCTATAGCAATGTAGGTGTCTTTTTTTTATAGAAAACTTGATACTGAGATTAATAAATATTAAAATGAAATCTGAAAGCTATTTAGGTTTAATAACGCAAGATGTGAGGTAGAAAATGAAAATAAGAGTACCAGAATATTTTAAAGACTTTAAATGTATAGCATCAGAATGTGAAGATACATGTTGTGCAGGTTGGGGAATAGTAATCGATGATGAAACTTATGATAAGTATCAAAAGGTAGATGGAGCATTTGGTGATAGATTAAAAAGTGAAATAGTAAATGATGCTGGAGAAAATATATTTGTACTAAAAGGAAATGATTGTCCATTTCTAAATGAGAATAAGTTATGTGATATATATAATGAGCTTGGAGAAGGTGGACTTTGTTATACATGTAGGCAATATCCAAGATATTTAGAAGAGTTTGGAAGCTTACGTGAAATGGGAATTTCTTTATCATGTCCAGAAGCAGCTAGAATAATATTAAGAGATTCTAAAAAAGCAACTTTTGAATTAAGTGAAAATAATGAGGAAGTTACTGGATATAATGATATTAATGCAAGACTTTATATAGAGCTTATGCAATGTAGAAAAATAGTTTTTGATATTCTTCAAGATAGAAGTATTGAATTAAATAGTAGAGCAGCAATAGTTATTTCTTTTGTTAAAGAAATTCAAGATAAGATAGATGAAAATGAAATAGGTGATATTAAAGATATCAGAGAAAAGTATAATAATGAAAGTTTTATAAAAGAACTTTTATGTAGTTTAGAACAATATAAGAATAAGAAAAATGATAAATATAACAATATGCATGAGTACTTTAATGTATTTAAAAATTTAAAGCATATAAATCCAAATGATCCTTTAGGATTAGATGATGCAATAAGATATTTTTGGCAAAGTGAAGATGATAAAGAGATATATTTATCTAAGAATGATTCTTTTAATAAATATTATGAAGAATCAATGTATAAATTTGAGCATATTTTAGTCTACTTTATATTTAGATATTTTATGAAAGCAGTTTTTGATTATGATGTATCTGCAAAGGTAAAAATGGCAATAGTAAGTTACTTAATGATTAAAGAATTATCTGTAGTAAGATTTACTGAAGATGGAGATTTTACAGAGGAAGATATAGTTGATATAGCTCATACTTATTCAAAGGATATAGAGCATTTAGAAGAAAATATTGAAAGTTTAGCAGAAATATTTGAAACTAATGAAGTTTTTTCTGTAGAAAAAATGATAATAACTTTAATAAATTAAAAAATATAATTAATTAATTAGAGATTTATGTAAAAAACTGGGTGTTCCTCCGGGGAACACCCAGTTTTTTACATTGGATAAATAATTTTAATAGTTCAGTTGCAATGGTTATAAAAACTGAAAGAAATATTTCAAAACATTAATAATTTATTATTAATATTTTAAAATAAAAATGTTTTTATAAATAAATTTGCAATTTTATAAGGAAAAAGGTTGATAAATTGATAATGGTGTAGTAAAATAATAGTAAATTAGCTACAGTTTTGTAGATATATAACGTGGGGGGATAAAATGGAACAGAGAAAGAAAGAAAATGTAATTGAATTACAACAAGAGAAAAAAATGTCTTTAATTGAGAAAATAGGAAAGAAAATACCAGATCCAGTTATAATATTTGCTATTTTCTATGTAGTAGTTTTATTTGCTACATTATTCCTAGGGGGAAAAACATTTGATGTTATGAATGGTGATGGAAGTTATACTACACACACTATTTTAAACATGTTTGAAGCAGAAAATATTCGTTGGATATTTTCAAATGCATTACTTACTAACTGGTTAGCATACGGTGGAGGAGTTTTAGGAACAATCCTTATTGTTATGCTTGGGGTTGGACTTGCAGAAGAATCAGGTTTATTATCAACAATAATAAAAAAGGTTGGATTAAAAGTTTCTGATAAAATGCTTCCTGTAGTATTAGTATTCTTAGGAATTATGAGTAGTATTGCTACAGATGCAGGATATGTAATTTTAATACCATTAGCTGGTCTTTTATATGTTGGATTAAAGAAAAATCCACTTATTGGTATGGCTGCTGCTTTTGCAGGGGTATCTGCAGGATTTAGTGCTAACTTAATACCATCAACACCAATAGATATAATTATCGGTAATAATGCTAAGATATTTGCTGAAGGACAAGGTGTGCCATTTGTTAATGCAGCTGGACAAGCTTTAAATGCACCTACAATGAACTACTTCTTTATATTAGCTTCTACATTCTTATTAGCAACAGTTGGAGCATTTGTTACTATTAAAATAATAAAACCAAGATTAGAAAAAGAAAGTTATGTTGTCCCAGAAGATATGAACTTAGATGACTTTACTGTTAAGCCTATAGAAAACAAAGGTCTTAAGTTTGCTGGATTAGGATTTTTAATTGCTGTTTTATGTTGCGTAGGATTATACTTTGGACCATTAAAAACATTTATTGATCCAGAAACAGGTTCAAAAGTAACTCCATTTATGGATAACATAATTATTTTAATTACATTCTTATTCTTCTTACCTGGTGTATTCTACGGATTAAAGGTTGGAAAATTCAAATCTGCTAATGATGTAGTAAAAGGTATGGGGAAACAAATGGGAACAATGGGATCAGTACTTGTTTTAACATTCTTCTCATATAACTTCTTAGCATTATTAAGTAAGAGTGGACTTGGAACTTATATTACTTACTTAGGTGGAAGTGCATTAAAATCTATAAATTTATCAGAGTATCCAATACTTTTAATAATAGGATTTATAGTAATAACAGGGTTAATTAACTTATTTGTTGGTGGATTAACTTCAAAATGGATGTTACTTGGACCAATATTCTTACCAATGTTATACCAAGTAAATTCAAATATGACACCAGAAGTTGTTGCTGCAGCTTACAGAGTTGCTGACTCATCAACTAATATAATAACTCCATTAATGTCTTATGCAGGTATTATCTTAGTATTTATGAGAAAGTACAAGCCAGAATATACAATTGGAGATATGATTAGATTAATGATGCCATATTCAATATGCTTCATAATCAGTTGGACAATATTATTATTAGCATTCTTTGCATTCGGAATACCATTTGGATTCTAGAAGATATATAGAACAAAAAAACTCTCTCAAAGTAATTTTGAGAGAGTTTTTTTTATGCATTTTTAAGTTTCTTTAAAACATTTGATTTTTCAAGAACTGTTACTAATATCATTGATATAACTAGTCCAACAGTAGATTGAATAATATTACCTACAACAGAAGCCATTGCGCCTGCAAAGCCATACATGAATGTTTCTACTAAAGCATATGCAAATACTTGGAATATACATCCTATAATAGCTCCAATAACCCAAGCAAATTTAGTTTTAGCTATTAAATTCTCTGCAATAGAAACAGTAATTAATACTATAAGGGCTTTAATTAAAAATGTAGGAACTATATATTGCATGTATCCACTTAATAAATCACATAATGCAGCCCCTAATCCTGCAGCTAAAGCTCCTTTTTTCTTTCCTAAGATTATAGCAGATGTAATTACCATAGAATCACCTATATGCGTATAACCATTTAAGGAAGGAACTTTAATTAAATATGTTGCTGCAAAAACTAATGCAGCCATAATTGATATTTTAGTTAGATCTTTTGTATTAACATGTTTTTCTCTCATTACAATACCCCCCAAGTAAATTCTATAATAATAAGATACGATATTGAAAGATAATATACAAATGTATTAATACAATTTAAAAGTCTCACTTGTAAATATTAATTTAAGCTTCTTTAATTTCTTTATTTTTGTATAGATTTATACTTATAGCTATAGATATTAATAATATTATAACACTTGTAACAACTGTAATTACTGGAATACCTAAAGCATTAATGGCATTCATAATAGTTTCTAGTGTTTTAGGATCTTCGCTTATTTCTGACATTATTGATACTGGTATTGTAGATACTACAATACCTATCATAGTCATAAACAATCTTCCTTTATTTATACCAAACTTTAAAACTAAAGGAATTATTACAGACATAGATAATATAGCTGATATTATACTTGTAGGTAATAATATATCTAATGACATTACTTGTGATGGATTTATTTTTGTTGATACAAAATATACTATACATAATAGTATAGAAGCTAATAATATACTCACAATACCTAATAAGTATCTAGATAGCACATATTCTTTTCTTTTAACTGGTAGATATGATATTAAATAGTTTATGTTATTATGGTCTTCATAAGCCATTACTTGATATACTGTTAATAATACACTCATTCCTAATAATATATTTAAAAAGGAAGGATTATATATGGCGATTCCTATCCATATTATCCATATATACCAGATTTGTTTGTATACTGATTTTAAGTTGGTAAAACTCATTTTTGTAAGATTTATAATATTATTCATATGTCTACCCCCTAGTATAATACATTAGTATATCTTCTAGATTTGCTTTATCATATACTACTTCTTCTCCAAACACTTCAAAGGCTTCTTTATAATTAGAAGTTAATCCAGCAAATCCAAAAGAGTTTTCGTTATATGATATAAGGTACTTTTTTGTATCGTCATCTAATAACTCTTTTCTACCTCTTATTATTCTATGTTTTTCTAATATGGTTTCTTTATCTGAATTTAGTATTATTTTTCCTTTGTAGATAAATACTAAATAATCCCCAACTCTATCTAAGTCAGAAGTGATATGAGTTGAATAAAAAACTGTTACTCCATCTTTTGCAATATGATCTTGTAAAACTTCCATAAATTCATTTCTAACTAGCGGATCTAAGTTAGCAGTTGGTTCATCCATTATTATTAGTTTTGGATGATGAGCAAGTGTTATTATAAGTTCAAACTTTTTTTGTTGTCCTTTAGATGATTCTTTATAGACTTTGTTTTCATTTATATCAAATTTCTTTAAGTAATGATTATATAAATTTTCGTCCCAATTTTTATAAAATGGAGCTATGCTTTTTTTGATTTCCTTGAATTTTACTTCTTTCATATATCCAGGAATATCTCCCACATATCCTATCATTTCTTTGACAGATGTATCATCTAGTTTGTATTCATTATCAAAGATTTTTATAGTTCCACTATCTTTATTTAACATATTCATTATAAGTTTTATAGTGGTTGTCTTACCGCTACCATTAGGACCTATAAATCCAGTTATAAATCCTTTTTTAATATCTAGTTTATCTATATTTAAAGTAAAGTTATCTAAGTTTTTAGTTAAATTCCTAATTTCAATAGCATTCATAATTATCTCCTTTTATAAATCTTCGTAGATACTTTTAAAGATTTCAAGTCCTTCTTCTAAGGTAATACCTGCAGACTTTGCTTGTTTTATAATTTCTTCTAATTTATTTTCTAAATTATATAATGTTATTTCTTTTAATCTTTCTGTATTCTGATTTGATACGAAGGTACCTTTTCCAATTACGGTTTCTATAAAGCCATCCTTTTCTAATTCTTCATAGGCTCTTTTTGT
This sequence comes from Clostridium sp. D43t1_170807_H7, assembly GCF_015555905.1. Taxonomy (GTDB): domain Bacteria; phylum Bacillota; class Clostridia; order Clostridiales; family Clostridiaceae; genus Clostridium. The sequence goes on from NZ_JADNLK010000006.1 coordinate 19,704, forward strand.
TGTTATTATGCTTACCTTTAACTCTTTTGCTAAATTTCTAATAGATGGTAGGCCATCTCCTGCCTGTAGACTTCCATTTAGTATTTGACTTTTTATTTGTGTTTGTATTTGTTCATATAGTGGTATAGTTGAAGTATTACTTATATTTATATTCAATTTTTCACCTCATTTTCTTATGTGCATAGTGTATATATACATTATACACGCTATAATAACACTAAGTATATTTTATGTCTATATTTTTTTATTAAAAATACCCATACCTTAATAATTCAATGGTTTGAATATATGGTATGGGTATTTATTTAATTTTATAATTTATAGTATTATAAATTATAAAATTAATGTATAATTAAGAAAATTATACTTAAAAAGGAGAAGCAAGATGAGATTAGGATTAATTGAATTATACAAGAATAAAATAAGATATATAGGTTTTACACAAAAAGATTTAGATGAAAAATATGAGAGTAAGTTTTTATCACAAGAAGAGTATGATACATTAACTAATTTTTATAATGAATATTTAAAGGATAATACTAAATAATAAAGTATTAACCATAAAAAGTACCCTTTTTAATGTAAGGGTACTTTTACTTTTTATTAAAAAGATTATTATTAAATAATGAATAAATATAGATAATGATTAAAAAATTATAGTTAACATAAAATACTAGAAGCACTATAATTTAAAGTTTTAATATGATAAAATAAGAAAGCTAAAAGGTAATTTTTATGTAAAAGTATATTAAAAACTAACAAGGGGAGGGATTAAATCATGAAATTAATATTAAAATACTTAAAGAATTATAAAGGTTTTATTTTATTAAATCTATTAGGTGTATTAGGATTTGCATTAGTTGAACTTGGTATTCCAACTATAATGGCAGATGTTATAGACAAAGGTATAGCTTACAATGATTTAGACTATATTAAGAAAATGGGATTAATAATTGTAACTATATCTATAGTTGGAGCTATGGGAACTATATTACTTGGATATACATCAGCTTTAATATCTACAAGAGTAGTAAGAGATATAAGAAATGATATATTTAAAAAAGCTCAACAATTTTCACATAGTGAATATGATAAATTTGGTGTTTCTTCAATGATTACAAGAACTACTAATGATGCATTCCAAGTTATGCAATTTACTAATACAATTCTTAGAATGGCAATGATATGTCCAGTAATGTTTATAATAAGCTTATTTATGATATTAAACACTAGTGTTAAATTATCAGGAATATTAGTAGTTACATTACCACTTATTGTTTTAGGTGTAGTTTTAATTGCAAAACAGTCACATCCGTGGTCACAAACTCAACAAAAAAACTTGGATAAGCTAAATAGAATATCTAGAGAAAATCTAACAGGAATAAGAGTTATAAGAGCTTTTGGAAAAGACAAGTATGAAAGTGAAAGATTTGATATAGCAAATAATAAATATACTGATATATCAAAAAATTTATTTAAGTTAATGGCAATTGCTCAACCTGCATTCTTCTTTTTATTAAACTTAGCAATAATAGTATTATTCTGGGTAGCAAGTAAAATGATTAATATAGGAACAATTCAAATAGGGCAAGTAGTAGCATTTATAGAATATTTATTCCATGCTATGTTTTCATTAATGTTATTCTCAAATGTATTTGTAATGTATCCAAAAGCACAAGTTTCTGCTGAAAGAATTCAAGAAATACTAGATTCTGAAACCTTAATTAAAGAGCCAGTAGATGGAGTTACAGAAACTAATAATGAAGGTACTTTAGAATTTAACAATGTTACTTTTACATATCCAGATGGAGAAGAGCCTGTAATAAAAAATGTTTCCTTTACAGCTAAAAAAGGAGAGACTATAGCATTTATAGGAAGTACAGGTAGTGGTAAATCTACACTTATTAATCTTATACCAAGATTTTATGATGTTACAGAAGGAAGTATAAAAATAGATGGTATAGACGTAAGAGACTTTAATATTAAAGCTTTACGTAAAAAGATAGGATTTATAAGACAAAAAACATTATTATTTAAAGGAAGTATAAAGAGCAATATTAAATTTGGTAAAGGTGAAGCGAGTCATGAAGAAGTAGTACACAGCTCTAAAGTAGCTCAAGCTTATGATTTTATTACTAAAAAGGAAAAGGATTTTGATGAACCAATAGGTGAAGGTGGATCAAATGTTTCTGGAGGACAAAAGCAAAGATTATCAATAGCGAGAGCTCTTGTAAGAAAGCCAGAAATATATATATTTGATGACAGTTTCTCAGCACTAGATTTTAAAACAGATGCTATATTAAGAGCAGAGCTTAAGAAAGAAACAACACATGCAATAGTACTAATAGTAGCTCAAAGAATAGGTTCTATTATGGATGCAGATAAAATTATAGTATTAGATGAAGGGAATGTAGTAGGAATAGGAAAGCATAAAGAATTACTAAAAGAATGCTCAGTATATAAAGAAATAGCATTATCACAACTTACAGAGGAGGAGTTAGCATAATGAAAAAAATTACAGATTCAATAAAAAAAATAACTCCTTTTATTAAACCATATAAAATGGGATTCTTATTAGCTATTTTACTTATAATAGTTGCAGCAGTATTTACAGCACTTGCACCAAAAACAGAAGGACTTATTATAACTCAGCTTACTAATGATTCCTTTGATTTAATAAAAGGTGTTGAGGGAGCAAGCGTAAACTTTAAATATATTACAAGAGTACTAATATTATTACTTTGTGTATATTTAGGAAATGTACTAGCAACTTATGGAGCAAGTTTCTTATTAACAAATGCTATTCAAAATAGTATGAGAGATTTAAGAGGAGCTGTTCAAGACAAAATAAGAAGATTACCAGTAAGTTATTTTGATAAAAATAGTTATGGTGATGTATTAAGTAGAATTACAAATGATATAGATACTATTTCAAATGCACTTCAACAAAGTTTAAGTCAAGTTGTAAATTCAATATTAGCAGTTGTTTTAGCACTTATTATGATGTTCTCTATAAATGTTAAAATGGCATTAATAGCAACACTTATAATTCCACTTAGCTACATAGTTTCAAGAGTAGTAGTAGGTAAGTCACAAGGATACTTTAAAACTCAACAAGATGCTTTAGGTAAATTAAATGGTACAGTTCAAGAAATGTATACAGGATTTAATGAAATAAAGCTATATGGTAAGGAAGAGGATGCAATAGAAGAGTTTGTTGCTATAAATGGTGAACTTCAAGTTGCAGGATTTAAAGCACAATTTATATCAAGTACTATGGGTCCTTTAGTTTCTTTAGTTTGTTACTTAGGAATAGCTGCAATAGGAATACTTGGAGCTATTATATCAATTGCAGGAGGAATAACAGTTGGTAACCTTCAAGCATTTATAAGATATATATGGCAAATAAATCAACCATTATCACAAGTAACTCAATTATCATCTGCAATTCAATCAGCATTTGCAGCAGTAGAGAGAGTATTTGAATTCTTAAATGAAGCAGAACAAGTAGAAGATAAGAAAACTTCTATAAAATTAGATAATCCAAGAGGAAATGTTTCTTTTGAACATGTGAAATTTGGATATAGTGATGATAAGATTTTAATACATGATTTAAATGTAGAAGTTAAAGCAGGGCAAATGGTAGCCATAGTTGGACCTACTGGAGCAGGTAAAACTACATTAATTAATTTACTTATGAGATTTTATGAGCTTAAAGGTGGAGCAATTAAAATTGATGGAGTAGATACTAGGGACATGAAACGTGAGGATTTACGTAGTATGTTTGGTATGGTACTTCAAGATACTTGGTTATTTAATGGTACTATAGAAGATAATATAAAGTATGGTAGATTTGATGCTACAAAAGAGGATGTTATTTTAGCAGCTAAAATAGCTAATGTGCATCATTTTATTAAAACACTTCCTGATGGATATAATATGTTCTTAAATGAAGAGGCATCTAATATATCACAAGGTGAAAAACAATTATTAACTATAGCAAGAGCAATAATTTCTGATCCAAAGATTCTTATATTAGATGAAGCCACAAGTTCAGTTGATACTAGAGTAGAGCTTATGCTTCAACAGGCTATGCAAAATGTAATGAAGGGAAGAACAAGCTTTGTTATAGCTCATAGATTATCTACTATAAGAAGTGCGGATCTGATATTAGTAATTAAAGATGGAAATATAATTGAGCAAGGAAATCATGAAGAGCTTATGGCTAAAGGTGGTTTCTATGAGGAATTATATAATAGTCAATTTGCAGAGAATTAAAAATTAATTTTAAAATCAAAAACTACGGCAAAAATGTCGTAGTTTTTTTTTGAAAGTTAACATAAGTAATATAAAATTAAAGCCAGTTTATATTAGCTTCCTTTCTTGGAACAGTTCTTTGATATTTAACATCAGGATATCCAATTACTAAACATGAAATTATTTGTTTACCATCCTTTATTCCAAGTAAATTTAAAATTTCTTTATTGTCTTGTGAAGCAACTAATAAGAAGCCACTAAAGAAAGTACCAAGACCTAAAGCATCTGTCATAAGCTCCATATTAGAAGAAGCTAATCCACCATTAATTTGTGAAGGAGAAGTAACAAAAATTACTGCTGGAGCATTAAAGAATAATCTATCATTTTTTATAGGATCATCTTTAAACTGAGAATAGCTATGCAGCCACATATTAGCATATCTGATTTTTTACCACCTTCATATCCTACAGGAGCGACTATAGGTAATATTTCTTTTTCACTAAGATTTATAGCTTTAGCAAAACCACTTTTATTAAATGTACCACCTAACCATACAGTACCTAAGCCTAAAGAGGTACAATATAAAATAACTTTCTCTAAAGTATATCCTAAAGCTATTAAATAATGTATAACTAAAAGTTATATATTTGATTTAGGATTTTACTTATAAAATTTATTAACAGGAGACCTTAATATGAATTTACAACAATTAGAATATTTTAAAGTTATAGCAGAAACAAAAAACTTTACTACAGCATCAAATATTTTATTAGTAACTCAGCCAGCATTAAGTAAAGCAATTTCAAAATTAGAAGAAGAGTTAAATGTTCCACTTTTTGAAAGAGAAGGACGTAACATAAAAATAACTAAATATGGAGATGTATTTTTAAAGTATGCTGAATCAGCACTTAATGATATTGAAAGAGGCATAGAAAAAATACAAGATATGAAGAAGAATAATGATGGAGTTATTAGTTCCTAAAAATCATTATTTATCTAATAAGGAAGAGGTATATTTAAAAGATTTAAAAGAAGAAAATTTTATAGTTTATAATACAAGAGATAATGAAAAAAAGATATCTTATTCAGAACTTATAGGTTATACACCTAAAATATCGGTGGAACCTACTGAGGCTGGTATGCTTGCAAGCTTAGTTTCTGCAGGAGCTGGTATTTCAATAGTTGTAAATACACCTATGATTAATACAAATAAAATTTCTAAAATAAGAATAAAAGATGATATTGGATATAAGAAAATTTATATGGGATGGAACAAGGAAGCTTATATCTCAAAAATTGCAGAACAATTTAGAGAGTATGTTATAAAAAATATAAACCAATGGTAATTTTAAAAACTAATTATATTATAAATATAAAATATTGACTAAATATAGATAATCATCTATATTTAAAGTGTTTAATAGTATATCTCAAAGGTCGAAATTGTTAAGTGATATACCAAAGGTTGATATTGTTATAAAAATGGGATGTAATGTTGTATGTCCATATTTACCAGCAAAGCATATAGAGGATTGGGGATTAGAAGATCCAACTGGAAAGTCTGATGAAGAGTTTATTAAGATAGCAAAAACTATAGAAATAAAAGTTAAAGAGTTAGCAGAAAGAATTAAAAATAATAAGTTATAAAATTTGACAAAAATAATAGACTGTAATTTTAACATACAGTCTATTGCTTTATTAAAGAAAATATACTTGATAGATAAATATTAAGCAAATCCAAGTAATGCTCCTATAGTGTGGATTATAAATGATATAAGCCAGGCTATACCACATTGCATCAAAGCTATACCAAATGCAGCTTTTTTAGAACCAAGCTCCCTTTTTATACAGGCTATTGCAGCAACACAAGGAGTATATAATAATGTAAATATTAAAAAGACAAATGCAGTAAAAGGTGTAAATAAAGTAGATAAGGTAGAAGTATTTCCACCTAACAACACAGTTAATGTACTTACTACACTTTCCTTTGCCATAAATCCTGTAATTAAAGCTGTTGATATTCTCCAATCTCCAAAGCCTAATGGAATAAATAAAGGAGATATTAAACCACCTATTATAGCTAATAAACTAAATCTAGAATCACTTACTACATTAAGTCTTGCATCAAATGTTTGCATAAACCAAATAATAATAGTTGCTACAAAGATAATAGTAAATGCCCTTGTTATAAAGTCTTTAGCTTTGTTCCAAATTAATTGCCAAACACTTTTAGGACTAGGAAATCTATAATTAGGTAATTCCATTACAAAAGGTATTGGCTCACCCTTAAAAGCACTATTTTTTAGAAATAAAGAAAATAATATTCCAACAATAATTCCAGAGAAGTATAAAATCACCATAACTAATGCGCGATATTTTGGGAAAAAAGCATAAGTGAATAATGCATAAATTGGTAGTTTAGCTGAACAACTCATAAAGGGAATTAATAGCATTGTCATTTTACGATCTCTTTCTGATGAAAGTGTTCTAGTTGACATAATTGCAGGAACAGAACAACCAAAACCAATTAAAAGAGGAACAAAACTTCTACCGGAAAGTCCAATTTTTCTAAGTATCTTATCCATAACAAAAGCAATTCTTGCCATATATCCACTATCCTCTAACACAGATAAAAAGAAAAATAATACTACTATGATGGGCAAAAAGCTAAGTACACTTCCCACACCACCAAAAATACCATCAATTACAAGGGATTTTACTATTGGATTAATATCATAAGCAGTTAATCCCTTATCACAAATACCTGTGAACCAAGATATAGCTATTGATAACCAATCAGATAACGTAGCACCAATAACATTAAATGTTAACCAAAATACAAGAGCCATAATAGCTACAAAAGAAGGAATAGCAGTATACTTTCCAGTGAGTATATTATCAATTTTTACACTGCGTATATGTGATTTGCTTTCTAATGGTTTTATAACTGTATTATTACAGACATTGCTAATGAAAGTAAATCTCATATCAGCAAGAGAAGCTTGTCTGTCTTTTCCGGTTTCATTTTCCATTTCTATTATAATATGTTCTAGTAATTGTTTTTCATTTTCATCTAATTTAAGTTTATTTAAAATAATAGAATCACCTTCAACAAGTTTTGTAGCTGCAAATCTTGCTGGAATTTTTGCGTTATTAGCATGGTCTTCAATTAAATGTAGTATTGCATGAATGCATCTGTGGATGGCAGCTTGCTCAGCAGAAGCATTTTCATCACAAAAATCTAATCTTCCAGGGCATTCGTTAAATCTAGCAACATGAATAGCATGTTCAATAAGCTCATTAATTCCCATATTTTTAGATGCTGATATTGGTACCACAGGGATACCAAGTAATTCTTCTAATAAATTAACTTTAATAGTGCCACCATTTTCTTGAACTTCATCCATCATATTTAGGGCAAGAACTATAGGAAGATCCATTTCTATAAGTTGCATTGTTAAGTATAGATTACGTTCAATATTAGTTGCATCAACAATATTTATTATTCCTCTAGGATGTGAATCCATAATAAAGTCTCTAGTTACTATTTCTTCATTAGTATATGGTGAAAGAGAGTATATTCCAGGGAGATCTGTAACTGTAACTTCAGGATGATTTTTAATTATTCCCTCTTTTCTATCAACTGTTACACCAGGAAAGTTTCCTACATGCTGATTGCTACCAGTTAATTGATTAAATAGCGTGGTTTTCCCACTGTTTTGATTTCCGATTAAACCAAATGTTAAAGGAGCACCAGCAGATAATTCATCACCTTTTTTATGAACGTGATAAATTCCCATTTCCCCTACTTGTGGATGTGGTATGTCATGAATTCTTTCTTTATAATTTTTAACACATTTTGTGTCAGTGACATCTTTAATTTCTATTTTTGCAGCATCTTCAAGTCTTAATGTAAGTTCATATCCCCGCACACATAACTCAATTGGATCACCCATAGGGGCAACTTTAATAAGGGTAACTTGTGTATTAGGGGTAAGGCCCATGTCCAGAAAGTGATTTCTTAATGCACCAGCACCACCTACACTTACAATTGTTGCACTTTTTCCTACCTCTAATTCATCTAATGTCATTTAAATTCACCATCCTTTTTTATTGTTTTACTATTACAATATTTATTCATAAAATATAAATAACTTGCTAAAAATTTTAAATAGCCATATAAGGAAACAATTAACTTTCCACAGTTTAAATTTATTGATATAATTTTAGTAAGAATGTATATTGATTAAATTCATATGACTTGAGGGAGATAGTAAAGTAAATAACATAATAAAAAAGGAGTACTATTAGAATGGGATTGTTTGATATTTTTAATAAAAATAAAGGTAAAAAAGAACCTAGAGTAGAAGAATGTTTTAGCGAAACTGGAGATTTATTAGGTGAAATAATTGATCTAGCATCAAGATATTCTATTGAGGATAATTTATTAGATAAATATAGTAAAGATGGTACGGAAACAATTATTATTAATAAAGTAAGAGGAGAGCTAGAATCCGTATTATTAGCTTTAGGAAAATCATTAGAGGAATATTATAATAATGAATATACTACTGTCAAAGATACAAAAAAAGAGAATAATAATTTTTCATATTCTTTAGATGCACTAGTGGTACTTTTCAATAATTCTCTTGATTTATATTCAGAAAATGAAGAAGTAAGAGATGAGTTGAATTCTTGTTATAAACTATGTAATAGTGAATTAATTAAGGTAAAAGAAATTTTGAGTGATGATAAAGCTATTCAGGACTTTACTGGAATTAAGCCAATAGTTGAAGAAGTTGAAGAAATAATAGATGAAACTTCAAATAGTGAAGAGATAGCTATTGAAGAAGTCTCTAAAGAAGAAAATACTACATTAATTGAAGATGATGTTAATAGTGATGTTGATGGAGACATAATAGTAAATACAGATAAAATGAAAGTTTATTTTATTAGAATAAGCCGTAATGAAGAGGATGAAATAAATTTAAACTTATGTATTGAAAATAAGTTAGATAAAGATGTTATAGTTCAAAGTAAGGATGTATCTGTAGATGAAACCATAACAGAGCCAACTTTTAGTTGTAGTATTTCAGCAAAATCTAGGGTTTATGACAAGATGGTGTTTGAAAACAATATACAACAATTGGTAAACTTTAAAGGAACTTTTTGCATGGTAGATAGTGATTCAAGTGAAGTTATTGATAAATGTACAGTATCTATGTTTGAAGAAGATTAATTTTAAATAAAATTTTGCTAAAGTATTCACTTTAAATTCAAAGTGAATACTTTTTTATGTCCAATATTATTGAAAAAAGAAATAAAGTATTAATAGATCAATTGGCAAATAGTGGACATGTGTATATAGTGAATGTATAATATAAAAAATAATAATTAAAATAAGGAAAATAAGTAATGAATTGAAAATTAATAATTTTATCAAAAAGAATATTTGAAGAAAGTTGATTTAGAAACAAAATATTAGAGGGGTGATTTGGAATGAAAATAGATAGAGTTAAAGCTAAAAAGGTATTTGATGATTATGTAAAAAATTATAATAGCAATGATGAAAAAATAAAATTAAAAATAGATCATACTTATCGTGTAAGTGATTTATGCGAAAAAATAGCATTAAGTTTAGGGATGAATAATGAAGATGTTGATATAGCGTGGCTTACAGGACTTCTTCATGATATAGGTAGATTTGAGCAAGTAAAAAGGTATGGAACATTTAATGATCCTAAATCTGTTGATCATGCTAAATTAGGTTCTAGTATTTTATTTAGTGAAGGAAAAATAAAAGAGTTTATCGTTGATAATAGTGAATATGATTTAATTAAAAGTGTTATAGAAAATCATAATGAATATAGATTACCAGAAAATATTTCTAATAGATGTAAGACTTTTAGTAATATATTGAGAGATGCTGATAAAATAGATATATTTAAAGTTAATGTTATTGTACCAGCTGAGGAGATTTATAATATTACAAGTGAAGAACTTTATACTTCAGAGATTACAAAGGAAGTCTTAGAGAATTTTAAAAAGAAAGATACAATTTTAAGAGCCTTAAAAAAAAGTGCAGTAGATAATATAGTAGGACATATTTCTTTGCTATTTGGACTTGTTTATGATGAAAGTATAAAAATAGTAAAAGAGCAGAAGTATTTAAATCAAATTTTAGAATTTAAATCTAAAAATGATAATACTAATAAGCAATTTGAAGCGGTTAGAGAAGTTGTTGAGAAATACATGAAAGATAGAACTTAATATAAGTATTAATACAAGTAATTGTAAATAAATGTATGCACCTCGGAGGTGCAACCAATATATGTAAATTAAGAGGGTGCATAATAACATCCTCTTAATTTTTTTGTTATTTCATAAATCTGATAAATTTGATGTAAAGTTTTTATTAAAGGAAGACATATTTTCTTTATCATTATGAGTAAGGTTTTTAATATAAAATATTGAAAGCTCCTTAATTAATTCAATAACCATGGACTTTACTTCTGAATCCATATTTTTTATTGAATCTAAGATAATAGGAATATTTTTTTTCCAGTTTTCAGATATTTCAATAAAATTTTCAGACTGAGTAGAATCAAAAATATCAAAGATAGTGTCTATAAATAACTTGCGTTTTTCATCACATACTTCACTTAGCCATCTATGTAAGGTATCACTAGTATATTGGGAGCTATGAGAAATTTTTTCTAAATAATTAAAGTCAGAATTTATTATTTCCCATGAAAAGGGGTCATGTTGTTTTATGCCACCAAGCTTATTACTTTTTACTACATGATAATCTTCATGATTTTCGAGAAGCATTCCTATAAGGGAGGAGTGAGGTAATGTCTTATGTATTTTATTTTTTATTTTAGCAAAAGCATTACTTTTTATTATTTCTTCTCTAAAACCAGGACCATCATGGCTAAATATTTTTATTATACGAGGAGCAACTCTATAATTACAGTTCATAGCTGCATAAACAGCAATATTTCCACCTTTAGAATGACCTCCAACATAAAGATTGTGGGGAATCAATTTTGCAATAGTATTTAAATATTTAACTCCTTCTATTTGAGAAGGAACAGGTGTAGTAAATGCCATATTAAAATCTTCTTTCCATCCTACAACACTGTAATCTGTTCCACGAAATGCTATATATGCAGATGTATTATTTAAAATAAATGTTGTTGCAGAAAACTGCTTTTCTGAAATAGGATCAGTTTTTGAAATATGATAATTAATCCGTATATCTCTAAATCTAGGACTTGCAGCGAGATAAAAAAGTAATTGTTTAGTAGGTTCATGATAAGGAACTTTATCAAACATTTTAGAAAACAATTCTGATTTTAATAAATCTTTAAATTTTACTGGTTCTCTATTTGAATTTATACATCCAACCAAGTTATCAAGTATTATATTACTAATTTGGGATAGTATTAATGAATCTACAGCATTAAATTCTTTTTCGTTTAAAGTAGCAAGTTCTTTTTCTGCATAATTAATGATATTTTCCATAGTAAACTCCAATTATAAATATATTATATAAAATAAAAATCTTATTAATTATTGTTTTCTCTCAAATAATAAGAAAGATACATTAAATTTAGTATATAATTAAGTTTATACATATTTATATCTGAAATTTTTAATAAGAAATGAGGGGAAGTTGTGAAGATAACATTAGAAAAGAAAGAAAATTATAAACATAACAGGTATAGATATAGTAAATATAGCTATAGCAAATATAGATATAGTTAAAAGAAGAAAATAAAAATAGCTTCGTAATGATGAGAGCTTTAAGGAAGGTAACAGATGAAAAATTTAGATTTTATTTATAATAGAAAAAGTGTTAGAAAGTTTAAAGATAGTGAAGTTCCAAGGGAAGATATTATAAAAATGCTTGATGCCGCAATACATGCACCATCTCCAAAGAATCAGCAAACATGGCATTTTGTTGTAATTCAAAATAAGGAATTAATAAACAAAATTTCTGATATAGTAGAAAAAAATCATATTAATTTAGCGGAAATGGCTAAAGTAGAAAAGCAAAAAAAATTAATGATGACTTTATTACCTTATTATACATGTTTTAAAAATGCACCTGTGCTAGTTGTAGTATATTCAAAAGAGTATTATATGATAGAAGAAACAATACTTAGAGATAATAATGCTAGTGATGAGGTAATAAATGAATTAAGATTTCCTAATTCAGCAGCTCAAGGGATAGGGGCTGCTATAGAAAACTTCTTATTAGCAGCAACAGAATTAGGGTATGGAACTTGTTATATGACAGGACCTACTCACTCTAAGGTTGAAATTGAAGAGCTTATTAATTTTAAAAAAGACGAATATAAGTTAATGGCAATGATTTCTCTTGGAGTTGCAGAAGAGGATACTCCAAACTCAGCACCTCGTAAGCCTTTAGATGAGGTAGTTACTTTTATTGATTAAATTATCAGCATAAAGCTTCTGTAAAAAAATGGGTGTTCCTCCGGGGAACATCCTTTTTATGGATGTTCCCCGGAGGAACACCCATATATTGTTAACAAAAGATAAATAGGGAGAATGAATTAATGAGTAAAAGAATAAGAGGGATAATTGCTGCTTTTTTAGTAGTTGCAGGAGTTACCACTAATATACATGCATCAAGAAGTAGTGTAGCTTATGCAAATAAAAGAGGTAAAGTTAAAAATGTAATTATGCTTATAGCTGATGGTATGAGTACTGAAGGTATTACATTAGCAAGACATACAACAATGGCTAGTATTTTAGAAGGAGCAGAAAGTGTTGGAAAAGCTACAGGTATAATAGCAACTAGTGAAATAACTCATGCAACACCAGCAGACTTTACGGCTCATACTAATAATAGAAAATATTATAATCAAATATTACAACAACAAATAAATCAAGATATGGAAGTTGTTTTAGGTGGTGGATTTAATAAGCCAAGTGATTTTACATCAGAAGTATCAACTGATGAATTTACTGCTTATTATGAGGATCAAGTAAATAATATTTAAGAAGCGGGTTTCGATTTTATCACTACTAAAGAAGAGTTGGAAAACTATGATGGTAATAAATTATGGGGAAGCTTTGCAGATGCAGATTTAAAATATGACCTTGATAGACAAAGTGATAATGATAATGTTCAGCCTTCATTAGCAGAAATGACTGATAAAGCTATTGAAGTATTAAATAAATATGAAGATGGATTCTTCTTAATGGTAGAAGGTAGTAAGGTTGACTGGGCAGCTCATGCTAATAATACTGTAGGAATAGTATCAGATATATTAGCCTTTGATGAAGCTGTTAAAGCAGCAGTTGAGTTTGCAAAAGCTGATGGAAATACAGTTGTAGTAGTAACAACAGACCATGGTAATAGTGGTATAACTATTGGAAGTAGATACTATAACGAGAATGTTGGATCATATGATAAAGCAACATATGAAGATACTACTGACTTATTAAAAAATGCAAGAATTACTGAAGAGAGATTTAATGAAATAGCATCAGGTAAAAGTAATGAAGAAATAAAAGCATTAGCTAAAAAATACTATGCAATAGACTTAAATGATCAAGAATTAGCTATAGTAAAAGGAGAACAAGGCGAAGGACGAAAAGTAGGCATAAGAGAAGTTATAGCAAGAAGAGTTGGGATTGGCTATACAACTGGTGGTCATACAGGAGAGCAAATTTATCTTGGAGTATATGCACCATCTGATGTAGAACTTTTAGAAGGTGTTGTTGACAATACAGAAGTAAATAAATACATGCAAAGAGTTTTATTTGGAGAAGAATTATTAAGTTCTTATACAAAGGAAATTTATCAAGATGGTGAAGTTATACTAAATAAAATAGAAGGAACTAAAACTTCTGTAGATGAAACTATTAAGTATTCACCAAAGCTTACTATAGAAAGATTAGGGAATGTTATTGAAGTAGATTTATATACTAATAACTACAGAATTAATGGGGAAGAAAAGGAATTGAAAACTGTAGTTCCATATATAAATGGTAAATACTTTATACCAGAGGAATTAATAGATATAGTTTCACATTTAAAAGAAAATACTAATTATAAGAATTCTGAGGAAAAAGTAGAAGAAAACATAGTAGATGTAATAGAAGAAGTAGGAGGGGTAAACTAATGATTTCAAAGAAAACGAGAAATACATTAATTTCAAAAGTAGGAGTATTATTATTAGGATGTACACTTATATTTGGATTAATTAATCCTCTTACTACTAAGGCAGATGAGAAAAAGGTTAAAAATGTTATTTATTTAATTGCAGATGGGATGAGCGATGGAATACTTACTGCAGCAAAATATTATAATGATATTCAAGATGGTACTTTAGGTAATGATAAATTAGCTATGGAGAGCATTAGAAGTGGATTTGTTAAAACTGCATGGGCAAATGGACCAATTACAGATTCAGCGCCAGCAGCTTTCTCAGCCCATATTGAAAGTAGGCAAGATTACAATTCTATTATGAAGCAGCAAGTATATAAAGATATGGAAGTTGTATTAGGGGGAGGAAGTTTATTCTTTGAATCTACTGGTGGTGGAAAAAGAAATGATGGTAAAGATTTAACTGAAGATATAAAAGCTTTAGGTTATGATTATGTTACAACTAAGTCAGAAATGAATGAAAGCACTTCAGATAAGCTTTGGGGATTATTTGCTTCTTTAGCAGAAGGAAAGTCAGATGAGGAAATTAAAGAGTTGATAAAAAAATACTATGGTTATACAGATATTACTTCTGAAGAGCTTGAATATGCAAAGAATGGTCAAATAAATGAAGTAATGAAGATTAGTGCTAAGCTTGGATATACTACTGGAGGACATACAGGTGGAGATGTTTACTTAGGTGTTTATGCTCCTGCTGGTGTTGAAAAATTAAGAGGTACAGTTGATAATACAGAATTGCCTAAGTATATAGCAAGTAATCTAGGGTTAAATTTAGATTCTGCAAGTGAAACTTTATATCAAGATATAAAATGTAAAATAGAAGCAGATGGTGCAACATTTACAGTTAATACTGATGATTCAGAAAATCCATACTTCTTAATTGAAAAAGAAGGTAAAACTTTAAAAGTAATTGCCAATAGTAATATAGTAGAAGTATCTATGGATGGTGAAAAGATTGAAGATAAAAAATTATCATCAGTATCTATATTAATAGGAGAAAATGCATATGGTAATGCTGATGAAATAGTAGAAATATTAAATGAAGAAGTTTCTCACCTCAAAGCAGCCATCAAGTTCTAAGTTACCTCAAACTGGTGTCGTTGTAGGAAGTGGATTAATAGCACTATTAGGGGCTACATCTGTTGCAACATGGATGGTTGCTTCTAGAAAGAAGAAAAAATAAGTTTTAATTAAAAAGGTAAATAGTAGATAGATATGGATAAATTAAATCTATCTACTATTTTTTATTTAAAATTATAAATTATTAGAAAAAACATATATACATATATTTATTAAGATTAATTATAAAAAGATAAAGAAAATATTTTTTTATGATACAAAATATACAAATTTTTGACAAAATTTTTACGTTGTGATAAAATGCTCCAGTAAATGGAGGGACGAGCATGGAAAGAAAAGTAGATATTGAAAAACTAAGGAGGAAAAATAAAAAGAGAAAAGCTATAAAAAAATTACCATCACCTGAAATAACAAAAGCGAATCTTGATATTTGGAGTACAGTAAATATCAAGATAAATTTGTTTCTTAAGATGGCAGCTATAGCAATAACAATTGCAATTATTATTTTTATTTGGATTGATAATAAAATAATAAATTATAATGTAAAAAAATATATTGATAGTTTTAATGAATGTTATGTAGAGGCAATAAATGCACAAGATATTACTTTGCTAAAAGATTATATTGAAGAAAATACAAGTTTTTATGAAGATATAAAAGCTGCATTACCAACTTATGATTATGAAAATGCTGTGTATAAAGAGATAAAAATGCCTATTATAGAATATAATGAGGGAGCAGCTATTTCAAAAGTGGGAAAAATTATAAAGATAAATAATGATGGAGAAAAAGTAGTTGAAACTTTACCGGCAAGAAAATATATAATCGAGTATAAAAATGACGGATTTAAAATAATTGAACAAGAGAAAAACTTTCAAGTAAAAAATGACACATTTATAAAAATACTTAGAAGTTTAAAATAATATATAAATAAGCGTAATCAATCCTTAAATTTGATTACGCTTATTTTATTAAATAGAATTTCTGGTTCAATTAAAAGAGGTAGCAAAAAATAAGAAACTATATTTAACAATTACTAACATTTACTTAATAAAGCTCTAACGAAGACAGAGTAATATTTATATTGTAAATAAAAAACTTAAGTGTTAATAAAGGGGAATGAATATGGTTAGAAGAAACAAAACTATTACCTTATCAATAGCTATGGCAATAGCTATAACTATGTCAAGTGGAGTAATTGAAGCAGGGGCAGTAAAATTAACAGCCAATAATGAAGTAGCAATCGAAAGCTCAGAAGAAGAAAGTGAAGCTTATGCAACAGCAGTTACTGAAGAAGAATACTCAATGCCAAAGCAAGTAAATGTTCATATGGGGGATGATCCATCAACACAAGTAAATATCACTTATACAACAATAAATTCAGGATTAGAAACTAAAGTTGTATTAAATAAAGTTGGAGATAGTGAAAAAATAACTGTAGTTGGTGAAAATTCAATAGGTAATGCAGATAAGTATTTCCACAAAATAGCTGTAAGTGATTTAGAGCCTGGTACACAATATGAGTACACTGTAGGTTCAGGCGAAAATACTTTTAGTGGTAAATTCAAAACTGCTCCAGCAGCTGGAAGTAAAGAAACTATTAAGTTTGCTTATATTGCAGATACACAAGTATCAAATGCCACAAATGCTAAGGCCTTAGGAGCTACATTAAATGAAGTTAACAACATTGAAGGTTTAGATTTTGTTTACCTTGCAGGAGATACAACTGATACTGCAGCAAATGAAACACAATGGGAATTATTATTTAATAATGAAGGTCTATTCCCAAATGGTGGACAAGATATGTTTGCAAATAACTTAGTTTCTGTAGTACAAGGTAATCATGATAATAATATATTAACTAGACATATTAATGCACCAGCAGAATCAGGAAATATAGTATATTCATATGATTATGGCCCAGTAACATTTATAATGTTAAATTTAGAAACAGCAAGATATGATGCTGATGCAAGATTACAACAAAAAGAGTATTTAGAAGCAGTAGTTAAAGATGCAAAAGAAAGAGGACAATGGACATTTGTTGGTTTCCATAAGTCAATTTATACAGGAGCTTCTCATATTACAGATTCAGATATAATAGAGGCAAGAAAATATTGGGCTCCAGTATTTACAGATTTAGATGTTGATGTAGTAATGCAAGGACATGACCATGTTTACTCTAGAGGATTTGTTGATGAAAATGGATATAAGGCAGAAGTAACAACATATGAAGATGGTACAGTAGAAGATCCAGAAAATGTACCATTATATATGGTTGGAGGACATGCTGGTGGATTAAAGTGGTATTCTAAAAAGAATTACACAGTAGGTGATGGAGATTTACTTGCACCAGGATATTCATTCTTAGATGTAAACTCAACTGATACTGGTAGTGATGTTAAGAAAGAACAAGTAATTGTCGAAATGGAAGTTTCAGAAAATGAATTTACATTAAACACATATATGTTTAAATATGATACTACAACAGATACTATAACAACAGATAAATATCTATATGATACTTTAACAGTTGTTAGAAATTCAGAAGAAAGCCCATATACAGTTAGTATGTCAAATGTTGAAAATGTTGAAGGTAAAGCTGGAGTTGAATTTAAGGTTCCAGTTACAGTTAATGAATTACCAACAGATTCTGTAGTAAGAGCTTCAGAAATGACATTTGATATTCCATCTGACTTAGAAGTAAAAGCTGTTGAATTAAATAATAAAGTTATTAAAGCTAACAATTGGGATTACAATGTTGATGAAGGCAAATTACGTGTTGCCCTTGCAAACTTAGATGATGAACCTATTTTTGTTAATAACACTTCAGGAGATAAAAATGTAGTTACATTAACACTTGCTTTAAAGGAAGATAAATCCCCAGAAGATAGTACTTCTATTAAAATGTCAGATTTAGTTTTAAGATGTGAAAATGATGTTGATATAGAATATGATACTAAAAATGCTAAGAGCACTATTACTTTTGTAGAAAAAGAAATTGCTCAAGTAAATGCAAGAGAGCTTTATGTATCAGAAGGAGTTGACGTAATTCCAGAAAATATGAAGGCTGTAGCATCAGAATTTACATTAGTAGAAGACACAACTGATGTTAAATTTGGTGAAACTAATTTCTATTATAGTCCAGAGTTTACAGAAAAAACAGGTAAAGTAACTTATGTTGCATTAGTACCAGAAGAAACTACTTTAGATAGCTTATCTAATATAAGCAATTATACTTTAACAGAAACAGAGGAACAATCTGAATCAGTATTATTTGGTGATATTAATGGTGATGGAATAGATGCACAAGATGCTTTAGCAGCAGTAAGTTCTTGGTTAAGAAAAACAACTTTAGATAATAAAGATATGATAAGTATTAATGTAACTGCTGATGGAAGAATTAATACAAGAGATGCTATAGATATAGTTGATAACTATGTATCAGGAAAGGAATTTAAAGTACTAAGTAAATAATATATTAGAATACACTATAAACACATTTAAATTTATAAATACTAAAAGGGGGCACTCGCTCCCTTTTTTAATATTAATAAATTATTTATATAATGTTAAATTTTTATTACCTATATTTAACATAAATCTGAAGGAAAATATCTAGGTAAATACTGTATTATATGTATATAATTTAAATAAAGTTTTGCGGGGTGGAATAAATTTATGAAAATAAAAGGAAAGAAAAAGTTTCTTATAGGTGGAGCAATTATATTTGTAGTTTTAGTAGTATGTATATTTATTTTTAAGGATATAAAAACACCTACATTGAAATTAGAAGTTCCAACTGAAAAAATAACAGCAAACTATAAAGATGAAATAATTGTACCAGCAGTATTAAGCAATTTGCCAGATAATGAGTATCCTGCAGCAAGTGTGTCAATAAAGTTTGATAATAATAAGTTAGAGTTTGTTGGAATTAATATAGGCACAATGGAAACATACAATGATTATGATCCAGAAAGAGATGAAGAGCCATCTTATAAGATTCCACAATGGACTTATAATGAGGAAGTGGCAAATGAAGAAGGTGAAATAAAAGCTATGTATTTAGATACAACAGCTGGAAAAAATGCATATGTTATCAGTGGATTTGAAAAGGATAAAAAAGATATACCTTTTCAATTAGTATTTAAACTTAAAGATTCTGTTATAAAAAATGATGAGCTTGCTATTGAAATTGAAGAGGCTGTTTTTGCAACAGTTAATGGAGATGTTGATAAAACTACTTTATCTACTAAAGATAGCTATGGAAAGTTAAAGGTTAAGGATGGAGTTCTTAAAATAACTGGCTAATTTAAAGTTAGTTATAATTATTAGAAAGTAATAATGAGTAAATAAAATTAAGAGTAAAGAGGAATTTACTTATGGTTAAATTAAAAAATAATAACTTAAAAATTAATAAGAAAAACATAGTTTGGACAATATCAATGTTAGGACTTTTAGTATTTTTAATTATATTTAATAAAACATTAAGTTATAACAAACCAGAAGATAGACCAGTAGGTATCGAATATGCAAAAGCAGAGGTTATAAACATAGTTTCAGAAGAATTAGAACCAGATCCAGATTTTCCTTATATAAACATAGGTAAGCAACAATTAGAACTTAAGATTTTAACTGGAGATAGAAAAGGTGAAATAGTTTCTGCAAATAATTTTATTGGTAGAGTTGACAATAAACCAGCAAAAGTTGGAACAAAGTTTATAATTTCAAGCTATGATGATTTTATTACAACTGTTATTGTGAATTATAGTAGAGAAACAGCAATTTACGTATTAGTATTATTATTTATGTTTATTGTAATATTTATTGGTAAAATAAAGGGGATAAAATCATTATTTGCATTAGCAGTTACTATGGTATGTGTAATATTTTTATTTATTCCATTAATAATAAGAGGGGTTAATCCAATAGTAGCATCAATAATTTTTGTAATATTATCAACGGCTGTAACTATGTTATCACTTAATGGAGTTAGTAAGAAAACAATGGTTGCATGTTTTAGTTGTGTTTTATGTACAGCTATTGCAGGAATATTATCTTATTTATTTGGAGTTATAACTAATATTTCAAGTTTTAATACTGCTGAAGCTCAGGATTTATTATTTGTTGCACAAAACACATCCTTAAGAGTAAAGGAACTTTTATTTGCTGGAATAATAATTGCTTCATTAGGAGCAATTATGGACACTACTATGTCTATAACATCATCTGTATTTGAAATGTTTGAGGTAAATAATAATTTAACTAGCTCTCAGCTTTTTACTTCTGGAATGAATATAGGAAAAGATGTAATGGGAACTATGACCAATACATTAATATTAGCATTTACCGGAAGTAGTATTAATATAGTTGTTATTTATTTTATGTACAATCTTCCTTATATGCAATTAATAAATATTGATAGTATAGTAATTGAAATTATTCAAGGTATATCAGGAGGAATAGCTCTTGTTTTATCAATACCAATATCAGCATTTGCTTCTTCAAAATTAGCGGTATCACCCATAAGAATAGGTAGTAGTAATAAAAAGAGTAAAATATTAAAAGAAGGTGTTGTTACACATACAAAGCTATCTTAACTTTTTTAGTTAAGGTAGCTTTAGTTATTTTAGAAGTATTAAAATGAAAAAATATCCAAAATATGGTATAATTATGCTGTAGAGAAAATAAAAGGGGAAATGAGAAAATATAATGAGGTTGAATGTTGAACAAAGAAGAATAATTGAAAATAAACCAAATGGACATGTACTAGTTAAAGGAGTTGCAGGATCGGGAAAAACTACAGTAGCAGTGCATAAAATACCATTATTATTAAAAGATTATTGCTATGAAAAAGATGATAAAGTACTTGTTATTACATATAACAAGTCATTAATTAATTATGTTAAATATATATATGAAGAAATAGAAAGGAATAAAGAAGAGGAACAATTATCATTAGGAATATATGAAAGCGGAAATAAAGATAAGCTACATATAGAAACTATTGATAACATGATGTTTAGATATTTTGTTTCATATATTAAAAATGAAAGATTAAGAATTGCTTCTGATAAGCAAATTACAAAGGCTCTGAAAGATGCAATTATATCAGGAAAAGAAAAATATGAAAAAGTAAATGTATTAGATCAAAAGAATTTAACATTTATTAAAGAAGAAATTGGATGGATGAAGTCCTGTAATTATACAGATATTGAGGAATATCAAACTATTGATAGAATAGGAAGAGTATCAAATAATAATATAGAATCACCACATAAGTTAAGAAAGAATTCTCAGATAAGACAGGCTATCTTTGAAGTTATGCTTCAATATAATGAAAATCTTAAGAAAGATAGGATGGGAGATTCACAGGATATTGCATTAATAGCATTAAAACAAGCTCAAAATCAAGTAGAAGAGAAATATACTCATATTATAGTTGATGAAACACAGGATTTAACAAGAGTACAATTAGAATTTATTAAAATATTATATATGAATAGAAATTACTCTAGTATGTTATTTGTTTCAGATACAGCACAAAGTATTTATCCAGAGGCTTGGTTAGTAAAGGGAAGAAGTTTTACAAGTATAGGTCTTGATATGACAGGTAAATCCACATCATTATCTAAGAGTTATAGAACAACACTTCAAATAGCATATGCAGCATATAGTCTAATTGCAGATGATAAAAATATTATTGAGGAAGATAATTTTGTAAAGCCATCATTAATTGATAAGCAAGGGGTTTATCCTGTATATAGAGGATTTAAAAATAGGATATTAGAAGCTGAATATGTTACTGGAATAATAAAGAATGAATTAAAAGATAGATATAATTATAAAGATATTGCAATTATAAGTAGGTTTAAAAATCAATTAAAAGAAATAAAAATTTGCTTAGAGAAAAATGATATACCTTATAAAGAAATTGAAAATGATGATGAGTTAGACTTTAATGATAACTCTATTAAATTACTTACCATGCATTTGATTAAAGGGCTAGAGTTTAAAGTTGTTATGATAGTAGGGCTTAATGATAAATATATGCCTTTAAAATCCTTTGTAAATGAATTTGAAGATAGTGACTTTGCTGAATCTATGGATAGAAAATTATTGTACGTAGGAATGACTAGAGCTACAGAGCAATTATTTTTGACTAGTGATGGAAATCCTTCTAAGTTTATTAAAGATATAAGCTGCAAATATTTAAGAATTAATTCAAAAAGTAACTTTAGAAAGTTACATAGGATTAATATTGACGAGTATTTATTTACTTATAAAATTGAGGACATATATAGAAATGAAGAAATTACAAGACAATGGATTATTATTAATAATGATTTGGAGGAGATTGACGATATTCCATGCTTTAGGAGTGTGTTGTAAAGGAACTTTTTATTGAAAAAAGGGAAGAGTAGATAGATTTGTTTTTTACACGAATCTATCTACTCTTCCCATATCTACTCTCACATTATACTGCAAATTTTTTAATTAAATTTATTTTTAACTAATGTAAATATTTTATCAAAATCTAATGTTATATTTAAATAATTGCTTTTAAAAATATTATCAATTTTAATATAATCTCTATAATTAGCACTTTCTAGGTTATATAACTCTACACTTCCATCTTGAGAAACTAGGATATATTCTTTTACTCCTATAGATTTATATAAATCCATTTTTTCAGTTCTATCATATTTAGCTGTAGTAAAGCTCAAAACTTCAACAACTAATTCTGGAGCAGAAACTAATATTTCACCTTTCCATAATAAATCCCCACCGGCAAAAACATCAGGTTCTAAATATTTATATTTTTTATTAGGGTTTTTAAGAATATAATTAACATCAATTCTAGTTGCTTCAGAACCAACATTATTTGCAGAATCAGTTTGATCTAACAATTCATTAAATATATAATGTACTATAATTCGGTGTAAATTAGAAGCAGGACACATCATCATCATAAAAAATCACATCCTATAGTTAGTTTATTATTATAATTATAATATGTAAATATAGTTTTATCTAGTATTATTAATAATGTAAGAAAGTTTAAATATGTTATAATGAGACAAGAAAAAAGTTAAAATATAAGAACTAATGTAAGTTAAAACCATAAAGGAAGTGATGGGATGGGTTCAATTAAGTGTACCTTAAGAAAAGAAACAAAAAATGAAATAGCTAAATACATAGATAATGAATTTATTAATGAAAGCATTAAAGAAATTGTTAAATACATAAAAGAAGTTAATAAAGTTCAAATAGATGATTCAAATTACAATAAGTATGATGTAAATTCTAAAGTTGATTTAAAAGATAATGGATCATTTAATATTTATGATTATACTTATGTGAAAGATTTTATATATGAATTATCATGGGAAGGTTCATATATTGAAGACTTAGAAGATGATGAAAATATTAATAATGATAAGCCTGTATTTAAGTATGCGCCAAAGGATATTGCAACTGTTTTATATGAAAAAGTAGAAAACATAATGGAGCAAAAAAAGGGCGAATTATATAAAAGGTTCAAAAGTAGATATAATGAAGAATTCCTATGGAATAGTGTTAGATGGTATAAGAGAACTAGAGATGGTAAAGTATATTATGATTTAGATTTAGAAGAGTTAAGTGATGATAAGAAAAGAAGTATAGAAGAAAAAATAAAAGTAGAAATAGGGAATGGATTTAAAAGTAGATGGGGATCTTCAGTTGCAGCTAAGGTGGTTTCATTAGAAGAAAAGCTTCTATTAGATATTTACGATAAGGGGTGTGCCTTATTAGGAATTGCTAATGATTATTATACAGAAATTGTAGAAGCAGATAACAGCAATTATGAAGAAAAACTAGCGCAACTTATGATTAAAAATTGTGAAGAAGCAAGCTCATCTACCAAAGGAATAAATAGACTTAAAGTTAAGGTTGTTAATTCAATTGATAAAAGGTTAGATAATCTTATTAATGTGAATATTTATAAAACAAAAGAACATATGAATTTATTCTTAGAAGATGCTAGAAATATGGTCTTTGGATATTATAAAAGTGTTAATTTACCAGGCTTTAGAAGAAATCTTATATCTAAAGAAGATAAAATAAATGAAATAATAAAAAGAATTGCTGTAGTTGAAAATATTCTTTATAAGGAATATTTAAAAGAAAATAAAAAAGCACCATCTATTGATGAAATTCTAGATTTTAAAGAATGTATTCCTTGGATATGCATAAAAGGTTTAGTATGGACATCAGAAAATATATATATTAAAAATAAAGCAAAAGATGAAATTCAAGAGATAATTTTAGATAATCCAATATATGAATATAAAGAAACAAGAGATATGAAAAGACATTTCTATCTTCATGTTGGTGAAACTAACACAGGAAAGACATATGAAAGTATTGAAAGACTTATGGAAGCAGATTCTGGTGTTTATTTAGCTCCATTAAGATTATTAGCACTTGAAATTCAAGATAAGCTTAATTCTCAAAATATACCTTGTTCATTATTAACTGGAGAAGAAGAGGATATTATTACATATGCAGGTCATGTTTCATCAACTATTGAAAAATTACAGCTTGGAACTCCTTATGATATATGTGTTATAGATGAAGCTCAAATGATTGCTGATAAACAAAGAGGATGGGCATGGACAAGAGCCATAATAGGAGTAATGGCACCTGAAGTTCATATATGTATGGCACCAGAAGCAAAGGATGTCATAATTAAGTTAATAAAAGATTGTAATGATACATATGAAGTTATAGAACATAAAAGAGATACAAAATTAATATTTGAAGATAAAAAGTTTGATTTAAATAAAGATGTTAAACCAGGAGATGCATTAGTTGTATTTGGTAAAAAGAAGGCACTAGCAGTTTCAGCACAGCTTCTTAATAACAATATAAAAACAAGTATAATTTATGGATCACTTCCATATTCAACAAGAAAGAAGCAGTTTGAAAGATTTTTAGATGGTGAAACAGAAGTAATAGTATGTACAGATGCCATTGGAATGGGAGTTAATCTTCCTATAAAACGTATTGTATTTTTAGAGACAAGAAAATATGATGGTGTATCTTTAAGAAAATTAAATGTTTCTGAAATAAAACAAATAGCAGGAAGAGCTGGACGTAAGGGTATTTATAATAAAGGATATGTTGCAACTATGAGTGATAACAACTTAATAAAGAATGCCTTAACTGCTGAAACAAAGAAAATTGAGAAATGCTTTATAGGAGTGCCTGATTCACTACTTGATATAAATATAGATATTATAGATGCATTAAAAACATGGAGTGTAATGTCTGTTAAGGGATATTATGAAAAAACAGATGTTACAAGAATAATTTATCTTTTAAACAGATTAAAAAGGCTTAATATAAATGCATCTAAAGAAGATATTATGAAAATGGCTACAATTCCTTTTGAAGAAAATAATAAGGCTGTAGAAGAACTATGGGAAGAATATTGTAAGATGTATAGTGCAGGTGCAGTAAATTTAAAGAAGCCTGTTCTTAAGAAAAATATAAGTTCAAAGAAGGAACTTGATGAACTTGAAAGTTATTATAAGTCATTAGAATTAAATTATTCTTTTGGGAAGAATTTTAATATGATGATAAATAATAGATATATAGCAGATGAAAAGGAAGCTACAGCAAATAAAATAAATGAACTTCTTTTAACCAACCTCTTAGATCATGAAAGAGTTTGTATAAATTGCGGGAAAAAGTTATCATGGGATTATCCGAGTGATAGGTGTAGAGTTTGTAAGGAAATGTTACATGAAGCTAGAAGCGAAAGGTATAAACCAGTATTTAGAGGAAATAGGAGAAGAAGTGGTTTTAGTAGCTCTGCAAGAAAAAGAAGAAGTAGGTATTAAAAAGCTTGATTTTAAATTACAACTGTCAATCTGTAATTAGAAGAGTCTCTTTTTTATATAATATTTTAAGTTATTAATAGAAAAAATAAAAGTGCTATAAAGTTTGAAAATATCAAGCTTTATAGCACTTTTACTATACTCGTATGGATGATGAAAAGTTAAGAGAATTAATAGATGAAATAAGATCTTGTAGATTTACTAAAGATAAGATTACTATAATTCATAATGAAGTTAAAAGCTTAGATGATTTAGTACAGATTTTAAATAATTGTATTTGGGAAGATGAACTAGGGGAGTTAGTTAATAATCTTACTAAATATGAGATTGAAGTATTGAAATATTATTTAGTTAATAGAAATGATGATAATCTTTCTAATACAGGTTGGGAAGAAAGGTTTATATTGCATATAAGGTAAATAATAAAAAAATATATTCTAAGACTGATTTCGACAAATAAAACAAGAAAAAATTATTATAATTTATAAGAACAGATAAAATAAAGCAAATTATAATTATAAATAAGAGGGGGAAGAGGAAGTAAAATGAATAGGTTAGAAAAACTAATGAAATTAGCAAATGAAGCAGTAGAATTAATTAAGGAATTTAGAGAAGAAGCTGAAATATTAGGAACAAATCCTTTAAGAGCAATAAGTATAAAAGCTGATGGAGAGATAATTGAAGTAGATGATGACTTTGAAGGTATAAAGGAGTATTCAATTAATAAAATAAGTTCAATATTTGAACTTGAAATGAGGGGATATGGGCCTTGTACAGCTGGATTTTATGAAGCTGTTAGTTTAGCAGAGGCAGATTTAGAATATGATTTTAAAAGATATTCTAAGAAAGAGTTTAAAGAATATGTTGGAAATTTAAAATATGCAGAATATAGATGTGAAGCTATATATGAAAGATTAGAAGAGATTGAAAAAGAAGCAGAAGAATTAAAAGTGGAAATATAGTTAAAAAACAAAACAGTTACACACCTTGGGGATATGAAGCATAAAAAATAACACCTTTAATATTACTATTTTCACTGGCGTATTTGGCAGCCATTACTCCACCTAATGAATGTCCAGAAATTGCCCAGTTTTTAATATTAGGGTATTTTGATATTACTTCATCAGCGGCATTATAATCAAAAATAGCAAAGTTAAGTGGCATAGGAGTTATAATGACTTCATAGCCAGCTTGAGCGATTTTATTAGCAAGTGGTGCATAGGCTTCAGGCTCTACTTTAGCTCCAGGATATATTATTAATCCTGTTGTTGCAGTTATATTCTTTGGAGTAAATGTTATAAAGTTATCTATTTTCACCTCAAGTTTTTTCTTAAATAACTATCATATGTTTTTATTTATATAATGTCAATAGTTTATTAAGTGGTAATTCTAAGATGAATATTTAGATTTAATTAAGAAATTAAGTATGGAAATTTTATAAATTGTTTAAGAAAATAGAGCTTTAGGTTATAATAAAAGAAATGAAGAAAGGTAGTAAGGAGAGGTAAAATGGATATTATTAAGGATTATATATACTCTGAAGAAGACTTTGAAGAAATTCAAAAAAACTTCAATGGTAAAGCAGAATTTGATAATGGTTCAATATTTCTAACTTCAAGTACATCTATTGAACATAATAGAATAAAGAGAAAAATATTAGCTAAATTAGATAGCTTCTTTAATGGATCAAAATGTGAACCTTTTGATGAACAAATAGAAGTAATATTTCAAAATAAAGATGAATTATATAAATATAAACCAGATATTTTTGTTATGTGTGAGAATGCTACTAGAAAAGGTGAAAGTTTTACTTCAGTTCCCAAAATTATATTTGAAGTAGTTTCTAAGAGTACTGCATCTCATGATTATATAACTAAACTTGCAGTATATCAAAAGTTTAAGGTAGAAGAATATAATATTGTAGAGCAAAGTGGTAAGATTATACAATATTCGTTGGTAGATAACCAATATGTTATTGCAGATGTATATAAAAATGATGATGAGTATGTAAGTACTGTTTTTAGTGATTTAAAAATAGGTCTAAAAAAAATATATTAATGTTAAAAAACAAACCAGTTGCAAAGAAATATTTCACAACTGGTTTATTATATTACTTAGAAATTTTATCTAATAATTTAATTGAAGCATCAGCAGCAATATTTGTTTGTTCATCTGCAGATATTTCAGCAGGGTTGTCCCCAGATTGTTCACCATAGCTACCAAATTGTGCATGATTTCCACCAGTTATTTCAACAAAGGTCGTAGAAGTTGGTAAAAGATCTTTAGAGCCAATAATTTTTTCTAAATCTGCAACACCATCTAAAGAGCCATAAATTGAAGTAACTTCAATATTAGAATCTTTAAGGTCATCACCTTGAGGATATGAAGCATAGAAAATAACACCATCAATATTATCATGTTCACTAGCATATTTAGCAGCCATTACACCACCTAAAGAGTGACCAGCAATAGCCCAATTTTTAATGTTAGGAAATTTTGATATTACTTCATCAGCAGCATTTGCATCAAAAATAGCAAAGTTAAGAGGCATAGGAGTTATAATAACTTCATAGCCAGCTTGGGCAATTTTATTAGCAAGTGGTGCATAGCTTTCAGGTTCAACTTTAGCTCCAGGATAGATTATTAATCCTGTTGTTGCCTCTTTATTTTGTGGAGTAAATGTTATAAAGTTATCTTCAGTTACATCTACTAATGCAGAATCTTTTAAATTAGCCATAGCTTCAGTGCTTGGCTCATAAGAGCTCATAAAGAAAGAAGCAATAAATAAAATTACAACAGCTAGTACACCTAGTATTGTAAAAGAAATTATCTTCAAAGTTTTATTTTTCCTTTTCATAATTCATCTCACCTCAAATTTTTAATAAGTATATAATATGTTTTTATTACAGTGATGTCAAAGTAGAATTTATTCAATTATTAATATAGAAAATGATTAGATTACTTTTATTTACAATAAGGTGGAATTATATTACATAAATAGTGTATAATAAGAATTAGGGATGTTAATCCTCCGTTAGTGTAACTAATTAGTTTGTGTATATAATATTAGTTTTATCCAAAGAGGTAAAAATGATACTGAAAAATTTGAGTGATATAAAAAATCATGGTCTTAAAGACCTTAACATATAAGGGTTAAGAAATATGATTAACCCTTATATATAGGATATGTATTAAAAAATTATTGTAGAAAATTAGGGGCTAAAACAGTAGCTAAAACAATATCTTGGTATACAGGATGGTCATTTGAATCTGTTTTGGCTGTAGTTAAATTGCTATAAAGGGGATAAGTTATGATGAAAAAATCTAAAGATATAAAAGAGATACAAGATAGAATAACTAGAGGAGTTTGTGGTGTTATGGCTATTTTTGTACTTTCTTTGTTTTTAATTTCAGGAGAAAAAACTATAATGTATTATGCTGGGATTATACTTTGTATTACAAGTATAATTGATTTTCTTATAGATATTTTATTTACTATAAAAAATAAAAGTAAAAAAAATATTAGTAGGGACGAGCATAATTGATCTTTTAAAAAGTGAATATTGATATTAATAAAGTGAACTAAAAAAGGACAGGCTATCTCTATGAGGATAATAAAATGTAAAATATTAGGTCATTAAAGAACTAACTAGCTCGTTTAAGCTCGTTTAGAGAACAAATCTTATCTTCCTTTTTATTAACAATTACAGCAATAGCAACTGTGATTTCATTATTCTAAAATGTTACAGTTCATAACAATAAACGCTCTAGTAAGAGCGTGGTGTGAATAGCCTTTTGGTCCACGTTTTGATTCAATGAATTCAGGTATAAATGATAAATCTAAATTATCAAATATGCTTTCATAAAATTTAATTGTTGATTGTGAAGTAAATAGATCAACTATGTTAAATCTCTCTTACCTTTAAAGGTGAAAAGAAACTAGGCTTAATAACATTTTCAATGGTAAGCTATAAGGGAGTTAATAGATCTGGAAATAGAGTTGAATCTGAGCCACAAATATTAATTAAGGCTAATAAAACACAACTTCATTATTTTGATATAAATAATGAATTTAGTAGATTAGTTAATTATATTTATGATAATAAACAAAAATTAATGGATTTAGGAAGCGCATTATATTGGGCTGGTAATGAAGCTTATCATAGATATGAAAAAAGCTTAATAACAAGATAGTTTTATTTATACATAATAAGTATATTTATGGATAAATATTTATAATTCAAAAGGTTAATAAGAACTATATATTATAAGATAATTTATAAAAAGATACCTATGTAAAATAATTACTTAATAAGAAAACATATACATATAAATGGGGAGTGTTATAATTTTATATGGGGTGATGGTATGAGTATAAATAGTATAGTAGACATTAATAAATCATATGTTTACAGAAAGCATTTAAGAGAGTCATTTTTTAGTTTATTTAAGGGAGTTCTATTTTTAATTTCAATTATGGTATTAATGCTAATAGGTTTACTAAGTACTGAGAAAAATATTATTATTAGTGAAGTACTTATTTTTATAGCAATTTTTACAGCAATATTATTTGTTGTTCTTACTGTAGAGTTAGCAGTAATGTATTTTGCTTTTATAAGAAGATTTAAAAAAATTAATGTTACTTTAAAAGAGGATTGTATAATATATAATAATGCAAAAAAGAAAATTATAATCCCTTATGATGACATTGAAAAAATAGCATGTCCATCAATTAAGTATACTGGAGGATGGGTAAAGATAGTATATAAAGGTGGTAATATAAGATTAACAGTAGTTCTTGAGAATATAGGGGATTTCTTATATAATTTGAAAGCTATATTAGATAGTAAAGGTAAGAATGATATTTATAATGAAAAGAAAATGTTTAGTTTCTTTAAAACAGCCTCATTTTCAGATGAAAGTTGGCAAAGACTATACGATAATGAAAAATTCCAGATATTAATGTATTATGTAAGTTGTATTTTAACAATAATTATTTTATTCTTTAGTGATAGAACACAAAGCAATGGTATATTTATTATGGGAGGAGTACTTATTCCTGTTATAGGGTATTTATTAGCAGAAATAATAATAGGGGCTAAAGTAAAGAAAAGGATAATTGAAAATGAGTGTAAGATAAAGCCAAGAGATGTTGAGTGGGAAAATAAAATTTTGAGAATATTTATGATAGCTAGTACATCTATATATATTTTAGCAGTTTTGATATTTAAGTTTGTTTTTCGTATATAGATAATTAAGAATTTAATATTGTAGATAAAAGTGAGAGCATTATGCTCTCATTTTTTTGTATAAATATTTAAAAGAAATAAAGCTATTTACATTTGTGTTGAATTAGATAAATGTAAAATAATGGTTGACAAATATTAGATGAATGTTTAATATTATATATGATGAATATCAAATATATAGTTATTATATAAATATATGTTAATAAGGGCGATGAATATCTAATATATAAAAAATAAATATATCTGATATGAACATAGGGAGAAATGAGATTTGAAAAGAGGTATAAGAGTGGAACAGTTAAATGAGAAGATAAGTTTTGGTGTTAAGCCGGTAAATGAGTTTGGGATAATAGCAACGCAGTATTTTGAAGGGGAGGAACACTTTAAATTAATAAAAGAACATAATATTTCTATCGAACCAAGAATTTTTGAAATAATAAATATAATTGATAGTAAATTAAGCCCTTTTATGAAAAGTGAAAAAGAATTTTTCAAAAGAACAAAAAGTATACGTGTAGCTATCTGGGGATTTATTGATGATTATGAAGAAGTAAATACTGTAGAAGATTATTTTAAAGTATTTGATAATTCACCTGATGAAGAGCTTTTTAATTTTATTGGAGGAGCTTTCATTGCACAATATAATAAAGAAGACAACTCAGCATGGGGAAAAGTAAAACATAGCATGACATTGATGAGAGAGTATATTAATAACCTTGAAGATATTGAAAAATCTTTAGTAGATGATATTCTTAGTCTTTTTGATTCACCACAGGAAACTAGAATGAGATTAAGATATTTAATTCACACATTTTATAGTATTTATAAAGATTTTGAACAAGAAGTTATGGAGAGAGTTATCCTAGAAACAAAAATTCTTCAAAAAAAGTTTGAAGAAGATCCAAAGAAATTTTATGAAGAGCATTTCTTTAAAGGACTTATAGATATAACAAAAACAAAAGTTCAAATAATAGTATCCTATACATTTGTTGTTGGATGGAGTGTTAATAATAATAATCCAGAAAAATTAATATTAACCTATGGATATAAAGGAAGCGAATATCTTAAATCTAAAAATCTTACAGAACATCTTGATAAGTTTCTTAAATTAGTTAGTGATAAAACAAGACAGAAGATATTAGTAATATTATCACAGGAAGAGAGATATGCTCAATCTTTAGCAAAGGAATTGGGCTTAACCCCTGCAACAATAAATTACCATCTTCAAAACTTTTTAATAATAGGGTTGGTGGATGTTAATGAAAGAGATAACAAAACTTATTATAAGTTAAATAAAGATATAGCAGATAAATATATAGAGTTATTGAGAACAAAATTAAATTTATAATAAAGGAGTATTGAATTTATGAGGAAGTATATTTTAAAACATAAATTGTGGCTTATAACAACAGTATTTTTTAGGAGTTTTGGAGCATTAATGCAGGTTTTTGTTTCATTATTGATTCAACAAGTAATAGATAAAGCTACAAACAAGGATATGAATGGATTTGTTAAAGTAATTATATTTGGAATGGTCTATTTTTGTATTATGGGGATAAATGATTACTTAAATAAAACAACTCAATTTATTTACGTTAAGAAAACTTTATCCAATTTAAAAGAGGATGTGTTTAGAGGTATTTTAAGAAAAGGCTATAAAGACTTTAATAGTGAAAATACTGCAGAATATATTTCAAGCTTAACAAACGATATAAATATGCTAGAAACTAAATATATAATACCTTATCTTGAGATGATAGGTGATGTAATTATTTTTGTAACTACTGTTACAGTAATGTTATGGATAAATTTATGGATTACATTATTTGTATTTTTAACAGGTATAGTATTATTTTTAGTACCAGTTATTTGGGGGAAGAAAATAGAGAAAAGACAAAGGGCAGTTAGTGAGGAGTTAAGCAAATTTACTAGTAAAATAAAAGATATATTTTTAGGGTATGAGGTTATTAAGTCTTATAATATTGAAGATAATATGACAAATGAATTTTTAGCTTCAAATAATAAAGTAGAAAATTTAAAGTTTAGATCAAATCATCTTCAAGGAATTTCAGAAGCTTTATCAGTATTTATAGGAACAACAACACAGGTTTGTGCAATAGTTATAGGTGGATATTTTTTAATTAAAGGAAGATTAACAGTTGGTACTTTATTTGCAATAGTAAATCTTGCAAATGGAATCTGTGGTCCTATTATGTGGATAGTAAAAAAATTGACAATGATTAGACTACTTTATTAAAGATTTTACTTGGATATTATAATGACTATAAGGGAGATATTTTCTTTGATGGAGAACATTATAATGATTTAGATAACAACTCAATTTTAAATCAAATGTCAGTTATTCATCAAAATGTATATATGTTTGATTTTACATTTATTACCTTAAAGTGATATAATAAAATTTACAATATTTAGGAGAATAAAGTGGTAAATAATAAATTCTTAATTTATGGAGGAGATTCTTATGAGGAAAAAAGGAGCTATATTATTGTGCATTTTACTTATGTTAAGCTTATACGCATGTAGAACGAATGATAGCGCAAATATTAATGAGGTTGCAACTGATATTATATTGGAAGAGACTGAAGTCATGAATTCTTTTGTAAGTTGGTGTCCATATCCAGATGATTATCTTAAAGAACTTTGTGACACATATGAGTTAGAAAAGTTGACAGAAAATTGTCAGTCTGATTATGAGAAAGTCAAAACTATTACTAATTGGGTGTCTGGGTTGTGGAACCATGATGGAATGAATCAGCCAGAACAAGGTGATCCAATGTATATACTTGATCAAGTAATTAATCATGGACAACGATATAGATGTGTAGAGTATGGAACTGTTATTAGTGGATGCCTTAATGCATTAGGATTTGAATGCCGTCAGTTGGGTCTAAAGACAAAAGATGTAGAAACCCGAGAAGTCGGAGCTGGTCATGTTGGAGCTGAAGTATATTTAGAGGATTTGAAAAAATGGGTTTTCATTGACGGACAATGGGGTGCAATTCCAATGCTTGAGGATACACCACTAAGTGCTTACGAATTTGGTGTGGCAATTAGAGAAAAAGACTCAAACTTGAGGATTAATTGGGCAAACAATGTTTATCAAGCACCGGATTCAGAGTATTTTGAGTGGATTGAACCATACCTGTATTATATGGATTCTCAGTTCAAAAATGTAGATGGGGGCTACACAGATGTTATGTTTGTTCCTGATGATGGAAAAAATGTGACTGTATTTCAAAGGAATTATGATATCGATATAGATTACTATTTGAGAGATGTGAGCGTATTCTATTATAGGTAAGGTATGGACTGATTAATTGAATATGGAGCTATTCTGTGGATTGTAAGAACAAAAAAACTGATAATAATATTTCAGATAAGATAAAAGAGTATAAAAAGCCTCTAGAGTTAAGTTAATTAATTCTAGAGGATTTTTTTACCCTTTATTGCGATAGCTCCTTTTTTATGTAAAATTATAATATAGAAATAAATGTAGGATATCTTAATAAAGAAAAATATTTGGAATAATTAATAAAATATACTATGGTAAAATAATAAAATATATTAATAAAAGTAAAAATGGTAGGCGATAAATATGTTAAATATTACTTCAAAAACAACTAAGAAGATTACTGAGGCATCATATCTATGTATGGAAAATACATTTAGATATAGAGTAATAATAAGAATTGCATATAAAAAATATGAAAAAATGAAGTATTCACTGTACAAAGAAGAAATTTTTGATGATATTAAAAAAGTTAATGGATTTGAGGAATATACATTAGATAACTTAAAGCAAGATTTAGATTCTCTAGAGTATTGGGGTAATTTTATTACCATACAAGATACAGCAAAAACTAAAACTTTAGAGGAATTTAAGAATAGAAAATTTAGATATCAATTATCTTCAACAACAATTGAGTTAGAAAGAACCTTAATAAAAATTGAAAGTACTAAAGAAACAGCTAGAGGATCATTAGAAATTTCATTAATTGAAAGATTTAAAGAAACATTAGAGCAAATAAAAGTTCTCGAAGAGTTTGACAGTAGCAAAATATATTCATGGTGGGAAATGTTAAATAGAGATTTTAAGCATTTAAATGAAAATTATCAAGATTATATTAGCAAATTTTATTCTCCAAAAACAGAGGAGTTACTAAAAACTAATGAATTTTTAATATTTAAAGAAAGTTTTATAAAATACTTAAGAGAGTTTATCAAGGGGTTACAAATAAATGTACCTAATATAAAGTATTTATTAAATCATATTAATGATGAAGAAGCTAAAATTAGGTGGATTGTTCAGAATATTATAAAGTATGAAAAAGAAAATATAACTTTAGATATTAATTATGATGAAAAAGAAAGTTATGAATTACATTATGGAAGATACCTAAGCATGAGAGAATGGTTTATTGGATCTTTTGGAAATATTTCTATGGCTGATAATCTTTTAGAAAGTACTAGTGAAATTATTAGAAAAATAACAAGATATGCTTTGCAAATAGTAGAAATGCAAACTTCAGGGGGAAGCAGGAAGGGAGAATATAAGGCTTTAATTGAGATGTTTAATAAATGTGCAGATATTAATGAAGCGCATAAATTATCATCAGTAGTCTTTGGAGTAATGTCATCAAAGCATATAGGTTGTGATATTGAAAGAGAAACAGAAAATATTAATAGTGGAATATATGAAGAAAAAGCTACAACTATAGTAGTACAACCAAGTAATAGATATAGAGCAAAAACAGCTAATAGAAATTCAGTTAAGGAAAAAACAGAAGCTAAAAAAGTTATGGCTAAGCAAATATTAGAAAAGAGAAAAAGAGAAAAAGAAATTATTGAAAGTAAGATTGTAAATAATAGATTATCATTTAAAGAATTAGATAATATTACTGCAGAAGAAAGAAGAATATTTTTAACTTGGCTATCTTATAGTTTAAATAAAAAAGATCAAGTTTGGGTAAGGAATGAATATGGAAGATACTATAAGGTAGTAAATAAGAATGAAACAGAAAAAATAACTTTAAAGTGTGAAGATGGAGACTTTATTATGCCTGCGTATGAGATTATTTTTAAAGAAGAGGTTTAAAGAATGAATTTTGTTGATTTATTAGAAAACTATTTGATATTAAAAGAGAGAGATAAAGAGCTATATTATGACATTAAAGATAATATAGATAAATATAAAAGTTTTATTTATGATAATATTGCTTATGACATAATTATAAAAGATGATTTTATAAAACTTGAAAAGATTCCAGGAATTCCAGAAGAATGGATGGGGATAAAAGAATTTACTGAAATTAAGGAATACATATTTTTTATTTTATTAATTACATTTTTAGAGGATAAGAATAAGGAAGAACAATTTATTTTATCTAGCATTACAGAATATATAGAGCATAATTATCCAGATGAAAAGATAGAATGGACTATATTTAAAAATAGAAAAAGTTTAATAAAGGTTATGAAATTTGCCATAGATATTGGAATAATTAAAAAAAATGATGGTAGTGAAGAAGAATTTTCAAAAAGTGAAACTGGAGATGTTTTATACGAAAGTACAGGATTATCAAGATATATAGTAAGAAGATTTAGTAAAGATATAGAAGATAGTGAAAGCTATGAAGATTTATTAAGTGATGAGTTTTCAGGCATAAGCAAGGATTTGGGAACCGTTAGAAAAAATAGAGTTTTTAGAAGATTGCTTTTATCTCCTGTTGTATATAATGATGAAAATGATAATGGAGATTATGATTATATTAAAAGCAAGAGAAGTTTTATTAGAAATACTTTTGAAGAAAATTTAGGTTGGGATATTCATATTCATAAAAATGGAGCATTAGCAGTTTTAGAAAATTCAAATGAAGTTAAAGATATTTTCCCAAATAAAAAAGGTGAAAGTGCAGCAGTTTTATTTATTAATAAGGAAGTAAGAAGAAATATTAACTCAGGCAACTTTAAAAAGGAAGATAATGACACGGTTATTATGAGTAATTCAGAATTTGAAGAATTTATTATTGAAGTAAGAAAAGCTCATGGTCATGGATTTACAAAGACATTAAGAGATGTAAGTGATCAAGTTTTTATAAACTTAATAAGAAACTTTATGAAAGATTTTTCTATGATAAGAGAAGAAAAAGATTTCACTATACTTATGCCTATTATTGGGAAAGTTTTAGGTGAATATCCAGAAGATTATAAAGGAGAGGCTAAAGATGAGTGATAGATGGATTGCAAATAAGTTTGGATTATTTGATTTTTGGTATTACGATGAAGAAGAGTTTGAGTTATCAAATGGAAAAATTATTTTTAGAGGAACTAATGGTAGTGGTAAATCAGTAACTACTCAAAGTTTTATTCCATTATTATTAGATGGAGATAAAAGACCAAGTAGATTAGATCCATTTGGATCAAGTGCTAGAAAAATAGAAAATTATTTACTATTAAATGAAGAGGAAAATGATAAGATAGCATATCTTTATATGGAATTTGTAAAACCATCTTCAAATACATACTTAACCATTGGAATAGGATTTAGAGCTAGACGGGGCAAAAAATTAGATTGTTGGCATTTCATATTAAAAGATGGAAGAAGAATTAATAAGGAGCTTAAACTTTATAAAAAAAGAGAAGGAAAGAAGTTTGCCTTAACAGATAAAGAGTTTAAGAATGCTTTAGGAGAAGGAAATATATATACAACAAGTCCTAAAGAATATATGGAAAAGGTTAATGAACATTTATTTGGGTATTCAGATATAGATAGTTATAAGGATTTATTAAATTTATTAATACAAGTAAGAAGTCCTAAATTATCTAAAGATTTTAAACCAACAGTTATATATGAAATATTAAAAAGTTCATTAAGTTTATTATCAGAAGATGATTTAAGAACTATGTCTGAAGCTATGGATAATATGGATAGTCTTAATAATAAGCTTGAAGAATTAAAAAAGAGCAGAGAATCAGCTATAAAAATAAGAGATTCTTTTAATAGATATAATTTAAGTGAGTTATATAATAAAAGTAGAAATTATTATAGTAAAAAAACTCAAGTTAAAAAATTAAATATAGATTTAGAAAATTTAAATTTAGAAAAAGAAGAAATATTAAAAGATATTGAAAAAAATAAAAGTGAGCTTGAGACATATATAAATAAATTAAATGCAGCAAAAATAAAAGAAGAAGTTTTAAAAAATAGTGAAGGATTTAATGCTAGAGATAAGCTATGTAAAGCTGAAGAAGAATTAAAAGAATTAGTAACTGCTCGTGATAAAAATCAAGAAAAATATAATAAGAAAAATGATGATAAAATAAAAAGAGATAAGGAAATAAAAAATTTAGACTTAGAAGTTAGTCATATAATAAATGAAGTAAAGATGTTATTAGATGATGAAGAATACTTTAGAGAAGAAAGTTATATTCAAGAAGATTTTGGTCTTAAAGGTATTTTAAATAATGATAATTTTATTTTTGAAGATATAAGAAGTAGTATTAATGAGTATGATAAATTAGTTAGAGATGCATATAGTTTAATTTTACAGTTTGATAACTCTAAAAAAGAATTTAACACAGTAGAAGAGCAAAGAGATTTCCAAAAGGGAGAAGTTGAATATGCAGAAAATAAGTTAAAGGAATCAATTGAATATTTAACAAATTTAAAAAGTGAATATATAGAAGAAGTTAATGAATATTTAAGAAAAGTTACAGAATTTAATATAGATGAAAAAGAATTAGTAAATTTATTTAAAGAAATTAATGATATTAAAGAAATAGCTAATTGTAGCAATATATTAAATACTATTAAAGAAATTAGTGAGCCTATTAGACATAATATTTTTGAAAATAAAATTACACTAGAAAATAAGAAAAAATCACTACAAGAAGATATTAATAATATAAATAATGAAATTTTATCAATAGAAACCTCTAAAGAATTAATAGAAGATACAGAAGAAATAGTCAATTGTAAAAAGATTTTAAGCAATAATAATATACCATTTGAAAATTTTTATAAATGTATAAACTTTAATGATGAAATATCAGAGGAAAGAAAAATTAATATAGAAGGCAGTTTATTTAATATGGGAATATTAAATAGTCTTATTATACCATTAGAATATAAAGAAAAATCATTAGAATGTTTAAAAGGGCATGAATATAAAATAATATTTGCTGAAAAATCAGAAGAAATATCTAATATTAAAGATGATTTAGTGTTAGAAAATAATCGTTTTGTTGAAAAATATAAAAGTCAAATAGAAGAAATATTAAAAAGTATATCAATAGATAATAACAATAAAAATAATACATTTATTAAAGATGATTTAAGTTTTGGAATAGGAATAATAAATGGTGGTTCTTATAAAAACTATGATTTAAAATATATAGGTTTAGAATCAAGAGAAAATTTTAGAAAACTGAAAATAGAGCAGTTAAATATTAAAAAAGAAGCTATAGAAAATGAGTTAAATAATATAGAAAAATTAATATTATTTACAGAAGAAAAGTTAAATAAACTTCAAGAAGAAATAGATAATTTCCCTAAAATAAATGACATTGAAGTTGGAATTAAAATTATAAATGAAATAAAAAATCAATTAGAAGTTTTAGAAAAAACTTTAAATTCATTAGAAGAAAAATTATTAAAAGTAAAAAGTGAATTAGATCAATTGAATATTAAGGTATTTAATGCAACTGAATATATAAAAATTCCTAAAAATAAGGAAAGCTATGATAATGCTATTAAGAATATTACAGAGTATAGCAAAGTTATAGGAGACTTATCAGAAAAAGTAACAAATTTAAGACATAAAAAATCAGATATAAAGAGAATTAATGAAATTATAGATGAATTAAATGAAGATATGGACTCGATTTATGGGGACTTATTAATAGTAAAAGATAAGATAGATTATAAGAATAATACTATAAATTCATTGCAGGAAACTTTATTAAAGTTAAATTTAGGTGAACTTGAAAAAGAATATGATGAAGTTACAAACATAATTAATTTATATCCAGATAAAATTTCTAATATAAAAGAAAATATTGTAAGATCAGATGAAAAAATAAAAAGCTTAGATAATAACTTTTCAGTTCTTGAAAAGAAAATTACAAGGGAAAATAATATATTAAATGTTTATACTACAGTTTTAGAAAATGAGTTAAATTTAAAATATATAAAAGAATTAGATAACCTTACAGTAGAAGAAGCAGTAGTATATATTATGAAGAATTACGAAAGTTTTAATATATCTCAAAAGGAAAATACATTATCAAAATTATTTGATGTTTATAATAAATTTAAAGGTGATTTAAGTGATTATTCCTTAACTTCAGGAGATATTTTTGATAATTATGATGAAAGTGAAGATGAAGAGATAAATGAGATATTATCAGAGGCAGTAAGAACAGATATAAAAGTTAGATTTAACAGAAAAGTAGTTAGTATATATTCTTTAGTTGAAGAATTAAATGATACTATAGAAGTGCAAAATTTATTAATTAGTGATAAAGAAAGAGAAGTATTTGAAGATACATTAATTAATACATTAAGCACTAAAATAAATGCTAAAATACATTTAGCAACTTCATGGGTTAATCAAATTAATAAGTTAATGGAAGATATGAACACATCAAATAAATTTAAGTTAAGTTTAAAGTGGATACCTAAGAAAGCAAGCAGTGAGGAAGAATTAGATATTAGAGAGCTTACTAAAATATTAGGAACACCAGATTTTATGAGTGATGAACAAAGAGAAAAGGTATCAAATCACTTTAAAGAAACCTTAAAGAAACAAAAAAGAATTGCAGAAGAAAATGGAACTATAAGAAGTTATCAAGGAATAATAAGTGATGTTTTAGATTATAGACAGTGGTTTGATTTTCAATTATGGTATTCAAAATCATCAGAACCTAAAAGGGAATTAACAGATAATGCATTCTTTAGATTATCAGGTGGGGAAAAGGCTATGGCAATGTATATTCCATTATTTGCAGCTGTTAATGCTAGATATAATGGAGCAGATAAGAAGGATTGTCCTAGAATAATAGCGCTAGATGAGGCTTTTGCAGGTGTAGATGATCAAAATATTGGATATATGTTTGAACTTATTGAAAGTCTAAAACTAGATTATGTACTTAACTCACAAGTTCTTTGGGGAACTTATGAAAGTGTTAAGAGTTTAGCTATTTATGAGCTTATTAGACAAGGGGAAGAAGTAGTACTTCCTATAAAATATCACTGGAATGGAAAAGTTAAATCAATGGAAACTAAGATAGAAGTATAATAAAGTTATTTAGATAAAAGAAATAGGAAGATTTATATGAAAGAATCATTAGATTTAATAAATAGTAATAATATTTATAAAAAAATATTTTCAGAAGTATATAGTAAATATAAAAAGTATGGAAAAATTACAGGCAGCTTTAATTTAAAAGCTGCCAATAATGAAGAAAGAAGAATACTATCTAATTTTGACTCAAAAGTATTGACAGAAGGAAAAGCTAAGATAAAGTGTAGTACAGTAAGAGAGTTATTTAATAGAAAATTAAAAGAGTATAGCTTTGAAGAGTTGTTAGTTAAAGTAGTTGGGAAAGAACTAAAGACTAATAAAGAAATTAAAGATGAAGAAAAGAATCAAGAAGAAAAATTTTATGATGATATATTAAAAGCTTGTGATAATGGTATTGGTAGACAATGGTTTCTTGAAGTTTTATATAAGAAAAAATATGGATATAACATTATTATAAGGAAATATAAAAGTGAAAAGGAAATAAATAAATTAGAGGAATTAAATAAAAGAATAATTTTAACAATTAATTCACTAAATAAACTTCCATATTTAAATAATGAATATGAAAATATAGCAGTATTTTCAGCAGTAAATACAAAGGATTCTCATTTTTTTGATATTGATAAATTTACAGGAAGATTATTTATAAAGGCTATATCATTTATTCTTAATAAAGATGAGCCTAAAGATATAAATGAAATTAATGAATTATATTATGAAGTTGGTATATTAAAAGATGAAATATCAAATCATACAACTATTTATGGATTAAATGCTTTTAATAGAGATAATAGTGAAGTTAAGGCAATTAATAGTTTTAATATATGGAAGGAACCATTACAAATATCTATAAGTAATTTATTGAAAATAGATTATTTAGAATCTATAAATAATACAGTTTTTATATTTGAAAATCCAGCAGTTTTTCATAAGATATTAAAGATGAGTGATGACAATATTTCATTAATTTGTACTAGTGGACAACTAAATTTATCTTCATATATAGTACTTAATAAAATTAGAAACTTAAAAAATATATATTATGCAGGAGATTTTGATCCAGAAGGTTTAATGATTGCATATAAGATTAAGAAAAGATATAAAGAGAAGGTTAAGTTTTTAAATTATACTAAGGAAAGTTATTTAAATACCATGTCTAATAATTTTATTGAAGAAAAGAGCATGAGTCAATTAAATAAAATTAATTGTAGTGAGTTAGATGAAGTGATTAATGAATTAAGAATAAATAAAAGGGCAGCGTATCAAGAATTATTGATAGATGAATATTTGGACTTAATAAAAAAGTATTGAATTGAAAATGGTAGAAAGCCTAGATTTACATTATGATTTTTTTATGTATATAAGTAAGGATAATATGTTTTATTAAAATAATAATTAGGGTATAATTATTATATATTAATTGTTTTAGGGGGAAAGTATGGCTATATATTTAAATACAAAGGCACCTTTTGAGAATTATAGTGAACTTGCTCGAGAATATTATTTTGTAGATAAATCAGAGATAATAAAATCCCTTAATAGTAAAGTTTCAACTAAGAGTAAGTATGTTTGTATAACAAGGCCAAGAAGATTTGGTAAATCATCAGTTGCAGATATGCTAGGAGCGTACTACTCAAAGGCAGTAGATTCACATAATATATTTGATAAGTTAAAAATAAGTAAAGATAAAAGTTACAAAGAACATTTAAATAAATATAATGTGCTAAGTATTTCATTTAATCAAGTATCCCATAAGGGTAATACATATGATGATTATATAGGAATGATTAAAGCAAATTTAATAAAGGATATAAGTGATAAGTATCCACAGATTGATCCAAGTGAGTATTTTACAATAAACCATATGTTAAATGCTACAAATGATAAATTTATTTTTATTTTTGATGAGTGGGATTATATTTTTACTAACAATCTTTTTGAAAATAATCAAAATGACTTTTTAGAATTTATAAGACAGTTGTTAAAGGATCAACCTTATGTTGCACTTGCATATATGACAGGAGTACTACCTATTAAGAAATATTCAAGTGGGTCAGCATTAAATATGTTTGATGAGTATACTTTTCTAAAAGATAGAATATATGATGAGTATTTTGGCTTTACAAATGAAGAAGTATTAGCTTTGTGTGAGAAAAATGATGAAATTAAGTTTTCAGAGTTAGAAAGTTGGTATAATGGGTATTTAACTACTAAAGGAAAAAAATTATATAATCCACGTTCAGTAATAAAAGCGCTTCAAAATGGATATTGTGAAAGTTACTGGACAAACACAGGAGCTATGGATGAAGTTACTGATTATTTAAAGTATAATACTTTAGAAATTAGAGAAGATGTTATTGAAATGGTATCAGGTGAAGAAGTAGATATATTTATAGATGAAGAATTTAGAGCAGGTCAGAGAGAACCAAGAACTAAAGAAGAAATTTACTCTGCAATGATTATTTTAGGTTTCTTATCTTACCATGATGGATATTTAAGGATTCCTAATAGAGAGCTAATGAAAGAATTTGAAAAAGCTCTTAAAGATGAATCTTTTGGAGAAGTATCAAGAATTATAGAAAACTCAAGGAAGATGTTAAAAGCTACTGTTAATGGAGATATAAAAACAGTAGAAAAAATACTTCACGACATTCATAATTC
Organism: Clostridium sp. D43t1_170807_H7; assembly: GCF_015555905.1. Lineage (GTDB taxonomy): Bacteria > Bacillota > Clostridia > Clostridiales > Clostridiaceae > Clostridium. Next base: position 64,369 of record NZ_JADNLK010000006.1, read on the forward strand.
AGAGATTCCAATATTGCAATATAATGATGAAAATTCCTTATCGTGTGTATTAACGTTAGCATATCTTTCAGCAAGAGATACTTATCGTGTAGAAAGGGAAGAAAAGACAGGAAAGGGATATGCTGATTTTGCTTTTCACCCTAGAAGAAAAAGGGATATGGCTTTTATAGTAGAACTTAAGAAAGATGAAAATGTAGATGTAGCATTAAAACAAATTAAAGAAAAGGAATATGTGCAAAAGTTTAAAAATGAAAATAATGAAGTACTAGCAGTAGCTATATGTTATGATTCAAAACTTAAAGAACATAAATGTAAAATAGAAAAAATATAATTATGAGAGTTTTTTACTCTCATTTTTTTGTGAGTAAATATGATATGGAAATAAATGTCTGTTCCCCGGAGGAACAGGAAAAAAGAGGGAATAATTATTTAAAAAGAAAATGTATAAAAAGTAGCATTAATAAGAAAAAATGTAATAAGGGGGATATATGATAGTTAGGAGCAAAAATTATGAGTGATAATTTAAAAGAAAAAGTTAAATGTACAATACCAATTAAAGTTGATTCTTATGAAGAGTTATTTAGAGAATTTGATTATAGAGAAGTTAAAGAGCGAAGTATTAATGCTGATTTAGATGGATGGATTCAAGAATATATTTTAAGAGTACCATATAAGTTGAAAGATATTTACGTTGAATTAGAAATAAATATGCCACTACAGGTTAAGGATGAAAATAAAGAGGAAGTATCTAGGATAAGTATAATAAATTCATATAAGGAATTTTTAGATAGAGAAAAAAAGTTAAGTGTTATGGGTATAATAAGAATTGGATATTATATGATTGCTGCAGCAATTCTTTTAACTTTTTGGTATAATATTAAGAATTTTAAAGGTGAATCTTTACTTACATCATTATTGAATTCTGGAGGAACAGTATTATTGTGGGAAGTAATGAGTTTAATTTTTATAGAAAATAAGAATTTTAAATATAAGCTTAGAGTTAATAAGAAGCTAAGTGATATGGATATAGTGTTTAAGTATATAGAAGATATGTAATCTTTAATTATAATGTAATATGTAGTATTGGATGATGAAAGTGATAAAACTCAGTATAAGCTGAGTTTTTTTATTTTATATACTTTTATGAAATTTATGATTTATAAAAATTATAATAATTTCTACAACCTGAACATATTAATAAAGAAAAGGAAATATAGTAACTTTAGATGAAGAGAAAAGTGATAAGAATAATAGGTTAATTTTAGGGTGGAGCAGGATTAGATTATTCTAAAGGAATTTATAATGTAGAAGAAGTTTTAGGAGGGGAAAATGTATTTAGTAGAAGAAATAAAAGATGGATTTATAAAGGATATACTGTCAAGTATAGGATATGGAGTATTTGCATTAGTATTTGCAATACCACTAACATTTGTAGGATTTGCACTAAAGAATGATGAAAATTCACTATTAGCAGGTGTAATATTTGTGTTTGTTGCAGCTGGAGTTATGTATTTATTATTTATAGGTATGGCTATTAGTATAATTAAATCAGTTGTAAATATGATTAAATTCTTTAGGGATAACAAAATAGAATTTTATGATGCAGATTTAATAGAATCTAAAGATAAATCTGTAAAGTTTATATTAGAGCAACTAAAAGATAAACATATTAATTTTAGAGGAAAGAGATTTATATTTATTGAAGACTATTTAATCCTTTTAAAAGATAATCCAGCAATTTGTAATCTTAATTGTATATATGCAGCATATAGAGATATTATGGATAAAAATATATTAATACGAGATAGGTTATTCAGTAAAGCTACAGTTGTTTTTGTAATTAAAGATGGACAAAAATATAAGCATAAAAGCATACAATGTAAAACAATTTCAGAAGCTACGCAATTATTAAATTATTTAGAAAATATTCATATAGATGTTTATGAAGGATATGATTCTTTTAAAGAATATAGTGCCCTTGATTAATATATTATAAAATGAGGGGAAAAGGTGGTTAATTTTGAGAAAAAATATATTTAGTACTTTATTGATTATTATAGTTTTTAGTTTTGTAGCTTGTGGAAATACTCTGCCTAAAGATTTAAAAGATTTTACAGTAGAATTAGATGGAGTGACCTATAAATTACCTGCTGAATTTTCAGAATTTGAAGAAGATGGTTGGGAAGAAGTAGGTGGGATGGTTTTAAATCCAAATGAATATTCTATATTAAGTGAAATGAAAAAAGGGAATGCTGAAATATATGTAAATTTCTTTAACGATAATAATGCTGCAAAAGCAACAAGTGACACAAAATTAGCAGGATTGAGTGTACATGATACATCAGGAGTAGAGTGTAAACTACCAAAAGGTATAACTTTTGGGGCAACTAAAGAAGATATTATAAAAGCCTACGGAGAACCTAATGAAATAGAGAAATATGCAGAAACAATAGAAGATTTGAAATATCAAAAAAATAAAAATATAAAATATGTATTTAGAGTTGAAGAGGATAAGGGATTAATATTAATTAGTATACTAAATGTAGAAAAGTAAGAGGTAATCTGTTAAGTTTGTTTTAACTAAAATATAGAGTGGTGTTAGTATAAAGTAGTAGACACATTAAATTGAACTAAGTAAAATAATATTTAGTTTAAAGAAAAATAATATAAAATACTCTCCATATAATAGTGGAGAGTATTTTATATATATGGTAAAATTAATTATTAATTAGATTAAATGATAGGGTAGGTAGTAAGATGTCAGATGATTTTAAGGCTAGAGATGTTCAGTTTTTTAGTAATTTTAAAAAAGTAAAATTTAAAAGCTATAATGTGAAAAATTGTAGACTTTCACAGAGTGAAATGATTAAAATTATAGAAACATATAGATATAGACCCTTTAATGATAGAATTGCATATTTAGAAGTATATACATCTAATAAGATAGAAGGTAATACTTTAACAAAAGGGCAAACAAAAGCTGTACTTGAAGGAATAGCTCAAGATGCTGATTTAAGATCACAAACTGAAGTAATACAATTAAACAGAGCCATAAGAGATAATTTTTCTATAAATAATGATTTAAGTTTAGAGTTTATTTGCAATATTCATAAGGATATAACTTTCAATACACTAGAAAATAGTACGTGGGAAGGAAAAATTAGAAGTAATCAAGTATATATTTCAAATAGTCTAATTACTCCACCACCAGAAAATGTTATAAATCAATTAAATGAAGCTATAGATAGATTTAACAATAGTGATAGAGAGCTAATAGATATTTTAAAATTCAAATTAGATTTTGTAAGGATACATCCATTCATGGATGGAAATGGTAGGTTATCAAGACTTATTATGAATGGACTCTTAACTGCTAAGGGTTATCCAAGAATAATTATTAGAAATCAAGATAAAGGTTTTTATTATGATGCAATAGAAGCTTCATTAAGAGTAGGAAGATATGATGCATGGCTTAAGTTTATGTTAACTTACATGAAATTTATGTGTGAACTAGAAGATATGTTTTTATTAGATATAGAATAAATAGTGAAAGTAATGCAGTTGCAATATATGAATAGAAAAATAGTAGTTAGTTTTAAATAATAATAAAGCTAACTACTATTTTTTTATGGCAATTATTAATATTTTTATTTTATTTGAAAAAAATAAATAAAATCTGTAAAAACTCCTTTTTCATGTATATATCTTAAGTGTAAGGCAAAAAAATAAAAAAACTTACAAAACAAAATGAAATGGGGGAATTTATTATGGCAAACAAAGCTTTAGAAAGCACAGTATTATCAATTGAAGTTCAATCAGCAATTGACAAGGATGGGAATCCAACCTTTACAAAAAAGAAAATAGGTAACTTAGTAGCAAATGCAGATCTTAATAAAGTTCAATCAGTAGCTGCAATAGTAGCAGATTTACTTAGTGCAAATACTAGAAATTTCTATGTAACTGAATTATCTCAAATTCAAGAATAATAATATGGAGGTGCGTGAATTATGGAATATACATTAACAATGACATTTTTAACTGAAACAGGAGAGAAATCTAACATTTCAATTTCAGATGTTAAGGCTGGTATAACAAATGATGAGGTACAAGCTTTAATGGATAGCTTAATTGAAAATAATATCTTTGAAAATAAAAAGGGAGCTTTAGTATCAAAATATTCAGCTCAAGTAACTGAAAGAGCCGTTACAAAATTTACTGTATAGTAAGTTAATTTAATAAGAAGAGGTAGTAATAAGAATTATGTAAAAATAAGGCTTATTACTGCCTTTAAATCTTATAAAAATTTATTACAAGTTACCAACAAGAAAAAGGTGTGAAATTCTTAATACATATATAAGAATTTTTTAAATTAAGTTAAGAAATTTATTAAAGATATGAAAAAAACATATTGTAATATATTACCAAGATATAAAAATAATTAAAGGGTGGAGGAATTTATGAAGATTAATTGTGTAGCAAATGAATTAAATGAAGAATTTATTAAGGAAATGACTATATTAAAGTTAGAAAAAAATTATGGTTTTATTGAAGGCGAAGAATTTAAAGAAGCAGTAATAGCTTTAGGGTTAAAGTATGGTTTTTCAGATTATGCAGAATTGTTATCATTTACAGCCTTTAAAGTAATAGTTAATAGAATAGATGAAATGCAAAATGAAAATGTAAGAATTTTATTTAATGAAACTGTGGAAGTTCCCGATGGTGATGATTTTATTTCAAAAACTTGTGATGTAATTTTAATAGGAACAGATGTTATAGAGGTAATTACTTTATTTTCAGCAAATGTTAATGTTATATCTGCATACGACAATGAGGAAATTAAGTTTTTAGGAATAGGAGCTATAGATAAATTTTTATCTAGGATGGAGTGCAGCAAAATAAGGCTTATAACAATCCAACCTAATTTAGATTTATGTTCAATATATGAAACTACTATAGAAAAAATGTTACATGAGTACGATTTTGGTCTTTAGGTAGATAAAGTAAAGGTTTAAAAGGAGGAAATATAATGAATACTAATGGTCAAGTTATTACAAATGTTTTTAATGACAAAAATATTAATAAAGATGAAAGATATATGTTTTTAATGTTTATATCAATGATAGAAGAAGTTAAAGATGAGATTGCTATTTCAATTGCAACTTTGATGGATGCATTCCAAACTAAGTGTAAAAAAAAGATCTTAGGGATTTTAAAGTCCTTGGAGAATAAGGGATATATAGAAATAATAAAAAGTGTAGGAAGAACTAATAAATATAGAGTTATTAAAAATTATCTTAATGCAATTGTAAATAACTTTGACCATGATAATAAAGAAAGCCAGTATAGTTGTGAAAATCACTATGCTGGAGATTTTTATAGCAAAAATACTAGTAGCAATGGAGAACCAGGTAATGGTATTACTAGTGGTAATTTAGATACTGGTAGTAATATAACCACTGCTAATAATGATACTGGTAGTTATATTGAACTAGTTAGTAATGAATATGATAAGTATTCTGAACATAAGGTAAATAGCGGGTTTGAGGGTGGTACCTATGCTTCAAATAATAATAAATATAATAATATATATATAAATAAAAATAATAAATTATATATAAATATATTTAATGCTTGGAATGAAACTGGAATAAGTAATGAAAAAATATTATATAAGCCTATTAAATCTGCAATAGAATATGCAATTAATATTTATGGAGAAGAGAATATAATAACTGCTATAAAAAATTATAGTGAAGTTTACCATAGCAGTCATTACTATGACTATAGTTGGACTTTAGCAAGGTTTTTAATAAAAGAAAATGGTGTTAAAAGGTTCTTAAATGATGGTGATATGTGGTGTAATTATAACTTCAAGGTTAAAAAAAAGAATCAAGAAGAGAAGTTTAATATAAATATTGAGGATTATATAGATTAGAAAAAATATCTTTAAATCAAGAATAGAAAACAAATTATTAATTAAAGAATTACAGAGGGGTATTTTATGGTGATATTAAGTAATAATCAAATACAACTAGAACAAGAAGTTTTAGGGGGAATGCTTAAAGATAACAATCTTATTATTATGGCAAAGGATAAGATAAAGCCAGAGATGTTTTTATATTCTAAACATATGAGAATTTATTTAGGTATATTGCAAATGGTTGATGAGAATTTAGAAATAGATCTAATAACTTTTTTAGAATATCATAAAGGAGTTATAGGTGATATGGATGGTGTTAGTTATGTATCAGAAGTATTTACTTGTAGTTCTAGTGAATTAGCTTTTAACACAAAATTAGAGTTATTAATAAATAATTATAAAAAACATCTTTATCTTGAAATGATGGACAAGGTAAATAGTGATATGGGACTTGATGAAATTGAAAGTGAAGTTGAAAGTGTAAAAGTTAAAATTCATAAGTGTAATATAAAAAAGGAAATAGATATAGAAGGGCAATATGATGAATATGTAAATTGGCTTTATGATGAAAATAGAGACAAGGGCATAAAGTCTGGATTAATGTATCTTGATAGATATTTAGGTAATTTTCAAAAGGGAAGGCTTATAACTGTATTTGCTAGAAGTGGTGTAGGTAAGACTACATTTTCTTTGCAGATTGCTTCTAATATGGCACTAAATGGACATAAGATTTTTTATGGTAGTTCAGAAATGAGTAGAAATCAAGTGTTTAGTAAACTAGCAGGTAGCTATTTATCTCTATCTACTAAAAGTATTGATGAGGATACTATATTAGCAGAGGATAAGGATAAAATAGCTAACTTTATGGCTAGATTAATAGGAAGTAAGATTTATGTATCTACAGAAGTTGATTTTGAAAAGTTTGTTAATGAGATAAAGGTGTATAAAATGCAAAATGAGTTGGATGTTGTATTTGTTGACTATATTAATAAGTATATAGATTTTTCTGATAAGGATCTTATGACAAATAGACTTGGGAAGATAAGTGGAGTATTAAAGAAACTTGCTATGGAAGAGAATATTTGTATCGTTTTATTAGCTCAGGCCAATAGGGTAGTTGATAAAAAGGGGGGAGATATGGCTATTGAAAAAATTGATTCTAGTGATATTCAAGATAGTGCTAGGATTGAGCAAGATAGTGATCAGGTTATAGCTCTTTATAGGAATATTAAGCTTGATGACAGAGCTTATAGAGATATGTTATTTAAACAAGGGAAGCTTAAATATAATTCTAAGAATGCAGATGAAAATCCTGAGTGTATGAATGCTGTTGTTATAAAGAATAGACATGGGGGAAGGGGAACTTGTGCTTTGAAGTGGAATGGGATGTATTCTAGGGTTAGTGATTTTTAAGGAGAAAAGTTAATTTTATTTTTATAGATAGTTAATATTACAATGAGTAGAATAAAATAATAGTTTTATTAGTATAAATTTATTAATTAAGAAATAATACTGACGTAATGTTGATTAGAGGGATAGAAATGAAAATAGGAATTTTTTATTTTAGTGCAACAGGAAATACTGCAGATTTAGCAAAGGTAATGAAGTCTACATTAGAAAAGAAGCATCATATAGTTGAACTAAGAAAGCTTGAAGAGGGATGGTTTAAAAATTATAATGATTTTGACTTTTTTATATTTGGAGCTCCAAAACATTGTGAGTATATGCCTTTATTCTTTTTAAATTGGCTAAAACAGAATGTAAGTAAATGCGATAAACCAATTGAGGCTGCTGTATTTATAAATGGTGGTTCAAGTATTAAAGCAGGATTTAAAAAAATAATTAATATTTTGAAACCTAAAAATATTAATGTTAAAGCAAGTAAAACTATAAAAATGACAAATAATTTTTTCTTACCTCCATTTGATAAATTTGATGGGGGAGATGCTACAGTAAATTGTAAAGCTGCTGAAAAAGTTGCAGAAGAATTTGCAATGGATATTAGCAATGGTAAGATGAAATTAGAAAAAGCTAAATTCGCTATGGAGAAAATATGTAGGTATACTAGTTATGTTTACGGTAAAAGTACTAAAAAGATGGCTAGAAAATTTTCTACATCAAGTAAATGTAATAAATGTGGAACTTGTGTTAGGAGTTGCCCTGAAAATAATATAGATATTAAGGGTGGGAATATTGTTTTCGGAGATAATTGTGTAGTATGTGCTAGGTGTCTTAACATATGTCCTATGAATGCTATTCTTTATAAGGGTAAAGAGGTTAAACAATATAGATTGAAAATAAAAGAGATATGATATGATTATGGAAAGCACTTACTTAATGTAGGTGCTTTTAATATTGATTTAAAATACAAGGAAATAAGATATTTTATTTCATAAATTGACATATAATTACTATTGTTTTATTATGGAAATATAGATAAATAGTTATTAATTAAGGGAAAAACAACAATTATGAATAAATATTCCTCTAATTATTGTACTATTAACAATAATTATATTATTAAAATTAATAAAGAGACAAAAAGAATAAAAAATAGAAAAAGGGGAGAATGAGTAAAAATGGAAATGAGTAAAATTATAGATTTAGGCTGTTATGGTGGAATAATATTCACAATAGTTATGTTTTTTAAAGAAAACAAAAAAGTTAATAAATGGGGAGGGGTAGCATCAACAATTGGTGTACTAGGAACATTTGGAGGAATAGCAATAGGATTAATGGACTTTGATCCTCATAATATAAGCGATAGTGTTCCTAAATTACTAATAGGAATGAAGACTGCATTTAGGACTTCTATAGTAGGTATGCTAGCATCGCTAGGTATGAAGATAATACAAAATTTTTTAGTTGGAAAAGAAGAGGAAAATATAGATAGTATAGAAGATTTATTTAAGCAAATGCTCGCAGAGAACAAAAAAACAAATGAAACATTAATAAAAAATCAACAAGAAATGATAGATCAATTTAATAAACAAGATAGTAATTGGGAGAGAAGTCAAGAAGCTTTAGCAGAAGAAATAAGTAATTTAAATGGTAGTTTAACAAGCAAACAGGATGAATTAATTCAAGAGTTCAAAGAATTTGGCAAGGAAATGGCAAGGAATAATACAGATGCTCTTATTGATGCACTAAATGATGTAATTAAAGATTTTAATAATAAAATTACAGAGCAATTTGGTGATAACTTTAAAGAGTTAAATAAAGCAGTTGGTGATTTATTAGTATGGCAAGAAAATTATAAAGAGGTTATTGAAACAACTCAAAATAATTTAAAACTTGTCTTTGAAGCTATATCTAAGGTGGAAGATGATATTAGTAGCATAGCAGCTAGTTCAATAATAATTAAGGATAATAATGAAAAGTTATTAATGATATTAGATTCTATAGATAATCAACAAGATTCAATTGAAAATGGATTAAAAACTTTATCAGATGCTTCAAAAAATGCTATAGAGTTAATCCCTAATCTAGATAGGTATTTTAATAGTAGTAAAGAGCATATAGTAAAATCTATTGATAATTTCCAAGGATGTTTAGAGGAAAATGCTAATAAACTTAATGTACATATAGATAGTGTTGTTTCAGATACTGAACAAGCAACAGCAGTTATTTTTGATAAAACTAAAGAATGTTTAGAGAAAAATAATGATCTATTTAGAAAAGAAGTAACTAAATATATAGAAGAATTTAATACTCTAGTAGAAAAATTAAGTGATGTAATTCCAGATTTAAGAAAGAGTATAGAAGATGCAAACTTAAGATTTAATAATGATTTAACTAAATTTACAACCGAAATAAATAATGTTACAGAATTACAAAAAAACTCTATACAAAGCCAATGTGTAACTATAGAAAATACAACTAATAGTATGAATAATAGTATTGATACTATTATTGTTGAGTCTAATAAGAGGTTAGAGGAAGTAACAATTAATACTTCTCAACAAATAAAAGATATTGTAGAAGAGGTAGAAAAGGTATTTACAAATAAGGTGGATCAGTTAGATAAATTATTAGAGACTGAATTAACAAATTCATTAAATTCTTTAGGTAGACAATTAGTAACTATATCTGAAAGATTTACAGATGATTACGGAAGGCTAGCTGATAAACTAGCTGAGGTTACTAAGATACCAGAAGGAGTTTATTAATAATGAGTAAATTAAATAAATTCAGAAAGAGTACAGAAGAAGAATCAGTTTGGTTATCTATATCGGATTTAATGTCTGGTTTAATGATAGTATTTTTATTTATTGCTGTTGCATTTATGAGTAGAGTAGCAGATGAGAATATAGAAATGAAAGAACAAAAAGCCACAATAGAAAAAGTAGTACAAACTTATGAAGAAACTAAAGGTAATATTTATTATGACTTATATGAAGAGTTTAAAAATGAAGTAGAATTGTGGAGCATGAGAATTGATAAAGATGGAACTATTAGTTTTATTGAGCCAGAAGTTTTATTTGATGCAGGAAAGGATGAAATAAAACCACAGTTTAAAGAAATATTAAATTCATTTTTCCCAAGGTACATAAATTTAGTTTTTAATAAGTATAAAGACAACGTATCTGAGATTAGAATAGAGGGACATACATCTAGTGAATGGAGTGGTGGAAATACAGAGCTAGATTCTTATTTTGCTAATATGAAATTATCACAAGATAGAACAAGAAATGTATTGATGCATTTAATTAACTTAAATGAAAGTCAACAATATAAAGATTGGTTAATAAGCAAAATAACAGCTAATGGAATGTCATATAGCCAGATTATACTTGATGAGCAAGGAAATGAAGATAAGGAAAAGTCTAGAAGGGTAGAGTTTAGAATTATTACTAATTCAGATGAGATTATAAATGAAATTATAAATGAATATGAGGAAGAGGAGTAAACATGAAGCTACCAAATTATATAAAAAATAATATGTTTACAAGGATTAGAAGGAAATTGAATATACCCAAAGGATATGTTACAGAGCTAGAGTGTGATTTAAATCATGTAAGTCTAAATTTAAAACAAGCTAATTTCACTCAATTAGAAAGAGGAAGAGGTATAGATATAGACTTAAATCAATTAGAGGTAGGTATTGATAATACTTTGGTTTACGAAAATAAGAATGTTATTTTATATATAAGGGATCAGTACTCATATAAATCTGAATATAAATATCATATATCTTGGTGTAAAACTCTAAAGGAAATGAGAGGTAATCATAAATTAAATAGATATGTTATAAGTAGAAGAACTGATGGAACTTTTTTTGTTAATATTTTTGATAGTAGTACTCATAAATTAGTTAGTGAAAATGAAGTTCGTAGGCTAGGAGTATGTAAAAACTGCCTTTCTGAAATTAATTATAATGAATATAGCTATTCTAATTATCAAAATAAAAATAATATTTATTTAAATTTTTCTATAAATGAATTCTTAAAAAAATATGATACTAAATTTCATCAGCTTCCTAAGTATACTGAAAATAACTTGCCAATTAATCAATATCCTAGTAATTGGAGTGAAATATCACTTAAGTTTAGAGAATATAAGAGCTGGAAATGTGATGAATGTGGAAAGGATTGTTCAGATAATAGAGGTGAACTTGATGTTCATCATTTAGATAGTAATAAGTTTAATGTTGATTATTCAAATTTAAGAGCTTTATGTAAGAGTTGTCATGGAAATCAGCCAGGTCATAGTGGATATAAAAGAATTAATAGATATTATAGATAATAAAAAAACAATACATATTATAAAAAAGTGAAAATTATATCAGTATAGTTAAATATTTAAGCAGTTACAAAGTTTAATTCTGTAGCTGCTTTTTTAATGTATAGGAAAGTATAAAATTTTTAAGACTTAAAAGCTAGTTATATCAAGGGTTTTAGAGTTTAAAATTGCAAAATTGTTACCACGAAGTGGGCGTGGCGAAGCCACTTTGTTCTTATTTTAGTGGACATAAATAAATATCCATCTATAATTAAATAATAACATTTAATAATAGGGGGAATTAGTATGTATAAATATTTAGAATCAGTAGAGCATGGAGAAGTTTATTTTGATAAGGAAGATGATAAAGGAGCTATTAATTTAATAATCAAAGAAGAAGATAATAGTTTAGAAGCTTTAAAACAGATATCAAATATAGAAGTAAGATATATACCATTTAAAATGAAGAGTGCAGAAATATTAGTTCTGATGTATAGATTTAATAATAGTGATGATTTAATTTATGTTCAGTATTTTGACTATTCAAATAATTGGTGTAGAAAAAGGATAGAGCGGTTTGCCATTGCTGAAAATATTATAATAACTATATTAAATAATAATAATGAAGCTTATCATAAAACTCAAATTAAAAATGATGCTAGATTTATTGTAAGAGATTTTTGTAATTATTCAAAGAAGAACGGGTATTTAAATAATCAACACTTTAAAACCGTAAAGAGAAGAATGAATATTGGTTATTCTAAGAGAATAAAGTTATTTAATATTGATAAAATTGAGTATCATAACCTATTCTTAGGTTTTATAGAACTTTTAGGGTTAGTAATTAAATTAGAAGACAATAAAATTATAATTACTCTAGAAGGTTTAGCAAAAGGTGATTTTGCGAATGAGGTAATTTCAGATGCATTAAAAGGTTGTGAGTGCTCGGAGTTATGTGAAAAATTATATAAAGATATTATGGATATTTTAGAGTTGGATAGAAACTTAAAAGTTTATGATGATTTATTTAGTTTATTAAATAATAATAAAAATAAAATTAAAATTGCTACTCTTCTTTACTTAGATAGAGAAGATGAAGAAGATTATGATAAAAAGTATGAATTAGTAATTGATGAAGGAGTAAAGGAATTAGATAAATATAATAAAAATATTTATTTACTTAATTATTTCTCAGAAAATATGAAAGAGATAACAGAGATAGGAAGTTTTGTAACAAAAGCTATACTTGAGTATCTATCTAATTTAAATAAAACCTCAGAAAGTAATGAAAATAATAATATTTAATTGAGGGGGACAAGTTAATGGAGTTAAATGAAAAACAGAAACAAGTTGTATCAGAATTAAAGAATAATATTATTTTATTAGCATCAGCTGGAACTGGAAAAACAGATGCTATGTCTAGAAGAATAGCTAATATTATTAAAGAAAAAATGGCAAAGCCATCAGAAATACTTTGTATTACATTTACAAATAAGGCTTGCAAGGAAATGAGTGAAAGAATTGAAGCAATAGTGGGGGCAGATGCTAGAGGAATTAGTATAAGAACTTTTCATAGCTTTTGTTTTGATATAATCAAGCAGCAAGCTAAAAAAAGAACTGATATATTTACTGATTTTATAGTGTTTGATGAAGAAGATTGTAAAGAGCTTATTAGTACTTGTAATTATTATGATTATCCTATTAAGGGATTAAAAGAGTTTGTTGATTTAGTAAAGACTGAAAGATTAAGACTAAATATTTATACAGATGATAACAAGGAAGATATTAATAAGATAATTAAATCTATATTTGAAGATAAAGAAGATAAAATAGATAAAATGTGCTTTATAGATAGAAGTTTGGATACAGATATGAAAGATTATCTTAAATATAATGGAGCAAAGTTAGTTATTACTTATAACTCATTACTTAATAATAATCATGGACTAGATTTTAATGACTTAATAGAACATGCTTATAAATTATTTAATGAAGAAGAGGTAGTAAATTCTCTTTCTAAAAAGTATAAGTTTATAAATATAGATGAAATGCAAGATACTAGTACATTAGAGTATTCAATAATTGAGAAAATATTTAAAGATAATAATATATTACTTTGTGGTGACATATTTCAATCAATATATCAATGGAGAGGGGCTAATCCAGATATAATATTTGAAAAGTTTATTTCTAAGTATAATCCTAAAAAGATTATATTTGATAAAAATTATAGAGCTACAAAGAACTTAACAAATACGTCATTAGATTTTCTTAAGAATTCATTTGGTGAGAAAATAAGTGAAATGTATAAAGATGGGATAGAGTCTTCATCTAGTATCGAAGGTGACAAAATAATATTTTCAACTAAGTATGGAATTAGAAATGAAGGAAGATTTATTGTAGAAGAGATAGATAAGCTAATACAAGAAGGAATAGATATATCTAAAACTTGTGTTTTAACAAGAGATAATAAATATAATATTGAGTTAAGTAAGGCTTTAAGTAGCGCAGGACGTAATAATTATAGATTTATATTAGTAGATCAATATAAGTTTTTCAGAAGACAAGAAATTAAAGATATGATAGCATTTTTAAAAGTAATTGCTAATAAAAATGATTCTATAAGTTTATCTAGAATACTAGATAGGTTACCAACAGGAATAGGTAATGCAACTTTAAGTGATATAAATTCTGATAAATATAAACAAATAGGGATTACACTAGCTGATTATATTAATCCAGATTCAGTAAACTATGGAGAGAAATATTCTTTACTAATTAATGAACTTGAAAATAACAATATTATAGTTTTTGATGTAGAAAGTACAGGTGTTGATGTAACAGAAGATGAAATAATTCAAATAGCAGCTATAAAGATTGATAAAAATGGTAATGTTATAGATACATTTGAAAGGTTTGTTAAAAATAAAAAATCAGTTGGAACATCTGAATTTGTACATGGATTTTCAGATAAATTCCTAAAAGAAAATGGTGAAGAAAAAGAAATTGTATTTAAAGATTTCTTAAAGTTTAGTGAAGATGCTGTTATTGTAGGACATAATGTTCAATATGATGTAAACATATTAACAAGTGAATTAGAAAAGCTTAATTTAGGTAAGCATAAATTTAAAGGAATATTTGATACATTAGATATTTATAGAAGATTTTATCCTAATGCAAGAAATCATAAATTAGAAACACTTAGTTCAATATTTGCTACAAATCATAAGCCTACTCATAATGCAATGGATGATATTTTAGCAACAGGACAATTACTAATTTATGCAGTTAATGAGTATTTAAAACCAACTACTATGGAAAGAATGGCTTTAATGAGTAAATACTTAAAAAGTTTTAAAGATATAAGAGATAAATTAAATGATTTATTTATAGCTTCTGAAAATATGAGAGCATATGAAATAGTAGAGTATGTAATGAATACTGTAGGATTAAAAAATATATATAAGGGTGAAGAAAGTAAAGCTAGGTTAGAACGTTTAAGAGACTTCTATGCCTTATTAAGAGATATGGATATCTCTGAAAAGAGTAATAGAGATTCATTACTAGATGTAATTAAAATTACAGGTTTATCAAATGGAGAATTAGAAGAGCTAATGGTAAGAAGAGGTGGCATAACAAGAATACCAATAATAACCGTTCATCAAGCAAAGGGCTTAGAGTTTGATAATGTATTTTTAGCTGGTATTCAAGAAGAAACATTCCCATCATTTATATCTGTAATAAATAATAATATGGAAGAAGAAAAGAAAATATTCTATGTTGCAATTACAAGAGCTAAGAAAAAACTATATATAACTTCAAATACTAGAGGGTTATATGGACATAGTAAAGATGTTAGTAGATTTATGAAATTAATTCCACAGAAGTATTTAGAGATTAGATAAAAATAAATATAAAAAATATTAGATTAAAGCAGTTATAAAAGTAAGTTTTGTAAATGAAAATTTATCGTTTAATTAACCACTATGAGAGATTTGTTTTTAAAGGAATTTAGTTTGATTTATAGAAAAGTATAGTATAAGAAGTAATATGGTAGGGGGATAATGAGGTGAGATTAAAAAATTTTATTAATAATATTAATCCTGATAATGTAGAAAATTTAAAGCTTATTGGTGGATTTATATTTACAATAATTAGTGGAGTTTATTTTGTTGTTAATTATTTCTATAATCAAATGTATAAGCAAAAAAATCAATCTTATTATGGGATACCGAGTAAGTATTTTCAAGGAAGTATAGAGGATAAAATATTTTATTTAATCTTAATAATTGTTTTAATTTCTATAATTTTTAGTTCATTATTATTAGTATATAAAAATTTTATAAAAATAGAACTGCTAAAAATACTGATAAACTAATGGCATGGCTTGTTACTTTTGCTATGGGAGTTACTTTTTCAATTTTAAATATAAAAAATTTATTTGATATTATGGATATTATAGAGAATAATAGGTTTGCAATATTTGTTAATAATCATATATTTGGAGTGTCAATCCTAATTGCATTGTTTTCAATTGTTGAAATTATATGTATTACATATAATGATGAAATAGGAAGCAAACTTAATGAAAAGCAGAAAAAGTACTTTAATATGTTTACTGATGTAATATTTGTTCTAGTACTTATTATGTTAATAGTAGCACTTGGCGTAAAGTTTTCTGTTAATAATAATAGACTTAAATTATCAATAGTAATTACGATACTTTCAGTAATTAGTATTATAGGTATTATGTATAATAATGAAAAGTTGAAAAAGTACTTTAATATGTTTGCTGGGGTAATATTTGGTCTATCTTTTATTATGTTAATAGTACCACTTTTTGTAAGGTTTTCTTATAATCCAGAAAGTAAGACAATATACGAAACAACAATTTATGAAGATAAAAATATGGCTATTTTATCTGATCTAGATGATAAAGTTTTAATAGCTGAATATGAAATAAATGAAAATAAAGAAACTATATTAAAGACATATAACTATATAATTGTAGATAAAGAAAACTTAGTTATATCATATAAAGATTTAGGTGAAAAAATAATTGTTGTAAAAGAATAGTATGTTTAAAAATATAAAACAGTGTATGCTGAAAAATATTATTAATTACAAAAGAACCATGAAGTTATTTAAAAATAAAAGAGATATGATATTTATATAGGAAGCACTTACTTAATGTAGGTGCTTTTAATAATTTTATATGATTTATAAGTAAAGATAATATGGATTGAAGAATATTTTATTGTAAAAAATATTGTATAATAAAATTAAAGTAGTAGAATAAATTTTTTGCGTAAACTTATAAAATAAAAGGAGATTTTTTAGATATGATAAAACTATCCAGAACATGGATTAGAAAAGATAATAAAGATAATAGATATATAGCAACTAAAAGAGTTGATTCTTCAACTTTTGGACATGGTACAGTGATACCACAAGCTTTACATAATGAATTTTTAGATAATTTATCAGTGAAGCTATCTAAAGGACAGAAACAGTTAGTGACAGTTATTTGTAATGGAAAAAGATACAAAAGTAAAATTGATTGGGTAAATAATAATGAAAATAGAAGAAGTGATGATGTCATAAGAATAATGTTTAATGATAAAAGTTTAAAAACATTATTAACAGAAGTATTAGAGATATCATACGACTATATTGTAAAGTATATTAATCAAAATGGTAAAAATCCTAATGAGTTACCAGAAGATTATGAAGAATATATAGATTTCTATAAAGGTAATGAAAAAGACACTTTTATTATCAAATTAATATCAAAAAAAGATGAAGAAAAAAATGATTTAGAAGATAATTTAGAAGATGAAGATATAATTGAAGACAATACAAATGAAGACTTAGAAAATGAATTTTGGAATATAGCTAATATAAATGATGAGATAAGCTATATTCATAGATACATATCTAGCAAAGGATTTCATTATAGTGAAGAATTAATTAAAAACTTTTATTTATCTCTTAAAACTAAACCTTTCGTAATATTAAGTGGTATTTCAGGAACAGGTAAAAGTAAAATAGTTGAGCTTTTTGCAGAAGCTATTGGTGCCAATTATAAGAATAAAAGATTTACTCTAATTCCAGTAAGACCAGATTGGTCTGATGCAACAGAGCTTTTAGGATATAGAAATATTGAAAGTAAATTTACTCCGGGAATAATAACAAGTGTTGCATATGAAGCAATGAAACATCCAGATAAACCTTATTTTATATGTTTAGATGAAATGAATTTAGCTAGGGTAGAATATTATTTTAGTGATATTTTATCTTTAATGGAAACTAGAAAATTAAATGATGATGGTGAAATTATAACTGAAAATTTACTTAAAGAAGTTCAGTTCGGAAAAGGAGATATAGAAGCTATAGATAAATATGGAGATGTATACATCCCAGAAAATCTTTATATAGTAGGAACTGTTAATATGGATGAAACTACATTTCCGTTTAGTAAAAAGGTTTTAGATAGAGCAAACACTATAGAATTTAATAAAGTAAACTTAAAATATAATTTTCACATAGATTTAGATGAAGTTGAATTTAAAGAAAGAATTTATAGTAATGAATTTTTAAAGTCTAACTATTTAAAGATTTCACAGTGTAAAGATAATAAAGATATAGCAATTAAGGTTATAGATGAATTAATAAAAATAAATGATATCTTAGAAAAATACAATCAACACTTTGGATTTAGAGTAAGAGATGAAATAGTATTTTATATGATATATGCAGTAAAAAATAATATTTTTGATTTTGATAAGGCTATGGACTATTGTATAACTCAAAAAATATTACCTAAAATACATGGAAGTAATTCAGACATTTTAGAAATATTAGTTAAGATATTTAATATTTTAAATGATTCTAAATTTAATGCTGAAGATTACTTAGATGAAAATACTTTAAAAGAGATGGCTAAGATAAGTAAAGAAAGCAATTATAAATTAAGTAGTGAAAAGCTTCTTTATATGATAAGGAGGTTTGTAAGGGATGGATTCACAACCTTCTGGCAATAATAAAGAGCTGATTTTTATAGAAACTGATGAAATATATTTTGTTATAAAGGGAAATGAAAATGCAGTAGGATATTCAGAAGAAAAAAGCTTAGATGTAAGATTTAATTGTAATATTATTAATTCTGAGTTTGATGAGAATATTCATTTTAAAGAATACAAAAATTATGAAATAGTAATTGAGGCAAAAAATAAAGTTAAAATAGATTTTTATCATGATAATACTAATATTAGAAATAAAGTAACTCCAACAGGTAGAAGTGGTAAAATGCTAAGTGGAATTATTAACTTCAGAGGAGATGTAGGATATTCCGATTTATATGTTTTTGTAAATGGTAATGAGCATTTAAAGGTTACAGTAGAGATATTCCCAAGCAAGATAGATTATAAAGATGATTATAAAGAATTACTTA
Organism: Clostridium sp. D43t1_170807_H7; assembly: GCF_015555905.1. Taxonomy (GTDB): domain Bacteria; phylum Bacillota; class Clostridia; order Clostridiales; family Clostridiaceae; genus Clostridium. Next base: position 83,463 of record NZ_JADNLK010000006.1, read on the forward strand.
GAGATGTTAATGAAGAAATTTATAATTTAGCTTATGGATTTTTAAGTAGTACTTATTTAGGTGCTGAGTTAGCAAATAAGAGTGGTAATACTTATACAGAATTTTATAGTATTTTAAATTATATTTATGAGAAGTTAATTAAGGCTATTAATATTGTAATTTATAATCCACATCATGGTTTAGTTAAGGATAGTAGAATTTGCAAATATCATTCTTTAAGAAATACTACTAATGAAACTATTAAGTGGCTTGAAAAAAGACCTCATGTTGTGAAAAATATTGAAGGAAGATATATTCCAAATGAGGCTTTACAGATAAGTAAAAGAGTCACTTATGATACAAATGAAAATAGATTTCTTAAGTTTATTCTTTTAAGAATAGTAAAGAAAATTGATATGTTTATTAGTAAGTATAACAAATCATATTGGAATAAAGATGAGGAAGTTATTAATAAGCTGATTTTGATGAAAAAACAGATTATGAAAATAGTTAATACTTCTTTTTTAAAGGAAGTATCAAATATGCATCAAAATATTTCTGTATCTTTAGTGTTTAGTATGGCTAGTGGATATAGAGAAATTTATAAATATTATTTGATGTTACAAAAGGGGTTAAATATTAATAGTAATATATTTGCTATATCTATGAAGGACTTGCCATTATTATATGAGTATTGGTGCTTTATAAAAATAAATTCTTTATTAAGAAAAAAATATAAACTAATTAGTTCTGATTTTATTAAAGTAAATAATGAAGGTATAGTAGTGGCTCTTCGTAAGGGGAAGAGTTCTACCCTTGTATATGAAAATCCTAGAACTAAGGAAAAGTTTAGAGTGTTATATAATACTAATACTTTATCAGGGACTATTAATCAAAAGCCAGATAATATTCTTTCTATTGATAAGGGAAAAAGCACTATGGCTTATGAATTTATATTTGATGCTAAATATAAGATAGAAAATAGTAAGGATTATAAAAATAGGTATGGAGGAATAGGGCCTAAAGAAGAGGATATTAATACAATGCACAGATATAGAGATGCTATTGTGTATAAAAATAAAGATAACAGCAAATATGAAAATTGTATTTTTGGAGCATTTGTACTGTTTCCACATAAGGATGAAGAGGAATTTAAAAAGCATAGTTTTTATAAGAGTATAAATGAAGTTAATATTGGGGCAATTCCTTTTTTACCTTCTAGTACCAAGCTCATGGAAGAGTTTTTAGATGAATTAATTAATGAATCATCTTATTCTACTTTTGAGAGATCGTTAGGTCAAATTGGTAATGATGAATATTTAAGAGATGAGTATTTTAATAATAGAAATGTTTTAATTGGTCCAGTTAAAGATGAGAAGCAATTTGATATAGTAATGGAAAATAATTTTTATCATGTTCCTAAGAAAAGTGTTGATTTTGTTAAGAATAAGGTTGAATATGTGGCATTATCACAACCAATAAATAAGTTTAAAAATGAAGCAGGAATTTCTTATTATGGAAAGGTTATTGAGATAAAAGAAGTTGAGAGAAGAAAAATTAGTGAGTTACCTAAGGATTCTAATGAAATTTATTATTATATTAAAGTTGAAAAGTGGATTAAGTTACCTAAAAAGATTGAAGTAATGGGATATGCTGTTAGAAGATGTCTTTATAGTAGTGAGTATTTATTAAAAAATGCCACTATGATTGCTGAACTTTTGATTAAGAGTAAAGAAGAATATAGGGCTTGGTGTGAATTAAAGAGGTTTGGAGAGAATGCTGTTTTAAATGAAGATGATAATAAGGTAATGCATATGGAATGTGGTAATGGAAAGTTAGTTATTTTTAATAAGCATGAGGTTAATGTGTATAGTAAAGGGAATATTGAGAGGTTTAGTATTAGTGAATTTAGTAGGAATATACGAAGAGTAATTCAAAGGTGATACAAAGAAAATTTGTGTTATTAGCATACCTAAGTTTTATAACAAATAGATAGAATATTTTATTTCAATAATATATTATGAATAACGGCAACAATATTCGACATAGAAGTTATGCATATTAAAGCATAATTAGAATTGAATAAAGTCTAATATTAAGACTTTCTAATAGTGTAATATTTTAATTTTAAATATTTAAATATAAAATAAAAATTTAAGCGTGTTTATTAAAAATGTTTAATAAAATTTAAAATAAAAGCGCTGAAAATATATATTTAAGGAATTAGATGGAAAAAATAATTTTAAAATAAAATATATTACCATAAATAGTATTAATATGCATAATATACACATGTTTCTAATATAAAATTCGACAAAATTAATTTATCTATTATTGTATAATAAAATTAAAGAACTTTAGGTAAAAATTGTGAGAGTATAATTTATATTAAATACTGATTTTTTAGTATAAAAAATAAAATATTATTAATTTGTATATAAAGAATATAACCAATGAGGGAGATGACATGATTAGATATTTTTGTGAAACATGTAATATTGAAGGGGATTTAAGCACATGTTCGATATGTGGTGAAAGAACCCAGATTAAATCAAAATTATATTGGTGTAAGGAATGTAATATACCAATATATGATGAGTATTGTTCTTTATGTGGAAATAAGGGGAAAGAAAGCACAACTGATATAAGACCAGTATTTCCAGAAGAAAGGTTACTTTTAGAAGTTTTAATTGGAGAGCCTTTTAAGTTTTTAAAATCATCTGTGTGGAATGGTTCAGGTAATAGGTACATAGTTGATGGAAGTGCATTAAAGGTATCTATTTCTGACTTAATGAAAATGGATTCGAAGGAAGTTATCAAAAAGTTAAATGATTTAAAAGATCAAAATACATATAAATACTTCAATGAATATATCGAGAAATTTAAAAAGGCTAACATAGGAAGATTTAATTCTATAGTATCAGAAGCAACTCAATTTATAATTGAGGAAAAAAGAAATTATGGAGATGATGAAACTTTTGTATCTTTTTCAGGTGGAAAGGATAGTACAGTTGTAAGTGATTTAGTTATAAGGGCACTAGGGAATCCAGGTATTATACATATATTTGGAGATACAACATTAGAATTTCCAATGACTGAAGAGTATGCAAAGAGGTTTAAATTAAATCATAGAAAAACACCATTTTTATCTGCTAGAAATAAAGAAAAGAATTTTTATGATATGTGTGATGTTGTTGGTCCGCCGAGCAGGGTTATGAGATGGTGTTGTATTGTATTTAAGACAGGGGCAATTACTAAGAAAATAAATGCTACATTTAAAAGTAAAAAGAAGATATTAACTTTTTATGGAATTAGAAGAAATGAATCGGTAAGTAGAAGTAAATATGATAGATCAGTAGATAGTCCTAAAATTACAAAACAAAAAGTATCTTCACCTATAATAGATTGGTGTGACTTTGATATATGGTTATATCTTTTAACTACTAATATAGATTTCAATGATGCATATAGACTGGGATATTCTAGAGTAGGGTGTTGGTGTTGTCCTAATAATAGTTCATGGGCACAATATTTAGCTAAAATTTATATGCCAGAGCAAGCAGATGCTTGGAGAAATCAATTAGTTAAGTTTGCTAAAAGGATAGGAAAACCAGATCCAGAAGTATACGTTGATGAAGGTAGTTGGAAGGCTAGACAAGGTGGAAATGGTGTTGAATATAGTAGTAATATATTTGTTTCATTTAAACCATGTGCAAATGAAAATGAAAGCTTTAACTATGAATTAAACAAGCCTATTACTGAAGAATTATATGAATTTTTCAAACCTTTTGGTTGGATAAATAAAGAAATGGGAAATGAAAGATTAGGACAAGTTTATGTAGTTGATAGGATAGGAAATCCTATTATTAGGCTACAGGGGAAAATTGGAAGCAGGCAGTTGAAGATAACAGCTTTAAAAGTTCCACTAGGAAAAGCGAGAAGTCTAAAAGAAGTTAAAATGAAAATAGATTGTCAATTAACTAAATATCAAATGTGCTTGGGATGTTTAGGATGTGAAAGTGCATGTAAACATGATGCTATTATTGTTAAAAAACCAGCACATAAAAATGAATTAATATTAAATAAAGTTAATGACACATATAGGATAATAGATGAAAAATGTGTGAGATGTGGAGAGTGTATAAATCATTTTGATGGTGGTTGTTACATGAGGAAGGTTCTTATAACAAAAAGAGGTGACAGTTAATGAGTAATACTAAAATTAAGATAAGAGGACATGAAAGTTTTTATATTAGAGAAGGGTGGTTAAGAAAAGGAACAATTGCAATTAAGGAAGATCCGTATCTTCTTTCAAATTTACAAGTCGCTATAGACAAGCTAGGAGTAGGATCAGCAATGGTAAAGTCAATTAGGTATTGGCTACAAGCTATTGGATTAACAATTGAAAAAAGGGGAGATAAAGGAAAGAGATATCAAGTTTTATCTAAAGATTTTGGAGATATATTAGTTAAAAGAGACCCTTATTTTGAAGATTTAGGTACATTATATTTATTACATTATAAATTAATTACAAATAAAGAATTAGCAACTATATGGAATTTGTTTTTTAATAAAATAAAATCTACGGAAATGAGTAAGCATCAAATGGAAGAGGCAATAAAGCAATTAATATTAAATATAGATCCAGAACATGCTATTTCTTCAAGATCATTAAGTGATGATTGTAATTGTATAATTAAAACTTATTTTGCAGAGAAGAATGATTTTAAAAATCCAGAAGATAATTTAATTTGTCCTTTTTCAGATTTAGGATTGATAAAAAAGGTAAACGTAAGAGGAAAAGAAGAGGTAATATATAAAATAAAACCAGATAAGAATAAGTTAGATAGATTAATTGTACTATATGTAATTATGGATAATTTAGGATTAGAAACAGCCACTTCTATCAAAAATTTAATAGAAGATGAAAATAATATAGGAAAAGTTTTTAATTTAGATAAAAATTCTATAAACAGTTATGTAGATAAATTAGAAGATGAAGGATATATAAGAGTAAATAGAACAGCAGGACTTAATACTATCTATCCTACAGATCTAGCAGTAAATATTTTAAATAAATATTATTCAGAAGTTTAGGAGAGTGTAACTAGATGAAATATGCTGATTTTATTAAAGGAAATGAAGGATTTCAGTATTCAATTAATATTCAATACGATTTAATGAATATTAATAAAATAAAAGGATATATTCCAACGAGGAAATCTGTAGAAATTTTAAAAGAATATTTATTAAATAATGTTGTTGATGGTAGAGATAAAGCTACAGTTTTAATTGGACCTTATGGGAAGGGTAAAAGTCATTTACTATTAGTGTTATTAGGATTAATGTGTGGAGATAATGAGATAAAAGAATTAGAAGTTTTAGTTGATAAGGTAAAAGCTATAGATAACACTTGCTCAGAACTTGCAATGAATGTACTAAAGAATAAAAAGTATTTACCTATAGTTATTAACTTTAATTCAGGAGATTTAAATCAAGCTTTTTTAATTGCACTAAATCAATCTCTTAAAAATCAAGGTATTGAAGATGTACTTCCAAATACATATTTTGATTCAGCTTTAAGTGTGTTAGAAGGATGGGAAAAATACGATCAAACAATAAACGTAGTTAAAGAATTAATTAAAGCTAAATCTAATGTAACTTTGGAGGCTTTTAAAAGAAAATTAAAATCATTTAGTACTGATTCATATGAAATATTTAAAGATATATTTAAAGAAATAACTTCAGGTATAGAGTTTAATCCACTTATAAATACAGATGTTGTTAAGCTGTATGAAGAAACAAATCATATATTAAAAGAGAAATATGGATTTGATGGAATAATTATAGTCTTTGATGAGTTTAGTAAATTTATTGAAGCTAGCGCAGGTATAAATAGCGCTATGAATTTAAAAATATTACAAGACTTTGCTGAATTAAGTAATAGATCTAAAGATCCTCAAATGCATTTAGTATGTGTTACTCATAAAACAATAAATGAATATATAAGTAAGATTCCACAAGAGAAAATAGATGCATGGAGAGCTATTGAAGGTAGATTTAAAGAAGTATTATTTAATACAAGTGCACAACAAAATTATGAATTAATAGCAAATGCAATAGTCAAAGATATAAATAAGGTTAAAGCTATTTTAAAGGATAAAGAATTTATTTCGGATAAGAATATTTGGAGTGCTCAAAGTTTATTTAGCTATGATAACGAAGAATATATGAAATATATTCTTGAAGGATGCTTCCCTTTAAATCCATATTCAACATATGCATTACCTATTATAAGTGAAAAAGTTGCTCAAAATGAAAGAACTTTATTTACTTATTTAAGTAAATATGAGCCAAATTCATTAATCGACTTAGTTAATAATGAAGAGGATTTTGATTTAGTAACAATAGATAAAATTTATGATTATTTCGAACCTTTATTTAGAAAAGAGACATTTAATGAAGCAATTCATGATATATGGGTAAAGGCTGATACAGCATTAAAAATTGTATATTCAGAAGAAGCAAAGAAAATTATTAAAGCTTTAGGAATAATTTATATAGTAAATGATTTTACATCATTGCCTCCAACAGAACAAGTTTTATGTAATGTTTTAAATATAGAAAAGAAAAAGTTAATAGAGGAAATTGAAAGTTTAAGAAATACAAATGTTTTAGTTCTAAGAAAAAGTAGTGATACATTAGATTTTATACCTTTATCATCAGTTGATATAAATACTAAGATAACAAATTTAGTTGAAACTAAGTTTAAATCACCTAATATAGCTGATATATATAATGAAATAGTAAATTTAAAATATGTATTACCTAAAAGATATAATGATGAATATAAAATGACTAGATTCTTTAAGCGTATTTTTATGACTTTAAATCAAGTTACAGCTTACTTAAGTGCTGAAAAAATACTTAATGATTATAATGCAGATGGATTAATAATAGATTTAATAAATGAAGAAAAAGAAGACAATCAAAAAGCTATAGAATGGATTAATAGCATAAATGATAACAGAATAATATTAGTTTTACCTAAAGAAGTTATAAATATAAAGCATGATATTTCAGAATATAAGGCAATAGAATTTTTAAAAGCAGATAGTGAATTTTTAAAAGAGGATTCTGCAATTGAAAGTCAGTTAGATATTTTATTTGATGATATAGTTGAAAAGATAACAACTTATATTAATACAACTTATGATATTTCGTATAAAAATAATATAGTTTATATAAATAATAAAAAATATAGTGGATTAAAGCCAAATAAGTTGTCTGCACTTTTATCAGATATATGTAAGGAAAATTTTGAGAGAACTCCTATAATAAATAATGAACTTATAAATAAAAAGGAAATATCATTACCTATAAAAAAAGCAAGACATAATATTATAGAAATGATATTAGATAACTCTTATTTAGAATTTGATTATAATAAAAATTCTGCAGAAAGTACGTTATTTAGATCTATGTTAGTGAATAAAGGATTACTTAAAACTAAAGATGATTATAGTGATGATATACAATTAGTATTAAATGAAATTAAAAAGTTTATTTTAAAATCATCTAATAAAGAAGCTTCATTTAATGAACTATATACTTTATTAACTACTAATGAAAATAAAATAGGAATAAGAAAAGGTGTTTTACCTGTTTATTTAGCATTTATATTAAAAGATTATAAAGAAGAAGCTGTAATTTATTTAAGAAGTGGTAAGAGTAAAAAAGAACTGATTTTAGATTCTTCAATAATAGAAAATATAAATGAAACACCTACGGAGTATTTAATAAAGTTAGAAGAAGGAACTATAGAAAAAGATATTTATATAAATAATCTATTTGATATGTTTAACAGTTATTTAAATAAACAATCAAATAATAAGTATGTTGATATTATGAATGGGCTGAAAGGATGGATGCAATCCTTAAGTTTATATTCTCAAAACCATAAAATCAATATTAAATTAGATGAAGAGATAAGTGATGAAATAGTAAAGTTAAGAAGGGAATTAGTAAAATACGACATTAATTATAGAAGCTTTATATTTAACAACATACCTAAATATTTAAATGTAGATTCTTATGAAGAGTGTATTGAAAAATTAAAGGAAATTAAAAAATATTTAGATGAACATGATGATACAGTTAGAAAATACTTAATATCAGAAACCAATAATATGATTGATGATAAGTATACGGGAACATTATCAGGAAACTTAAATAAGTGGTATAGAGGATTATCAGAAGAACAAAAATGCCATTTATATGATTCTGAAACTAATGAGTTTTTAAGATTAATAGAAAAAACTACTAATAATGATATTGATATAATAAATAATTTAGCATATATTTTCTCTAATTTATCAATAGAAGATTGGAATGATAATTGTGTAGATATTTATTTAAAAGGCATTAAAAATAGTAAAGAAACTATAGAAAATTATGAAGTATCATCTGATATAGATGATACTGATGGAGTAATAAAAATAGTTTTTGAAAATAATGATTCGGAATTAGTAGAGAAAACATTTAATAAGACAGAAATATCACCAATAGGAAGCACTTTATTTAATGCAATAGAAGAAGTTGTAGATGAATACGGAAGTTCTATAGATGATAATGAAAAAAGAAATATTTTAATGGAAATTTTGTCAAAGTATATTTAGAAAAGAAGAGGGGGTTAACCCCTCTTTGGCGCAAAGGGAGTAATAATGAACAAACAAATATATTTAGATAATGCAGCAACAACATTTCCAAAGCCAGAAGTTGTTTATAAGGCAGTGGATAAATTTTTAAGAGAAGAGTGTGTTAATGCAGGAAGAGGATCTTATAAATTAGCTCAAAATGCAACTAACTTAATAGATGAAACGAGAAGACTATTATTAGAACTAATAAATTCAAAGAAAAATGATAAAGTGATATTTACACCATCAGCTACTATAGCAATTAATCAAATTTTGAGAGGATTAAATTGGAATGAAATAAAGAATGTTTATGTTTCTCCATTTGAACATAATGCAATAATGAGAACATTACATTCATTACAAAAGTTAAATGATTTTAATATAAATATAATACCATTTGATAATATAACTTTTGCTTTAAATGAAGAAGAACTTAGAATAATGTATTCTAAAAAAAATCCAGATTTAGTAATTATGTCACATGTTAGCAATGTTACAGGATATATATTACCAATAAAAATATGTCATGAATTAGGAAAGAAATATAATCCTATAAATATTGTTGATTGTGCTCAATCTTTAGGAATAGTAAATGTAAATATTGAAGAAGATTTTTCAGAATGTGATTTTATAGTTTTTGCAGGTCATAAGTCATTATATGGAGTATTTGGCTTAGGCGGATTTATTGAATTAAATGATAAGATTAAATTAACTGAAGTAATAACAGGAGGAACAGGATCAGATTCTACTAATTTAGATATGCCTACTGAAAATGAAATGTTTTTTGAGGCTGGTAGTTATAATATGTATTCTATAGCTGGATTAAATGCAGCATTAAAATGGATTAAAGAAACTGGATGTGATGAAGTATATTCTCATGAAAAGAAATTAACAACTGAATTAATTTCTAAATTAGAAGAAATTGAAGGAATAGAAATTTATATACCTGAAAATCTTGATAATCATATAGGAGTTGTTTCGTTTAATTTAAGTGATTATTTGCCTGAAGATGTGGGGAGAATTTTAGGAGATGAATATGATATAGCTGTGAGAACAGGATATCATTGTGCTCCATTAATAGGAGAGTTTTTAGATGGTAATGCCATTAATGGAACAGTAAGATTGAGTGTTGGATATTTTAATAATATAGATGAAATTAAAGAAGCTGTAAAAGCGATAGAAGAAATTATGGAGGGATAATTAGTTTATGAGTTTAGAAAAATTAATTGAAGATGCATTAGATAATAAGGAGGTTGTAAATAAAAATACTGTTAAGGCTCAAGAAGTAAAATATGAGATAGTAAAAGAATTAGTAAAAATTGAGGTTAGTAAAAACTGGGATATTGTTATGGGATTAGTAAAATGGGGTGATAAAGATCCTAAGTATGAAATTAGAAGATGGAAAAAAGATGGAACAGCTGGGAAGGGAGTAACTTTTACAGAGAATCAACTTAAGGAGTTTATAAAAATTATAAAAGAAACAGATTTTAATTTATAGGAGGGAATATGTCTTTAAGTGATTGTAGTTTTGATATTCAATATCGTTCAGATAATATAAATAAAATGATTAATGAATTTTATAATCCAGCATTATCACAAGCAATAGAATATAAAAGAGCAGTTGGTTTTTTTTCGAGTACATCATTAGCAATCATTGCAACAGGATTATCTAATCTTATATGTAATGAAGGTAGTATGAAATTAATTATATCTCAAAGGCTTAGCAAGGAAGATGCAGAAGCAATAGAAAAGGGATATAAAAGTCGTAATAATATTATAGAAGAAAAGCTGATTGAAGAATTTAATTATAAAAAAAGTGATTTAGAAAAAGAAAGATACAATTACTTAGCACATTTAATTGCAAATAATAAGTTAGATATTAAGGTAGCTATAATTGAGGATTATAAAGATATTGCAATATATCATGAAAAAATAGGAATTATTAAAGATAAATTTAATAATAGCCTTGCATTTTCAGGATCACTAAATGAATCAGGAACTGCATATTCATTAAATTTTGAATCTATAGATGTATATTGTTCATGGGTAAATGAAATTGATAAGAAACGAACTATGCAGAAAGAAAAAGATTTTGATGAAATGTGGGAAAATAGAACTAAAAGATTAAAAATATATGATTTTCCAAGTGCAGTAAAAGAAAAGATATTAGAATATAAAAAGGATGAAATAATTCCAGAGGAACGATTTAATAATACTAATAAAATTAAGGAAGAAGATAATGAATCACCACAAATTCCTAAATGGCTAAGCTTAAGAGAATATCAAAAAGAAGCAATTAAATCCTGGAGAGAAAATGGTTTTAAAGGGCTTTTTAATATGGCAACAGGAACAGGAAAAACCTTAACTGCTTTAGCATCAATAGTAGAATTAACTAAATGCAAATGTTATGAAAATATATTGATAATTATTGTTTGTCCATATACTCATTTAGTAGAGCAATGGAAAGAAGATATAGTAGAATTTAATATCAATCCTATAATTGCTTATTCAGATTATAGATATAAATATTGGGATGATGAATTAGATAAATTAATAAGGAGATTAAAGTTAGGTATAGTAAAAACAGGTTGTGTAGTAACTACAAATACAACATATAAGAGTAGTAAGTTTCAAAATGAAATATTAAAAATGGGTGATAATGTATTAATTGTAATAGATGAGGCACATAATGCGGGAGCTGAACAATTTTCTAAGTATTTATGCGAAAATTTTAAATATAGATTAGCATTATCAGCTACACCAGAAAGACATAATGATGATGTAGGTACAAATAGTATATTCAAGTATTTTGAAAAGGAGGTTTTTACATTTCCATTAGAAAAAGCAATAAGGGAAGGGTATTTAACAAGATATTTTTATTATCCACAAATTATTTATTTAACAGAGGAAGAGAGAAATGAGTATTTAAAAATAAGTAAACAAATAGCTAAATTTATTGATAGTAATGGAAATATGAAAAGTAGTAAAATACTTGAAATGTTATTAATTAAAAGAGCACGTATTATAGCTGGTGCAGAAAATAAAATTGTAATGCTTAAAGAACTGATGAAAGATAAAACAAATAGCAATTATAACTTAATATATTGTGGAGCTACAGAAACTAAAGATAGTGAAAGTGATGAATTATCAAAACAAATTACTACAGTCACAAAATTGTTAGGAAATGATTTAAATATGAAGGTTGCAAAGTTTACTGCTGAAGAGACTATGGATGAGAGGAAAGATATTATTAATAAATTTTCTAATGGTATAGATTTGCAAGCAATTGTAGCTATTAAATGTTTAGATGAAGGGGTTAATATTCCTGCTATAAGAAATGCATTTATTTTAGCAAGTACAAGTAATCCTAGGGAGTTTATACAACGAAGAGGTAGGGTGTTAAGAAAGTATAAGGGAAAGGATTTTGCATATATTTATGACTTTATAACATTACCAAGAAAAGAAAACGAAATATATTCTGCATCTGATAATGAGCTGAAAAATGATTTAACTTTAATAAAAAGGGAACTTATTAGGGCTAAGGAATTTGCCAGCTTAGCGGAAAATAAATATAGATCAATGAAAAAGATAGATGAAATTTTAAATTATTATAATAATTTGGTTTTAGATTAGGGGGTAAGGTATGGGTAATATAAATAAAGATGTTATAAAAAATTTAATTGTTAAAGTTATTACAAAAGAAAAAGAATTTTTAAATGAAAAGGGTATGACTGAGACTCAAAAGGTAAAATGTTTAAAAGATATTATTGAAGAAGAGGTTAATGAATATGATAATTAAAAGTTTACAACTTAATAACTTTAGGCAATACAAGGGATTACAAAAAATAATATTTTCAACGGATAAAGAAAAAAATGTTACGGTAATTAAGGGTGAAAATGGTTCAGGTAAAACAACATTATTAGAAGCGTTTATATGGTGCTTTTATGGTAAATTAACATTACCAAATGCAGATAGAATATTAACAGCTGATATAAGTAATTCAATGAAAAACTTAGATAAGGAAGAAGTTTATGTAGAGATCAACTTCATTCATAACGAAAAGGAATATTTTGTGAGGAGGAGTACATCATTTCAAAAAAATAATTTAAATGAAATAAGAAGAAGTTCCAATGAAGCAATATTACAAATAAAAAATGATGATGGGACCTTAAAAACGTTAAGAATAGAAGAACTATATAGAATAATACCAGAAGATTTATCAACATATTTTTTCTTTGATGGAGAAAGAATTGAAAATATGTCTAAATCAAATAGAGAAGGAAAACGAGATTTAAATTTAGCAATAAGAAATATATTAGGGCTGGATGTGGTATCAAATGCAAAAAAACATTTAGTTAGGGTAAAAACAGAACTAGAAAAAGAATTTAGCAATTCTGCTGATGAAAAGATAAAGGAAATAAAAATTAATTTAGATAATAAGAGAGAGTTAATAGTAGATAAAAAAAATACCTTACAAGAATATAATTTAGAGTTGGATGAAATAGAAAATAACTTAAAATCTATAAGTGATCAATTAAAATCTTATGATGAATTAAGAGAATTAGAAATGAAGCGTATTGAAAAAGATGGGAAATTAAATTCCTTAAAGGTAGAGGTTGAAAAACTAGAAGGTAGTATAAAGCAAATTAATAAGAGAGGTTTACCTGAATATTTAGTTAATAAACTTTTAGTATTATATAAGGACAAGATAGATTTATCATCCTTAGAGAATAAGGGAGTAATAGGAATTGATGGAGCTGCTATAGATTATATTATAAATCGTGGAGAATGTATATGTGGACAGGAAATAAAGGCTGGAAATATATATTTTGATAATTTAATAAAGCAAAAAGAATATCAGCCACCAGCAAATTTAGGAATAATAATAAATCAATTTGCCGAAAAGACGGATGAAGTAAGCAAGGTGGGAAAAGAGTATAGTAATGAAATAAATCATTGTTATATAGAACTAGAAAATAAAAGACGTGATATAGAATCATTAGATGATGAGCTAGAAGAGTTAAGTAAAAAATTAATAGGTATTGATACAGCAAATAACTTAGAAGAAAAAAGAAAAGAGTTAATTAGAGATAAAAGATTAATAGAAGAGAAAATAGAACATTTAGATGTAGATATAAATTCATTAAATAATGATATAAATAATTTAGAAGGGGATCTTCAAGCATCTGCATTAAAAGATAAGAACAATAAAATTACAGGTATAAGAATAGAGTATGTAAAAGAATTAATTAAAGAAGTTAATGATTTTTATATAAAAAGGGATAAGAATATTAGAAATGCACTTAATGAAAAGGTAACTAGTATTTTTTCAGAATTATTATGTACAAGGCATACTATAGTAATAGATGACGATTATAGTTTTGTAGTTAAAGATATAGATGGTGAAGAATCAACATCACAAGGACAAGATGTTATAACTAGTTTTGCATTTATAGCTGGAATTATAGCACTTGCAAGAGAAAAACATAAAGATATAGAAGTAAATGAACCATATCCTCTTATAATGGATGCCCCATTTGCTAAACTTTCAAAATCTCATAGAAAAAATGTAGCTAAATTATTACCCAATATAACGGAGCAATTTATATTGATTACAGTTGATAGTCAATACGAAGGGGATATTGAAAATACATTAAGGGATAAAATTGGATTAGAGTATGAATTACTAATGCATACTGATAATGAAAAATACACTGAAATTGTAGGGGGGAATTAATATGTTTACTAATGAGATTGCAATATATGGCGATTATGGGGTCATGGCAGATAGATTAAAGGAAATAGGACTTTTTGAAAGAATATTAGATGTTTATATTTGTGGTGCTGTGGTAGGTATGATTATGGGGCGCAAGGGTGAAAAAAGGAAAGATAAAAATTCAGTTAAGATTTTTGCAGGACAATTAAACAATGAAATAGTTAGATTGAGATATTTAGCTAGTGTAGCATATATGATTGATAATTCAGATAAGAAAAATACTGAAGAAGGAGAAGACGAATTACTTAGAAATACTTTTGGTGATTGGTTTGGAGTAGGAGACGAAAAAAGTAAGGAAAAATATAATTTATTATATGAATATGCACTAGGTGGAATTGAAATTATATTTAATAAAGTTGATGCAGAAAAAAATGACACTGAGAAACATTTTAATAAGTTTAAAGATTTTATAGATGAAATTGCAATGATAGAAATAGAAAATGACATAGATAGAGTATTTGCAGGGGCATTAAATTTGTAAGAAATTATGAAGGTGGATTAGATTATGAAGATAGATACAACAAAGATGAATTTTCATTCAACATTTAAACCACAGCTAATTTATGTATCAAGATTATTAAAATTAGCGGGACAAATGTATTCAGGAGATGAAAGAAGTATTAGTGATATAACAGGAATACCAACAGGAGAAAGCTCAGGAAAGGTAGTTCCACATTTATATTATGCAAAATTTATGGGCCTTATAGACTTTGTTTTAAAGGATAAAGTATACAATTTAAGCTTAACTAATTTTGGGAAAATAGTATTACAAGAAGATCCTAATATTATTGAAGATATAACTAAGGTAATTCTTAATTATAATATAGCTGATATTAGTGAAGGTGCTCCTCATTGGAGTTATTTATATAGGGTTTTTAATTGGAATTATAATCAAGAGTATAATATTAAAAATATTCAAAGAGACTTAGAAGAATATACAGGAAAGAATAATTGTAAAATGACTGTTGTAAAAAAGTCTTATGAAAGTGAATGTTTTGAAAATTTAAGGATAATTAATATAATTGACAAAGATACAATAATGTTTAATGAGGTATTTCCAAGGATAGAACTATATAATGCATATGCATATACGTTAATAAAGGATATGGAAAAATATTATCCTGATTTAAATGAAATTACTATTGATGAAATTATTGATGAGATGAAATGGAACAAGCCATTAGGGTTAAGTTTTGAAGATGCTTTAGAAGTATTAGATGAATTATCAGACTTAGGGTATATAAAATTAAATAAACAATTAACTCCAATGACAATTATAAGATTAACAACATCAGAAGAGTTATTAGAAAGAATTTATGGTTTTTTACTATAATGGAGGATAATTATGGCTAAGATAGGACAATTAATTCAATTTAATAAAGAAGCATTTTTTGATGGAGCTATACAATCAGATTGGTTTTATAATATAGAAAAAAGAGAAAGTGTTGCTGAAAGTTATATATTTCATGGACCTAAATACTTTGGATTAAATGATAAAGATGTTTCTAGTAGTAAACATAAATTAATAGATACTATATCATTTGTAAATAAAATAGCAGAAAAAATATCATATGATTCTGAAAGTAGTAGATTTGTATTAAGTATAGCTGGATATGGAGCTGGTAAATCACATCTAAGTGTTACCATGGGAGCATTATTTTCAGGAGATAATAAAGGGTTACAAGCAAAGATAATAAATAAAATAGAAAATATAGACAAGTCATTAGCAAATTCAATAAAAGGTGCAATTATAAAGCCTAATTTGGTAATTGTATTAAATGGAATGAAGGATTTTAATTTAAATTATGAGATATTAAAAAATTTACGTTTAGCGCTTCAACTTCATAATGTTAATGATGATTTCCTTAAGGAAATGACTCAAGCATATAATATAGCACAAGTATTTATTGAGAATACATTTTCTGCCTTTGGAGATTTGTATATCAAGTATTCTAAAAATTATAAAAAATATGCAATTTATAATGGTATTGAATTAAAAAATAAACTTATTGCAAATTTAGAAAATGATATAGATGCATTTAATATAATTAATGAAGTTTATAACAATATTAATGGTTCATATATAAGATGGGACAATGGATTAACTGCAGGCGATATATTGGAAAAAGCAAGTGAAGTTTTATGTGATAAGCTTGGAATATTCAATAAAATAGTAGTTTTATTTGATGAATTTGGTAGATATATAGAGTATACATCTTCACATCCTCAACAAGCTGGAGAATCAGCATTACAACAAATATTTGAAGCTGTGCAAAATGCAAATAAAAATATTATATTCGTAGGATTTATTCAATCGGATTTAAGTGCATATTTAAAGAGAGTACAAAATGCTAATGTAAAACGATATGTTGGTAGATTTGATGGAAGTGATAAGTACTATTTATCTTCAAATATGGAAACAATATTAGCTAATTTATTAAAGAAAAAGGATGAAAATAAATTTGAAAATATTATAAATGAATTGGTTATAACTAGGAATAATAATTATAATAATACACTATTTAATAATATTAGTAGGTGGATAAAGGAAAGTAGTACTAGGGGTGTTTGGAGCGATAAAAATTTATATAATAATGTAATACTTAAAGGGACATATCCAATACATCCTATTACAGTTTGGATTATGTCTAATTTATCAACATGGATGCAACAAAGATCAACTCTTACTTTTATTGGAGATATATTTAATAGAATAAGTGAAGCTGAAATTATGGATGAAAAACTATTCTATGTATATCCCACAGATATAATTGAATCCAAATTATTTAATGAATTGTTGAGTGCTGAAGAAAAGGGAATGCAACAAAGTCAAAATTGTATTTTATATAATAATATTATTATAAAATATGAAGGAAAAATAGAGGGAAATAAGTTAAAGGTATTACAAGGAATATTAATATCTAATATAAGTAAGTTTACTCCTTATGATAAAGAAGATATGATCTCACTATTAAAATATTGTACTGGTATTGAAGAGGATAATATAAAAAAAGAAATAAAAGATTTAGAAGAGAATTTTGGAGTAATAAGATTTGATGATACGATTAAAAGGTTTGAGTTATTAGCTGATGGAAATGGGAAAAATGAATTTAACAGAAAATTAGTTAATAATAAAATGAGAGCTGCAAAAGGAAATTTTCTAAGCTATATAGATGATCAATTAAGACAGGATTTAACAATTGCAAGAGATGAAGAAACTACATTTGCTATTGATAATAGTATTAGCTCTATAGAATGGAAGTTTTCAAAGAGGTTTGTTCACTCAACTGATATAGATGAAGATTATATAAATAAGGCATTAAAATTATTGAAAAGTGCTCCAGCATTAGAGACAAATAGGGGATTAATGCTATTTGTATATGTAGAGAGTGAATCGCTTAATGAAATTGATAGAATTAATAAAATAATAAAAGATAAAGATTTAAAAAATAAAGATATTATATTTATACTTATTGAAGATTTTGAAGATAAGATAAGAGATGGATTAATAGAATATAAAGCCTTAAGTGAATTTAATAATCAAGATTATCAAACTTATAGTAAATTTATTTTAGCTAATAAAAAAATTGTGGTAAATAAAATAGTTAGAACATTTTATGAATTAGCTCAACGTAGAAAAATATTAAATGGTGATGGCATAGAAGAAGTTAACAAAAGGTTAACTGTTTATTGTAATGATATATTTAGAAAGAATCACAGTAAAGTTGTTCCTTTTATTTTTGATGGATTTGAAAAGAAGTTAACTGGAAATATAAAAAACTATTATTTGACGATATGCAGAGGATTAATAACTAATAGTATAACTAATAAGCAATCTTTACAAGGATTAGATCCTAAGATTAATAATAGACTTAAATCATCATTAAGTGTAGAAAATCCAAATTCATGGAAAGTTTTATCAAAGACAGGAGCATTAATAGAACCACAGGCAGGGATTATTAAGGAAATTTATGATGAAATAGATAATTCATTAAAACTTAATGAAATTAAAACCATTGAAAGTGTGTTTAATAAGTATTTATATAGCCCATATTCAATGAATGAGTATTCATTAGGATTATTGATATCTTACTATATAGGATTAAATTCAAGCAATTTAAATATATATAGCACAAAAATGAAAGTAAAAAAATCAGAATTTGCGAATCAAATATTTAGTGATAAAAAGATAGAGTTTGATAAATTAAAGAAGTATAGTATTCAAAAAATAGAGGGCACTAAAGAGGATGAAATAAATAAGATAATAGATAAAATATCAAACATAATATATGTTGAAAATTGTGCAGAAGCATTAATAGAACTTAAATCATTAGAAAATGAAGAGATAAGTAATGAATGTTTAGCAACAGTAGAATTATTAAAGGAAAAGGTCTATAGAGGATTAGATAAGAAAAAGAAGATATATGAGCAATTAAATGCTTTTAAGGATTATGTAGAAAAATATTTTGTATTAGGATTCAATATAAGAGCTTTAGGAAAATTATATAAACCACTATTTGTAGGTAATTTTATTGGGAAAATTGAAGATAGTGAATTTGAATATAGCAAAGAATATAGATATGAAGTAGTTAAATTAAGAGAAACTATTATAATGAATATTGAGAATAAATTACCTGAGTACTTAAATAAATCATATAAGTTTGGATATGTAGATTTAAAGGAAGAAGGCAAAAATGTAAATTTAATTTGTCAAGTATTAAATAAAATAGGGCTAGAAAAAGAAGCTATATTACTAGAAAGCACTTATAAATCTAAAAAGCAAGAAATAATAGAAAATCAAAAATATATAGCTATTTTTAATGAGTTTAATAGTTTTATAAATTCTAATAGTTTACTTAATACAAAAAATTATAATGATTTAGAACAGCTAAAGGAATCTATAATTAATTGGAATGAAAGAATTCAAAATTTAGATATATCAACTGTTAAAAGAAAACAAATGATAGAACAATCTATTCAGCTTCAAGAAAAGATAAACTCTAGACGTGAAACTCTAGATGAATATAAAATTAAAATATTTAATAGTTTAAAGAATGTTGGTTCAATAGATGAGCTTAGACAAATAGAATCAAGCATTAATACTTACTTAATATATCTACCAATCCAAGAAGATG
Source organism: Clostridium sp. D43t1_170807_H7 (assembly GCF_015555905.1). GTDB lineage: Bacteria > Bacillota > Clostridia > Clostridiales > Clostridiaceae > Clostridium. The sequence goes on from NZ_JADNLK010000006.1 coordinate 103,050, forward strand.
AGATTGAATTAAAAAGCATATTAGATAAAATAAACAATGTATCCAATAAGTTAAAACAGTTAGAGTTAGCAAGAGATAATAGAGCTAAATTTGAAAGTATAGCAAGAGAGTTTAAATATGAAACCAATAATGAATTTACAGAAAAGTTGTTAGATAAAGCAATTATAGAAGGTATTAACTATATGGATGCTGCTGATGCTAAGTGGGTACAAAATAATATTTCTTATGTAAAGGAAAATATTTCAAAGTTGTCAATCGAAGAGTGTGAAACTTGGAAAATAAAAAATAGAGATATACCACTATATCTTAAAGATGAGTCAATATTATTATTAAAGAATATAAATACTATAATAAATGATAAAATTAAAAATAGTAGAGTAGAAGGAATAATATCTATATTTAAAGAATTAGATGAAGATGAAAAAGAAAGATGTTTAAGATTGTTACATCAATATGTGTAGTAAAAATAAGCTAGAAGTATACTTCTAGCTTATTTATAATAAAAAGGGTGGAATTGATATGGATAATAAAGAGATGCATAAAGAAGAATATTTACATTTAGATTTAGTTAATAATTGTATAGAAAAAAAGTTAAGTACTTTAGAAAATGATATAAAAAAATATAAAAATAATATTAGTAATGGTAAAGAAAATACTAGTGATGTAGAATTAATATCATATGAAAAAACAAGAGAAAAATATAATGATATAAATGATGCGCAGAATGTTCCATATTTTGCAAGAATGGATTTTAAGTTTGAAGGAGAGGATGAGCCAGAAACAATATATATTGGAAAAGTTGGAATGGACTTTGATAATGAAGAAGCTAATATAACTGACTGGAGAACCCCTTTAGGAAATATATATTATAAGGGAAGCTTAGGAGAATGTAATGAGGTATTTGTAGATAATAAAGGAAATATAAATACTATTTCGGGAAATAAGTTATTAAAAAGAAGTATAGAAATAAAGAATAAAGAAATTGTAAGAATTCAAGATTTAGAAACTCTTGCTGAAACTAAAGCAAAAGAACAAGAAATGGCAGATAAGTATTTAATTGAGGTATTAGAAGCTAGTTCAAGTAGTAAGTTAAAAGATATAATTGCTACAATTCAAGAAGTTCAAAATAATATAATTAGACAGGAATTAAATAAAATAGTATATATTCAGGGATGTGCAGGGAGTGGTAAAAGTACAATTGCATTGCATAGAATTGCATATTTATTATATCAATATAATGAAAAATTAAAGGATGAAGACATATTAGTAATTGCACCAAATAAACTTTTTGTAGAATATATAGGGAGATTATTACCTGATTTGGGTGTAATTAATATAATGCAAAATACTTTTTCAAATTTTGTGGAAACCATTATTGGAAAAAAGATAGATTTTATTAAGAATAATATTGATAATCAAGAGATGAAAATAAATAAATTCGATAAGGGAAGTCTTGCATATAAAAATGTAATTGATAATTACATAAACGATATAATTAAAAGTATAGTACCTAAAAGCGATTTGACATTATATTCAAATGTAATACTTTCAAGAGATGAGTTTAAAAAGATATTTTTAGAGGATTTTAGTAGTTATAAATTAAATGAAAGAATATTAAAAACTAAGAGTTATATAGAGAAGATTTATAATGAAAAGATCGGAGATTATGTAAGATTAAAAGAAAATGAATATAATTTGTTAATTGAAGATTTAAAAAGTGAGGCTGTAGCATATCCTAAATTACAAAAAGAAGTTTCGGAGATAGTAAATGAAAAAGAAATTGTAATTAAAAGAATATTAAGACAAGCTAAAGTAATATTAAATGAATATTTAAATCAGTTAAAGGAGATAAACTCATTAGATAAATATTTAGAGTTAGTTACAAATAGAGCTATTTTAGGATATAACTCAATTAATATTATTAGTAAAGATGATGTTAATAGTATTTTAGAGCGTGGTAAGCAAGGATTATTTGAGGATGATTTAGCAGCAATATTATATCTTCATTCCAAAATTAATTTAATTAATAGATATTATTTTAAACATATAGTAATAGATGAAAGTCAAGATTTAAGTCCATTTGAAATTTATTCATTAAGGAGCTATGTATATAATAATTCCTTTACAATAGTTGGTGATATAAATCAAAGAATCATTCCTAATAAGCTTAGTTATGACGAAGAGTTAATTAATTATATATTTGAAGATAAAGTAAATTTAAAAACTTATAAGCTAAGTAAAAGCTATAGAAGTTCATATGAAATTATGATGTTTGCTAAAGAAATTCTTAAGTTTAATTCAGTTAATAAAGATTATTTACCAGAACCAATAGAGAGACATGGTAGTAAGCCAATGATTATAGGTAAAGGATCAGATGAAGAGATAATAAGTGAAATAAAAGAATTAGTTGATAATAGGGATAAACGATATTTAAATGTTGCAATTGTGTTTAGAAATATTCAAAATTGTAAAAAATATTATAATTTAATAAAAGATAAATTAGATATAAATTTAATTACGGAAGAGAAAAACTATAATGGGGGGATATGTATATTCCCAGCATATTTAACGAAGGGATTAGAGTTTGATATGGTAATAATAGGAGATTGTGATAATAAAAATTATAGAAACAATCAATTAGAAACAAATTTACTATATGTTCAGAGTTCAAGAGCAATGCATAGCTTAACAATTATGTATTCAGGAGCTATGTCTCCTTTATTAACAAAAATAGGAAAAGAATTTTATGATGAGAAAGAAACTGATAGAGAGAAGCTAATTAAAATTAAAGCGCTTAAAGATTCTCTTTTAACAATATTAACTTGTAAATTCGGATCAGTTAATGAAAAATTTGAAGAGATAATAAAAGAGGAATTTGATTATAATGAAATACAACAATTAATAATGAAAGCATCTATAGTTAATAATATTAACGAAATATTTGCAGATAAAAATGTATCAAAATTAAAAGAAGTAGAAGTTATAGATGAGAGTGTTGATAATTTAATAGAGGGATTATTAGATGATTGAAAGGGAGAGGGGGATAATAAATATTATCCTATTACGGCTTTTTCATGGACTGTATTATCAAGTGAGATTGCAATAAAGAAAATTGATAAATCGTTTTTAGAATATAATGAAACTGGAATTCCAAAAGGAATATATACGTATTTTGATATTACTAATATTAATTTAAAAGAAAAAATAAATATTACTATTAAGCATAATAATGAAAGTTTTATAGCTACAATTACAACTGATAAAACTTGCAGAGCTAAACTTTCTTGGGGAAATGACTTAAAAGTAGACTTATTTAAAAATATTAATTTAAATAATTTTACTAATAATACGGATTTAAAAGCCAAATTTGTAAAAAGAGGCAAAAAAGAATATGAAATAATGTTAATAATAGAGACAACAGATAAGAATTATAATAAAAATAAACAGAAAATAAAAGAAACTACATTTACAAATGGTGAGAATAAAATTTTAAAATATCATTCTGAAGAAAATAGAGATTATTATATTTCAAACGATAATGAAAAAGTTGAGTGCCAAAGCATTATAGAAATAAAACAAAAGATTATAAGGAATAAAAAAAACTTATCTACGAAACAAATGTTAGTTGCAGAATATATTATTAATAATATTGATACGATTCCAGATATAGAAAGTGCAGCAGAGTTGGGGAAAAGTTTAGGGGTAAACGTAGTAGTCGTAAAAGTAACATTAAGTATGCTAGAATTAGGAGATTTTTTAACTTTTAAAGAAATTATTAAAAGAAGTATAAAAGAAAATAGTATAATAAAAAGTGACGACATAAAGGAAAGTTCAGAAGATATTTCTATAAAAAATGAAGAGGTAGATTTTGATAAGCTAATATCAAATATATTAGGTCAAGATAGTATATCAAAAGAGGAAGAAAAATTTAATATTAGTAATATTAAAAATGTACTAGAATCAAAATCTATTAATATAGAAGTTGATACTTCAGATGAATTAGCTATTGATAGTGTATTTAAGGAAGAACGCTTTAATGAATTTAAGGAGTTTTGTTGCTATAATAAAATAAAAAGGATAACAGATATAACATATGATGATATTATGGATTTTAAGTTTGAAAAAAATATAAGTAGAGAGATACTGAGTGAGATAGCACGGGTAATAAACCAATACGATTATGAGTATAGTAAAAGTTATATTAATTTAGAGTTAGAAGAGTTAAGAGAAGAAATATCCTGTAGATTATGTAATTTGAAGCCTGAACAAAAGGTAATAGGCGAGTATATTGTTAAAAATTTAGATAAAATACATGAGATAGGGAATCTTAGAGAGCTTGCTGATAGCATAGGAGTTAGTCAATTTAAGATACCAGCGGTTTTAACCAAATTAAACTTAGGTACTTTTACCGCATTTAAAAAGAAGTTAAAAATGATACTTATAATTAAGTAGGTTATAAATTAAAACTTAGGGATAAGTAAGCTTATCCCTATACTTTTATATCAAATAATATTTAGGAATAGATTTATAAATGGGAAAAGTAAATAATGCACTTAGAATGTTAGCAATTCTTAGAAGTAGAAAAAAAGTTACAAGAAAAGAATTAGCAGAAGAGCTAGAAGTAGATATTAGACAAATAACAAGATATAAAGAAGATTTAGAATATGCTGGAGTTACAATTACAGAAATAAAAGGTAGATACGGTGGATATATTTTAGAAAACAAAGATTACTTATTAAACTTAGAGTTAAGTGATAATGAGAGTTTATCATTATCTAAGACAAAAGATTTTCTAAAGGGACAAGGCTTACATTTCTATAATGATTTAAGTTCAGCAGTAGAAAAAATAAAGGCTATAAATCCAAAAGATGATATGTATAACTCAGAAAATATATATAATAAAGGAATTAAAATAAAAGCCAATCAGCAAGAAGAAAGTAAAAAATGGCTTACTATTAATGATGGAATTATAAATAATAGAAAAATAAAAATTAAATATATGGATTCTAACGGAAATATAACAGAAAGAAAAATTCATCCTTATGGATTATATACTTATTATGGATCTAATTACTTTATAGGAAAATGTGAAGAAAGAAATGCATTAAGACAATTTAAACTAGTTAGAATAAAAGATATTGAATTATTAAAAGAGAAGTTTGAGAAAGATAATTTTGATTTATCAAATCATCTAAAAAATACACTTGGAATTTTTAAAGATAAAAGTTATGAAGTAAAACTAAAAATAACATATCCATATGCTATGGGCTTTAAAGAGTATTCATGGACTGAAGATGAAAAAATAGAAGATTATATTGAAGAAGGATATATAATTTATAAGGCAACAGTAGAAGGTAAAACGGAAATTATTCCATGGATAATGGGAATGGGAACAGCTTGTACTGTTTTAGAACCATTAGAATTAAAAAAAGATATTATAAAAGCATATAAAGATGTGCTTAACAATTATAAATAGTATTTAATGAAGCTATAAATGAAGCTATATAAGAATTAAACATAGAATTCTTATATAGCTTTTATTATTGATCTAAATATAATAATTGATCTATAATTTCTTGTTAAATTAATTATTTTATAATAAGGAGTTAGGTAACATGAATAAATATAAATTTAATATAGAAGAAATACTGAACAAGGAAGTAATAGTTGAAGCTGAAAACTTTGAGGAAGCTATGAAAACAATTAATAAATTATATAGAGATGAAGAAATTATCTTAGATTATGATGATTTTGTAGGATATACAATAAATTATATTAATGAAGAAAAATAAATTTAAAAAATATTTCAAAAGGACAATATAAGTCACTATTAAGATTTATTATATAGGCATAGAATAAATTATTTAAGAGGTGGCAGAAATGATAAAAATAAAACATAATTTAGATGCAAATAAATTCAAATGGTTATGGTGTAAATATGTACAAGCAGGAAATGACGAAAAGCATTGTACAAATTCTTTAAAAGGAAAGTATAGCAAAAAGTTTAGTAAACATAATGAAAACTTTAATAATGAAACAACAATAATATTTGATGAGCAACCAGAAGATACTTTCAAGGCTATTTATATATGTGGAGTTATTAGTAAAGGATATAGTGCAAAAAAGAATTATCCACATAATGTTCATTTAGCAATTGTTCCAAAGAAAGGTGCTAGATGTTTATATCAATTTGAAGAGTGGACTATAGAAATTGAAGATGGAATGATTTCTATGATTCCTGAGATTGAAGAGCTTCCAGCAAAGTATCAAGATTTACCAGAGCAATATGTAACTTGTAGAATATTCAGATGGGCTATTGGATATTTCTTTAATGAGGAGGATAATGGTAATGAAAGTATATGTAGTTAATCATACATTATTTATATTTTCTCCTCATGAAATTGAGGTGACTAATAAAGTATTTACTAAAAAAGAAGATGCTTATAAATGTTTTAATGATCTTATAAGTGAAGCAAGAATAGCAGCCTATGAATTTGATAATGGGCAAGGGGAATTAAGAAATGATGAATGTTTTGAAATGCTAGTTGATGAAATGGATTATGAAGTTCAAATAACAATTGAAGTTGTAAATTTAGAATAACTTAAAATAGCTTAAATGGAGAAAGGGAATTTATGATAGAAAAAATAAAAATTATAACTATAGGTTTAATAAAAATAATAGGATTTATTATAAGTCTTTATATAGTGCAACTTATAGGATTTAACATAGGTATTAGGTTGTAAAGAAATGATAAAATACTTTTATTAATTAGAGAATATATAATGGATGAACGTATTATTTAATCATTATACTATTATAAATTATAAGAGGTAATAAAATGAGTAAATTAGAGAAAAGAATGAAGTTAGCTAATGAAGCTATAGAATTAATTAAAGAATTTAGAGAAGAAGCTGGAATATTAGGAAATAATCCTTTAAAATCAGTGTCAATAAAGGAAGATGGAGAAATAATTGAAGTAGATGATGAGTTTGACGGAATAATCGAATATTCACTTATAGAAATAAGTTCAATATTTTTAACAGAAATGAGGGGATGGGGACCATGCTCAGCTGGATTTTATGAAGCTATGGATTTAGCACTAGATGATTTAGAAGATGATTTTAACAAATATTCTAAAGAAGAATTTAAGGAGTATGCTGGAAGCTTAAAATATGCTGAATATAGATGTGAGCAAATATATAAAAGATTAGAAGAAATAGGAGAAGAAGCATCAAGGTTAGATAATTAATTTATTAAATAATATTATAAATATATAAAGATAAAATGGGAGGTAAAAGTGGAAAGTGTTATATTAGAAGAGGTAATTGAAGAAATAATAGATGAGGAAAGTGTAAGAAAAGCATATTTAAATATAATATTATTAAGAGGTAACATAAAAACTAAAGAAGATTGCTTTAAATTTTTAGCTAGTGTAAATTTATTAAATTCTTATGTTAAAAAAGATTATGCACTAGAAGAGATAAAGAAAAGTTACATATTTAAGAATTTTATATCAGATGTAATTGAAGATATTATATTAAATAAAATCAGTGGTGTTGATATATATTATACAAAAGAAGTAGTTTATATAAATATAAATGGATATCAATTTAGTTTTCATTATGTAAAAGAAACAGATATAATTAGGGAGTATAAAAATAGTGCAAGAAATATAAAGCAAGAGTGGAAAGGCATAAGATTGCAACCAATAGCCTTGTCTATATTTAATAAAGTATCCTAAGCAATATAATAAAAAATTAATTTAGTTTAAAGGAAATGAAACAAATGATAAACAGAACATTAGATTTTTACAACAACAATTCAAAATCATATATAGAAAGTACATTATCAGTAGATATGAGCCATCTATATAAGGATTTCCTAAAACACATACCTAAAGGTGGACATATACTTGATTTAGGATGTGGATCAGGAAGAGATAGTCTTGAATTTATAAAACAAGGATACAATGTTACAGCAGTTGATGGGTCAAAAGAATTATCAATTGCTGCAAGTAAACTTATTGAACAAGAAGTAATTTGTAGTAAATTTGAAGAACTACAATTAACAGAAAAATTTCATGGTATATGGGCATGTGCCTCATTGCTTCATATAAATAAAAGAGACCTAATTCAGGTAATAAAAAATATATCATCTAATTTAGAACATAATGGAGTATTTTATATGTCATTTAAATATGGAGAAAATGAGTATATTGATGAGAAGGGTAGATATTTTAATTATTATACAGAAGAAACATTTAAAGAAATGCTATCACAAGTACCAAACCTAAAGATAAAAACTATATATAAGTCAGGAGACACTCTTGGTGGTAGAAATAATTTAGTATGGCTAAATATAATATTGGAGATAAGATAATCTGTTTAAATATTAAGTAATATGGGCTATAATAAAGATATAGTGATTAAAATAGGAGGGTAGTTATGGCAGTATATTTAAACACAAAAAGACAACTTGAAAATTATAAAGCATTATCATAGAAAAAAGTACTTTGTAGATAAATCATTAATTATCGAAAAATTAAATGAATTAATATGTACTGATGATAGATATGTATGTATTACTAGACCAAGAAGGTTTGGTAAATCTAGTGTTATAAATATGCTTGGAGCCTACTATACAAATGCCTTCAATTCTAATGATATATTTGATAATTTAGAAATAAGTAAATGTGAAACTTATGAAGATAATTTAAATAAATATAATGTAATTAGCATATCATTCAATAAAATCCCTGAACATAGCAATACTTTTAAAGATTATATGTCTATGATAAAAGAGTCACTAATAATGGATATAAAAGAAGCATATCCCAATATAAAGGTTGAAAATTATTTTACAATAAGTGATATGTTAATGGATACTGGAGACAAGTTTATATTTATTTTTGATGAATGGGATTATATTTTTAATAATGATTTATTTGAAGAAAATCAGAATGAATTTTTGGAGTTTTTGAGAAATCTTCTTAAGGACCAGCCATATGTAGCACTTGCATATATGACAGGAGTACTCCCAATAAAGAAGTATTCTAGTGGATCAGCACTTAATATGTTTGATGAGTATACATTTTTAAAGGATAGAATATATGATGAATACTTTGGTTTTACAGATGATGAAGTTAATGAATTATGTAATAAGAATAAACTAATTGATTTTAAATATTTAGAGAAATGGTATAATGGATACTTAACTGCTAAAGGAACTAGAATTTATAATCCACGCTCTGTAGTTAAAGCTCTTCAAAATGGATATTGTGAAAGTTATTGGACTAATACTGGAGCAATGGAAGAGGTAAAGGAGTATTTAAAATATAATACTTTAGACATAAGAGAAGATGTAATTGCAATGGTAGCTGGTGAAGAAGTTGATATTACTATAAATGAAGAATTTAGAGCAGGTCAAGGGCAACCTAAAACTAAAAAAGAAATATATTCTGCAATGATAATATTAGGTTTTTTATCTTATCATGATGGATATATTAAGATACCTAATAAAGAGCTTATGTATGAATTTGAAAAAGCAATTAAGGATGAGTCATTTGGGGAAGTATCAGAAATAATAGAGAAATCAAGAAATATGTTAAAAGCTACTGTAAATAGAGATACTGAAGTTGTGAAGAAAATATTACATGATATTCATAATTCAGAAATTCCAATACTTCAATATAATGATGAAAATTCATTAGCCTGTGTGTTAACTTTAGCATATTTATGTGCTAGAGATACTTATAGAGTTGAACGTGAAGAGGCATTGGCTCACTTAATGAATTCGAAGAATGAATTTAGTGAACAAGCCCATCCTACTGTAGTAGGATGTTCCAATAAAATATATGCTGATTTCACTTTTCATCCAAGAAGAAAAAATGATATAGCATTTATTGTAGAGTTAAAAAAGGATGAAAATGTAGATGTAGCATTAAATCAAATTAAAGAAAAAGAATATATTCAAAAGTTTAAAAAGGAAAATAATGAAGTTTTAGCAGTTGCTATTTGTTATGATTCTAAAAGAAAAGAACATAGTTGTAAAATAGAAAAAATAAATTAAGATATTTAAATTAAGATATTTAAATAACAAAAAGATCTGGTATTATGCTAGGTCTTTTAATTTTGAAATATTGTTAAAAATTTCTAAAAAGAATATAATAAAGATATATATTTGTAAAATTTGGGGTTTGAGAGGTTATTTTAGTGGGGAATAATAAGTGGAAAAGAAAATTGATAAACTTTACAAAATCAACATTATTCATTATTATATTAAGCTTATTAGGATTTTTATTTGGAATTACAATAGGAAAAAGTAATAATTTCTTATCAGAAAGTATATTAGTTATTATATCTATAATAATAGTAATAGGGTTATTAATTTATATTTATATAAAAGTCAATATATTTAACTCTTTAATATCATCTGCTACAAAGAAAAAGTTTAAAAAATATCTTTATTTTACAATGGTATTATTATCTTTTGTAATGTATTATTTATATAATAAAGAAACTTTTTTAAAAACATATAAGCTAAATAATTTTGGAATAAATCAAGGTCAGTATATATTTATTGTAAATTTTATTGGATTTTTTGCAATAGCATTTATTCTTTATAATTTAATTTTAAAAGAATATTCACTTAAAAAATTGAGTAAAAATGAAATAGAGTTATCTGAAGAATTGGATATAGCTGATAAACAAAGTAGCTTAATAAACAAATATGAAGAGATAATAAAAAAATATTCTCAAATAATTTGTAAGATTGATAGGACAATGAATTATTTAGATACTGAAGGTCTTATTAGGGATGATTATGAAATAAATGAATATATTATAATCATAGAAGAATTTATTAAAGAGTTTACCTTAGCCATTAATGATATTAGTATAATAGTAAAATCAAGTGATTCTTTTGAAAGTTTTGCAAAAGATGAACTAGGATGTAATTCTTTTAATATTAAAAAGATAAAAGCTAATATTGAAGAGAATAGAGTTTATGTACATAATAATAGGATATATATTATGTATGGATCTAGTATAATAAATGATAGTATGGTATTGATTATTGATATGGACAATGCTTATCCAGGAGAATTAGGATTATTAGTTTATAGTTATTTGTTTTCAGTAGAAACAAGTTATTCAAAATATTTAATTGATGTAATGTGAGGTGTATTTTATTATGGAAACTAATTTAGAAAAATTAAAAGTTATAGCAGATAAAAAATCAGAAGGTAAAAGTCAAAGAAATAGACCCATTGTAATAGATATATCAACACCAACTAAATCAGGAGTTGATATTAAGGATAAGGTAGAAAAACTATATAAAAGTCTTTTAGTAAAGGCTTAATGTTATTTGTAATATTTTTTAGCTATATTGAGTATTGTATATTATGAAATAATAGGGAAAAGGTATGCAAGAATGTTGACTTCAAGTTTAGAGCAATTAAAGGAACTGAATAAAAATAAGGATGAGTGTAAGAAGTGTACTAAGAGTTATATTATTATTAATCCAGTAATTCCTATAAAATCAGGAAACGATATTACTAAAAAAGTTAAAAGTATATATAATAACTTTTGTTGTAAATTAAATTAAAAAATTAGGCTATGTTAGTTTGATTTGTGAGAATATGAGTACAAAAATAACCATACCAAGTGTTTTTAATAACTGGGTATGGTTTTTTGTAGTATTTTTTTAATAAGTATTTTTATTTATTAGGATTATCAAATGAAGGTGGAGTTGGATTTGGAGCTTCGTGAGAAGGACCAGGAGTTGATAAATCAAAGTATAACTTAGAATCTTCAGTTACCCCAAAATCTTTATTTGATCCAGTATTTTGAACTTTATTTAAAGCCTCTCTAAATAATGCATTATGAGCCTCTTCTCTATTAAGTAAAAAGTCTATTGTTGCTCTAACTTCCTTATCTTCAATTTGTCTATAAAGATATTCATAAACAACTTTAGCTCTTTGCTCAGAAGCTATATTAGATAATAAATCTGCAACTAAGTCACCAGTAACTGTTACATAATCAGCATTCCAAGGATGACCTGAAGAATTAATAAGTACTGGAGATAATCCGCACTGAACATGAGTTTGAATTTCACCATTATCAACTTCAGTATTATCAACATCATGGCCATTTAATAAATTTATAGTTTGAGCTACCATTTCCATATGGCTTAATTCTTCTGCTGCAATATCTAAAAATAAGTCTTTATATTCTAAGAGATATTTATATTTTATTGTTGTCATATTATAAAATGTAAATTCAATAAGAGATTTTTAAAGTAAGTAATGGTACAATATTTTAGTAATTAATAAATTACAATTTAGTTTTTATAAATAATTATAAAAAGGAGTAATATATGGAGAGTAAAAGGAAAAATACTTTAGGAACAGAAGCGGTAAACATATTATTAAGAAAGTTTGCTATTCCAAGTATAATAGCTATGCTTGTTAGTGCATTATATAATATTGTTGACCAATTTTTTATCGGAAGAAGTGTTGGAGAGCTTGGAAATGCAGCAACTAATATAACATTTCCTCTTACAACATCATGTATAGCAATAGCATTATTATTAGGAATTGGAGCATCTGCAGCTTTCAATCTTACATTAGGAAAAGGTGATAAGGAAAAAGCTTTAAATTACATAGGTAATTCTGCAGTACAAAGGTAAATCAAATTTATATGTCAATAGTAATTGGTTTATCTCAAGGATTACAACCTATAGTAAGCTTTAATTATGGAGCTAGGAAGTATGAGAGAGTAAAGAAAGCATATAGAACAGCTATTACTTATGGAGTAATTGTATCTGCAATAGCACTTATTGCATTTCAAGTATTCCCAAGACAAATAGTATCAATCTTTGGTTCTGGTTCAGAAGCTTATTATGATTTTGCAGTTAAATACTTTAGAATATTTTTATTATTTACATTCTTAAATTGTTTCCAACCTATATCATCTAATTTCTTTACTGCTATAGGGAAACCTAAGAAAGGTATATTCCTTTCATTAACGAGACAGATATTATTCTTATTACCTTTAATAGTTATATTACCTATATTTATGGGCATTGATGGAATAATGTATTCAGGGCCTATTGCTGATTTTATAGCAGGTGTTGTATCTATGGTAATGATATATATTGAATTTAAAAATATAGGTAGTAATATGGGATTTGAAAGGAAAATAGTATAATTAAGAATCTTCATAGAAAAATTTAAAAGTAGTATCTATGACCTAAGTGGTAGATACTACTTTAAATTAGAGAGTTGGAACGCTTTTTATTTAATTTTGAGCGTCTTTTAGTGCATAATTTACTGTAGTTTTAGATTTATTTAAAGATTTTTTATTTATTGCTTTAGCAATACGCATTGCAGCGTATGTTAAAAACACTAAACTATATATTAAAACGTTTAATATATACTGTGAGTTACCAGCTTTGGCTAATGGAGTCATTATAAGCATTACATGTACATAAATTAATCCATAAAAAATATAAGCAAGTCTTTGAAGTTTCTTCCAAGATTTGTACTTCATTTTCTTTCTTATACTTGGGAAAGATGTAATCATAAGTGGAAGCATAATAACTATTAAAATTACACTTATAATTGCTGCTAAAAGCATATTTATTGACATTGATTTTGGGTTTGTAAATAATGTTACAAAATGATATCTACCAAAAACAATATTATGGGCAAGTGTAAGAATACTTGCTATAATAGATAACTCTGCCCTAATTGGCATTAAAATTTTCATTAATTTACTACCATTTTTTAATGCGCCTGTATACATAACTATTACAAAAATTGAAGTAGCAAAGGCGCTTTTTGTAAATAGAGGAAGTATATAAGTATTAGCAAAATGTGATAAATTTGAAAGAACCCCGCTATATGAAGCTATAACTAAAGCTATTGATATAAGTGCAGATATTACATAACAAAGTTTTGAGTGCTTTTTTATAAAATTACGGCCTATAAAAATAATAAATATTGTTATTATAATAGAAATTAAAAAGTTCATAATTACCTCCTAAATTTTTTAAATATCAACTTATAACATAAAAAAGTATATATAAAAGAAAAAATGAAATCAATAATTATTCTCAATTAAACAAATATAGTTAAAAAAATATAAATATCGTTAAAGTGGCATTAAATGTAAGCTCCCCGGAGGTGGTTACATTTTTTAGAAATTTATAGTATAATAAAGGAAAATTATTAAGTAAAGGAGAAGCAAAGGATGATAGAAGTAAAAGATTTAACTGTAGGAAGTTTTGAAGGTGCTATTAATCTTATATATGAAGATAAATCTTCAAATAATAAAATAGTTGAAGGTTTGAAAGCTAAAAAAGTATTTGAAGGAAAAAGCGGACAAATATTTTATAGAACTACTGAAGAACTAAATTATGAAATTTTTGTAGGGCTTGGAAAATTTGATGAGTTAGAAAGAACAGATTTAATAAATGCAGTTGCTAAGGGAATAAAGCAAGCTGAAAAATTAAAAATAAATAACTTAAGTATTAATTTTATAAAAGTTAATGGATTATGCACAGGTGGAGTTACTAAATCTATAGTACAAGGTGTAAAATTAGCATGCTATAAGTTTGACAAGTATAAAGCCAATAAGGAATCTTACAACCCTGATGTAACTATAATAGGTGGACCAAAAGAAAAGTTTGCAAAGATGAGAGAGAAAATAAAAGAGGCAAGTAATGTTGCAGATGGTATTATTTTAGCTCGTGATCTTGTAAATGAGCCTGCTAACATATTATATCCAGAAACTTTAGCAGAAAGGGCAGTAGAAGCAGGAAAAGAAAGTGGATTCGAAGTAGAAGTTTTTGATGAAAAGCAAATAGAAGAGTTAGGAATGAAAGCATTCTTAGAAGTTGGAAAAGGATCAGTGCATAAGCCAAGATTAATTGTTATGAGATATATGGGTAGTGCTAATAGTGATGAAAGAGTGGGACTTGTAGGTAAGGGTCTTACTTTTGATACTGGTGGATATTCTCTTAAGCCATCAACTTCTATGGATACTATGAAAAGTGATATGGGTGGAGCTGCAGCTGTTATCGGAACAATGAAAGCTCTTGCTAAAAATAAGGTAGAAAAAAATGTAGTTGCAGTAGTAGCAGCTTGTGAAAATGCTATTTCAGGTGGAAGCTATAAGCCAGGAGATATTATTGGTTCTATGGCAGGTAAAACTATTGAAGTTTTAAATACAGATGCAGAGGGTAGATTAACTTTAGTTGATGCTATAACTTATATTATTGAAAAGGAAAAAGTAGATAAGGTAGTAGATGTAGCAACTCTTACAGGAGCAGTATTAGTAGCCCTTGGATCTGAAATAACAGGAGTATTAAGTAATGATGATGCTTTTTATGAAGAGTTATTAGTTGCAGCAAATAGAACAGGAGAAAAATTCTGGAGATTACCTAATGATAAGTGCTTTAAAAAGTTATATAAGGGTGATTTTGCAGATCTTAAAAATACTGGTGGACGTTATGGTGGAACAATTACTGCAGGTATGTTTATTGAGGAGTTTGTACAAGATAAGCCTTGGTTACATTTAGATATTGCAGGAACTTCTTGGACTGATGGTGGAAATGATACTACACCAAAGGGAGGAACAGGAGCGCCAGTTGCAACTTTATATGAATTAGTTGTTAAGCATAAGTGTAAACATAAATAAAAATAAATTAAAAAAGAAGTCAAATTAATTTTGGCTTCTTTTTTAATAAATGAAAAGATATCTTTTCATTACTAAAATAAGAGTACATTAATTTCCGGTTAAAAGAAGTACATTTGTATTAATTTACAATTAAGTTTATTAATAATTATGAACATATAAGTACATATTTTAACATCCACAAAGCCTTAAATATATAATTACTTAAAAATATAATAAATATATAAAGTTTTTATTATATTTTTTAAAGAAGAGAGGAATTTTTATGGAAAGTTTCACGTTAAGAGAAGCAACAAAAGGAGACTCGACAATTATTGCAGAACTGGTATATAAAACAGAAGATGATCCTGAGCACGTCTGGGGTTATGGCAGTAAGGATGAAATAATTCATAGAATAAAATGGCTAATAGAAAGTGAAGATTCTAGGTATTCATATAAGAATGTTGAAGTTGCAGAACTAGAGGGTAAGATTTGTGGAGCTATAATATTAATAAAAGGAAAAGATTTATCAAAGCTAGATTTAATAACAATTATAAAGTTAATTAAGTATATTAAAGGAATAAAAAATAAAATTAGATTTTTAAAAGATGTTATTTTAGAATTAGGGCTTAATGAGTGTGAGAAAAATGAGTTTTATATTGCTAATTTGGCTACTTTAGAAGAGTATAGAGGTAAGGGAATTGGAAAAGCTCTTATAAAATTAGCTGAAGAAAGTGCTAAAAAAGCAGGATATAAAAGTTGCTCTTTGTTAGCAAAAGATGCTGGTGTTAAAAGTTTTTATGAAAAGTTAAACTTTGTATTTGAAGAAGAAGAACCGTATTATTCTCATACTTTATATAGAATGATTAAAGTTATTTAATTTAATAGATAGTACTTTTTGAAATAGTG
Source organism: Clostridium sp. D43t1_170807_H7 (assembly GCF_015555905.1). Classification (GTDB taxonomy): domain Bacteria; phylum Bacillota; class Clostridia; order Clostridiales; family Clostridiaceae; genus Clostridium. The sequence goes on from NZ_JADNLK010000006.1 coordinate 119,637, forward strand.
ATTATATAGTGAAATAAATAATCGCTATTTTTATATTACAAATATAAATAAAAATGTAATATAATTGTAATTATTTATATATAAAGACAGAATTTTAGTATCAGAGGATGTAGAAATGAGAGTGTGTAAAGAAATTTTGGATAAAATGCCTATAGCTATGTTATATGTAAAATGTAGTTTTGGGAAAAATGAAGATTTAAATATGGAAATTGAATATGTTAATGATAAAATGCTTCTATTATTGGGTATGGATTACAAAGAAGTGATATATAAAGATTTTTTTGATGTTTTATCAGAGTATAAGGAAGATAAAGATTTTATTAAAATATTAAAGAATCCTAGTGGTAAGAATTCAAATTATACTAAGTACATTAAACAATTAAAGGATTTTATTAATATAATTATACAAAAAGAAGATGATAATCATTTTTCATTATACTTTGAAAATTGTATTGATAAACGTTTCTTAGAAGATATTCAGAGAAAAGATCAAATTTTCTTTATTAAGGATATAAAAAATAGATATGTTTATGCCAGTGAAAATTTTAAAGTGCTGTCTGGATGTGATAATGAAGATATTTATGGATTAGACGATATTAAAATATTTGGACAAGATAAAGGGAGAAAATATGCAAAATGTTGTGAAACATTTATAGAATCAAAAAAATTTTATCGCAGAGAAATTTGTAAATTAAAAGATAAGCTTTATTCACTTCATAGATATGCATTATATAATAATAATGAAGTAATTGGAGTTATAGGAATTCTTGAAGATATAATTGGGAAAATGGAAAAAATAAATGATGGCAATACGTTATCTTATATAACTAATAATATATCTGAGTATATAATTCTCAAGGATAGTCATGGAGTTTATTTAGATTGCAACAATAGTTTTTTAAAAGATTTAAGTCTTAATAGAGAAGAAGTTATAGGTAAAAAAATTAGGGATATTCCTAAATTAAATAATGTGGTTAAAAATACTACTAGCACAGATTTAGAGGTTGTTAATACAGGGCGTAAAAAAATATACAATGAGAAAGTTTTAATTAATGGAAAACATGTAGAGTTTGAAATAATTAAAGAACCGTTTATGGATAGTTATGGTAATTTAGTTGGCATTATTGATACAGTAAGAGATATTTCTCATAGGAGTGAAATTGAAAGATTAAGGCTAGAGTTTTTTGCAAATTTATCACATGAGTTAAGAACTCCTTTAAATCTAATTTTTGGTTCATTACAAACTATAGACTTACTAGAGAAAGATTTATTAAATAATAATAGTAGATTAAAAAAGTATATTGAAATAATAAGTCAAAATTCCAAACGTCTATTAAAATTAGTTAATAATCTAATAGACTCAACTAAATTTGATTGTGGATATTATGAATATGAGCCTAAAAATTATGATATAGTACATTTTATAGAAAATATAGCTATGTCTGTTGCTGAATTTGCTAAACAAAATGATATCACTTTAACTTTCGATACAAATGTTGAAGAAAAAGTTATGGCCTTTGACTTGGAGAAGTTAGAGAGAACAATGCTTAACTTACTTTCTAATAGTATTAAGTATAATAATTCACCAGGAAAGATAGATGTTATATTAAAAGATTGTAATGAAACGTTTAATATAACTGTAAAGGATAGTGGAATTGGAATTCCAAATGATAAGTTGAAAGTTATTTTTGAAAGATTTAAGCAGGTAGAAAATAGGCTTAGAAAAAGAAGTGAGGGAAGTGGCATAGGTTTATCTCTTGTAAAAGATCTAATTAAAATACAAGGTGGTATAATAGAAGTTAAAAGTGAAGTTGGTGTTGGAAGTGAATTTACAATAAAGTTACCAGTTAAAGTTGTAAGTGATAATGGAGAGAGTAAAGAATCAAATTATAGAGATTTATCTGATAGTATGGTAACAAGAATGAATATAGAGTTTTCAGATATTTATATTTAAATATAAAATTTATTATTGAACAGTATAGAAGAATGGAATATGGTAGTTAGATATGAGTAAGCAATATTCAGAGTCATTAAGAATTGGAATTTTATTAGCATTAGCAGGTGGTTTTTTAGATGCATATACTTATTTATGCAGGGGAAAGGTATTTGCCAATGCTCAAACAGGAAATATGGTTATGCTAGGCATTAGTTTTTTAGAAGGTAATACTACTAATGTAATAAAATATATAATACCTATTATTGCTTTTGCAATTGGTGTTTTATTAGCTGAAATTATAAGGCATAGCTTATTAGAACATGAAAAAATTCATTGGAGACAAGCAGTATTAGCAATAGAGATAGTTTTGCTTATATTTGTAGCATTTATACCATATGATTATATTGCAAATACTTTAATTTCGTTAATTTGTGCAATGCAGGTAGAAAGTTTTAGAAAATTTCATGGGAATGCTTATGCCACTACAATGTGTACAGGTAATTTAAGAAGTGGAACAGAAAAATTAGTTATTTTTATAAAAAATAAAGATAGAAAGCATTTGAAAATAGCCCTTCAATATTATTTTATAATATTTATTTTTTGCTTTGGAGCTTTTATAGGCGGGATTTTTTCAAGAAATATAGGAAGAAAGGCTATATTAATTTCATGTATTCCACTAGTATTATCATTAGTTATAATGAGCTATAAAAGGGAATAAATTATTTAAATTGTAATTAATTATTAACTTGAAAGTAGTAACAATTTGTAACCTTTAAGAATATTAATATATAAATAAATATTATAAAGTAGTACTTAAGCTAAGTGTAGCTAGAGTACTACTTTTGTACTTTTAAAACACAAAACTTACATAAAGTGCGACTAAATTTTATTTTATTTGGAAATACTGATAAAAGCAGAAAGGGTAGAGAATGGAGGTCGTGGTAATGAAACAAAAGTGTGAGAAGTGTGAGAAATGTGGTAAAGATGCTATCTTTTTTGATGCTAATTTACAATTATGGTTGTGTGAGGATTGCGTTAAGAGGGAGTACAAAACCTTTGATTTAGAGGAGTTTATAGAGAAAAATGATAAAGATAGATATAGTGAAGAACTTAATAATATATTAATTGCTATGGAGAAATTATGTAACTCTATAAGTGAATCAAATAATAGAAGAATTGAAAGGCAATTTAAGAATACACCATATTCTAAGGATTTAAATGAGTTATTATCTGCTATGACAAGGGAAAGATTAGCTAAGATTGCTGAAACTTTAGGTATTAGGAAAGTTTATAAATATAAAAAACAGGACTTAAAGGAAGTTTTATTATCATCTTATGAAAAACTTATATTAGAAAAGTTTGAACTTTTAGATGAAAAGGCATTTAAGTCTTTAAGAAAATATTCTAAAAATGATGGCGAAAGAATTTTAGATAATATATCTAATGATGAAGGAATTTATATAGATTATTTTGTTGAACTTGGAGCAATATTTCCAGTTGAAAATAAGGATGGTAATAAGGTGTTCTTAATGCCAACAGTAACTCAAGAGCTTGTTAAAATATTAGAAGATTTTCAAGTGAGACGTAAAATTAAAAATAATACTAAGATAATAAATTTATATAGGGGAATGGTTAGAGCTTATGGTTTATTAGAAGTATATCAAATTGTTCAGTTTGTAAAGCAATATTTAGTTGAAGAATATGATCATCAGTACTTAGTTAATATTTTAAAGGAAAGTTCTAAATATAGTGATGAATATATTGTTGAAGGTGTCTTTGTATTTAATTCCAATATAGATAATTATATTAATCTTTATAATAATATTAATAGAAAAATGAAAAATAGAGATTATAGAAAATTCTCTGAAAGTGAATTATTATCGTTATCTAAGAGTAATTGGGAAGTTAATAATAGTTATGCAAGGGATTTTAAACGAAGATTTTTAAATTATTTCATTATGTCAGAAGAGGAAATAGATGACTTCTTAAAGTTTTTATATGCTATAGCTCAGGAGAAAAGTTTAGATGAAATCCTAAGTGAGATAAGAGGTATGATTCAAGAGGAAGAAGCTAAGGAAATAGGTGTAGATATAATTAAAAAATATGTTATTAATTTACCTATTTGGACCAATAAAGGAAGATGTATAAAAGAGTTAAAAATTAAATAGTGATATAAGTATTAAAGTGGATTATCAATAGTAAAGTGAACTGCCCTATGTCTACTTCACAGGGGACAGTTCAGATGATGATTCACTTTAATTTTTATATTACAAGTCTAAAGCCATATCACCTTGTTTAATCCATTCTTTCTTACGCATAAATTCGGAAATTATAAATGTAAGAAGGGCTGGAAGTACAAAATGCATTACTATTATTTGTAGCATAACTATTTTTGATGAAGCTGTTTGTGTCATTGTTTGATAAGCCATAATTTGTCCTACAAATCCTGCAGATCCCATACCAGATCCAGTTGCATTATTAGTCATCTTTAAGAAGGTTGAAGAAATAGGTCCTAATATTGCACTAGATATAATTGAAGGTAGCCATATTACAGGTTTTTTAATTATATTAGGTATTTGAAGCATTGATGTACCAATACCTTGTGCAAGGAGTCCACCAAATTTATTTTCTCTATAGCTTGCAACAGCAAAACCAACCATTTGGCAACAGCATCCTACAACAGCAGCTCCAGCAGTTATCCCATCAAGATTTAATATAACCCCAATAGCAGCAGAACTGATAGGTAGTGTTAATAATATACCCATAATTACAGAAACTAAAATACCCATAATAAAAGGTTGTTGTTCCATAGCAAACATTATTATTGTTCCAAGCCAAGTCATAAATTCTGATATTGGAGGGCTTAGAAGTAATCCAACAGTAGAACCAACTCCGATGGTAACAAGTGGAGTTATTATAATATCAATTTTTGTTTTACCAGCAATAAGACGTCCAACTTCAATTCCTACAACAGCAGCAATAAATGCACCTAAAGGTTCTCCAGGGCCAGAAAGTGTAATAACTCCAGTATCAGACATAATGCTTCCAGCAAGTATCTTAGTAGCGAAGCCACCCACCATACCTGATACTGCTGCAGAAATTACTACAAGAGGAGTTTCTTTAAATTTATAAGCTACTCCAACACCTATTCCAGCACAAGTTGCAGCAGCTGAAATCTTACCTATAAGAAAGATAGTAGTGCCTATGCTTCCATCTATCAGATTACCTATTTGTTGTAATATAGTACCTATTATTAATGTAGAAAATAGGCCTAAGGCCATACCACTTAATCCATCAATAAATATATGATTTAAGTATTGTTTTAAGTTTTTCATAATTAATGTGTCCCCCTTTAATTAATAAGTGTATATACATGTGTAATGTTGAGTTAAGTTTAGCATAATTTGGACGCAGAGGTCAATTTATTTTAAAGTTACTAAAAAGTTACTAATGTAAGTATTATCTTCCATAAAATGTATCTGCCTCCGGGGTCAATCCAAATATTGGATTAACCCCGAAGGCAGATTTGTTAGAATAAAAAGTAAGATTCAGATGTAGAATTATAGTAAGATTGATATATTTGGAGGAAGTATATGTCATCAGATATTCAGGAAATAAGTAATTTGAAAGAAATTTTATGTAGGAAAAAAGTTGCTGCAATAAGGAAGAAATATTATAAGGCTGAAAAGAGAGTTTGTAAGAAGATATTAAAAAATAATGATGGAGATTATGAATTTCTAATTAAAAGTAGTTTTGTAGAGTTTAGAAAAAGATATTTCAGTAATCTTTATAATGTTATTAATGGTATAGTAAATAATTCTATAGGAAGTATAGAAGGAGAAATGAGGGCTTATATTTCTGAGAAGGAAAGAAGTAGAACATTTGAGGTTATATCTTTAATAAGAAGTATTTTAGACAGAAATAATATAATATGGGCATTGCATAAGGAATACTTGGACTGCAGAAAAGATTGTACGTGTCCAGAAGTTATTACCATCGTCATTGGACAACAATATAAAAATTTAGCATTAAATATTTTTAATATGTTAGGAACTATGGAAAATGGACAGATTTTTGTAATTAATAATGTAAGAGTTAGAATAGCTTTTAATTTTATTCTTGAAGATAATATATATAATTTAACTAATAATAATATAAGATACTGTATATTAGAAGATGAATCATTACCAATACTAACTCCATAGGTAGATTACCTCTAGTTTGAAAATACATATAAACTAGAGGTAAATAAAAAAATATTAATCTTGAAAGAGGTTTTTGGGAAAAATTCCAAAAATCAGAAAACTTTTTAAAATATATAGAAAAACAAAAATAATATGATATAATAAATACATAACAGGAAAACGTATACAATATATAAAACGGGAGGATTTAATATGATTGAAGAATTAAAAGTTGTAGAAATTAATAAGGAAAAAGAAGAGAAAAATGATGAAGCAAAATCATCTGAAAAAGAGGCCATACTTAAAGAGTATGAAGATACATTAGGGTATTAAGAGAATTTAAATTATAAACTTATAAGAGCTGATGGGTAAGGTCCTTATAGTTTATCTATGGTATTTAGGGTAAAACAATTATGGTATAAAAGGGTATTAAATAAGATGCTAAATAGCTTGTCCTATTTAGCATCTTATTTTTTTTATTGAAATAAATAGTATTATTCCGTAAAATACCAACTAGAGACATTGAGTCAAGTTATAATTTTAGTAATGTTTTATTTAGATATTTACTTTAGGAGGAATTAAAAATGCAAATGAAAAAGGAAGTTAGTATTAATAAGATAAAAAAGGATGCTGAAGATTTATTTAGAGGGGGATTTTTCTGCTCTGAAGCAGTGATGAGTAGTATTAGAAGTAATTTTGAATTAGATATACCTGAAATTGTTATTGCAATGGCATCTGGGTTTCCTGTTGGAATAGGTAGATCAAAATGTTTATGTGGAGCTGTTTCAGGAGGGGTAATGGCATTAGGGCTATTTTTTGGAAGAACAGTACAAAATGATCCTAAAGTTGAAAAGAATTTAGAAGTAGCAAAGGAGCTACATGATTATTTTAAAGTAGCTAATGGAAAGAATGCTTTATGTTGTCGCATATTAACAAAAGAATTTGATATGGGAAAAGGTGAACATAAGGAACAATGTATTCATTTAACAGGATTAGTTGCTGAAAAAGTAGCTGAAATAGTAGTTAGAGAATTTAATTTAAAAAATATTGATGAATAACTTTAAAAAGGAGAAATTATGAGGATAAATAAAATACATCATGTGGCAATAATTTGCTCAAATTATGAAATATCAAAGAAATTTTATACTGAAATATTAGGACTTAAGATTATTAGAGAAGTATATAGAGAAGAAAGGGAATCTTATAAATTAGATTTGGAGCTTGGAGATAGTCAAATAGAGTTATTTTCCTTTAAAAATTCTCCTGAAAGAGTAAGTTATCCTGAGGCAAGGGGACTTAGACATCTTTCTTTTGAAGTTGATAATATAGAAGAAACTATTAGTTATTTAGAGAGTAATGGAGTAAAATGTGAGCCAATAAGAATAGATGAATTTACATTAAAAAGATTTACTTTTTTTGAAGATCCAGATAAATTACCTCTTGAATTATATGAAAAATAGAAGTCAATATTATACTTTAAATTGTTTTAATAGTCTCATTAATTTTTATTATAAAAATTAAACCCTATAAAGTTAAAGTTTATATCTCATTGGATATATAGGTTTATATTACCAATAAGATCATAACAAGATTCGACAAGTTATTTCTTGTATGTTTTGTATAATTAGCTTGTAAAGAGATAAAACTAGATTTTTATTAGGGGGACGGCTATGAGTACTAAAGATAAGTTAATTGAGTTATCAGAAGAAGCAGTAGAAATAATTAAGGAAGTAATGGATAGGACAGAAGAAGAAAGTCAATTAGTTAATGTAGATTATAACGAAAGTGGAGATACCATAAATTTTAAATTTGAGGATAATAGAATTGTTGAATACAGTTTAAGTGAGTTATGCTATATTTTTGAAGATGGTTTAGAGGGGTTTGAGATTTTTTCAATAAATAGATTTAGAGAATTTTATATTAAACTAAAAAAAATTCAATCACAAACTGAACTTTTATAGAAAAAAGCTAAATGCTTTAACTTAATTTTAAAATTATATAATTATTAGGCTGGTACATGAATGGAATACTAAAGGCTTAGAGGTATTTTATTCAGAAAGGGATGTACCAGCTTTTTTTATTAAGGATTATTCTAAGGGGGTTAGATACTCTTTAATATTATCATAATTTACAGTAAAAGCTTCTCCATCTTCAAGAATTATATGATTTCCACTATAAGGTTTACCATCTATTAAGAGAATAAAATTATTAACATTATAATTATAGCAATAAGTATACATTATACTATCTAAAATTCCACATTCAGGACCACTACCAAGATTTTTTATATTATCATAATAATCTTTAGATAAGTCTACAGTTAATGAATCATTATCTCTATCTATTTTTGCACTTTTAACATAAAGACTTTCTGGTAAGGTTGAAACGCCAGATTTTACTTCTTTTTTTAGTTCTTCTGTAAGTGCAGAAATTAATGCATTATCCTTTACTGGAATTACAGTATCTTTATAATAATAACAATTATCTGAACAGTAATAGTAAAAAATCCTACAGTTTTTATTAACAATAGTACACTCAGAAGTTTTATTATCAATATCCTCTTCAATATATTCTTCGGATGAAGAAGTATTTATTTCCTTGTCTGAGTTTGTTGAATTATTATTAGTAATATTAGAATTATTTTCTTGAGTTGTTGTTTTATCATTTACATTTGTACAGCTAAAAAGAAAGAAAGTTAATGATAATAAAGCAAAAAGGGTTAAGAGATACTTTTTCATTGATTACTCCTTAAAAATAAATTTCATTTTTACTATTATATGAATGTGGAGCTATTAGTTATTATTATTATTATTATTTCAATATGTTATTTAAGATAAGATTAAAATTTATGTTATACTATCCATATACTAAAATTTGCATCATATAAGGAGAATAATATGTATTTAATTGATTATCACATTCACTCAAATAACTCTTTTGATAGTAAGGAAACTGTATTAGCAGTTTGTGAAGCTGCAATCGAAAAAGGAATAAATGAAATTTGCTTTACTGAGCATTTTGCAGTTAAAGAAGGAATAAAAAGCTATGGATTTTTAAATTTAAAGAAATATAGTGATGAAATAAAAGAGTGTAGAGAGGTTTTTAAGGACAAGCTTATAATAAGAGCTGGAATTGAAATTTGCGAACCACATGAAAATGAAGAGGAATTGAGAGAAATACTTGAAAATATACCTTTTGATTTTATTTTAGGATCAGTACATAATTTTGATTATAATATTGGACTTGTAACATATATGAGTTGCCACTCTAAAGAAGAAAGTTACAGTAGATATTTTGAAGAAGTAAATAAAGTTTGTATGTCTCCTCACATTGATGTTGTAGCTCACTTAGATTTAATGAAGAGATATGCTTTTAATACCCATGGAAATTATGATTTTAATGATTATAAAGAAAAAATAGAAGAGGTACTTAAAAATATAATCAAAGCAGGGAAAGGTATTGAAGTTAATACTTCTACTTTAAGAGCAGTTGTTAATGAAACTATGCCATCAATTGATATATTAAAAATGTATTATGATTTAGGCGGAAAAATAATAACTTTTGGTTCTGATGCGCATAAGGTTGAAGATGTTGGTGCCGACATTAAAGAAAGTATGGATGTATTAAAGAATATTGGATTTAAAAATATATATACATTCCAAAATAGACAAGCAATTCCGATAGAAATTTAAGAAAAATTACTATTGGAAAATCAGGATAATTTGATAATGCATGAGATTTATTGTATTTAGAAGTTTTTGCAAGATATATAAGAAATTTAATAATTTTTAACTAGTTATCATATTAATTTACTTTAAATTGGGTTTGAGAAATTTAATTAAGAAGAATACAATTTAATTAAGCAATTACTTAATTAAATCGAGGTACACTTATGAATGAAAAAGTTAAAGTTTTTAAAGCTATAGGTGATGAAACTAGGTTAAAGATATTAATTTTATTATCTAGTAAAAATGTATGTGCAAAGGGTATTGCTAAACATTTAGAGATTTCTGAAGCAGCAGTATCACAACATATAAAAACTCTTAAGGAAGCAAATCTTGTAATAGCATATAAAGAAGGATATTACGTTATGTATGAATTAAATAAAGACATTTTAGAAAATGCTAAAAAATTTATGGACCTTCTCATTCATAAAGATATAGATTTAATAAGTAAGCAATGTAATATTAAAATTAGTGATTTAAGCATAGCTAAGTGTAAACTTAACTGTAAATCAATGAAATGTTGTTGTAAGAGAAAATTTTAAGGAGGAATTGTAATGAAAGTATGTTTCCCAGTAAAATCAAATGAAGGTATGAGTAGTATACCTTATAATCATTTTGGTAGTGCTCCGGAGTTTATTATTTGTGATTTAGAAACTAATAATGTTAAAGCTATAGGAAATGGAGATTTAGGCCATGAACATGGAAAATGTCAACCTATTAAAGCTTTATCAGGTGAAGTTGTTGATGCTGTTGTAGTTGGTGGTATTGGTAAAGGTGCTATAGTTAAATTAAATTCTATGGGCATAAAGGTTTATCAATCTATTGAAGGAACTATAGAAGAGAATGTTAATTCATTGAAAAATGGTGAATTAAAGGAGTTTGATAGTAATCATACATGTAACCATGATGGATGTTCTCATCATAACCATTAAAAGTAGATATTTGGTCAGCTATTAAGCTGGCCTTTTTTTATACTTAATCGACAAAATACGGGATACCTCTGAGGTCAATCCAATATATGGATTTACCTCAGAGATAGGGAAGAACATACTTTCACTTTATGGAAAAGTGTAGTAGAATATAAGGTGATAAAACTACAGAGGATGGAAGCAGATGAAAGGAAAAGAGCACATGATTGTAGGAACTACTGCAACGGCAACTATGGGAATTGGTTTTTTAATTACTAAGACTTTTGATAGTGCTGTATATTTAGTTCCTTTAATTATTGGTGGATTTATTGGATCATACATGCCTGATATTGATTCACATAATTCTAAAGCAAGACAAGTTTTTAATAAGGTATTAACATTTTCCATAATAGCAATAGTATTAGGATATATGTTAGGAATTGTATTAAGTGTAAGTGATATATTGAATTTCTTAGAAAGCAATATTAAAAATTGTTTTGCAACAGTTATGTTTTGTATAACAACTGTATTAGGAAAGTTATCTCCGCATAGAATGTTTACTCATAAATGGCTTGGCACATTAATGTTTTGCGGAAGTGTATATTTAACAGGAAATATATATTTAGCATTAGGTTTTTCTATGGGATATATTTTACATATTGTTTGTGATAGATTTTCACCAAGAGGTAAGAATTTAAAATTCTTTGAGTTTAAGTTACCTTGTAAAAACTCTAAAAATAAAACAACAATTACTTGGTAAATACAATTTTTAATAAATTAAATACTTAGTTACAGAGAAGAATTAGTAAGAATAAAAGAATTGGCAACTACTTAGAAGCTAATTCTTTTATTTTTATATTTTTAGGTAAATTTACCTTTATTGCTTTAAGTATACCTTTTGGATCTTCAGTCACTATTGAGCAAATAAGTAAATCATATTTAGTTGTAAGTTTTAACTCATAAGTATTTTCTTTATCTTTTTTTTTTTTTAGTAATAAACTTTGAATTTCATTGAATTGGCTTAAAAATTTTTTTATAAAATTTTTAAAAAACGTTTATGGAAAATATTTACAAATAATACTTTAAGCTGTATAATATATTTATAGTAGTTGAAAGAAAAACTTTAAGGCTACTATAATCTATAGATTTTATAATTATAAAAGCTAAAGGGGTGGTGCTTCTAAATGTCGTTATTAGATGATGTTCAGTTTGTGAACAAATATGATAGAGAGGAGGCGTGCGTAAAGGTTAAAAATAGGCTTTTAATTAATGCTAAAATTAAACTTTATAAATGTTTTAAAGAAGGAGATGATCTAATCTATCTAATACATTAGTAAAGGGGGATAGAAGTTCGTTATTCATAAAATAGAGTTTTAAACATTTTTTATTTGAAGATAATTTAATAATGTATATAAAAAGGAGCTACTTAATTTAGCTCCTTTTAATTTTAATATGAAAGGCAGATGAGATAAAAATGGAGTATATATCCTTAGTAGCAAAAAGATTACGACCTTTTTTGAGTTTGATTATTTTTTTCTTAGTATTTACTGTTTCTTTTTCAATAATTATTGGAACTTTAAAATATACAATTCCATTTATAATTGGATTAATAACAGCATCAATTTTAAAAAAACCAACAGAAACTCTTATTAAGAAATTTAATATAGATGGAAATTTGGCTGCCAGTATTTCAATATTGTTATTTTATATAATTACAGTAATTTTATTGGGTTTTGGAATAATGTATTTTTGCTCTGAAATTAAAGATTTAGCAACTGATGGTTATCAGTATCTATACGATAATAGATCAAATGTAAATGCATTTATTCAAGATTCACTATCAGCTTTTGAAAATATAGATGAATCTATTTTAGAAAGTTTAAAAAATAATATAAATAAATTTATATCAGATATATCAAATTATGCTTTAGATTTTAGTATGAATATTGTAAATTACATAATAGGTGTAATATCGGCTTTCCCATATATTATATCCGTAATAATTTTTGCAATATTATCTAGTTTTGTTTTCCTTAAAAAGTTTATTAAAAAGGATTCTTCACGTATAAAAAATACAGAGTATATTAATGAAAATGAATTTGATAAGTTTTTGAAGATTATCACAGAAATTAAAGATGTTATTTTTAAATATATAGGTACATATTCTATATTGATTTTATGTACATTTATAATTACATTTATAGGATTTAGTATATTAAAAATACCATATACATTGCTATTAAGTTTAACATGTATGATATTAGATTTACTACCTGTTGTAGGAATGATAATAGTATTTCTGCCACTTGTAATTATTTATTTTTTTAGTGGAAAGTATGTTACCGTTATATTTTTAGTAATTTTATTTTGTGGAATTATGATTACTAGAAATATATTAGAACCAAAGCTTTTATCATCATCACTAGAATTATCTCAACTAAGTGTTTTGATTGCTATCTTTGTAGGTTTAAATGCTGGAGGTTTTAAAGGGATGATATATTTAATGGCTCTATTTATAAGTTTTAATTTTTATAAAAAATATGTAACTAATAATCAGGAAATTATATTAAAAAAAAAATGATGTTAAGATTGAAAAATAGATATAATAATATTTATATGTTTTATGAATGCATCTCTATTAAATAAATTATTGATAATAATGATTTATTTAATAGAGAGTTTTTTGGGGGATAAATGTTAATTATTTAGTATCTTTTTGCATAAAAATTATAAAAACATTACTGTAACAAAAAGATAGATAATATTTGGAATTTATTTACATAAAATGTAATAAGTATTAAGTATAGGTGAATTAGTTTTAGAAAAGTGAGTGAAAGTGTTATGCAAAGGATTATAAGAGCTCGGAGATTGTGTTTATACTTTATGATATAAAAATAATAAATGTATAGAATTTATAATATTAATATAAAAATTAAGTTTATATATAGTCTTTAGTATTAATTAAAATATTTTAATTAATTTGCTAATAGAATTATGGTAGAAATAAGGATTTAAAAATTAGAATAAAAAAAGTTTTAGGGAGGGATTATCTTGATGAAAGTTTTAATAGCTGATGATGAATTAAGAAATAAAAGCGAGAAAAAAGTAAATGAATTTGAAATTGAGAAAGCAGATCATTTAAAAGAAAGTTTTCTTAAGGACTGGATGAAGGGGAAAATTAGAAGTTCAGAAATTGAAAAAGATATGAGGTATTTTAATATTAAATATACTAATTCAATGGGGCTTATAGTAGTTAAGCCTTTAATAAAAAGTGGAACGCTAATAGAGGAAGAGTGGCAAACGGATTTATTAAGTTATGCTATATATAATATTGCCAATGATATAATGAAGAAGTTTGAATATTTAAATGTGTTTATTGATTCCAAAAAGCGAGTTGTTATTTTATGTGATATAAATCCAATAAAGTATTGGCAGGGTGCTGTTAATGAATTAGAAAATGCTATTAATAAATCTCTTAAGATAAATGTAGTTATATGTGCATCGTTTTTACGTGAGGATCCAGTTCAGGTTAATATTGTTTATAAATCATTGTGTAATAGGTTAGTTGATAAGAGTAAAAAAACACCTATAGTTATTGAAGTTCAAAAATATATAAATAGAAATTATCATAATGAAGATTTATCAATATCAGAAGTAGCAAATAGTTTAGGTGTTAGTCAGACATATCTTACTAGATTATTTAAGAGAGAGCTTAAGATGACTTTTGCTGATTATTTAACTAATGTAAGAATAAAAAATGCAATAATTTTAATGAGAGATCCATACTTAGAGTTATATGAAATTGCAGAGCTCATTGGATATAGTACACAACATTATTTTAGTAATGTATTTAAAAAACATGTTGGAATATCACCTAAAGATTATAAGTTAGGTGTAGTTAATGAAAGCAGACACTAATAAAGATAGTTGTTCTTTATAAATAGCTTATTGTTTTTATTTGCCATTAATTTCACTTTAGGTATAATAATAAGTAAAAAAATATTATCTTAAGGGAGTATGGAAAATGGCAGTTCAAAAAACTAATGCAATGAGAATTTTAGATAAAAATAAAATAAATTATGAAGTAATTACTTATGATATTTCAGATGATAAAATAGATGGTATTTCTGTTGCAGAAAAGACAGGTCAAGATGTGAAAGAGGTATATAAAACTTTAGTAACACAAGGTGCAAGTAGAGAATTTTATGTGTTTGTTATACCTGTTGATAAAGAATTAGATTTAAAAAAAGCAGCAAAATCAGCTGGAGAAAAAAGCCTTCAAATGATTCATGTTAAAGACATAACTAAATATACAGGATATATAAGAGGGGGATGTTCTCCGGTAGGTATGAAAAAGCTTTATAAAACATTTATTCAAGAAGAAGCTAGAGAGCTAGAGAATATTTGTGTAAGCGGTGGTAAAAAAGGGCTTCAAGTAAAGCTAGAGCCAATGGATTTAATAAAAATAATAAATGGTAGCTTTGCTGATGTTATACATTAATATTTTTTATTATATAAATATTTAATAAAAAATGGGATGAAAAATAAAGGTTTCTATAAATTTTACTAATAATAACCATAGTATTTGCAAATACTATGGTTATTATATTTTTAGAGGTGAAGCAATGTTTAAATGGAGAGATTTTTACTTAATGAAGGTTTATGATTCTAAAAATAAATATATTGGTGTTATTGAAGATATTGCTATAGATTTTAGTAAAGGGGTTATAGAGGGATTTGTGATTTCACCAGCTTCTATAATAAAAAAGCATAGCTTTGTTGCTAGTGATGCAATAACGTCTATAGATAAAGTAATGAAAATTAAAGAAAGATCAAAATTTAAAGGGCTTAAGTTTAAAGAAATTAAATTTATTGATATTTTAAATGAAAATAAGAGGTTAATTGGAGTGCTTGAAGATTTAATAATAGATAAAGAAAGTTTAAATATAAAAGGATTGATTATTAGTTCAGGAATCTTTGATAAGATGTTTAAGGGAAAAGAAATTATTACATTAAAGCATTGCATTTTAGGTGATGATTATATTTTGTATAATGGTAATGAGCGCATTAAGCTTAAAACTTTACCTCATGACTTAGGAGGATCTAAGGATGTTAGCAAAGCATAAAAATTTGATTTATAAAACAATAATAGCAATAGTTCTTGTGATACTTAGTGTTGTTATATATATATATTTTACTCCTATAAGGGATGTTGTTAATTTATTGGTGATTTCATTTGTAATTGCATATACTTTGAAACCATTAAAAAATTATTTAAGTGAGAGGTTAAATATATCCTCTAAAAAAAGTTCACTTTTAATTATATTATTGTTTTTATTATCATTTGTAGGACTTCTATATTGTATAGTGCCATCCATATTAAATGAAAGTGGAAATTTTGGAATTATGCTAGATAGTATAGAAGAATATATTCTAGTTCTTGCAAGTAGATTTAAGTTTGATAGATTACCGATTTTTGAAACCATATATATACAAGTTGGTGAAAAAATAAATATGATTCTAAGTAGTGCATCAACTAATTTAGTAGATAATATGATTTCTCTTGGAGAGAATATTGTTGGTCTTGCAGTTGTACCAATTACAACTTATTATTTATTAGCAGATGGGCATTTGATTTACAATAAATTGTTATTAGTTTTCCCAACAGATAAAAGAGTTTTAATAAAAAATATAAATAATAATATTGATAAAATATTAAGTAGATACATATTAAGTCAGCTTTTATTATCATTAATAATTGGTATATTATCATTTATTTTATTATTAGCACTTAGAATAAAGTTTCCTTTAGTTTTATCTATAATAAATGCTATAGCTAATATAATTCCTTATTTTGGGCCAATTATTGGAGGTGTTCCTATAATTTTCATGGCTCTTACAGGTTCTGTTACAAAAGGAATATTAGCAATTATAGGAGTATTTTTAATACAACAAGTAGAAGGCAACTTTTTAGCTCCCAAAATAACAGGGGATAGTACTAATATGCATCCTATAATAATTATTATTTTATTAATATTAGGGGAAAAAGTTGGTGGAGTAATAGGTATGGTTTTAATTGTACCAATTGCTGTAATTATTAAGGTTGTATATGATGATATAGATTATTACTTGTTTTAAACTTATTGAGGTTGATACATGGCAAAGTTTATTGACATAAATAATTAAATGAAATATAATTTTGTCATAAATATATAGCATAAAGCGATGAAGAGAATGAGTAAATATGATGTAAATATTAAGAGAGGAAGTGGATGGTGAAAACTTCTTATTTAGCATATTGAAGCTATCTTGGAGCTTATTTTACTTTAAGTGATGTATACTCATATACATAATTAGGGTGGTACCGCGGAAATTATAAGTTTTCGTCCCTTTTTCTTTAGGGATGGAGACTTTTTTTATTGGTTGAATTCCCCATAAAAAATAAATTTAAGATTTAGTTTAATTTATAATTAAATTACTAATAGAAGAAATTTGGAGGTAGAAAAAATCATGAAATTCATGGGAGCAAATGAATTAAGAGAAAGTTTTATTAGCTTTTTCGAATCTAAGGAACATTTAAGAATGGAGAGTTTTCCATTAGTACCTAAAAATGATAATAGTTTATTATTAATAAATGCAGGTATGGCACCACTTAAGCCATATTTTACAGGTATACAAAAACCACCAAAGACTAGAGTTACAACTTGTCAAAAGTGTATTAGAACTGGTGATATAGAGAACGTAGGAAAGACTTCAAGACATGGTACTTTCTTTGAAATGTTAGGTAACTTCTCATTTGGAGATTACTTTAAAAATGAAATTATTCCATGGTCATGGGAATATGTAACTGAAGTTTTAAAATTACCTAAGGATAAATTATATGTAACAATTTATTTAGAAGATGATGAAGCATATGAAATTTGGACTACTAAGACAGATATAGATCCAAATAGAATATTTAGATTAGGTAAGGATGATAACTTCTGGGAAGTTGGAACAGTTGGTCCATGTGGTCCATGTACAGAAATTCACTTTGATAGAGGTGTAGATGTAGCACCTGTTACAAACGTAGATGATTTTGTAGCTGCTTCTGATGCTGATAGAATAGTTGAATTCTGGAACCTAGTATTCATTCAATTTGATAAACAAGAAGATGGAAGCTATGCTCCATTAAAGAACAAAAATATAGATACTGGTATGGGACTTGAAAGAATTGCAACTATAATGCAAGGTGTTGATAACATATTTGAAATTGATACAGTAAAGAATATATTAAATAAAGTATCTTCTTTATCAGGTGTAGAATATGGAAAAGATGATAATAGCGATATATCATTAAGAATAGTAACAGACCACGTTAAAGCTGTAACTATGCTTATATCAGATGGTGTTCAACCAAGTAATGAAGGTAGAGGATATGTTTTAAGAAGACTTCTAAGAAGAGCTGCAAGACATGGAAGATTACTTGGAATTAAGGGATTATTCTTAAAAGATGTTGTAGATGCTGTTGTTGAAAACTATGGTGGAAATTATCCAGTATTAGTTGAAAATAAAGACTATATAACTAAGATAATAACTTTAGAAGAAGAAAGATTTAATGAAACTATTGATGCTGGAATGAACATCTTAAATGGATATATTAAAGAGTTAGAAGAAGCTAAATCTACAGTACTTTCTGGAGAAAAAGCATTTAAATTATATGATACTTATGGATTCCCATTAGAATTAACAGAAGAAATTCTTGAAGAAAAAGGAATGGCTGTTGACCACGAAGAATTTAAAAAGGAAATGGAAGCTCAAAGAGAAAGAGCTAGAAGTGCAAGAGGAGAAACTTCTTACATGGGAGCTGATGAAAATCCAATAAACAAAGTAAAAGCTGATGTTGAAACTGAATTTACTGGATATACTTCTACAGAAGGTGTTGGAAAAGTTGTAGTTCTTGCAACTGATGAAGCTTTTGTTGATGAATTAACTGAAGGTGATAAAGGTTACATCTTAACTGATAAGACTCCTTTCTATGCTGAAATGGGTGGTCAAATTGGTGATACTGGTATGATTACAGGAGCTAGCGGAACAGCTTATGTATATAACACTAAGAAAAATGTTGGTGGAAAGACTGTTCATTATGTTGAAGTTAAAACTGGAAGCATAAAAAATGGTGAAGAAGTTACTTTAACTGTAGACAAAGTAAGAAGATCTAGCGTTTGTAAAAACCATACAGCAACTCATATGCTACAAGCTGCATTAAAGGAAGTTGTTGGATCTCATGTTCATCAAGCAGGTTCTTTTGTTGATAATGAAAGATTAAGATTCGACTTTACTCACTTCCAAGCTATGACAGCTGAAGAAATTCAAAAGGTTGAAGATTTAGTTAACGATAAGATAATGGAAGTTGACACTGTAGAAACTAAGCTTATGACAATTGAAGAAGCTAAAGAATCTGGAGCAACAGCATTATTTGATGAAAAATATGGTGATAAAGTAAGAGTTGTATTTGCAGGAGAGTTCTCTAAAGAGCTTTGTGGTGGTACTCACGTATCTAATGTTGGAGAAATAGGACTATTTAAAATAGTTTCTGAAACAGGTGTAGCTGCAGGTATTAGAAGAATAGAGGCTTTAACAGGAAGAGCTGCTATAAAATATATGGAAGAAAAGCAAAGATTATTAAAAGAAGCTTGTGCAGCACTTAAGTGTACTGAAAAAGATGTTTTAAAGAAAATATCAACTCAAGGTGCAGAACTTAAGGAGAAAGACAAAGAAATTGCAGAGCTTAAGTCAAAACTTACAAGTGGAGCTTTAGATGATATATTAAATTCTGCTAAGGAGATTAATGGAGTTAAGTCAATTGCTTATGCACTTGAAGGTGTAGATGGAAATGCTTTAAGAGATTTAGCTGATAAAATAAGAAGCAAGATGGGTTCAGGAGTTGTAGTGTTAGTAAGTAAGTTAGGAGATAAAGTTAATTTAGTTACTATGGCAACTAAGGATGTATTAGATAAAGGAATACATTGTGGTAAGATTATTAAGGAAGTAGCTACTGTTGTTGGCGGTGGCGGAGGTGGAAGACCAGATATGGCTCAAGCAGGTGGTAAGAAGCCAGAAAGTATCCCACAAGCTATAGAAGTTGCCTTCCAAACAATAGAAAATTTAGTAAAATAGTTTTTTTCAGAGTATACAATTATGTTAATTTAGGTTATAATATAAGTAATAAAGTTGTATAAAAAATTTCTAATGATTAAAAATAAATAAAAAAAACTTTCGTAAGGGGGTGAAGCTGCTTAGGAAGCAGCGAACGATATGGATAATAATCTTGACAGAACAATGCAATTTGACTTAAACATTAACAAAGAAGATTTAACTAAATCAATTTTAAATGATGTGTATACAGCATTGAAGGAAAAAGGATATAACCCAATAAATCAGTTGGTAGGTTATCTAATTTCAGGGGATCCTTCTTACATTACTAGTTATAACGGAGCAAGAGCTTTACTTAGAAAACTTGAAAGAGATGAAATACTTGAAGAGGTAATAAAATCTTATCTAGAAATAAAATAAAAGGTGCCCGTTAAGCGGGCACTTTTATTTTATTAGGAATTAGTTTTAAATAATAAATTAATTAAAAATTTAAAATTTTTGAACATGTTTTACTGGTTCAAAATCACTTAATTAAACAAAGGAGTTTCTATGAGAATATTAGGACTTGATATGGGATCAAAGACTATAGGAGTTGCTTTAAGCGACCCTTTAGGATGGACAGCACAAGGAATTACAACAATAAGACGTACTAAGAAGGAACAAGACTTAGAGGAAGTATATAAAATATGCAATGAGTATAGTGTAGAAACTATAGTTGTTGGATTACCTAAAAATATGAATGGAACTATTGGAGAATCTGGAGAAAAAGCTCTAGAATTTGCTGAACTATTAAAAGAAAAGACTGGATTGCCAATAGAAATGTGGGATGAAAGATTAACAACAGTAGCTGCACATAGAGCAATGCTAGAAGCAGATCTTTCAAGAAATAAAAGAAAGAAAATTGTAGATAAAATAGCAGCAACATACATATTACAAGGCTATCTTGACAAGTTGAGACTTAGTAAATAGTTGACCGGAGGGAGACTGATTTACTTAGCCGAAACAGTGCTTTTAGTATAAACTGAGACTTAGCAAGTAACGAGTGATAGCGAAGTTAGTTGCTTAGACGAAGTAATGCTTTAGTGCAAGTTGAGACTTAGTAAATAGTCTATATAAAAAAGCAATAATTACTAATTGAATTAAGATATTTTCAGTTTTAATATTTTGTGTAATAATATAATAAACAATTCAAATGAAAAAGGAGTTTGTAAAATGGAAAAAGATTTAAAAACAATACAATTATTTGATGAAGATGGAAATGAGATAAATTTAAATGTAATAGCATTCTTTGATATGGTAAATCCTGAAACGGAAGAAAAAAGTGAGTATGTTATAGTTCAAGAACAAGGATATGAAGATGAGAGTCCATTTGCTTTAAAAGTAATAAAAGATGAAGAAGATAATGATATATTTGAATTAATTGAAAATGAAGTAGAGTTAGCTGCTATAGAAGAAGCTTACAATACTATCTTTATTGACGAAGAATAATAAAGAAATGAGGTGTTAAGTATATGAGCACAGTTAATATAGATATTGAATTATTAAAAGAAAACTTAAAGCAAAAGGGATATAAGTTAACGCCTCAAAGAAGAGGTATTGTAGATGTAATCATTGAAAAAGAGGGAGAACACTTAACCGCAGAAGAAATTTATGATGAAGTTAAGAAGATATGTCCTGATATAGGTTTAGCAACAGTATATAGAACTGTATTATTATTAGAGGAAATAGGCGTTATTTTTAAGTTAGATTTAAATGATGGATGCAGTAGATATGAACTTGTTCATAGTGAAGAGCAGCATAGACATCATCACTTAGTGTGTAATGAGTGTAAAGCTGTATTTGAGGTTCAAGATGATCTTTTAGATGAGCTTGAGGAAAGAATTGAAAATACATATGGATTTAAAATTTTAGATCATAGTGTAAAGTTCTTTGGAATCTGTGCTAAATGTTGTGAGAAACAAAAAGGTGAATAAAAGGATATTTTAAATAGTATGTATATACTTTGAAATACATAATGGAAAAGAGAAGGAGGGGACATATGAAGAATGAAAAAGCGAAGGTTAAGATTATTCCTTTAGGTGGGGTAAATGAAATTGGAAAAAATTTAACAGCCATAGAATATAAAAATGATATAGTTGTAATAGATTGTGGACTTAAATTCCCTGATGAAGATATGTTCGGAATAGATTTGGTTATACCTGATATAACGTACCTTATGAAAAATAAAGAAAAAGTATCAGGAATATTCTTAACTCATGGTCATGAAGATCATATTGGAGCGTTACCATATGTTTTAAAACAATTAAATGTTCCTGTATATGGAACGAAATTAACATTAGGAATAGTAGAGACTAAGCTTAAAGAGCATGGATTATTAAGTTCAACAGAGCTTATAAGAGTAAAGCCAAGAGATGTAATTAGATTAAATTCCGTATCTGTAGAATTTATAAAAACTAATCACTCAATTGCTGATTCAGTTGCAATTGCAGTACACACACCTTTAGGTGTTGTCCTTCATACAGGAGACTTTAAAGTAGATTATACACCTATTGATGGTGAAGCTATGGATTTTGCAAGATTTGCAGAATTAGGTAAAAAGGGAGTACTTGCAATGATGGCGGACTCTACAAATGTTGAAAAACCAGGATATACAAATTCAGAGAGAATTGTTGGAGAAAGTTTAACAAGAATATTTGGAAAAACTAAAGGAAGAATAATTATTGCAACATTTGCATCAAATATTCATAGAATACAACAAATAATTGATGCTGCTTCTGTATATGGTAGAAAGGTTGCTGTCTCTGGAAGAAGTATGGAAAATATAATGAATGTAGCTATAGAGTTAGGCTATATTGAAGTTGATAAAGATACTTTAGTATCCATTGATCAAATTAATAAGTATAATAATGACCAAGTGGTTATTATAACTACTGGAAGTCAAGGTGAGCCAATGTCTGCATTATCAAGAATGGCAGCATCAGAGCATAGAAAAGTAAATATTGTTGAAGGTGATACAATAATTATTTCAGCAACACCTATTCCAGGAAATGAAAAGCTTGTATCAAAAGTTATTAATCAATTGTTTAAAAAAGGTGCAGAAGTTATATATGGCTCTCAAGAAAATATTCATGTTTCAGGTCATGCCTGTCAAGAAGAGTTAAAGCTTATGCAAACATTAGTTAAACCGAAGCATTTTATTCCAGTTCATGGTGAATATAGACATTTAAAACAACATGGAGAATTAGCTATAAAATTAGGGTTAGATTCTAAAAATGTAGTTATTCCTGATGTTGGAGATGTGATTGAAGTTACTAGAAGTGGTATTAAAAAGAATGGAAGCGTTGTTTCTGGACAAATATTTGTTGATGGACTTGGAGTTGGAGATGTTGGTAATATAGTGTTAAGAGATAGAAAACATTTATCTCAGGACGGTATATTGACAGTAGTTGTAACTCTATCAAAAGAAAATAAAACTATAGTTGCAGGTCCAGATATTATTTCTAGAGGATTTGTTTATGTGAGAGAATCTGAAGGATTAATGGATGAAGCAAGAGATATTGTTAGAAATATTTTATTTGATTGTGAAGAAAAGAAAATCACTGATTGGGCAACATTAAAGTCAAATGTAAGAGATGAGCTTAGAACTTATCTTTATGAAAAGACTAAGAGAAAACCAATGATTTTACCAATTATTATGGAAATATAAGTACTAGTTGACAAGTAACAAAGTTAATAGTAGAATAATTGATAGATTTGAGAATTGGATACGAGTGTATCCAATTTTCTTTTTAAGTAAAATATTTATAGGTTTACAAAAGTGAAAAACTAAATTTATAATTTAGTAATTTGAACTTTCAAAGATATGGCGTAGCGGAGGGTTTATTACCTTTAGCGTGCTTTGTTGTAAAAGTAAGATAAGCCTTTAAAATAAAAACTATGAATTTAAATATTAGTATTTAAATTCATTAATAAAAGTTGATGGAGGAAATTAAATGGAATTAATAACTAGAGATGATATTAGAAATATAGCAATAATAGCTCACGTTGACCATGGTAAGACAACATTAGTTGATGCTATGTTTAAGGAAAGTCACGTATTTAGATCAAATGAAAAAATGGATGAAAGAGTAATGGACTCTAATGATTTAGAAAAAGAAAGAGGAATTACAATTCTTTCAAAAAATACTGCAGTTATGTATGACGGAATAAAAATAAATATCGTTGATACACCAGGGCATGCTGATTTCGGTGGGGAAGTTGAACGTGTACTTAAGATGGTTGACTCAGTTTTACTTGTTGTTGATTCTTATGAAGGGCCAATGCCACAAACAAAGTTCGTTTTAAAGAAAGCTTTAGAGTTAAAGTTAAAACCAATCGTTGTTATAAATAAGATAGACAAACCAAATGCTAGACCAGAAGAAGTTATTGATGAAGTATTTGATTTATTCCTAGAATTAGGGGCTGATGATGATCAATTAGACTTCCCAATTATATATGCTTCTGCTAGAGAAGGTTTTGCAAGATATAATGTTGAAGATACAAATATGGGAATGGAACCATTATTTAAGACTATTATAGATCATGTTGAACCGCCAAAGGGATATATAGATGGACCTTTCCAAATGCTAGTTACAACTTTAGATAGTAATGCATTCGTTGGTAAAATTGCAATTGGTAAAGTACACAGAGGAAAAGTTAAGAAAAATCAAAGTGTTGCTTTAGTTAGACAAGATGGAACTAAATCAAACTATAAAATAACTGCTGTATTTGGTTATAACGGATTAAAGAGAGAAGAAATTGAAGAAGCTGGACTTGGAGATATTATTGCAGTAAGCGGTATTATGGATGCTAATATAGGAGAAACTATAGCTGATGCATCTAATCCAGAAGCTTTACCATTCGTTGAAATTGATGAGCCAACACTTAACATGAACTTCATGGTTAATGACTCACCATTTGCAGGTAAAGAAGGTGAATTCGTTACTTCAAGACACTTAAGAGACAGATTAATGAAAGAATTAGAAACTAACGTAAGTTTAAGAGTTAAGGAAATAACTCCAGATTGCTTCGAAGTATCAGGAAGAGGGGAACTTCACTTATCAGTTCTTATTGAAACAATGAGAAGAGAAGGGTTTGAATTACAAGTTTCTAAGCCAAATGTTATCTTCAAAGAAGAAAATGGTAAGAAGTTAGAACCAATGGAATACTTAACTATAGACGTACCTGAAGAATTCATGGGTGCTGTTATGGAAAAAATGGGACCAAGAAAAGCTGAAATGGTTAATATGACATCAGCAGTTAATGGATATACTAGATTAGAATTCGTAATTCCAGCAAGAGGTCTTATAGGATTCAGAAATGAATTCATGACAGATACAAAAGGAAATGGTATCATGAACCACGTATTTGAAGGATATGCTCCATATAAGGGAGAAATCGAATCAAGAAGCAGAGGTTCAATAGTATCATTTGAACAAGGTGAAGCAATTGCTTATGGATTATTTAATGCTCAAGAAAGAGGTAGATTATTCATAACTCCAGGTACACCAGTATACCAAGGAATGGTTGTTGGAGAATGTTCTAGAGCTGAAGATTTAGATATAAATGTTTGTAAAGGAAAGAAATTAACTAACACAAGAGCTTCAGGTTCTGATGATGCTGTTAAATTAGTACCAGTTACTACATTAACATTAGAACAATCAATTGAATTTATTGGAAATGATGAGTTAGTTGAAGTTACTCCAGAAAGCATTAGAATTAGAAAGAGATACTTAGATGCTGCTGAAAGAAAGAGAATGATAAGCAGAAGCAAAAAATAATTAAGTAAATTCTTTATAATTGCATATAAAAGTATTATAATAGTGAATAGCTAAAAAATTTAGCTATTCACTTTTAAATACAGGGGGTATTTATGAAAAAAAAGCCTAAAAATACCGGTAGAAAATTAAGAAAAAAAAGAAAGAAAAATACTGGCAGAGCTTTAATTACTTTATTATTAATTATTGTAATAGCTTTGGCTTCTATGTTTATATCAACAATTAAAAAACCACTTAAAATTTCAGAACCAGAAGTAGTAAATGTTGGAGAAGGCGATAGTTTTTATAGTATTATAAATAACCTTTCCAATGAGAAGAAAATTAAAAGTCCATTTATAATAAAAATTTATTCCAAACTAACAGGGCTTGATTTAGAGGTTGTTCCAGGAAGTCATACCTTAGAGAAAGGTATGTCTGTAAAGGATATAGCTAAAACTTTAAAGGATACCAATAATTCAAATGCAATAGCTCTAACTATTCCAGAAGGATTTAATATAGAAGATATAGCAACTAGAGTAGGAGAAAAAGGCATTTGTACAAAGGATGAATTTTTAAGTGCAGTAAAAAGTTATCCGTTGCCATCTTATGTAAAGGATAATCCAGATAAAAGATATAATTTAGAAGGTTTTTTATTCCCAGATACATATAACTTTGAAGTTGGAGTTGAACCAGAATACATAATAGAAACAATGATAAAGAGATTTGAAGAAGTGTGGAATGAAATAACACAGGGCCTTGATATCAAAGAGGAAGATATTGAAAAGATAATTAATGTAGCGTCTATAATTGAAAAAGAAGCAAGAGTAGATGAAGATAGACCATTAATAGCATCTGTAATTTATAATAGATTAAATCAAAATATGCCTTTGCAAATTGATGCAACGGTTATTTATGCACATGGATATTATATAGAAGATGTAAGAAATAGGCATTTAGCAATTGAATCAAAGTATAATACATATTTGCATAAAGGATTACCAGTAGGTCCAATATGTAATCCTGGTGCTCCATCTATAAAAGCTGCATTAAATCCAGCTGATACAAATTATTTATTTTATCTATTAGCATCAGATGATGCACATTATTTTACTGATAATTATGATGACTTTTTAAAAAAGAAAGAAGAATTAGGATATTAACATATACGGAGGTTTAGTATGAGTGGAATTACCTACGACTATATGGAGGAATATATAAGAGGATTAATACCAGAAAGTAAAGGAAGATTAAAAGAGTTAGAAGTATTTGCCAAAGAAAATGGTGTACCTATAGCTCAAAAGGAAACAATAAAATTCTTAGAATTTATGGTTAGTATGAAAAAGCCATTAAGAATATTAGAACTTGGTACTGCAATTGGCTATTCTGCAATTATAATGCATGATGCAGCAGGAACAAATCCTCATATAACTACCATAGAACGAAGTGAAGAAATGATAAAATATGCAAAAGAAAATATAAAATCTTTTGGACTTGAAGATAAGATAGTTATTGAAGAAGGCGATTGTCTTGAAATATTAGAAAAGTTACAAGAACCATATGATTTAATTTTTATGGATGCAGGTAAGGGACATTATAATCACTTTTTACCACATTGTTTAAGACTTTTAAAAGATGATGGTATAATAATTGCTGATAATGTTTTATTTAGAGGCATGGTTGCAAGTGATGAATTAGTTAAGAGAAGAAAGATAACAATAGTTAAGAGAATGAGAAGCTATTTAGACTTAGTTTCACAAGATGATAGTTTAATAACATCAGTAATTCCTATGGGAGATGGTATTGCTATCACTAAGAGAAAGCTTGGATAACTAAAATTTAATAACTTAGTTACTGAAACAAAGGAGGTAAATAAATGAGAAAACCTGAAATATTAGCTCCAGCTGGTAATTTAGAAAAGTTAAAAATAGCTATAGATTTTGGAGCAGATGCTGTATATATAGGTGGAGGTAAGTTAAATCTTAGAGCCTTTTCAAATAATTTTTCAAATGAAGAAATGATTGAAGGAATTAAGTATTGCCATGATAGAGGTAAGAAAATTTATGTAACATTAAATGTCTTTGCAAGAAATCATGATTTGCCTTCAGCAGGAGAATATATTAAAGGACTTTATGATATAGGTGTAGATGCAGTTATAGTTGCTGATCCATCATTAATTGCTATATGTAAAGAAGTTGCACCAGAGTTAGAAATACATTTAAGTACACAAGCTAATACTGTTAACTGGATGGCAACTAAATTCTGGTATGATTTAGGTGTTAAGAGAATAGTACTAGCTAGAGAATTAACATTTAAAGAAATAAATGAAATAACTGAAAATATTCCAAAGGGATGCGATATTGAAGCATTTATTCATGGTTCAATGTGTGTTGCATATTCTGGAAGATGTTTAATATCAAACTACATGATTAAGAGAGATGCTAATAAAGGTATCTGTGGAAATGTATGCAGATATAAATATCATTTAGTTGAAGAAACTAGACCAGGTGAATATTACCCTGTTATAGAAGATGATAATGGAACATATATAATGAATTCAAAAGACTTATGCATGATTCATTACATACCTGAACTTGTTAAAAGCGGTATTTATTCTTTCAAAATTGAAGGAAGAATGAAAAGTGAATTCTATGTAGCATCTGTTGTTAAAGCATATAGAGAAGCATTAGATAGTTATTGGGAAAACCCAAGCAACTATAAGTTTAAAGATGAGTGGATGGATATGCTTAGAAAGGTAAGTCATAGACCATATCACACAGGTTTCTATTTAGGAATAAATGGAGAACAAAATTATGATGATGCAGGATATGTTAGAGATTACGAAATTGTTGGTATGGTAAAATCTTATGATCCTGAAACTAAAACTGCAACAGTACTTCAAAAGAATAGAGTATTTGAAGGTGAAGAAGTTGAAGTTTTAAGAGCTGATGTACCATACTTTAAGATTAAGCTTGAAGATATGTATGATTTAGATAAAGATAGAAAAACTAATGTTGCTAATAGAGCACATATGATATTTACTGTTAAAGTTGATACACCATTAAAAGTTAATGATATGCTTGTAAAAGCAAACAATGTTATTAATATTAATAACAACTAAGGAGGCCTAACAAATGAATAAACCTATTTTAATAGGAATTACTGGAGGAACAGGATCTGGTAAGAGTACAATAGCTGATGCGTTATATTCTAATTTTTCAAAAGATTGTATAGCAATGATACAACAAGATATGTATTATAAAGATCAAAGTCATTTATCTATGGAGGAAAGAGTTAAAACTAATTATGATCATCCAATGGCTTTTGATAATGATTTATTAGTTCAACATTTAGAACAATTAATAAAAGGAGAATCTATAGAAAAGCCAAGTTATGACTTTACTGTTCATAATAGAGCTAAAGAAACAACTACTGTAGAATCAAGAGATATAATTTTAGTTGAAGGTATTTTAATATTAGAAGATAAAAGAATAAGAGATCTTTTAGATATAAAAGTTTATGTAGATACTGACGCTGATATAAGAATTTTAAGAAGATTAGTAAGAGATATCAATGAAAGAGGAAGAACTGTTGAATCAGTAGTTGACCAATATTTAAGCATTGTTAGACCTATGCATCTTCAATTTACAGAGCCATCAAAGAAATATGCTGATATAATTATTCCAGAAGGTGGACATAATTATGTTGCAATAGATTTATTAATGGCAAAAATTAGAGATATACTTAAGTAATTTGAATAAAACACCTCATTTTAGTCTAGAATTTAGCTAAAGGAGGTGTTTTTTTGTATAGATATAAAATTGATAATAAAAAATCACTAATTGTTTGTATTGTATTTTTTAGCATTTTTATTGCTTTAACTATAAGATTATATATATTAATGATATATCCAACAACTTCTGTTCAAGGGCAGCTTGAAAATAATCAAGTTGAATATACTAGTGATAGTAATTATAAGTTGTTTGATACAAATGGAAATAGCCTTATAAATTATAAGAATAAGTATATTATGGTTCTTGATACGCAACCTTTTAAATTAAATAATTATGAAGAAACATTACAAGACTTATTAGCTTTAAACTTTATAATGAAGTCAGAAGATGAAGATTTTAATTTCACTGATATAATGAATCAAAGTGGTAAACTTTATTATACTATAACTGAAGAGACTTATGAAAAGATTAATAAGTTAAATGATATAAAGGGAATATATACTTATGTTTATAATGAGTTAGATTTGAAGGAAGGATGGAGTGTAGAAAATATTATTGCATCTATAAATAAAGATAATGTATTAGAAGATTCATTTGAAAGTAGTATTTTAGACATAATTAAAGATAATAAAAGACCAACAATAGGTTTTTATCTAGATGAGAAATCTATATATAGAAGTAATGAGACTAATTATGGGGAAAATAATAAAAATATAAAGTTAACTATTGATAAAGAATGGTCAGATAAAATAAAGGATGTTTTAAATAGTGATGATTATAGTAATTTAGATAATGTAGGTGTAGTTCTTTTAGAATCCAGTACGGGAAAAATAAGAGCAATGGTACAGAAGGATGAATCTGAAGCAAATGTTAATTTAGGTATAGGGCAATTAGGCTTTGAGCCAGGATCTATATTTAAAGTTTTAACAGAAGCCATTGCTTTAAATGAAGGTTTAATTAATATGGATGATACTTTTTATTGTAGTGGTGATATCTGTAGCAATGGAGGTAAACCCTATGCTCATGGAAGTTTAACAATAAATCAAGCTTTTGAGGTTTCATGCAATGATATATTTGCAAAGGTAGGTCAATTGATAGGTTATAAAAAGATGTTGAAATATACAACTAATTTAGGATTATATAACAAAGTTCTAGGATTAAGTGGAGAAAATAGAGAAGAGGCTGTAGGGGTAATGGCTAAACCTAGTGATGGAATTAGTAATTTTGCAATAGGTCAATGTATAACAGTAACACCACTTCAAATTGCAGGAGCTATTAATGCTGTAGTAAATGATGGAATATATATTAAACCATCCCTTGTAGAAGCCATAGTTGACGAGGACAATAATGTTATAGAAACTATTCAAAATGAAGAAAATAGAATATTTACTTCAACTACATCAAAATTAGTTAAAAATAGTATGTATGATGTTATTTGGGAAGGAACTGGTTCAGCAGCAAAAATAGAAGGTATAACACAAGGTGGGAAAACAGGTACTGCTACAGGTCAAGGTGGTGCTACTACTCATGGTTGGTTTGCTGGATATTTTGAGTTAAATAATAAAATGTACACATTAGTTGTTGTAGTACCAAATATAAATGGTGTAGATGCGAATGGAAACGACCTAGGAGGAGGAAATACAGCTGCACCTATTTATAGAGATATAGTTAAATCATTAATGCAATAATATTGCGCACACATTGAGACCGAAAAAATGGAATATTACTTTTACGGGAAGCGGTGAAATTTTCGCTAAGAATTTATATAATTGATTCCGTAAAATTTACTAAAGATTTTAAACTTGCTAAAGCTTCAA
>NZ_JADNLK010000070.1 GCF_015555905.1 Clostridium sp. D43t1_170807_H7
CCACCTAAATATCCTAATCCTGCTACTATACCAATAAGTGCTTGAGCTACAATATTAATTAGTGATGCTAAAACAGATACTACAGAATTAAATGCCCCTACTACAAAATCTTTGCAACCATCTAAAAAGTTAAAAAATCCTTCTTTTAAATTATCTACAAACTCTTTAAATCAATATCCTCAAGTGCTAATATTGCTCAATTTCACTAACTTTTAAGTTGAATTATTGAATCTAGGATTTCCTTACCTTGTAACTTACAGTGTTTTTTAATCCTAGTTATCTTAGTTTTTAAAAATATTTGTACTATTTCAGTATCATTTTCTGCATTAAACTTTCTTCATTTTATTTATTCAACTCATTTCTTCTATCTATAATTTTTATGAAATTAAGTTATTCTTTATTATGCATTAAGTTTTTAGTCTAGCATTTCTAAATAATAATTATCATCTTCTTGAATCTTTATCAAAAATTCATCTAATGAATTCGCTATTTTAATATCATAATAAAAAATATTATTTATATTATTATCAGTTAATTCTATTGATATTAATGCTGATTCACTCCCCTCAAAAAATATTAACTTTCCTTCTTCATATTCATCATATATCTCAATATCAGGATAGAATTCAAAATCACCTTTCCTTAATCTAAAATCTCTAATTGAATCTGTATCCATAATACGATTCACATTACCTTCTGACCCATTAATAAATCCATAGCCAATCTCTAATAAAAAATCTTTTAATTCTTTTGGAACTTTTAATTTTAACGCCTTCTCTAATTCATCTATCTCTTTTATATTCACTGGATAAAATTTATTTTTATTATTACCTTTTAAAAAATCATATTTCACTACTTATTACCTCCCTTAAATAGCTCACTTGCTGGAGAACCAGCTCCATGTATTCCTGATTGATGTTCATTTGGAAACTTAGCTGGATGTATATTCCACCACTCATGTTCTCCACCAAATGAATTTTCAATTATATGATGTGCATCATACTTATCCCCTGCTTTTCTAACAACCTTTCCTGTCTTAGGAGAAATAACATCTTCAGTGTATATTGGCCATTTTTGTCCTGTATTATTCTCCCATTGCTCAATCAAGTTATTTTTAACTTTATTAAATTCATTTCTATGTTTTGCAGTTTCTTTAGTTGTTAACTTTGAGTACTCCTTATTTCTTAATGCATTCTTTAATTCTTCAACTTGATTTTCAGATAATTTTATTCCAGTTCTTGATTCAACATCTCTCACATAGTCTTTAACTAAATTATAATCTATTTTAGGGTTACTGACCCCATTTAAAGTCTTACTACTTACATTATCAACTTTACCACTAATCTTAGATACAAAATCCTGTAACTTCGTACTAACCTCAGGATCTCCCTTAAGTGTTCCTACTCCAGCAAATTCTATTTCATCACCAAAATTAAATGCTCTTTTTAATAATGTTGAGAGATTATCACCTTTTTTAGCTATATTTATTAAGAAATCTCCACAATGTTTTGATATCAAAGTAATTCCTTCATCTATATACTTTGAAGCAAATTGCATCGCTTCATCCCAGTGTTTTCCTATGAACTTAACTATTCCTTGTCCTGATTCTCTTACGAATGATGCTCCTACCATTGGTATAAAGAAGCATGCAGCTGTAATTAATCTTTCTGCCAACGATAACTTTTCTCCTGTTATCATATTTACACC
>NZ_JADNLK010000071.1 GCF_015555905.1 Clostridium sp. D43t1_170807_H7
TTTTTTAATGTATAGGAAAGTATAAAAATTTCAATGGCTGAAAGTTAGATAAAATCTAGCTTTCAGCCATTTTTTGTGGTAAATTAGTAAATTATAATTAGAGGTTAACAAATGAAAAACAGTAAAATAAAATTAATTTTAAAAGATAATTGGTTAGGATTTTTAAAACTTTATGGGAAGAAGGTAAGAAAAAATGTTAAAAGGGAAGTTGAGAAAGTATTAGCATGTGGAGATATTTCTAAAGGGTATATAGAATTTAGATGTGATAGTTGTATGGAAAGTAAAAAAGTAGGGTTTTCTTGTAAAAGTAGATTCTGTACTTCGTGTGGTAAAGTTTATACAGATAAGTGGATAGATAATATGCTTGGTAATTTAATAAATGTTAAGCATAGACATATTGTATTTACAATTCCAGAGGAATTAAGAGAATTTTTTGGTGTGGATAGACAAAGGTTAAAAATACTTCCGAAATGCGCAGCTAAAGCTGTTACGAGTTGGATGCAGAGTCAAAATAAAAGTCAACAGTTTACACCAGGTATAGTTACAGTAATACATACTTTTGGAAGAGATTTGAAGTGGAATCCTCATGTTCATATGATGGTTACTGAAGGTGGTAAAGGAAAAACTATAGAATGGAGACATATAAGACATTTTGCATTTGAGGCATTGAGAAAAAGATGGCAGAAAGTATTATTAGACGAAATAATGATTGTTAGTGGCGATAACAAAAAGATGAAAGCTTTAAA
This sequence comes from Clostridium sp. D43t1_170807_H7, assembly GCF_015555905.1. Taxonomy (GTDB): domain Bacteria; phylum Bacillota; class Clostridia; order Clostridiales; family Clostridiaceae; genus Clostridium. The sequence goes on from NZ_JADNLK010000071.1 coordinate 747, forward strand.
GAATAAGTTATATAAAGAAAAAAATAAAGGCTTTTATGTACATGCTAAAACAGAAATAAAATCAGCTAAAACTGCAGCAAGGTATGTGGGGAGGTATGTGGGACGACCAGCGATAGCTGAATCGAGAATAGTAGATTATGATGGAGTTAATGTTACTTTTAAATATACTAGGCATGAGGATAATAAAGAAGTAATAGAAACTATGCATTCTTATGAATTTATAAAGAAGCTGATTATACATATTCCTGAAAAAAACTTTAAAATGATTAGATATTTTGGTATCTATTCAAGGAGAAGCAAGGAGAAAAATAACTTTATAAAAATGATAGATGAAAAAATATTAAGATTGAAAAAAAGTTTAGGAAAGTGGGAGTATAGAATATTGGCGACATTTGGAGTAGATCCTTGTAAATGTACTAAATGTAATAAGAGTATGAGGTTTTATGATATTGTTTATGCAAATTACGGATCAATACGGGAGCATTTAAAAAAGAAGTTTATTCTTGAAGCAGAAGAAAAACTAGAAGAAGCTATTGAAATATATGCAATTACAAAAGGGATACTTAGTGGTAAAATAATTCCGAAGACAACGTAGTTGGAGGAAGTAAAATGAATAACGATGAAATACTTTATATTTGTACAGTTTGTAGTGAGAAAGAAAATATTCCTAGAGAGGTGGTAGAATATTTTGATGAAATGGATCAAAGTAACATAAATGAACCACCATGCTTTTCTTGCGAAAAGTGCGGAGGGATAATGAGACCTAAAGAGTATACGGGCATATATGGAATGAAGTACAAATAAAAGGAAAAATATAGCATAGAACTACTATTAGCTCTATGCTTTTTGGCATACTATAAATTAAATTCCCGAAGGGAGCGTGGCGAAAGCCACTTTTTTTA
>NZ_JADNLK010000072.1 GCF_015555905.1 Clostridium sp. D43t1_170807_H7
GAGTTTTTTTATATACTCAACGCTTAAGCTAATCTGAACATACCTGCACAGCAGGTAGTATTCATTTATACAAAAAAGCCAATGTTTCCTTTATAGAAACATTGGATCTTATTATTTTTATAATATATATTTAATTTTTATTTTATTTACAGTTTACCACATTATTAGATTTATACAGTGTCAGATTTTATTAATACTATTGATTTAACTATATTCACCTTTATTTATTTTTTATGCAATTACTATCACGCTTAAATACTAGGTATCTCTACATCATTACCATCAGATTCTTCTATAAAAACTCTATTTATATTAGGATTATTCTTTTTTAATTTAAAACTTTGAATCTTTGTTAATGGTGGTATAAACTTAATGTTATTTAGTTTAAATTGATTACTTAGAATTTTCTCTTCTATTTCTGATATAAATTTAGCCCATTGCTTTAAATTAGGATTTTTTAATTCTTCTCTATTTTCTAAAACCCTATATCCGTCAGCGTCATAAAAAATCATTAATGCAGTTCCTAAGTCACAATTCTTATTATTTATTATACTATAGGGAATCTCAAAACCATTATCCCAGTTATAATTCCCTGCTATTATATGCAATAGCTCAGAATCTGTTATATCTTTAATATCATCTATAGTATCTTTTTTATTTTGCTTATATAAAAGTTTATATATATATTCTCTCTTAGCTGTATCCATTTCATTTACTCCTTATCATCAATTCCTAATTTTATCCAAACTTCTTTCCCACAAATCAACTGTTGCTCCTTGGCTTGGATATAATGGTAACCCGCTTTCTTGTAGTTTTCTCAAATCACTCTGCAAGTCAAAAACTTGTTTTTGAAGTATATCAACACTTTGATTTATGTCTAACTTATTCAATTGATTTCTTACTACCTCATTATATACCGAATGATATCCTCTATGTCTTGACATAGCACTCAATTCAGCATCTGGAGTTCTTAGTAATATTCCATTTGTTGCATTATCTAAATCCATTCCTATTTTTTGAATTATTGGATTATCAGCCATCTCTGCTGGAATTATATGTTGTGCTTGATGTCCTGTCCATTTAGTTGATCTCTTTAATCCCATGGACTCCATTATATTTTTACCTAATTTAGTAGAATCTCCACCAGTAACTACTCCTGGACTTCCAGGAATTAATCTTCCAGTATTGTTACTAACCCCCTTTATAGCTCCACTACTCGTTACATCATCAACCTTAGTAATACTCCTTGATACAAAATCCTGTAACTTCGTACTAGCCTCAGGTTCTAACTTAACTGTTCCACCTCCAGCTAATGCTATTTCATCACCAAAATTAAATACCTTTTTTAATAACGTTAAACCTTCATCACCTTTTTTAGCTACATACATTAAAACATCATCAGTATATTTTGATAACAAACCAACAAAGTCATCAGTATACTTTGAAACAAATTGCATTGCTTTATCCCAGTGTTTTCCTATGAACTTAACTACTCCTTGTCCTGATTCTCTTACGAATGATGCTCCTACTATTGGTATAAAGAAGCATGCAGCTGTAATTAATCTTTCTGCCAACGATAACTTTTCTCCTGTTATCATATTTACACC
>NZ_JADNLK010000074.1 GCF_015555905.1 Clostridium sp. D43t1_170807_H7
GATAGTGTAAAGTTTGGTATGAAAAAATAGCCTATGGCTAATTTTTGATAATAATAGAAAAATAACTTTGCAATATCAATTAAAATTTGAAAATTGAATATGACAAAAAGACCTTCGGTATCGGAGGCAAAAATTAAATCAATATTTAATTTTATAGTTTATCAAGAAGGTTTAGATTCTTGCATATGTAATATGGTTTGCTGACCGAGACTGATAAGAATTTGCCATTTTGCTGGCATATTATCAGCGATATTTAAAGCATCCAGTTCATTTAAAGGACGATGATAGTTATATGGGTGAGGTCTTAAAAAGTTATAATAAGCAACCCAAAGAGAGAATCCATAAAGAGCACCTTCGTCACTTCCATAGCCACAAGTAACTCTATAGGAAGATTTGAAGGTACGATTTAGACGCTCTACTACTTGCTTAACCCAACGGAATTCTTCAGATACTGGATCTTCATTAGTAAGTCCAATAACTTAAGTTAGATTAAATTCTTTGTTTTCTTCTAATTCAAATTGTTGCTTCGCTAACGGGTAAGCGCTATAACCATCGGCAACGAAGTTCAAAGCTTTTCCTGGAAACTCTTTAAACTTATCAAAAGCCATACGCATTGCTAATATACAAGGACCTGTAGCTCTTGTATCAGATACTTGATAACCTAGAATAGACTTTTTACAAGCATCCATTACAATCCAAACATAATGCTTAATTCCTTTAACTTTTATATAAGTTTCATCGGCAGAAAGTATTTTAGATGGTTTGTACTCAAATGTATCAACAAATGGCTTAATAACAGCAGCTGCTGTTAGAGCATAATTAGCAACAGTTCTATGTGATATTTTTATTCCATGAACTTCTTTTAAAACATGTGCAGTTTGTCTTGTGGACATTTTACAATTAACGTGATAAGTAAGACATAATCCCATTATATGAGGATTAAACTTTTTAAAAGTAAATCCTGTAGCATGTTTTGATATTGGATATAAATCCATCTTAAAGAAGTTAATATTGAATTCACGGTATATATAGTGAAGCTTGTATTTATATTTATCAGCAGGATTAATATCTTTAGGAAGTTTCTTAAGATTCTTCTGATAATATGAGCATTTGGAATTATTGCATTTATGTATTCTAAAATGTTTACGTTGCTTTTGCTCCGCAAGCGTAGCACCACAGTAAGGGCAAATAAAAACAATTGGCTTAGTTGCATAATTAGTTTCTTTAAATGGAAGATTACAAACCTTGCATTTATATTGACCTTTATTACCGTTATTATCATAAATATATTCATGAGGTGCACCACATTTAGGACACTTAATTTTTTTTGGAATAGACTTACCGTTCCGTCTTTGGACGGGTTTTACGGTCTTATTATATTTATGTTTGTAATAAGCTAAAAGTAATTTATAATCTACTTTTTCAAATTTAAGTATTGTAGGTAGCTTATCTACTTTAAATTTTTGATATTCAGGACTATTTGAATCATCAAATATCATTTGTTTTAGTGGTATGTGTTGTGAAATAAATAAAAGTAATTCACCGATAATGTTAATTAAGTATT
>NZ_JADNLK010000075.1 GCF_015555905.1 Clostridium sp. D43t1_170807_H7
AGGTTTTGCACATGGATTTGTAGTTTTATCTGAAACTGCAACATTCAACTATAAATGTACAGATTTCTATTTACCAGAGCATGATGGTGGGCTTTTATGGAAGGATGAAGATGTTGCTGTAGAATGGCCATTAGATGGAATTGAAGAAGTTTTATTATCAGAAAAAGATAAGAAACAAAAAACATTCAAAGAACTAGACTTACCTTTTGTTTATAAGTAAGAATGAAAATCTTTGATTTTGAAATTCCGAAGTTAACTGAAACTCCAAATTTTAATTTGGTAAGTTGAAGTTACACACCGTGTACTTATTCGACATTAGGAGAAGGAGTTTCATATAAAAGAATCAAAATATTTGATTGTTATTGAATAAACTGAATGTAGTGGAGGTTATCACGTGAAAATATTAATAACTGGTTCAAATGGCCAATTAGGGAATGAACTTCAGAAAATAATAGCTACAGGAACTGCTGAAATTGGATCTGTTTCCCATGTAATTAAAACTGCAGAAGTTTTTGCTGTAGATGTAGATAAATTAGATGTAAGTAATTTACAACAAGTTAAAACCATTTTAAGAGAAGTAAAGCCAGATGTAGTTATAAACTGTGCAGCAGCAACTAACGTAGATGGATGTGAATCAAATAAGGATTTAGCTTTTAAAATAAATGCTTTAGGTCCTAGGAATTTAGCTATGGTTTGTGAAGAAATAGGAGCTAAAATAGTTCAAGTTTCAACTGATTATGTATTTAGAGGTGTTGGAGATACACCATTAAATGAATCAGATATAGTTAATCCAGTAAGCGCTTACGGAAAAACTAAACTTTTAGGTGAAGAATTTGTAAGAGAATGCTCATCAAAGTATTATATAGTTAGAACAGCTTGGCTTTATGGATATGTAGGTCATAATTTTGTTTATACAATGATGAAATTAGGAAAAGATAGAGATACTCTAAGTGTTGTAAATGATCAGCTTGGAAATCCTACACATGCTAATGACTTAGCATATCACATTCTAAAACTTATTAAAACAGAAGAATATGGAATATACCACTGTACAGGAAAAGGTGAATGTAGTTGGTATGATTTTGCATCAGAAATAATGAAACTTTCAGGGAGAGATTGCAAAGTAAATCCATGTACTTCAGAAGAATATAAGAGTATGTATCCTAATTCAGCTGATAGACCAGCATATTCATCACTTGATAACATGATGCTTAGATGCACTGTTGGTGATGAAATGAGAGATTGGAAAGAGGCCTTAAAAACTTTCATGGAAAATGTTAAAAAATAGTTAAGAAATTAATAAGTAATAAATAACTTAATATTTTTATTAATAAGGAGAATTTAATTATGAAAACTTACTTAGTAACTGGTGGAGCTGGATTTATAGGCTCAAACTTTGTATTATACATGTTAAAAAAATATGAAGATATAAGAATAATTAACTTAGATAAGTTAACTTATGCAGGAAACTTAGAAAACTTAAAGTCAATTCAAGATGATCCAAGACATATATTTGTACATGGAGATAT
>NZ_JADNLK010000076.1 GCF_015555905.1 Clostridium sp. D43t1_170807_H7
TCTCAAAAGAATTGCTGGTTTACTTTAACTATATTCTGTTCAATTTTCAAAGACCATTTACTCTGTCGCACCGAAGCGACTTCCTTATCTTATCACTGAGAAACTCTCCTGTCAACATCTTTTTTCAACATTTTTTGTTGTTTTTGTTAACTTGGATTCACCTAATATCTTAGGCCTTTGTCGCGTTCCTCAGAACATGATTTATAATATCATCTAATATAATTTATAATTTTACATTATTTATCTATTTTTTAGTTTAACTATAGTTTTTCTCTTATTTTTGATTATATTCTCATTTTTTCTTATATTGATACACTAGGAGCAGTGTTAGTATTTTACTTATAAGTTATCCCCTATATGCACATTATCCACAATCTCTTGTTCAATACTCTATTGTTTTATCAACATAATTAACATTATCCACATTAATAAAATAGCCTTATAAATTGAATATATTTTTCTATATTTTAAATAAATTATTTTTTAAAATATAAAAAAATTATATAGATCATAATATTTTTTATTTTAGATTCATTTTTTATCATGTAATAATATGATATATTTTTTATCTGAAACTTACTTAAAATAAAAAATAATATAAATTTTTATCAACAGATTCAGTTTCCTGGTAACAAGCTAAAAAGAATAGTTACTTGGACTATCACTTTTTTTAAGAGAATCATCAATAAATAATATATATACTAGTTTTATATTAGGCATTATACCTAATATATCTGCAACATGGTTATTTATATGGCTAGGAGAAACTATTATTAATAGGGGGAATATTTATTTTAGTTTTAAATTGAAAGTATTACATCTGCATTGATTTTTCTATTTGCAATAATCTCTGAAATAATGCATGGTATGCTTTTAAATAGCACCTTTGACATATATGATATTATAGCAACTATAGTATCAATAATAATATATCTAATATTTTTCTATTTAAATAAGAATACTTTAAAAACTAATGAATAACAATAAATTACTATAACCAAATAAATATCCACCAGCTAAGCTGGTGGTTTTTCATGAGCCCTATAAGGGCAAATTACTAGCTTGCGTCTTAAGACG
>NZ_JADNLK010000007.1:0-121137 GCF_015555905.1 Clostridium sp. D43t1_170807_H7
CTACTATTAGCTCTATGCTTTTTGGCATACTATAAATTAAATTCCCGAAGGGAGCGTGGCGAAAGCCACTTTTTTTACTATATAGAATAAATATGATAAGATTAAAATAAACTAAAAGCAAATCGATAAAAAATGGAGGTAAATATGTTTAATTTATATACATTAGATAATGGCTTAAGGGTTGTAACAGAATATATTGAGCATGTTAATTCTATAAGTGTAGGAATAATGGTTCAAAATGGTTCAAGAAATGAAAGTAAAGATGTTAATGGTATTTCACATTTTATAGAGCATATGTTTTTTAAGGGGACAGATAAAAGAAGTGCAAAGGAAATAGTACAAGAAATAGAAAATATAGGTGGACAAATTAATGCTTATACAAGTAAAGAAACTACTTGTTATTATATAAAAGCATTAAATACTCATGTTGATTTATGTCTAGACGTAATTTCTGATATGATATTAAATTCAAAATTCGATGAAGAAGAAATTGAAAAAGAAAAAGGTGTAGTTATTGAAGAAATAAATATGAGTCAAGATAATCCAGAAGATGTATTAGATGAAATACATTCAGAAGCTATCTTCGGAGATAATTCTTTATCATATCCTATTTTAGGTACACCTGATAGAATAAGATCATTTACTAGAAAGAAGATTAAAGATTATATTAGAACACATTATACGCCTTATAACTCTGTACTTAGTATTTGTGGAAAGTTTGATGAAAAGGAATTAAGAAAGCTTATTGAAGAGTATTTTGGAAAGTGGAGTAAAGATGATATATATAATCCAACATATGAATCTATTATATTAAAGCATGATAGTAAGTATACAGAAAAACAAATAGAGCAAGTTCATATAAATCTAGGTTTAAATGGATTACCATATGCTGATGATAAATCTTATTCATTAGTATTATTAAATAATATATTTGGTGGCGGTGCATCATCAATACTTTTCCAAAAGGTTAGAGAAGAATTAGGATTATGTTATAGTGTTTATTCTTATATGCAACCTTATCTAGGTGTTGGAACAATGAATATATACACAGGATTAAGTAATAAGTATTGTGATAAGGCCATAAGTGTTATTAATGAGCATTTACATGATTTTGCTAATAAAGGTATAAGTAAAGAATTATTAGAAATTAATAAAGAAAAAATTAAAGCAAGTTATATATTAGGTTTAGAAAGCACTTCATCTAGAATGTTTGCTAATGCAAAATGTTTCTTATTACAAAATAAAATTAAAACACAAGAAGATGTAATTAAGAGAATTAACAAAATAGATAATGATGACATAAACTATGTATTGGAGAGATGCTTTAAGCCAGGAATAATAAGCACTGCTTTTGTTGGGCAAGGTATAGAAGCTGATAAATTAAATTCAATTATAAATAACTCTAAAGTTGCATATAAGAGTTCTACTGATGAAAAATTTATATTGTAAGTTTGGCCTATAGTTGATATATTATTTAAGGAGAGGAAAGCGCTAGTTGGATTTTTATAGTATATGTAAAGTAATATATTACTTATTGAATGCATAATATTATGTATAACAAGGAGGTAATTATTATGAAGGATTTTGAATATTACGAAAAAAAGCCAGAAAGTCAACTTAGAAACTTAAGTGAGTTAGAAAGATATGAAATTTTTAACTTAGAAAGTGCAGAAAAGTATGATAGCGCTCAAAATATTGATTTTATAATTGACGAAGAAGGATATCTTAAATTCCTGGTTGTTGGTATTAGTGCAAATAAGTTTAGCTTCTTTGGTAGCAAAGAATATGTTGAAATACCATGGGAATGTGTAACAAAAGTTGGAACTAATGTCATAGTAATCTCTGCTGAGGAAGGAAAGATAAAAAGAGCGAGAGCTTAAAAAACTTAAGGGGGAGATTCCTTGAATATAATAGTGCAAAAGTTCGGAGGAACATCTGTATCTACAGAGGAAAGAAGAAAACAAGTAATAAAAAAAATAGGGAAAGCAATTGAAAGTGGATTAAAACCAGTAGTAGTAGTTTCAGCTATGGGAAGAATGGGAGAGCCATATGCAACAGATACCCTATTATCACTTGTAGATAATAATTTTAAAAATAATAACAAAAGTGCTCAAGATTTATTAATGTGTTGTGGAGAAATAATAAGTTCAGTAGTATTATGTAATGATTTATATAAGCATGGAATAACTGCAGTTCCGCTAACTGGAGGTCAAGCAGGAATTATAACAAATAGTGTCCACACTGATGCACAAGCTATTGATGTAGATACTCATAATATAATAAAAATTCTAGAGTCAGGAAAAGTACCAGTAGTAACAGGATTCCAAGGAGTTACTAAAGATGGTTTTTTCACAACTTTAGGAAGAGGTGGAAGTGATACTTCTGCATGTATATTAGGAGTTGCATTAAAGGCCAAAGAAATAGATATATATACTGATGTTGATGGTATAATGACAGCAGATCCAAGAATGGTAGAGGATGCATCTCTTATAAATGAAATGACATATAATGAGGTATTCCAATTAGCGGATCAAGGCGCAAAGGTTATTCATCCAAAAGCTGTTGATTTAGCTAAAAAGGGAAATGTACCATTAGTTATTAAGAATACTATGAATGATTCAAAGGGTACTATGATTAAGAGTAATGTTTCAGAAGAAGAAAAGAGATTGATTTCTGGAATAACTCATTTAAATAATAGAATTCAGGTAAGAGTAAGATTATCCGATAATAAAGGTAAAGGATCTTATAGAAATCTTTTAGAATTATTAGCTAAAAATCATATAAGTTTAGATTTAATAAACATTTTCCCAGAACATCAAATGTTCACTATTGATGCTACTGAAAAAGATAAACTTTCAGAGATAATGAGTAAAGCTGAAATTAAGTATACAACTATTGAAGATTGTAGTACTATAGCTATTGTTGGTGCTGGAATGAATGGAGTTCCAGGGGTTATGGCAAGAATAATAAATACTCTAACAAGTAATGATATTGAAGTATTACAAACAACAGATTCAAATATGACTATTTGGTGTTTAATTAATACTAAAAAAGTTCCTGAAGCAGTAAGATTACTTCATAGTGAATTTGGTTTAGGTAAATAGTGAATAAGAAAAGGCTCTTTAGTAAAGTATAATTTATTTTATTAAGGGGTCTTTACTTTTATACATAGTTTATATTTTAATTATATTAATAAATAGTTATAGTGTTTTAATATATAATAATTTCATATATAATATAAAATATATTTATTTTATGTAAAAAGGAGTAGTATCATGGAATTAAAGTTTGATGAAAAAGCAAAAAAAGCTCTAAAAGATTTAGTAAATGAAAGTTCGGAAGAGTATATAAGAATAAAGGTTTTCTATGGTTGTGGTAGACCAGCTTATGAATTATATTGTGATTTTAAGAGTGATGAAGACGTTGAAGAGGTAATAGAAGGAATTAAGTTTGTTGTAAATAAAAAAGATGTTAGAGCTTGTAATAACCTTCAAATTAAGTATGATAAAGAAGTTTATAATAAGGGATTTTATATCAAAGATTTAGATTAATTTAAAAGCTATGCAAAATATTTTGCATAGCTTTTAAGTTTTTATAAATATTATTTTCAAAAATGGGAAAAATAATGTAAAAAGGTTAGAGGTGATAAAAATGAGTGAAAAAATAGTTAAAGAATTAAATAAGTTTCTAACAGGAATTCATATGGGAGGGGCTACCTTTAAGGATTATTTAGATAAAGCACAAAATTTAGAACTTAAAGGTAAATTAAGAGAAATTATAGAGTCATTTAAGATACATGAAGAAGCCATAACTCATAGAATAGAAAAGTTAGGAGGAAATGCAAGTGATTCACTAGGTATAAGGGGAAATATAGCAGAAGCCTTTGAAAGAATAAAACTTATACCTGTTGATACTGATGCTGAAGTGTGCGAACATGCAATAAAAGCTATGAATATGGGAATAAAAAATGCAAATAAATTTATGGAAGAAAATAAAAATATGGAAGAAAGCATAATGAATGATATAAGGGGTGTAATAAAAGATTATGATAATCATTTAGAGGTTTTAAACAATTTGAAAACTAAGTTATGCAAATATTGATGAAATTTTTAAAATATGATATATACTTATTAAGAGAAATTATAGATTGTGAGGAAATTTTATGAAGAAAATATTTGGAATTTTAAGTATTTTATCGATTTTTGCTTTTTTATCTTTGGGATGTACTAAGAAGGTTGAAATGGTTAGAGCAAATACACCAGAAGAGGCAATTAATTTATTTAATACCTATAACTTAGAGAATAATGTAGAAGAAATGGTTAAGTTATATTCAAATGAATATATAGATTATATTGGATATGATGCAAATCAAATAATAAAGGTAATGAAAAAAAATAGAAAAGATTTAAATATAAAATCTTCAACAGTAAAAAGTATAGAAGATGTAAATGAAAATTTAAAAAAAGCAGTAGTAACTATTTCAGCGGTAGTAGATGATGAGGATACTACAGAAGATTATGTATATGCATTAATAAAAGAAGATAATGGATGGTCGGTTTCACCAGATGGTATTACTGAGTGTATAGAATTTGATGTTCCAATGAGTAAAGAAAAAGAATTGAATTTAAATTTAGCTAAAGAGGCAGTTCAATTTGATGGAGCACTAATAAGAGTTAATTTATATAATGATACTAGTAATTCATATGTTTTTGGTACAACAGACGAAAAAACTGAAATTATAGTAGAGACAACAGAAGGAACATTTACAAGTATAGTAGAAGAGCCACAAAAAATAGAGAAAAAGGCAAGAAATTATTTTATAGCAAAGATAGAAAATTTAAAGGGTGACATAACAAAGGTTACAGTAACATCATTATTTGATCTTGATAAAGATGGAAATGCAATTTTAGATACAAAGAAAGATATAACAGCATATAGTAAATAAAATAAATACCAGTAGCTTTTTAGCTACTGGTATTTATTTTGTTATTTTCTATGGCAGGTATTTTATTTAAAATTTCATAGTATTTATTGATCATTCCTAAGTTTATTACATTATCAATAATGCTATAATGTTTTTTAAAAGGAATAGCCTTAAGAAAATCACTGCAATTTACAAGACAATTTGAAATATAGAAATCAATTTCATTAATGCATGATAAAATTAATTCATCAAAGTTTAATGAATTTAAATTGAATAATACATTATAAGGATTGAAATTATTAGTGTTAAGATCATCTTTCAAATCATCAAGGGCATCTATTAAATAAATCCATTTTCCAATAAAATATCCAAGGCTATATAGATTTTCACGTAATATATCAGAATCCTCTTCAAATTTATAAGGGAAGTTACTTAAAATACTTCCCATTATATCACTAAAAGGATGTGTGATTTCGTCTAAAGAAGAAAATTTTTTTGACTTCTCAAGATTTGATAAGATGTCTATATTATTTGATATTTTATTGGAGATATTTTCTAATTCAAGTAAGCTTTTTTTGGAAGATGAAGAAAGGAGAAATTTAAAAAGTTTACTTTTTACACTTTTGTCATCCTTTATGTTATCTTTTAGTTTATAATCAAAAAGAAGTACACTTAAATTAGAGCAATAATTTAAAGCATTTGTCTGCTTTGTTATTATAATGTTCCTATTAGGGTGTCTTAAGCATTTAATGGAGTCAAAGATTAGTGGATTACTGTAAAGTCCATCTAATAAAAATCCTATAAAGGTTAAATCGTAATTTAAACAAAATCTTGGAATATTACCATATTCTCTTTTAATTTCATTGCATAATCCACAATAATAGCTTCTAAAGTATTCAAATTCCTTAAACTTCAGTTCGCTTTTAAGAGGTGTAACATAGCCAAACATTAAACTTCTCCTTTATTAAGATAAAAGTATTTAAACAGATACTAGCACATTCCGCCGCCACCAGAATTACCACACATATTCATTCCGTTTCCGCCGCCCATTAAGCTTTGCATAAGCAAGTTTTGCATAGGATTTCCACCACCCATCATATTAGCAATATTGCCCATAGGATTAGCATTGTTAGCAGCATTATTTGCAGCGTTCATTCCATTAGTAGAGTTAGTACTAGCACCACTCATAGGATTAGCACCACCCATAGGATTACCACCATTAGCGTTCATAAACATATTTAAAATGTTAGGATCTATTCCACCACCGTTGCCAGAACCGCCACACATGTTGTTTGTTTGGCCACCACCACCACACATATTATTGTTATTATTAGCACTGTTATATTGCATTGTTCTAGCATAATTTGCTTTCATCTTTCTAACCTTTTTGACAAGTACCATTAAAGCTTCTTGATACTCCTCATTATTAGGGTTTAATTCTGCAGCTGTCTTTAAATGATTTACGCCAGCTTGAAACCATCCTTTTTTTAATAATACAAAACCTTTTAGATAATTCCATTCAGGTGAAGTTTTATCAGATATTAGATTAAGCTGTGTTTCTGCTGATAAAAATTGTTTGTTTTCAATTAGGTTTCTTATATCTTTATACTTAAAATTGTTACTTAATATTGTATAAGCTTCGTTTATTTCTGAAAGTTTATCCTCTGCAAGTGGTTCTTCAGGAGAACCATTAAAATCATTTATACTATAGGTGTTTGCCAATGATTCATAAGCATCTTTAATTTCATCCAATGAAGCATTTGGTCTTATGCCAAGCACTTTATAAGGGTTCATAAACAAATCTCCTTAGAAAAGATTATTGAATTATTATAATATATTCAGAGTACTTTAAATAAGTGATTCATATGAATTAATAGAATTGAATATTAAATACAATCAATTAAATCTCCACCCATACATTCACAGCATTGATCTAAACATATTAAATCGCAGCAGCTAAAGTTACCACAGTCACAACAACAGTCATCACAGCAACAACAAGCACAACCACGATTACGTCTTCTGTAACCATTATTATAATAGTCATCAGAGTAGTGTCTATGTCTACGCATTAAAGTGATTAAGCTTTCTTTATATAAAGTATTATTAGGAGAAAGAGAAACTGCTATTTTTAGATGATTTAAAGATTCATCAAACCAAGCCTTTTTTTCTAATAGGAGGCTATAAAGATAATGATAATCAGCATTTTTATCTATATAGGAATTTAATAAGCTTTCGGCTGAGGAAAAATCTCTTTTATTTATTAAATTACTAATAGTAGTAAATGAATTATTGTTAATAGAATATGAATTATTCATAATACTCACTCCCTTAAGTTATAATATATAAATATATTACTATAAAAGTAATATTGTATTTATTATATACAATATTAAAAAATAAATCATTATTTAGAAAAATTTATGGGATAATATTTACTATTACATAATAATTATGATAGAATTATAAAAAATAATTTAAAAGGAGATAATTATGGAAAAATTATTTTTACAATATCCTAAATGTACTACTTGTAGAAAAGCTAAGAAGTTTTTACAAGAAAATAATGTAACCTTTAATGATAGAGACATAACTATAGATAATCCTACAGTAGAAGAATTAGAAAAGTGGATAGATTTAAGTGGATTAGAAATTAAAAAATTCTTTAATACTTCAGGTGTTTTATATAAAGAAATGAAGCTAAAAGATAAAATTAAAGATATGTCTAGAGAAGAAATGATAAAACTACTTGCTACAGATGGAAAGCTTGTTAAAAGACCACTTTTAATATGTGAAGACAAAGTATTAGTAGGATTCAAGGAAGAACAATATAAGGAAATATTATAAATTTGAAAAAATAGAGATAAAAATAATCTATTGGGTAATATTAATTCAATAGATTATTTTTTTGTTTTAAGATTTGTTTTAAGAAGAATAGATTATTGTGGTAAAATACTTATTAGTGGCTTTTTTGCTAATAGCTTAAATTTGCTTATAAAAAGCTAAGAAGATATATTTATAAAATAAATAGTTTCATTTAATGAGGTGGAAAAATTGGACGTAACACAGTTAAATACTTTAATAATAAAAAAGGATATAAATAACCGTCTACACAGAGGGATGAGGTGTTATAAGGAAGCATTAGTATTAGATGTTAAGTCTATGGCGGATAGAGAATATGGCTCTTTAGATATTTATGGCAAAGTAATGTCAGAAAGTGATATTAGTGTTTATAATACAAACCTATCTTTTGACATAAAAAAAGGTGATTTAATTTATACAGAATGTAATTGTAGTGACTTTGAAAATAACTGTGATTTTAACTCTACATACATATGTAAGCATATTGGTGCTACATTTTATAAATTTGCAGAAGCTGTAGAAGAAAAGAAGAAATTAAAAAATGATTGTTGTAAAAACATAGCTGAGAATGAAGAGATAGATTATTCTGAAGTTATTTTAAAAGAAATAGATAAAATTATTAGACATAAAAAGGAGAAAGTTAATTTAAAAATAAATATTAGTAAAAAAAGTCTGAGTAAAAGTAATTTTTATTATGAATTAGATTTAAGGATAGGAACAAAGAGATACTATGTTGTAAAGAATATAGTAGATTTAATAAATGCTAGAAAAAATAATAAAATATTGTCTTATGGAAAAGAATTTAAATATGATCCTACAATACATTATTTTTCAGATGATGATGAGAGAGTTCTAAATTTTATCGAAGAGTATGTATCTCTAAATGAACCATTTGAAAAGGAGTATTCGATACAAAGAATTACTAATAATGTTTTTGGAAGTAATAAAACATTATTTATTCCGCAGAGTGCATTAAGAAGATTTTTAAATAATATTAAAAATGAAAGTATTTCATTAACTGATGATGATGATGTAATTGAAGGTGTTGATATATTAAGAGAAGATTTACCTATAAAATTTAATATAAAAGAAGAAGATAATGAAATAAAGCTATCATCTACTAAGGAGTTACCAAAACCTATGACTTATAAAGGTGATGTTTATTTATATAATAGTAAATTATATCTTCCTACTTTTAAACAAATAAAATATTATAAGTCAATAAATGATATTTTAAGTAAGGAAAGTAGTATTTCATTTAAAAATAAGAATAAACAAAAGGTAATAAACAAGGTAATACCATTATTAGAACTTATAAGTGATGATATATATATTGATGAAGATTTAAATAGAAATATAATTAGAGAAGATTTAAAATTAGAAGTTTATTTTGATAGGGAAAGAAATAAAACTTGGGCAGAGGTTAAGGCGAGTTATGGAGATATAAGCTTTAATATGTTAAAAGGTCCTAAAGATGATGAATATGTAATTAGAAATATAAATGAAGAAGAGAAAATTGAAAATGTGCTAAATAATCTATCATTTTATAGAAATAATGATAAGTTTATTTTTAATGGTAATGATGAAAAACTTTTTGAGTTGCTTTCTGAAGATTTAACGGACTTAAAAGAAAAAGCTACTATATTTTATTCAGATAGATTTAAGGAAAGAAGAATTTATGGAGCTACATCTATTAATGCAGCAATTTCAGAAGGTAGTGGAAATTATTTAGATTTTACTTTTAATATTGAAAATGTAAATGAAGATGAATATAAGAAGATAATTGAAGCCTTTAAAGAGAATAGAAAATTCTTTAAATTAAAAGATGAGAGTTTTATTGATTTTAGAGATGAAGAGGTTAGGAATTTATTTAATCTTGTTGATAGTTTAAGTGATGATACTAATGTAAAATCTAATGAAATAAAAGTTCATAAGAGCAAATCTATATTTTTAAATGAGTGTTTAAAAGATAATAGTTTATTATTTATTGAAGGAAAAGATATTGTAAAACATATTGCAAATAAGATAGAGAATTTAGAAGAAATAGATTATCAAGTTCCTAAAGAATTAAAAGCAACCTTAAGAGATTATCAATTAACTGGATTTAAGTGGTTTAAAACATTAAGCCATTATGAGTTTGGTGGTATATTAGCTGATGAGATGGGATTAGGAAAAACAATACAAACTATTGCATTTTTATTATCAGAAAAAAATAAAAAAAGTATTATAGTTACTCCAACATCATTAATATACAATTGGAGAAGTGAATTTGAAAAATTTGCACCTACTATGAAAATAAAGGTTGTTCATGGAAATAAAGAAGAGAGAGAATTTACTAAAGAGGAAATAAAAGATATAGATGTATTAATAACTACTTATGGAACATTGAGAAATGATTACAATCTATATGATGATATAACTTTTGATTTTTGTATAATAGATGAAGGACAAAATATTAAAAATCCATTATCTCAAAGTAGTGAGGTAGTTAAAGAGTTAAAAGCAAAAGTAAAATTTGCATTAACAGGTACGCCAATCGAAAATAATTTAATTGAGTTATGGTCGTTATTTGATTACATTTTACCAGGATACTTATATTCTAAGAGAAAGTTCCAAGATAAGTTTATAAAGGTTAATAAAGGTTCTGAAGAACTAAAAAAACTTATTAGACCATTTATATTAAGAAGATTAAAAAATTATGTAATGAGTGAGTTGCCAGAGAAGATTGAAAAGAGATTCTTAATTGAAATGACAAAAGAACAGAAGAAAGTATATAAGGCATATGTAGATGATGTTAAGGTAAAAATGAAAGAAAAAGACTTTACAACTGATAAAATAACTATTTTTTCTTATTTAACTAAATTAAGGCAGCTTACATTAGATCCATCTATACTAATAGAAGGATATACCGGAGGTAGTGGTAAAATAGATGTTGCTGTAGATCTTATACAAAACTTTATTAAAGAAAAGCATAAAATGCTTTTATTTTCACAATTTACATCTGTACTGGATAGTATAAAAAAAGTATTAGAAGCAGAGGGAATAGAGTATTTCTATTTAGATGGTTCAACTAAGGCATCTGAAAGAGTACAGTTAGTTAATGAATTTAATGAATCAGATAAGATAAAAATATTCTTAATTTCATTAAAGGCTGGGGGAACAGGTCTTAACTTAACATCAGCTGATGTAGTAATTCATTTTGATCCATGGTGGAATCCTGCAATTGAAGACCAAGCAACGGATAGAGCACATAGATTTGGTCAAAAAAATGTTGTGGAAGTAATTAAGCTTATTGCAAAAGGAAGTATAGAGGAAAAGATAATAAAACTTCAGGAAAGTAAGAAGGAAATAATAAATAAAATAATGAGTGGAAATTATACTAATGGTGGATTCTTAAGTTCACTAAGTGCTGATGAAATCAAAGAACTCTTTAATTAAAAATAGGATACACATCAAATGTGTATCCTATTTGTTTATTATTCAACTGTTACTGATTTTGCAAGATTTCTTGGTTTATCAACATCGCAACCTTTTTGTTTTGCAATATAGTAAGAAATTAATTGAAGAGGAACAACACTTACAAGTGGAGTTAATATATCAATAGTTTTTGGAATATAAACTATTGAATCAACAACTTCTTTTGAAGTAGTATCACCTTCATTTACAACTGCAAATATATTTCCACCTCTTGTAGAAACTTCTCTTACGTTACTAATCATTTTGTCTTTTAAAGCTTCTTGAGTTAAAAGAGTAATTACAGCTGTATTCTTTTCTATTAAAGCAATAGGTCCATGCTTTAATTCTCCACCAGCATAAGCATCACAATGGATATAAGATATCTCTTTAAGTTTTAAAGAACCTTCCATAGCTACTGCATAATCAAGACCTCTTCCTAAGAAGTACATATCTTTATGATTATAGTGAGAAGAAGCAAATTTTTGAAGCTCATCCTTCATTCCTAAAGCTTTCTCAATTTTATTTGGTATTTCTAATAATTCACCTTTAATTTCTTCAATTTCATCCTTTGACATAGTACCCTTTAATGAAGCAAAATATAATCCTAAAATATAAAATGCAGCTAATTGAGTAACATATGCTTTTGTTGAAGCAACTGCAATTTCAGGACCTGCTAAAGTATAAAATACATCATCAGCTTCTCTTGAAACAGAAGAACCAACAACGTTAGTAATAGCTAAAACTCTAGCACCTTGATTCTTAGCATCTCTAAGAACAGCTAAAGTATCAGCAGTTTCTCCAGATTGAGATACAACTATTAATAAAGTTTTATTTGTTATCATAGGATTTCTATATCTGAATTCAGATGCTATATCAATTTCAACTGGGATTTTAGCAAACTTTTCGATTACTGTTTTACCAACAACTCCAGCATGATAAGCAGTACCACAAGCTACTACATAGATTTTATCAAAGTTTTCTAACTGTTCTTTAGTAAATGAAATATTATCTATTGTTATTTCTTTTCCTAATGCTATTTTACCAGATAGAGTATCTTTAACGGCTTTTGGTTGTTCATGAATTTCTTTTAACATGAAATCTTCAAATCCACCTTTTTCAGCTGCATCTATATTCCAAGTAACATGATAAATTTGTTTTTCTATTTTTTCACCTTCTTCATTTCTAAGTTCAACACCATTTTCAGTAAGAATTGCAAATTCTTTATCTTCTAAAAGATACACTTCTCTAGTATGGTTTAAAACTGCAGGAATGTCTGAAGCTATAAAACTTTCATCTTCTCCAAGACCAACAATAAGAGGGCTATCCTTTCTAACTGCAACTATTTTGTCAGGTTCATTTTTAGCAACAACTCCAATAGCAAAACTTCCTTCAAGTTTAGAAGTTGCTTTAACTACAGCTTCAAATAAATCTCCTTCATAATAATAATCAACTAAGTTTGGTATAACTTCAGTATCAGTTTCAGAGAAGAATGTATAACCTTTTGAAGTTAACCATTCTCTTAATTTCATATAGTTTTCTATAATACCATTGTGAACAACACTAATAGTAGCATTTTCTGTAGTATGAGGATGTGAATTAACATCTGATGGTTCACCGTGAGTAGCCCATCTAGTATGACCAATTCCTATATGACCTTCAATAGGAGCTTCATTTAAGCTATTAGCTAAATTATTTAAACGACCTTTAAATTTTCTAACATTAATTCCATTATTAAGAATTGCAACTCCAGCAGAGTCGTAACCTCTATATTCTAATTTTGATAAACCTTCTACTAATAAAGTAGACGCTTGTCTTTTTCCAACATAACCAACTATTCCGCACATAATAAATCTTCCTTCCAATTTTAAAATTATTTTTTTATTTAATCTCTATTGTGACAAGATATTCTAGCATTAAAAAAGGTATACTAATACTAGGACATCAAAAAACACAATGAAGGTTTTAACACCAAACTAGGATTGTCCTATAAATCACTTTATAGTTTTACTAGTCGTTAACGGTAGTGCGATACCGTGGGGCACCCGCCGAAGAATTCGATTCTCCCCATCCTCGTCAACTTAAGTGAGACCCCAAATCTTCGATTTGGTTGGTCGAACTTACTCCTACGTCTAGTAGGAGTTTCCTTTTTACCAATAATCTTCGATTTGGTTGGTCGAACTTACTCCTACGTCTAGTAGGAGTTTCCTTTTTACCAATAATCTTCGATTTGGTTGGTCGAACTTACTCCTACGTCTAGTAGGAGTTTCCTTTTTACCAATAATCTTCGATTTGGTTGGTCGAACTTACTCCTACGTCTGGTAGGAGTTTTCCTTTTACTTAAGTTCTGGCGCTTTTATGAAATTATTATCTGGCATTTTACTATAAGAATCACTTCCTTTACTAATTATTTAGTATACCACTACATTATTTTATCATAAAAATAAAATTTGTCTATATCTTAATGCAAAAAATGTAATTTAATACTTATATTGTAATATAAGATAATATTATTATATGCAAATATAAAATTAAAGTAGATAAAAATAATAAAAGTATGAAATTTGTATAGGTTATACCATATAAGAATTTTTTGAAAAAACAATATTTTTATGGATAAGGTGTAAATCAAATGTATAAATTCAATAATATCTGTCAAAAATACATAAGAGAATTTTAAAATTATAGGAGGTAATGTGAAGTGTCAAATTTAGAAATGAATAAAAGACTTATAGATGTTCCAAATAGTGCAAAAAAAGCAAGAAGAAATGGTAAGGTTCCAGGTGTATTATACGGTAAGAAAATTAATAACTTATTATTTGAAGTTGGAGAATTAGAATTATGCCATGAAATAGCTGTTAATGGAGAACATGGTGTATTAGAATTTAATTTAGATGGAGAAACTCATAAGGGGTTAATAAAGGAAGTACAAAGAGACCCTGTTACTAATAAAATAATTCACTTAGATTTAGAAGAATTAAAAGGAAAGAATAAGATAGTTTCATCAGTTCCTATTCACTATATAGGAGAAGAGTATCTAAATAAAAAGGGAATTGTATTGCAAAAGGAGAAGGATAGTGTAAAGGTAGAATGTTCAGTAGAAGCATTACCTAAATACATTGACTTTAATATTGGAACAGGAAATGTTGGATCAGTTTATAAATTTGGTGATTTAGAAGTTGCATCTGAAATATCTGTTTTAGATGATTTAAATTCTGTTATTGCTTCAGTAAGTTATGAACGTAAAACAGTTGAAGAAAATAATGAATTAGCTCAAGAAGACGATGCAAAAGAAGTAGCACAATAATAAAAATAAACTAAAAATAATAGATATAGATAAATTTTCTTATATCTATTATTTTTTTATTTAAATTTTTTTTAGTTTGGTATATAATAACTAAAGTGTAGACTATTGAAAATGTTTAGGAGGGATAATATGGATTATAAAGAGAGATACAATGAGTGGTTAAACTCGAAGGTAATATCAGAAACAATAAAAGATGAATTAAGAAATATTAGTGATGAAAAGGAAATAGAAGATAGATTTTATAAGGAATTAGATTTTGGTACTGGTGGACTAAGAGGAGTAATAGGTGCCGGAACTAACAGAATGAATGTATATACAGTTTCAAAAGCAACACAAGGGTTTGCGAACTATTTAAATAAATCTTTTGAATCACCAAAGGTAGCTATTGCCTATGATTCAAGAAATATGTCAAAGGAATTTGCAGAAGCTGCTGCATTAACTCTTTGTGCAAATAATATAAAAGTATTTTTATTTGAAAGCTTAAGACCAACTCCAATGCTTTCATTTACAGCTAGACATTTAAATTGTCAAGGTGGAATAGTAATAACTGCATCACATAATCCAAAGATATATAATGGATATAAAGTTTATGATGAATTTGGTGGTCAAGTTACAGACGAAAAGGCTGGAATTATTATAGGTGAAGTTAATAGTATAGTAAACTATGAAGATATAAAAACTATTTCTGTAGAAGATGCTTTAAAAGATAACCTTTTAGAGTATATTGGAGAAGAAGTAGATAAAGCTTATATTGAAGAAGTTAAAGGGCTTACAATAAGAACTGAATTAGTAAAAGAAAATGCTAAAGATTTAAAAGTTATATATACTCCAATACATGGAAGTGGTAATATGCCAGTAAGAAGAGTATTAGCTGAATTAGGATATGAAAACGTAGAAGTAGTTAAAGAGCAAGAAATGCCAGATGGTAACTTCCCAACAGCTTCTTATCCAAATCCAGAGAACCCACAAGTTTTTGAGTTAGCTCTTGATATGGCTAAAACAAGCAATCCAGATATTATTTTTGGGACAGACCCAGACTGTGATAGAATTGGTGTTGTAGTAAAAGAAAATAGTGGAGAGTATAAAGTTTTAACTGGTAACCAAACAGGTCTTTTATTAACAGATTATATATTATCAGCTCTTAAGGAAGAAGGAAAATTACCTTCAAATGGAGTTATAATTAAGACTATAGTAACAACAGAAGGTGCTAGAGCAATAGCTGATTACTATGGTGTTGAAATCATGGATGTATTAACAGGATTTAAATACATTGGTGAAAAAATTAGACAATTCCAAGAAGCTGGAGATAAGAAATACTTATTCGGATTTGAAGAAAGTTATGGTTATTTAGCTGGTGAATTCGTTAGGGATAAGGATGCTGTAATAGCTTCAATGTTAATAGCTGAAATGACTCTTTACTACAAAGAACAAGGTAAGAGCCTTTATGAAGCATTAATCGAACTTTACAATAGAATTGGATTCTTCAAGGAAGATTTAATTTCAATTGAATTACAAGGAAAAGAAGGTCAAGAAAAGATAGGTAAGTGTTTAGATTCTTTAAGAAGTACTGCATTAACAGAAGTTGATGGAGTTAAGGTTGTAACAAAACTTGACTATAAGTTAAGTAAAGAAGAAAACTTAACTAATAATACAGAAAGTGTTATTAACTTACCTAAGTCTAATGTATTAAAATATATATTAGAAGATGGTTCTTCATTTGTTGTTAGACCTTCAGGTACTGAGCCAAAAATGAAAATTTACTCAGCTGTTAAAGGTGAAAGCTTAGTAAATGCTGAAGAAAAGCTAGCAAGATTCAATGAAAAAGTTATGGAAATAATTAACGAAAAGTTAGCATAATATAAGAAAAAGCTATCGGGAAACTGATATGCTCCCTTTATAGTAGACAGTTAAAATAATAAAAACTGTTACTATGAAGGGAGCATTTTATTATTTTAGTATTTAATTTGAAAGTTTCATGTTAATACTGTATTATGAATAATGAAATAATTTACTAAAGGAGTGTAACTTATGGATTATAAGGTAAAAATTAAAGAAAGATTAGGTAAGTTATTATTTTTAGAAATGAATAAAGATGGATTTAAAGAAAATATAGGAATACCATCATATGTAACTTTTAAAAATAAAGATTTATATTTGCCAATAAGTTCTGAATATATTAGTTCTAATATAAATGATGAAATAAAAATTAAGAATCTTCCAATATATTATTTTATAGAAGGTATGTTTATTGCTATAGGAAGTGATGAAAATTTAAGATTTAATGATGATTATGAACTTATATTAGATTATATAAAGGATACTGAAAGTTGCATTAAGTCACTTATAAGCAAGAGAATAGAAGAAAAAAGATACTTAGATGCATATCTTTTATTAAAAGGATATTATACATATTCTAAAGACCTAGAGGTTATGAAAAAAATATTACTTGTAGGGGAAACTATTAAGGAAGAAGAAAGTAGCTTTAAAGATATATTACTTGAAGATATAGATTATTGTATATCAAATAAGCTAAAAATAGCTGAACCATATTTATATAAAGCTATAGTTTTAAAAGATGAAGGTGATTTTAAAGGCGCTAAGGTTGCTATAAATGAGTATTTTAACAATGGTGGAAAAGTAACTCCAGAAGTTGAAATAATAAATAATGATATAAATAATATATCAGATTATGAAAATGCTATAGAATTATTAGCTGAAGATCCAGCTAAAAGTATAGAAATATTACTTAGACTAGGTGAAGAATTTGAAGAAAATCCACTTATTTATTATTATTTAGGAATTGCTTTTAGAAAATTAGAGAATTATCATAAGGCTATTTACTATTTAAAAGAAAGTGTAAAGAGAGAAAGTGGAATACTTGAAGTTATAGTTGAACTTGGATTAAACTATGCATGTATTGGTGAATTTGAAGAGGCAATTAAATACTTTAAAAAAGCATTTGAAGCATCAAGAGATGTTGAGATATGCACTAATATTATAATGTGTTATTTAAATCTTAATGATTTAGAAAATGCTAAATTACATTTAGATATAGCAAAAAATTTAAATCCGGAAGATGAAATAGTTAAACAATTAGATACTATGATAAATAAAGGATAATGAAGGATGAGTTTATATGGGGAAAAAAGATAACTTCAAAAGTATAGATATATTAGGATATAATATTTTTTCTGAAGATATAGAAAAGTGTGTAAAGACAGTATTTTCTTATGATAAGGTTCATATAGTATCTGGAAATCCAGAGGTTTTATATACAGGGTTAAATAATAAGGAGTTATTTGATAATTTTACATCTAAATCTTCTTTAATAATACCTGATGGTGTTGGAACACAAATTAGTGGAAAAATTTTAAAAACTCCTGTACAAGAGAAAATTGCTGGAATTGAACTTATGAAAAAAATAATTGCTGAGTGTGAAAAGAATGGAGAAGGTATTTATTTATTAGGAGCAAGTGAAGAGAATTTAAAGGATTGTGCTGCTAATATAATGAGGGACTATCCTAAAATTAATATTGTTGGATATCATAATGGATTTTTTGACTTAGATAATCCAAAAGAAATATTAGAAGATATAAAAAGTAAAAAACCACTAGCATTATTTGTTGCAATGGGATGTCCAAGACAAGAAAGATTTATTATAAAGTATATGGATCAGCTTCCATGTAAAATATATATGGGAGTTGGAGGAAGCTTTGATGTAATTGCTGAGAAGGTAAATAGAGCTCCAAAGTGGATGATTAATATAGGAATGGAATGGGCTTATAGAGTTGCCAAAGAACCTTGGAGAATTAAAAGACTTGGAAGTATTCCTAAGTTTATATGGACTGTTGCAAAGAGTAGAGGTAATAAATAATGAAAGGTAACAAAATATTTAAAGCAGCCTTTTTAGTTATGATAATTAGCATTCTAAGTAGATTTTTAGGGCTATTTAGAGATATGTTAGTTGGATATCAGTTTGGTGTTAGTATTTACACTGATGCTTATAAAGCGGCGGTATCTGTGCCAGAAACTGTTTTTACTATTATAGGGCTTGCAATATCAACAGTATTTATTCCAATGCTTAGTAAAGTTAAGTATGAGAAGAATAAAGATGAAATGTTTAAGTTTTCTAATAATATTATTTCTATATTATTAGTTATTTCAATAATTGCTTTTGCTTTAGGGTTTGTATTTACAGAACAAATAGTTGCTTTTATGTTTAATGGATTTAGTGAAGAAAAATTTACTCTTACAGTTTTTTTAACAAGAATAACTTTATTTAACCTTTTATTTCTATCAATAAATGCATGTTATACTGCAATGCTACAGGTATGTGAGGATTTTGTTATTCCTTCAATTTTAGGTATGTTCTTTAATGCACCAATGATAATTTACTTATTATGCTTTAATGATATTAGTATTGTTGGCTTAACTATTGCAAATGTTATTGGAAACTTTTTAAGAGTTGCAGTTCAGCTTCCAGTTTTATATAAGCATGGATATAGATTTAAATTATTTATTAATCTTAAGGATGATAGAATAAAGAAAATATTAATATTAATTATACCTGTAATAATTGGTTCAGGTGCAAATTCATTAAATATGGTAGTTGATATGAAAGTTGCATCATCTTTAGGAGATGGAGCTGTTAGTGGTTTAGATTTTGCACAAAAGATAATAGTTTTTGCAAATACTGCAATAACAACATCTATCGTATCTGTTATGTATCCTCTTATGGCCAATAAATTAAATGAAGGGGATAACAAAGGATTTTCTCTGTATTTAACAAAGTCTATTTCTATAATTGCTTTGTTGTTAGTACCTATTTCTATTGGATTTATATTATTAAACAAAGAAATTATAAGTGCTTTTTATGAGAGAGGTAAATTTAATGATGTAGCTGTAGGAATTACAGCAAGTGCGTTTTTAGGTTATTCTTTGGTACTGCCATTTACAGGCGTAAGAGATATTTTAAATTCATCATTATTTTCAATGCAAAAAACTAAGATAACAACAATTAATGGAGTAATTGGAGTAGTTGTAAATATTATTTTAAGTATTACTTTATCAAAAGTATTTGGTATATTTGGTGTAGCAATAGCTTCCACAATATAGTCAATGGTAACAGCAATATTATTATTTATTTCTACTAGAAAGTTTGTTGGACATTTTGATGTTTTTCCGCTGATAATAAAATTATTAAAAATATTATTATCAGCAATAATAATGCTTCTCGTGCTTACATTATTAAATAATATGATTAATTTAAACAATGCAATATTAACTATTTTAATTAATGGTGTAGTAGGAGCTATTATTTATTTTATAGCTTGTAAAATATTAAAAATTGAAGAATTTAATGAAGTAATAGATATGATAAAAAACAAAGTATCTAAAAAAGGGATTTAGGAGGGAAATATGAAAATATTATTTATAGCGTGCTATTCACCATTAATTAATAACTCAGCATCTATTGAAACTTTACAATACTTAAATAATTTAGCTAAGATTGATGGAAATGAGGTTCATCTTTTAACTGTAAATTTCCCTAAAAATTCAATTTATTATGATGAGTATATATTAAGTATGTTAGATAAAAAAATTAAGATGCATATAATTTCTGGTGGGAAAATATTTGAAAAAATAATGCCTAAGAAATCTCTTAACACAGAAGTAGTCAATGTAGCTAAAAGCAATAAAAGTTTTGTAAAAACCTTACTTAAAAAGGGTAAGTCAATTGTAGCTGTACCAGATATGTATTTTAATTGGGCTAAGTCTGCAAGTAAATATGGTATTGAATTGATAAAAAGAGAAAATTTTGATGTTATGTTTTCAATGCATGAACCACCATCAAGTCATATTTGTGCTCTTAAGATTAAAGAAGAATTTAAAGATTTACCATGGGTTACTTATTGGAGCGATCCATGGCTTAAAGATTCAACTAGAGCTAATATAAGTAAGGCAAGAAGAAAATTTGAAGGTTCATTTGAAAAGAAAATTGTTGAACTTAGTGATAGATTTATTTTTGTGACTAAAGCAAATAGAGATGATTATGTAAGTTCATATAATATTCCTATGGAGAAAACTTTCATAGTAACAAGAGGTTATGATGAAAAGCAATATAGTGAAATTAAAAAATATGCTAAACCTAAGCTTATAAATAAAGATAAAATTAATTTTGTTTATGCAGGAGAAATTTTCTCGAAGCTTAGAGATGTTAATCCTTTTATAGGAGCATTAAATAATATTAAAGAAAATAATATTGAGCTATATAATAAATTAAATGTTATGTTCTTTGGGAATATTGATGATGAAGAAATAAAAAATAAGTTAATGAATGTTGAAAATGTTAATGTTTCGCCTAGAATTCCTTATGATGAAGCATTAGGATACATGCTTAATAGTGAAGTATTATTATTATTTGGAAATAAAAATTCAAAACAAATTCCAGCTAAAATCTATGATTATTTTGGAGCAGATGGTCTTATTTTTGTTATTCTTGGAGATGAAAATGATCCTATAAAAGATGTAGTAGAAAATAAGGAAAAATGTATTGTTGTAAATAATAATGTTGATGAGATTGTAAATGGAATTAATAAAATAGTTTCTATGATTGAAAATGATGAAAAGTATGGACCTATTAAAGAATATAAATGGCAATATATTTCTAAAAGACTTAACGATATTTTAAAGGGGTAATTATTATGCACGTAATGTTTATACCTTCTTGGTATGATAATAATAGAAATAAAGTTCATGGTAGTTTTTTTAGGGAGCAAGCAACAAAGCTTCAAGAAAGTGGAGTAAAGGTTACAGTTGCATATAATGAAATTTGGCCATTGACATTAATGGGAAAAGTAAAAGAGAAAAGTGGTTTATCTTTTAATGTTGAAAAAGGATTAAGAACTTATAGATATAAAAATTATAACTTTATACCTAAACATCCTTTAATGTTTAATATTTTTGATAAAAGAATGGAGAAATTATATAAAGAAGTTGTTAAAAATGAAGGAAAAGTTGATGTTATACATGCACAATCATCACTATGGGGTGGAATAAGTGCAGCTTATGTAGCAAAAAAATATAATATTCCTTTAGTTATTACTGAACATTCTTCTGTAAAAAGAGGCCAGTATGTTAGAGAAAGTTATTATAAAAGAATAGTTAATTCTTATAAAAGTGCAGATACTATAATAGCAGTTGGAAATGGACTTAAAAAAGAAATAGAAGAATTAACATATAGAAAAGATATAAAGGTCATAGGTAATTTGGTTGATTTATCCCTTTTTAATATAAGAGATATTAAAAAAGATAGTGATGAATTTATATTCTTTAGCGTTGCATTTTTAGAGGGAGAAAAAGGATTTGATACTTTGATTAAGGCCTTTTCAAAAAAGTTTAAAGGTGAAAATGTAAGGTTAGTTATTGGCGGAGATGGAAGTCAAAGAGAGTGGCTAGAAGGTATAGTAAAAAGTGAAAATATAGAAGAACAAGTGACATTTACAGGTGCATTATCTAGAGAAGAGGTAGCAAATTGGATGAATAAGTGCGATGCTTTTGTTTTACCTTCAAGGTATGAAACTTTTGGAGTAGTATATATTGAAGCATTGGCTAGTGGAAAGCCTGTAATAGGAACATTTAATGGTGGAGCAGAGGATATAGTAAATCAAGATGTCGGGATATTAGTTGAGATAGATAATATAAAAGACCTAAGTGATGCTATGGAATATATGAGAAAAAATAATAAAGGGTATAAACCAGAGAAATTAAGAAAATATTGTACTGAAAAGTTTAGTGCAAATGTTATAATAAAAAAAATAATAAATGTCTATAAAGAAGTAATAAAATAAAGGGGTGTTAGAATGGATTTTAAAGATTATTCAATAGACAAGTTTTTATATGAATTAAAGACAGATTTATCATCGCCAGGAGGTGGAAGTACTGCAGCGTTAGTTTCTGCTTTAGCAGGAGCATTAAATTCTATGGTATACTCATTTACTGTAGATAAAAAAGCTTTTGAAAAGCTAGATGACAATAACAAAGAAAAAATGATAAAATTAAAAGAAAAATGTGATCAGTTTATAAGCAAAAGTGTTTCTTATATGGAAGCTGATAGAGATACCTTTACAGCGTTAATGGATACATTTAAATTACCAAAAGATACTGATGAAGAAAAAAGATATAGATCACAAATGATTAAAGAAAGAACAATAGCGGCAATGGAGTCACCATTAAATTTAGCTAAGGATTCTTTAGAATTTTATGATAATATAAATTTTGCAATCGAATTTGGAAATAAAAATTTAACTTCAGATGCTATAGTTGCAGCGATACTTCTACATGGTGCTATAGAAAGTGCTATAGTAAATGTATTTGTTAATTTTAATAGTTTAGGAAACAAAGAAGGATATGAAAATATACCTACTGAGTGTAAAGAAATAATAGAATCATCACTTGTTAAAAAGACAGAGATAGTAAAATCTTTTGGAATATAAAAGATAAAAGTCATAATAAATAAGTTTTTTACATCTTATTTATTATGACTTTTTTATTTGAAATACTTAGGATAATCATACAGTAAATAGATTATTGATAGTCTGGAAGTTCATCAAGTGATTTGAATTCATAACCATCAGCTTTGATTTGTTCTATTACAGTTTTTAAAACAGCGGTATTAGTTTTAGAAACTGCATGTATAAGCATTATACAACCAGGATGGACACCATTTGTAATCTTTTTGATTGCTTCCTCCTCGCTAGGTTGATTATCTATAATCCAATCTTTATATGCAAAACTCCAAAAAATTGTTTTATAGCCTAAATCTTTAGTTTTCTTTAGAGAGTTTACTGAATATTTTCCCATAGGAGGTCTAAAGAACTTAGGCATATCACTACCAACTATTTCTTTATAAGCTGCTTCAACATCTGTAAATTCAAGTTTAAATTTTTCAGGATCAGTTATAGTTGCCATTGATGGATGATGATTTGAGTGATTACACACTAAGTGACCTTCAGCAGCCATTCTTTTTATAATCTCTGGATTTTGAGTTATATAAGGTTTAACTACAAAGAAGGCTGCTGGAACATTTTCCTCTTTTAAAACATCTAATATTTTTGGTGTATAACCATTTTCATAGCCTTCATCAAAAGTTAAATAAATAACCTTTTCGTTAGTATCACCTAAATAATAAGCATCATATTTAGATAAAAGTCCTGTAGCTTCTTTAGGGCATTCTGGTAAGGTATCTTTACCTCTGTTCACAAAATACCAATTTAATTCTGAATCGTCTGAGGTTGAAGCTAAAGAGTGGCTAAAAGCGATTGAAGAGAAACAGCTTATTGACAAAATTAAAGCTAGCATGAAAACAAATAACTTATTTTTTCTCATTCTAAATCCTCCCTTTCATAAGTTATATTAATATGTTTTGTATATGAAGAAATATTACACGTGGAAAAAAGAGGGGATTTATATGAAAAATATTGAAGGAAAGTAAAGGGAAAATATTGACAAATGGAAACAATAGGAATATACTGGTAAAAGAATAAATTATTTAGGAGGTAGGAATATGTTAAATATTAAATTTAGAAATTATAAAGAAAATAAAATAAATAAGAATAACCCTATCTCTATAGTTTTATATAACTAAAAATAGTTTGTATAAAATTAAATAAAATTTTTTTACTTAGTAAATAGAGGTCGTGGTTATTAGCTATGGCCTTTTTGTATATTTTTGTAAAAGTATATTTAATCATATTATGATGATAAAAAGCCATGGTATATCCATGGCTTTTTTTATTATAAAAGGAGGTAAAACTATGGAAAATGGAGATTTAAAAAGTGGATGACCGTTAAATTTAAAACTAAAGGGGGAGTCAGTAATGACTAAGGTATTTAAGTACGTATTAAAGTATAAGGGCACATTGATTTTTGGAACTATATCAATGCTTATTGTTATTGGTGTTGATTTATTAATTCCATATATGCAACAAATATTTATAGATGATGGAATTATTGCTGGAAATGAAAAAAGCATATTTTTTGTTCTAGGAGAGATATTATGTATTTCAGTAATTAAAGCAATATTTGGGTATAATAAAGAGTTTAAATATGACCTATTGAGTACTTGGGTTCATCAAGATATTAAAAATGATCTTTTTACTCATATTCAAAAATTAGAATTTAAATATTTTGATGAAATGAATACAGGAGAGCTGATGTCAAGAATTGGAGAAGATGCAGAAAACATATGGCAAACTATAGGTTATGGACTAAGGCTTTTCGTTGAAAATATAATTTATTTTGTTATATCAACAATAATCTTATTTTATCTAAATTGGAAATTAGCTTTGGCATGTTTTATAGTTATGATTCCAATTGGATTAATTGCAGTACAACTTGAAAAGAAATTTGGTAAATGTTATGAAGAAATAAGTGATAAGACTGCTGAAATAAATACTACTGCACAAGAGGATATAGCAGGTATAAAGCTAGTTAAAGCCTTTTCAAGAGAAAAATATGAGATAAGTAGATTTTTAAAATTAAATAAATCTTACTATGATTTAAATATGAATCAAGCAAAAGTAATAGGAAAATATTTTCCTAAGATGGAGTTTCTAACTAATATTTCATTAGTAATAATGATAGTTTTAGGTGGATATTTAGTTATGAATGAAGAGATGTCAGTTGGAGTTTTAGCAGCTTTTGGTGGATATATATGGAACCTTATATGGCCCATGAGAATGCTAGGAGAACTTATAGATTTAATCTCAAGAAACTTAGCTTCTGCTAAAAAGATATTTGAAATTATAGAAAGAGAGCCTGAAATAAAAAACGGTTCGTCAAAGGATACAAATATTAAGGGTGATATTAAATTTGAAAATGTTAGCTTTAGCTATAATGAAGAATTAGTATTAAAAAATATTAATTTAGATATTAAGGCAGGAAGTACTGTAGCTATAATGGGAACTACTGGTTCGGGAAAATCAACTTTATTAAATCTTATAGGAAGATATTATGATGTAAAAGAAGGTAGTATAAAAGTTGATGATGTAGATATTAAAAATTATGATTTAGAAGTTTTAAGAAGTAGTATGGCCATTGTACCACAAGATACTTTCTTATTTTCAGATTCTATCTTAAATAATATAAAGTTTAGTAATGAAAATGCAAATGTAGATGAAGTAAAAAAATACTCTAAATTAGCATGTTCTTTAGATTTTATAGAAGCTTTAGATGAAGGTTTTAATACTGAAATAGGAGAAAGAGGAATAGGACTTTCAGGAGGACAAAAGCAAAGAATATCTATTTCTAGAGCTTTAATAAGAAATTCCTCAATTTTAATTTTAGATGATTCAACTTCAGCTTTAGATATGGAAACAGAGCAAGAACTATTAAGAAATTTATCTGGAATGGAAAAACAAAGTACAACTTTTATAGTTGCTCATAGAATTTCAGCAGTTAAAAATTCAGATTTAATAGTTTATTTAGAAGATGGTGAAATAAAAGAAAAAGGAACTCATGAAGAGTTATTAAAATTAAAAGGTGCTTACTATGATATTTATTGTGAGCAGTTTAAAGATTTTAATGTTTTAGAAAAGGAGGTTATATAAGATGCAGAACAATATAAATAAAGATGAAGAAGTTATGAGACGTAGCAAAAGTGAAATAACAATTAAGTTATTAACCTATCTTAAGCCATATAAATTAAAATCTTTTTTAGTAGTGCTATTAATGATATTTGTAATGATATGTGAAATAGTAAATCCATTATTATTAAAGATTGCTATAGATGATTACGTAGGTAGTAGAAAGGTTAATGGTTTGATAGTAATAGGAGTTTCATTATTATCATTAAATTTAGTAGCTTGGGAATTATCCAAAATAAGATGGAATATGATAACTAGCATAACTAATAATATTTTAGTCAATATAAGACATGAGTTATACAGTCATATCCAATATTTATCTTTTGATTTTTTTGATAGTAGACCAGTAGGAAAAATACTTGCAAGAGTTGTTGGAGATGTTAATGCTTTAAAAAATTTATTTTCTCAAGCAATACAGTCTTTTATTCCACAAATAATTAATTTGTTTTGTGTTGCAGTAATAATGTTTGTGCTTAATGTTAAATTAGCTTTAGCTTCAATTGCATTACTTCCTTTATTAGGATTTGCAATGTTTTGGATAGAAATTTATTCAAGAAGAAGATGGGAAATTTATAGAAATAAACGTTCTAATTTAAATGGTTTTACTCATGAAGATTTTTCAGGAATAAAAGTTGTACAAGGTTTTGCTAGAGAAAAGGGAACAGAAAATAATTTTAAAGATATGGTAGGAGAATTAAGTGATTCATTTATAAAAGCAGTAAGATTAAATGATTGCTTTTGGCCATTAGTAGAATTATCTTGGGGTGTAGGAACTCTTGTAGTTTTTGCTGTAGGATACTTTTTAATAAAAAGTGGTGAAATAGAAATAGGTACTTTAATAGCATTTTCAATGTATGTTGGTATGTTCTGGAGACCTATTATGAATCTTTCAAGTTTTTATAATACTTTAATTACAAATTTTTCAGCAGCAGATAGAATTTTTGACATATTAGATGTAGAACCTGTTATAAAAAATTATTTAAATGCTAAACCAATTGGAAGAATTCAAGGTAATGTAGAATTTAAAAATGTTACTTTTTCTTATGATGATGAAAATGAAGTGTTGAAAAATGTAAGTTTTAAAGTTTCAAAAGGAGAAAAGATTGCTTTAGTTGGTCCTACAGGGGCTGGTAAGAGTACAATAGTTTCATTATTAAGTAGATTTTATGATCCAACTAAAGGAAAAATTTTAGTAGATGGAAAAGATATTAAAAATGTTGACTTAGAGAGTTTGAGAAGTCAAATGGGAATTATGCTTCAGGATACATTCTTATTTTCTGATTCAATTATGGAAAATATAAGGTATGGAAGACTTGATGCTACTGATGAAGAGGTTATTAATGCAGCTAAGGCTGTAAATGCTCATAAATTTATTATGGAATTAGAAAAAGGGTATGATACCGAAGTTAATGAAAGAGGTTCAAGGCTTTCTTTAGGACAAAGGCAACTTATATCTTTTGCAAGAGCACTTCTTGCAAATCCAAGAATATTAATTTTAGACGAAGCAACTTCTAATATTGACACTCAGACAGAGAAGTTAGTTCAGGAAGGAATAGAAAAGATTCTCCATGGAAGAACTTCATTTGTAGTAGCTCATAGACTTTCTACTATTAGAGATTGTGATAAGATTATGGTCATAAATGATGGCGAAATTGAAGAGGTTGGAAATCATGAAGAACTTCTAAAGAAAAAAGGAAGTTATTATGAGCTTTATATGGCACAATATAACTTCTTAAGTGAAGGAGCTTAGATAGTTAGGAATTAAAAATTAGAGTTAGCTTGTTGATGGTGAGAAGTTAAGAGTGTGGTCTTAGTATGATATTCTTAGCTTTTCACTTAACTAAGGAGCTCAAATTAGGGAGGTGTGGAATATGAATATACCAGATAATATAAAGAGGTTTATAGGTAATAAAAGTTTTGAAGTTGACACTGTTGGAATGTCTGATTCAAAGGTGATTTGTTTTCATGATATGGTTCTTAAAATAGAAAATCAGTGTGAAGAATCAGAGAAGGAAAGTAAAATGATGCAGTGGCTTGCTGATAAGCTTCCAGTTCCTAAAGTTATATGCTCAGAAAAGTTGAATAATAAAAATTATTTGCTTATGAGCAAAGTAAGAGGAAGTATGTCTTGTGGATCAGAATTTTTAAGAAAGCCAGAGTTATTAGTAAAGGTATTGGTAGAAGGTTTAAAAATGCTTTGGGCAGTAGATATATCAGATTGCCCTTGTGATAGTTCAATAGACAATAAATTAAAATTTGCACAAGAACGTGTTTTAAGTAACCTTTGCTCTATGGATAATGTAGAACAAGACACTTATGGAGAAAATGGATTTAGTTCACCACAGGAGTTATTAAAATGGCTAAAGGATAATAAACCTAATGAAAGTTATGTGCTATCTCATGGTGATTATTGTTTGCCTAATATCTTTATTGATAACAATAAGATAAGTGGTTTTATTGATTTGGGGAGATGTGGAATAGGTGATAAATATCAGGATATAGCATTGTGCTATAGAAGTTTAGTTCATAATTTTGAGGGTAGGTATGGTGGAGAAGTTTATGAAGGATTTAATGCAGATATTCTTTTTCATGAATTGGGAATTGAACCAAATTGGGATAAGATTAGATACTATATACTTTTAGATGAATTATTTTAGGAGAGGTGGAAATGATGGGATATGAAATAATACATTTAGAAAAAGAAAAATGGAAGGGGTATATTCTCGTTTAAGAATTACTGAGCTTTGGGTGGCAGAAGACTATCAGAAGCAAGGAATAGGGCATGCATTGGTGAACATGAATACTATCCTAGAATAGGTTTTAAGACTTGTGATCATTTTAATATTACAACTGTAGATTGTGAAAACTTTGATACATTTATGGCATATGAGCTAAAAAAAGACAGCATGAGAAGAAGAGTTATATCCATTAGGCATATATGATAGTGATAAAATGGTGGGATTTTTAGTTAAATTCATTTGAATATAAAATGAAAGAAAAAATATATAGGGAATTTAGAATGATTAAAGAAAAGTGGTAAATTTCAATGGATTATAGCATTTTTGAAAAGTATGGAGAATAAACGAATATTTTATCGTTGAAATTAAATTAGTTCTAGAGTATAATCTTAGAAGTATTAGTAAGGTCGAAAGGATGTTATATAGATGAGATTAGGGATTGTAGGACTACCAAACGTAGGAAAAAGTACATTATTTAATGCTATAACAAAGGCAGGAGCAGAATCAGCAAACTACCCATTCTGTACAATAGAACCAAACGTTGGTGTTGTTAGTGTACCAGATAAGAGATTAGACGTATTAGAAAAAATGTATGGTACAAAGAGAAAAGTTTATACTGCTGTAGAATTTTATGATATTGCAGGATTAGTTAAAGGAGCTTCAAAAGGTGAAGGATTAGGAAATAAATTCTTATCACATATCAGAGAAGTAGAAGCTATAGTACATGCAGTTAGATGTTTTGAAGATGAAAATGTAGTTCATGTTGAAGGTTCAGTAGACCCAATTAGAGATATAGAAACTATTAACTTAGAGCTTATATTTGCAGACTTAGAAGTTTTAGAAAGAAGAATGGAAAAAGGCGTAAAGCTTGCTAGATCTGGTGATAAGAAAGCTAAAGCAGAATATGAAATAATGGAAAAGGTTAAAGCTCATTTAGAAGCTAATAAGCCAATTAGAACATTAGAATTAAATGAAGATGAAGAAGCTTTTGTTAAATCTTTATTCATGATAACTTCTAAGCCAGTATTATATTCTTGTAATATATCAGAAGATGATATGATGAGTGGAAATCTTGAAAATAAATATGTTAAGATGGTTAAAGAATATGCAGCAAATGAAAATTCAGGAGTAGTTGTTGTATGTGCTAAACTTGAAGAAGAATTATCAGGATTAGATGAAGAAGAAAAAGCTGAAATGCTAGAAGAGTATGGAATAGAAGAATCAGGGTTAGATAAGCTAATAAGAGCATCTTATAGATTATTAGGATTAATAAGTTATTTAACAGCTGGTGTTCAAGAAGTTAGAGCTTGGACTATAAAAGAAGGTACTAAGGCTCCAGCAGCAGCAGGTAAAATCCACTCTGACATAGAAAGAGGATTTATAAGAGCAGAAGTTGTAGCTTATGATGATTTGGTTGAATGTGGTTCAGAAGCGGCAGCTAAAGAAAAAGGATTATACAGACTTGAAGGTAAAGAATACGTAATGAAAGATGGAGATGTAGTAAACTTCAGATTTAACGTATAATGGATATTTATAAAATAGGAACTGTTTTAGCAGTTCCTATTTTTGTGAAAAAATATACAACAAATAAAAAGAAAAAAAGACTAATATCGCCACTTATTTCCATAAAATGGAACAAAAATAAGGGGTGTTATTACTTATACTTTAAAATAGCTGAAACTATTGATTTTTCTACGTTTAGCATAAGAAAAAAATACTATTTTACGTAAATATATCTTGAAGGAAAGCGAATAATTTTATAGAATATATATATAGTGGTGTAAAGTGGTTAAAAGTAGTTTAGTATTACTTAATGGAGGTTCAAAATGTTTATTGGCAAATATTCACATAGTTTGGATAGCGCAAATAGAATGATTGTACCAGCAAAATTAAGAGATGAACTAGGGGGAAGGTTCGTAATTACTAAAGGGATTGATGGATGTCTTTACACTTACCCGGAAAACGAATGGAAAATACTTGAGGAAAAACTTAAAAAGTTACCACTTACTAATAAAGATGCACGAGCATTTGTAAGATTTATCTTTTCAGGTGCATGTGAAGTGGAAACTGACAAACAAGGAAGAGATTAATTCCATTAAACCTAAAAGAATATGCAAGGATAGAAAAGGATATAGTAAGTATAGGAGCCTTAACTAGAGTAGAGATATAGAGCAAGGAAAAATGGCAAGAATATAATGAGTCCAATATAGATTTTAATTCAATTGCTGAAAAAAATGGGCGATTTAGGAATATAAGGAGTTAGAAAGAATGGAATTTAATCACATATCAGTTTTACTGAATGAATGTTTAGAAGCACTTAATATTAAAGAAAATGGTATTTATGTTGATGGTACATTAGGAGGAGCAGGTCATTCTTCTGAGATTCTAAAAAGATTATCAACTGAAGGAAGACTTATAGGTATAGACCAAGATAAAGATGCATTAAAGGCAGCAGGTAAAAGGTTACAGAATTATTCAAATGTTACTTTTGTACATAACAATTTTCATAATATAGGAGCAATCTTAGAAGGGCTTGAAATTGAAAAAGTAGATGGTATTCTAATGGACTTAGGAGTTTCCTCCTATCAATTAGATGAAGGTGAAAGAGGCTTTAGTTATATGAAAGATGCCCCTTTGGATATGAGAATGAATAGAGAAAATAGTTTTTCTGCCTATGAAGTTGTTAACGAGTATAGTGAAGAAGAACTATATAGAATCATAAGAGATTATGGTGAAGAGAAGTTTGCTAAGAGAATAGCTAGTTTTATTGTAATTAGAAGAAGTGAAAAAAATATAGAAACTACATTAGAGCTAGTTGACATAATAAAGGATGCAATTCCAGCAAAGGCGAGAAGAGAAGGACCTCACCCAGCAAAAAGAACTTTTCAAGCTATTAGAATTGAAGTAAATAGTGAATTATCAATTCTAAATAAAGCAATAGAAGATGGTGTTAATAAACTAAATAAAGGTGGAAGAATGGCTATAATCACTTTCCATTCTCTGGAGGATAGAATAGTTAAAAATAAATTTAGAGATTTAGCCGTATCTTGTAGATGTCCAAAGGAATTTCCAATTTGTGTTTGTGGAGAAAAAGCAAAAGTAAAAGTTATAACAAGAAAAGCAATAGAGCCTTCAAAAGAAGAAGTTGAAATGAATCCAAGAAGTAGAAGTGCAAAATTAAGAGTAGTAGAAAAAATATAAATATTATGAAAGTTGGCAGGGATGTGAATAAAATGGGAGTTAGGGAATATGATTATATAAGAGGAAATACAGCTTTAGCACCAGAGAGAAAAGTTAAGGAACAAGATAAAAAAAGAGATATACAAAGAAAAGAGAGAGAACGACAAGCTTATCAAAAGAGAAAAAATCTTTTAGTTAGTGGCTTAACAATTGCTACAGTTATGTTTGCATTAGGAGCTACAACTTTATATCTAGATGGAAAGATACATGATCTTCAAAAGCAATTATTAATTTTAGAAGGTAATATGAAAGAAGAAGAGGATGTAAATGCAGCAATTAATGTAGATATGCTAAAGTTTGCATCATTCGATAAAATAAAAAGCACAGCAGAAAATGAATTAGGAATGGTTTATCCAAGTTCTGAAAGTACTATAAGTATTGATATGTCAAAAGAATACTTTTCACATTTAAAAAATGAGGAAAGCAAGAAGAGTGGTTTACTACAAAAAATTATAGCAGCATTTAATTAATGGATAATTTATAGAAATGTAGACTCAAGGTATATCTTAGTAGTAGTATTTTAAACTCTAATTATTCATTAATTAAGTGTTCCTTGGAGGAATTTAATATGAATAAGAAAGGGTTTAAGGATAGAGCAGTCATGCGTAAAAGGATGGTGTTGGCTCTATGGTTTATTACTGCTGTGTTTGCCTTGCTAATTATTAGGTTATCCTATATTATGATTGTTAAAAGAGAAGATTACTCTAGTAGAGCCGAAGAGCAATGGACAAGTGAAGTTAGAATAGATGCAAGAAGAGGTAGAATTTTAGATAGAAATGGTAATGAATTAGCTGTGTCAGCTAATGTTTACAGAATAGATTTTGACTTGAATTCTATTAGACAATATTTAAAGAAGAATGAAAAGACTACTGATGATATTGCACCTTTAATTGCAGAAGCAGTAGATATGGATACTACTAAAGTTAAGGAGAAACTTGAAACTAAGCTTGCAAATGGTAGTGATGCAGGTTCAGCTACTTTAGTAAGAAGAATAGATAAGGACTTGGCTGATAAAGTTAATGAGTTAAATATTCAAGGTGTTATAGTATCTCCAGATACTCAAAGATATTATCCAGAAGGACAATTCTTATCACATGTATTAGGAAGTACAAATAGTGATGGACAAGGATTAACAGGTGTAGAACTTCAATATAATGAATATCTTTCAGGGGTTCCAGGAATAAGGATTACTGAGTTAGATAGAAATAGCGAGGCCTTAGATTATACAATATCAAACTTTACTGCACCTATTGATGGTAAAGATGTAACATTAACTATAGATAAAAATTTACACGCTATAGCTGAAAAAGTAGCTGAAAAAGGTCTTGTTGATAATAAAGCAAAAAGAGTTTCTATACTTATAATGAATCCACAAAATGGAGAGATATTAGCTATGGTTAACGAACCAGACTTTGATCCTAATAATCCATTTGAAGGATATGAAGATTTCACAGGTGAAACTGATGCTGAAAAACTTCAAAAGATGTGGAGAAATAGTTTGGTTAATGATACATTTGAACCAGGATCAATATTTAAGGTAATTACTATGTCAACAGCTATAGAGGAAGGACTAGTTTCAGAATCTGATACTTTTGAGTGTGGGGGTAGTTTACAAGTAGGGCCACATACTATTCATTGTTGGAAAAGATCAGGACATGGAAGTCAAATCTTGCCTGAAATTCTTCAAAATTCATGTAACGTTGGGTTTATGAAATTGGGAGAAAAAATTGGTGCAGAAAAACTTGTTGAATATATTAAAAAATTTGGATTCGGACAAGTTTCTGGAGTCGATTTACCAGGAGAAGCAAGGGGAATAATAAAATCAGCAGAGAATATGAATGATGCTGACCTTGCAACAATATCTTTCGGTCAAACAAATACAGTTAATGCTGTTCAATATATGACAGCATTCAATGCAATAGTTAATGGTGGAACATTGATACAACCCCATGTAATGAAATCCATTAGTCATGTAGATAGTAATGGAAATACAATAGTTGATGAAGTATTTGAACCAAAGACTACAGAAAATGTAATTTCTGAAGAGACAGCTGCTACTTTAAGAGATTATTTAGAAAGAACAGTAAATCAAGGTGGATCTAATAAAGCTTATATAGAAGGATATCATATTGGAGCTAAAACAGGTACTGCACAAAAGGTTAATCCTTTAACAGGATCTTATGAATCAGGAAAGTATATATCATCTATGGCAGGATTTGCAACAGTTGAAAATCCTCAAATAACTGTATTTTTAAGTATAGATGAGCCAAGTAATGGTGCATACTATGCTGGTACAGTAACAGCTCCTTTAGGTAAAATCTTATTAGAGGATATATTTAATTATTTAGATAGTGAGTTTTCACAAGATGAAAACATAATATTAAAAGATATAGTTATTCCAGAGTTAAGGGGATTATCAGTTTCAGAGGCCAAAGATTTACTAAAAGAATATAGTTTAGAGTGTACTGTAGAGGGAGATGGGGAAACAATAACAAACATGCAACCTTATCCAGGATATACAATAAAGGAAGGGTCTACAATAAATCTTTACACAGATGAAAATGCAACATATAATAAAGATGTTGTCATGCCTGATGTAAAAGGTTATTCAAAAGAATCAGCTGTAGAGCTTTTAGAGAGCTTAGGAATAAAATATACACTTCAAGGAGATGGAGTAGTAATAAATCAAAATATTCCTAGTGGGGAACTAATTTCAGAAGGTACTACTGTAAAGTTAACATTGAGTGCTGAGTATGGAGATTAAGATTTTATTTTTTAGCATGTGGTAGATTCACATGCTAAATTTGTGTATAGATGAAATATTTTTCTTTTAGAATAAGAAGATATATGAATGTCTATAATTAAAAGAAGCATACTTAGTAAATAGAAAAATAATATTTGAAAGATGAAGGTAGAGTGATTATTATGGAAATGACTTTTAAGGAAATGCTAAATGCAATAGACGGAGAAGTTATTGTACAGAAGGAAGAGATTAATTTTAATAAGTTATGTATTGACACAAGAAAAATAGAGAAAAATAATGTTTTCTTAGCAATTAAGGGAGCTAATTTTAATGGAAATGATTTTGCAATGAAGGCTTTAGAAAATGGAGCATCTGTTGTAATAATAGATGAAGTTAAATTTGACTTAAAAGAAGCGGAAAATAAAGGTGCTATAATAAAAGTAAAAGATACGAGAGAAGCATTATTGAATTTAGCTAAGTTTTATAGACAAAAATTAGGGCTTAAGGTTGTTGGAGTTACTGGTTCAACAGGAAAAACATCAACTAAAGATTTAATAGCAGCTCTTCTAAGTGAT
Source organism: Clostridium sp. D43t1_170807_H7 (assembly GCF_015555905.1). Taxonomy (GTDB): domain Bacteria; phylum Bacillota; class Clostridia; order Clostridiales; family Clostridiaceae; genus Clostridium. The sequence continues at coordinate 35,488 of NZ_JADNLK010000007.1, forward strand.
AAGTATAAAGTGTTTAAGACAAAAGGAAATTTCAATAATGATATAGGACTACCACTTATGATATTAGAGCTAACTTCAGAATTTGATGTAGCTGTATTAGAAATGGGAATGAGTTCTTTAGGTGAGATAGAATTACTTGCAAGTGTTGCTAGACCTGATCTTGCCGTTATAACTAACATTGGATTATCACATATAGAGAATTTAAAGACACAAGAAAATATTTTAAAAGCAAAAATGGAAATTTCTACTTTCTTTGATGAGGGAAATACATTAATTGTCAATGGTGAAGATAAACTATTACAAAATATTTCATCAAATGTATTTAAAGTTAAAAAAATTGGTTATAATCATGAATATGATGTTTACGCATCTAATATTATATTAAGAGAAGAGGAAACAGAGTTTTTAGCTCATGCTTTTGGTGAAGAAGCTGTATTTAATCTACCAATGGCAGGTAAGCATAATGTATTAAATACAATGCTTGCAATTGAAGTTGCAAAGTGTTTAAATGTTTCTTTTAAACAAATGGTTAAAGGACTTGAAAATTTAGAAGCTACTTCAATGAGATTACAAGTTATAAAAAAAGAAGGACTTACAATAATAAATGATTGCTATAATGCAAGTCCTGATTCGATGAGGTCTTCTTTAGACGTACTTTCAGCTTATAAAAATTGTAGAAAGGTTGCAATTTTAGGTGATATGTACGAATTAGGAGATGAATCAGAAAGAGCTCATTTTGAAGTAGGAGAATATGCAAAAGATAAAGTTGATATCTTAATAGTTATAGGTAGATATATTAAAAACTTTAAAGATGGATTTAACAATGATAATATAATTATGTATAACACTAAAGAGGAATGCATAAAAGAGTTGAAAAATATTGTTAAACTAGATGACGTAGTATTAATTAAGGCATCTAGAGGTGTTAAACTAGAAGATGTTGTTAAAAAATTAGAAGAGATGTAATTCAACGAAGGAGGTGAACTGCTAATTATAGCAGTAAAAGATGGGGGATAGTACTATGAACATATTACCAGGAGAGATAACAAAAATATTAATATTAACTTTTGTAATAGGGGTTATTATAGCTTTAATACTTGGCCCAATTACAATACCACTTTTAAGAAGATTAAAGTTTGGTCAAAACATTAGAGAAGAAGGTCCTAAAAGTCACTTAAAGAAAGCAGGTACTCCTACAATGGGAGGAGTAATGTTTATTCTTTCAACAACAATAGTAATGTTTGTTATGAGTGATAGTTTTAGTGAAAAAGGAATGGTAGCACTATATTCACTTATTGCATTTGGATTTATTGGATTTTTAGATGATCTTTTAAAGATATTAAAAAAGCAAAGTGAAGGATTAAAAGCATGGCAAAAAATGCTTCTATTATTAATTGTTTCAGGAGCTTTTGGTTACTATAGCTATGTTAATTTACCACATGATATTGTAATACCATTTACTAGCTTTAAGCTTCCTTTAGGTGTGTTATATGTTCCATTTGTTATATTTGTTTATGCAGCTATGACAAATGCTGTTAATTTAACAGATGGATTAGATGGATTAGCATCAACAGTATCAGTTTTAGTTTTAACATTTTTTGGAGTTTTAACATTTATAATTAAAGATTACTCATTAACTATATTTTCAGTTGCATTAATAGCAGGTTTAATTGGTTTCTTAAAATTCAATGCATATCCTGCAAAAGTGTTTATGGGAGACACAGGATCTTTAGCAATTGGTGGAGCTATTACTACAATAGCAATAATAAGTGGTTATCCTCTATTAATAGTAATAGTTGGAGGAATTTATGTTGTAGAAGCTTTATCAGTAATAATACAAGTTACTTCCTTTAAATTAACTGGAAAAAGAGTATTTAAAATGGCTCCAATCCATCATCATTTTGAACAATGTGGATGGAATGAAGTAAAAGTAGTTACAGTATTTTCAATAATAACAGTAGTTTTATGTATAATAGGGTTTTTTGCAATTTAGTAATTAAATTGGAGGAATGTCTATGAGTTTTTATAAGCCCAAAGAAAAAAAAGAAATGGGGCAAATTGATTACGGTATATTTTATACCTTATGTATACTATTATCAATAGGAGTTGTTATGGTATACTCAACAAGTTCTTTTTATGCTATGTTTCATAATAATGATAGTATGTATTTCTTTAAAAGACAATTGATTTGGGCAATAATAGGTGTAATATCAATGACTGTAATGATGTCTATAGATTATCATAAGTTGAAGAAGATAACACCGAAATTACTTTTATTAACAATACCACTATTAATTGCTGTATTTTTCTTTCCAGCAATTAATGGTGCAAAAAGATGGATTTCATTAGGTCCATTATCTTTTCAACCGTCAGAATTAACAAAGTATGCAGTTGTAATGTTTTTAGCCCTTAGTATAGATATTAAAGGCGATAAGGTTAAAGATTTTTGGCATGGGTTAGTACCATATTTATGTGTATCAGGTTTCTTTGCAGCTCTTATTTTAGCAGAACATAATATGAGTATAGCTTCTATTATTATGATAGTTACCTTTATAATGCTTTTTGTAGCAGGAGGTAAAATTAAGCATTTGTTTGGAATAATTATGCCAGCAATGCTGAGCTTAGCAATATTCTTTATTTTTAGTTCTGACTATAGAAGAGAAAGAATGTTAAACTTTATAGATCCATGGAAAGATGCAGCTGATGCTGGATATCAGTTAATACAATCTTTCTTAGCACTAGGCTCAGGTGGACTTACAGGACTAGGTCTGGGGCAATCAAGACAAAAGACCTTATATATGCCTGAACCTCACAATGATTTTATCTTTTCTATAATAGGAGAAGAAGTAGGGTTAATTGGATGTTTGGTTATTATAAGTCTATTCTTAATATTTATATGGAGAGGTGTTAGGGTGGCTATGAATGCTAAAGATACCTATGGTAAACTTTTAGCTATGGGTATTACATCTATCATAGCAGTTCAAGCCATTATTAATATAGCTGTTGTTACTGGATCTATGCCGGTTACTGGAGTACCTATGCCATTTATTAGTTATGGTGGAACCTCCCTTGTAATAAATTTGACGGCAATGGGAATATTATTAAATATATCAAGGCAAGTTGAAAAGAAAATAGTTTAAAAAGTTTTAAGAGCTTCTTTTATAGGAAGCTCTTAATTTTTGTGTACAATATAAAAAGAATAATGTAAAATAATTATAAAAAATTACAAGTTTTATGGTAAAATTATAGTAAAAGATAGAAATTAAAAAGGAATAAGGTAACTAATGAAAGATGTAAAAAAGTTTATAAAAGCGAAAAAAAGAAAAAAATTAATAAAAAAATTAATATTAATGACAATAGTTGTTGCTGTGGGAGGGTTTATTTTTATTACAAAAGCTCCAATATTTAATATTAAATCTATTGCTTTAAAAGGAAATGTTACAATTGCAGATGAAGTTCTTTTAAGTGGAATTAGTGATAGAATAGGATTAAATATATTTACAGTAAATCAAAAACAGATAAAAGAGGAGATTTTAAAAAATAGATACGTAAGCACTGTTGAGATTAAAAGAAAAGGTATAAATACATTAGAAATTAATATTACAGAGGAAGCTCCTGTATATTATATTGATAATGGCGTTGAATTATTAATTATCAATAATGATTTACAAGTATTAGAGGAAGTAGATAATATTGATGGAAGAAATTTAGTTGAGGTTAAGGGAATTGATATTAGTGCTAAAGATGATGAAAATAGAGTTGATGAGTTTAATTCATATAAAAGTATTTTATCAAATTTTTATCCCTTTATTTCTAAAAATAGAGAGTCTATATATCTTTCAAGTTTAGATATAAGCAATATAGTTAATATTATTGGTTATATTGGTAATGTAGAGATATTCTTTGGTGATGATAGTGACTTATATAATAAAATGGAAAATGTATATAGAATTATGTTGGATGATAATATAAACATTGCAAAAGGATATATAAATGTTAGTTTTAATGGATCTCCTGTAGTAAAGATTGAAGAAGTAAAAGAAGAATCTAGTGGGGAAGAAGAAGGTATAATAGAAGAAGAACTAATAGAAGATAATGATACAACAGAAGAGGAACCAGAAGTAGATGTAGAACCAATTGAATAGGAGGCGGAATATGAAAAAAGTATTATCTCAATTAGTTGTAGCGATAGTATGTGCATTTTTAGGATTTTTATTAACATATCAATTTAAACAATTAAGTGTAGCAAATAGTGGGGATATAGATTATGATAGTGCAGATATATTATCAGAAATAGAGATTTTAAAAAAAGAAAAAGAAGATCTTCAAAAAAATAATGAAATATTATCTGAAGAATTAAAACAACTTGAAGATGCAGCAGCAAGAGAAGGGGAAATTGAAGGAGAAATAAAAAAGCAACTTGATAATGTAAGAATGCAAATAGGGCTTTTAGATGTTAAAGGTCCTGGGGTTGTAATAACATTAGCACTTAAGAATTCAGTTTTTGGGACAAATGGAACTCAAACTGTAAATACCGTAAGTGAAGAAGAAATTATAAACTTAATAAACTCTTTATGGTATGCTGGTGCAGAAGCAATTTCAATAAATGAGATGAGAATTACGCCACAAACAGGAATAAAAATGGCCGGAAGTTCAATTTCTATTGGATCAGCAGGAAGAGTAGATCCTAATAGTGAGATTGTTATAAAAGCAATAGGAGATAAAAATAAGTTAAATCTTGCAGTAAACTTTCCAGGAGTATTAGATTACGGTGCTTTAAAAAGCTATAGTAGTGATGTTAAGCAAATAGATGATATAACAATAGTTAAAACAACACAATCATTAAGATATGAATATATAAAGCCAGTTCAATAAAGGAGGAAGAGTTGTGATAGCATTTATTGGTTTATTATTAGGAGTACTTTTAGGATTAATATTTGATGTAAATATACCGGAAAAATTTTCTCCTTATATGTCTGTGGCAATACTGGCATGTTTGGATTCTGCATTTGGTGCATTTAGAGCAACACTTAACAAAAAATTTAAGCCAGATATATTTATATCAGGTTTTTTTGGGAATGCATTACTGGCAGCCGCTCTTGCTTATCTAGGGGATAAATTAGGAATCCCTATATATATTGCAGCTGTAATTGTATTTGGTGGAAGAATATTTGATAACTTTGGATCAATTAGAAGAATTTTATTGGGAAAATATAATAATAGGCAAAGGGGTGATTAGGTGAAAAACTATAGAAATAAGTTTTTTATTTTAATTGCCACAATATTACTTGGATTTTTAATTGTAACTAATATAGGTATAAATGAAACTACTGGTTTTCTTAATTTGAATTCAATTGAATATAGGGATGCTATAGAAGAGAGAAATAAGTTGTACGATGAGATAACTGCATTAAGTGATGATAACTATGAATTATCTAAAAAGATTTCAAGCCTTGATATTAATGATGAAGATAATGATGAAAATAATGAAAGGGTAATTGAACATATGAAAGAACAATTATCTTCTTATGCAGATCTTGCAGGTATAGTTGAAATTAAGGGGCCTGGTATAATTTTAACTATTTATGATGGAGAATATGATGTAAATAAAGATGATCAATTAGAAGTAGATAGAAGAACGCTACATTCAGCAGATGCAGCAATGGTTCTTAATGATTTAAGAACTGCAGGAGCAGAAGGAATAGCTATTAATAATTATAGAATTTTAAACACTACAGGGCTTGTATGCGCATGGGCATTTATAAGGTTTGAGGAAAATGCAAATGAGATGGAGGGTAGTCCCTTTAAATTTTATGCTATAGGAGATCCAGATCAATTGGAAGCTTCATTATTAACAGAAGGTAGTTATATAAATCGATTAATAATTAGAAAGTTAAATATAACTATAGAAAAGTTTGATGAAATTATATTACCAGAAGCAAAGAAATCAATAGAACCAAAATTTATGGAGAGAGCAGATAATTAAATTAAAAAAAGTATTAAAAAATTTCTAGAAAAATGTTATAATTAAAAGGGAGGGTAGAAGGGAATTTTATACTTTTGAAGAATAATAATCTTATGTAGACAATTAACTCTTTCAAAGGGGGGGATCAATATTAGTGTTGCAGAAAAAACAATGGAAATTTTAAAAGATATACCTAATGATGTTACTTTAGTAGCCGTATCTAAGACTAAGCCAGTAGAAATGATAATTGATTCATATAATATTGGACAAAGAGACTTTGGAGAGAATAAGGTTCAAGAGCTAATCTCTAAGAAAGAGATGTTGCCAAATGATATAAGATGGCATTTTATAGGTAAACTTCAAACTAATAAAGTTAAGTATTTAGTGAATAATGTGTACTTAATACATTCTTTATCTAGTATAAAACTATTAGAGAAGATAGAGAATGAATTTGGTAAAAACAATTTATGTGCTAGTGTACTTATTCAAATAAATATAGGTAAAGAAGAAAGTAAAAGCGGAATATATGAGGAAGAATTAGAGGATATGATTTCAGCTGTTGAAAAGTGTAAGCACGTAAAGGCTAAAGGAATTATGGTTATAATACCTAAGGGTAATGAGGAAGAAAATAGATATTATTTTAGCAGAACGAAACAAATCTTTGATAAATTAAAGGAAAGAGAGTTTAAAAATATATCTATGGAGATTTTATCTATGGGAATGACAAATGATTATAAAATTGCAATTCAAGAAGGTGCTAATTTAGTTAGAATTGGTTCCGGTATATTTGGATTAAGAGAAAAATAGGAGGATGTAATAAAATGAGTAATATGTTTGGGAAGTTTAAAGAAATAATAGGTCTTGGAGAATATGATGATGAGGATTTCGAAGATTTAGAAGAAGTTGAAGAAGAAGAAGAGGTTGAAGAAGTGGAACCTATAATTTCGAAGCAAAGAGGTAATAAAGTGGTTAATATTCATAATTCAGCATGTGCTAAAGTTATGGTTGTTAAACCAGGATCATATGATGAAGCAAGAGAAATTTCAGATGCTATAAAAAATAGAAAAATAGTTGTGGTTAATACAACTGCAATGGAAACAAAAACAGCTCAAAGATTAGTAGATTTTATTAGTGGAGCATGTTGTGTATTAGGAGCACAGCTTCAAGAAGTTGAGCAAAGAGTATATTTACTTTCACCATCTAATGTGGAAGTTAGCAATGAGTTAAGAAGTGAAATAAGTTCAAAAGCACTATTTAATTGGAATAAATAGGAGGTGATTCCAATAGGAATCATAAGTAGTTTTTTATATTTATTATTTACTTTATTAGACATAAGTATTTTAGCAGAAGTAATACTTTCTTACGTACCTGATATCAGAGAAAGTAGTTTTTATAAAATTTTAGTATCTTTTAATAATCCAATTTTGACACCATTTAGAATGCTACAAGAAAAACTGTTTGGAAATATGATGATAGACTTTGCACCACTATTAGCTATCATAGTATTAAATTTTATTAGTGGTATATTATTATAAAATGTTATCAAAAGAAGATGTTTTAAAAAATTTTTTAAAAGAAGATACTGAAGATGTTATAAAAGTTTATCAATGTATGAGCCTAGCTTATAATAAAGGTATACCAACGTTCACTAAGTTTTTTTGCAAGCCTAATATTTGGATTTATTTTACTAAGAACTTTAATGCGAATAATTTTTTAGTAGAGGCAAAGGGGGCTTTTGAAGAATGCGATAGAAGAATATTAGCATTTAATAATATTTATTCTACTCCTTTTCCATATAGAATTATTAAGATTACCAATAAGTCTAAATTTAGTAATCTTTCACATAAAGATTATTTGGGTGCTATTATGGCCTTAGGAATAGAAAGAGAAAAACTTGGAGATTTACGAGTAATTGATGATTATGCAATAGTTCCTATATATGAAGAAGTAGCAGACTATATTTTATATGAACTAAGGAGTGTAGGTAGAGCACCTGTATCAATACAAGAGATACAGGAAGATAATTTGCCGAAGAGCAACTTTTTAGAAGGTATGATAATAGTTCCTTCACTTAGATTAGATAATATAGTTGCTAAATTAGCTAATATATCTAGGGGAAAAGCTGTCGAGATTATTGATAGTGGTAAAGTACTAATAGATTATTCTAAATCTATAGATAAAAGTAAAGAAATAAAAGATGGCCAAAGAATAACGATTTCTGGGGTAGGAAAATTTATAATAGGGGAAATTGTTGGGAATACAAAAAGTGGAAGATATAAAGTTAAAATGAACAAATTTATATAGAAGAGGTGGATGGAATGAAATTAGCTCCTATAGATATAAACAATAAGGAATTTAAAAAGGGAATAAGAGGGTATTCTGTTGAAGAAGTAGATGAATTCCTAGATGAAGTTGTTGAAAGCTTTGAAGAGGTTTATAAAGAGAATGCTAGATTAAAGGAAAGCTTAAGCAGAGTAAATGAAAAGCTTGAGCATTATGAAAAACTAGAAGCAACTATACAAAATACTTTATTATTAGCACAAAATGCTGCTGATCAAACTAAGGAAAGCTCAGAAAAGCAAGCAGAATTAATTATTGGTAATGCTAATGAAACTGCTCAAAGAATATTAGATAAAGCCCATGGAGATGTTGTAGCTATAAATGATGAATATGAAAGAGTGAAGGAAGAGTTTATAAAATTTAGGGCTAAGTTTAGAGGGTTTATGAATACTCAGCTTCAGACTTTTGATGAGTTAGAAAAAGATTTAACAAAAAATTATAATGTAGCACAACCTGTGGAACAATATGAATTACATGAAAAAGAAGCAGAGATTTATAATGCAGGAGAAAAGGAAGAGTTTAAGGTTGAAGACCTAAACGATGATATAGATGCTGTAAAAAAATTCTATTCAAATAACTAATACATATAGGAGACCGAAATTTTGGTCTCCTTTAGTTAATTTATTTGCTTTTAAGAATACTACTATTGAGAATCATTTATTTATATATTATAATGTCAAAAGAAACTGATTCTTCTAGAATATATAATAAGTATACAAAGCATAACTTTAATTAACTAAATCATAGATTTAGTTAATTAAAGTTTGAAGTTTCAGTGGAATTTGATTAGATAAATTAAAGTTTAGAATGTCACTATAAGAATATAAATAAACGGAGTAAAATATATGGAAAATTTAAGTTTTAATATTAACAGTGAAGAAGAAGGGCAAAGAATAGATAAATACTTATCTACAATGATAGAAGGTAAATCAAGGTCATTTGTCCAAGGGTTAATAGATGAAAAAAAGGTTAAAGCTAATAGTAAAGTAATTAAGAGTAATTATAAGCTTAAAAAAGGTGACTTTATTGAAGTAGAATTTCCAGAGCCAATTGAGCTTAATGTTTCTGCAGAAGAAATGCATTTAGATATTGTTTATGAGGATGAAGATGTATTAGTTGTTAATAAGGAAAAAGGGATAGTGGTTCATCCTGCTCCAGGAAATTATACTGGAACTTTAGTGAATGGCATATTACATCATTGTAGTGATTTATCAGGAATTAATGGTGTTATAAGACCAGGAATTGTACATAGAATAGATAAAGATACTTCTGGAATCCTAGTTATTGCAAAAAATGATGAAGCACATAATGATTTAGCAGCTCAATTTAAAGAACATTCAATAAAGAGAGAATATTATGCCTTAGTAGAAGGTAAGTTTAGTAAAGTAAGTGGTACTGTTGATAAGCCTATTAGTAGAGATAAAAAAGAAAGAATAAAGATGGCAATTAACTCAGATGGAAAAAGAGCGGTAACACATTATGAAGTATTAGAACAGTATGATAAGGGCGTATCACTTGTTAAATGTACTTTAGAAACGGGAAGAACACATCAAATTAGGGTGCATATGGCCTCTATAGGTCATCCTTTAGTTGGTGATTTAGTTTATGGCTATAAAAGACAGAAGTTTAACATAGAAGGGCAAGCACTTCATGCTAAGACTTTAGGTTTTATACATCCTAGAACTAAGGAATATATGGAGTTTACATCTGAATTACCTAATTACTTCAAAGAGTTACTAGAAAAATTAAGAAAAATGTAAGGAGTTTATGTTTATGAAGTTAAAAGCTAACTTATTAGATGATAATGCAATTAGAAGAAGTTTAATTAGAATTTCTCATGAAATTATTGAAAAAAACAAAGGTGTAGAAGATATAGTATTAATAGGAATAAAGAGAAGAGGATATCCATTAGCTAAGAGAATAGCTGAAAATATTGAGAAAATAGAAGGTGTTTCTGTTGAAGTTGGATATGTTGATATAAGCCTTTATAGAGATGACATTACAGAAATTAAGGAAAGTCCTAAATTAAATTCTGTTGATTTAGGAGCTGAGGTAAAAGGTAAAAAGGTTATACTAGTAGATGATGTATTATTTACTTGTAGAACAGTTAGAGCAGCTATTGAAGCTGTTATAGATGGAGGAAGACCATTATCAATTCAACTTGCAGTTCTTATTGATAGAGGACATAAAGAACTACCGATTAGAGCGGATTATGTTGGTAAAAATATACCAACATCAAAGACAGAAATAGTAGCAGTAGAAATAAAGGAAATAGACGGAAATGATTCAGTTAAGATATACGAATCATAAAAGGAGACAATAAACAATGGAATATAATTTAGTAGCAACAACTACTTTTGGATTAGAAGGAATTACAGCCAAAGAACTTAAAGCATTAGGATATGAAGATCTAAAAGTTGAAAATGGTAAAGTACATTTTGAAGGTGATGAAATGGATATTGCCATTGCTAATGTACATTTAAGAACAGCAGATAGAGTATTTATAAAGATGGCAGAATTTGAAGCAAGAAGTTTTGAAGAGCTTTTCCAAGGAACTAAAAAAGTTAAATGGAGTGAAATTATTCCACAGGATGGAGTGATGCATGTAGTAGGTAAATCTGTTAAATCAACTCTTTTCAGTGTACCAGATTGCCAATCAATTGTTAAAAAAGCAATAGTAACAAGCATGAGCGAAGATTATGGAGTAACTCACTTTAGTGAAGATGGTCCAGTTTATAAAATTGAAGTATCAATATTAAAGGATGTAGTAACATTATCTATTGATACTAGTGGTGTAGGATTACATAAAAGAGGATATAGAGAAGAAGCCGGTATAGCACCATTAAAAGAAACTTTAGCAGCTGCTTTAGTTTTAATTTCTAGATGGAAAGAAGATTATACTTTAGTTGATCCTTTCTGTGGATCAGGGACTATATTAATAGAAGCAGCTATGATAATGCAAAATATAGCTCCGGGGCTTTTCAGAAACTTTGTATCAGAAACATGGCCAACTATAGGTTCAGATATTTATGAGCAAGTTAAAGAAGGAGCAGAAAGATCTATAAAGAATAAGGATATAAAGCTTATAGGTTATGATATAGATGGACGAATGCTTAAAATTGCAAGAAGTAACTCTCAAAAAGCTGGAGTTGCTAAATATATTGAATTCCAAAAGAGAGACTTTAAACAATTCTCAAGCAGTGAGAAAAATGCCTTTATTATAACTAATCCTCCATATGGAGAAAGATTAGGAGAAAAGAAAGAGGTTGAAGAACTTTACAAGTATTTAGGAATGAATAAGAGAAAGCTTGATACTTGGGATTTTAATATTTTAACTTCATATGAAGGCTTTGAAACACCATTTGGAAGAAAGGCTACTAAAAATAGAAAATTATATAATGGTAAGTTAAAATGTTATTATTATCAATATTTTGATAATGAGAAAATAAAGAATCATGGAGATATGGTTGTTAATCACATTTAAATTGGTTAGTAATTAGGAGTTAGTGGTTAAAAGAGGTGAAATTACAAAGCAATTTCACCTCTTTTTATATTATTTTTTCTCGATATTTAAATTGTTAAGTTCAGAAGGCTCTACATACATTGTATAGTTAGTATGGTAGATAACCATTCCTGGATTTGCTCCGTTTGGTTTTTTTAGATTTTTAACTAAAGTATAATCAACTGGAACTTTTGAAGAGTCCTTAGCTTTACTATAATGTGCGGCTAAAGTAGCTCCTTCCACTAATGTGTTGTCTGGAACATCATTTGAGCAGATGATAACATGTGAACCGGGTATATTCTTTGTATGAAGCCACATAAAGTTTTTATTTGCAAACTTTAAAGAAAGATAATCATTTTGAATATTATTCTTACCAACAAAAATATCTATACCATCTGATGAAATATAGTGTAATGGCTTTGAAGCTTTAGATTTTTTTGAATTCTTTCCATTAGCTTTTCTTTTTCTTACATATCCTGTAGAAATTAACTCTTCTTTTATGTCATCAATTTCTGTATAACTTTCACAATTCTCTATATTAGTTAATACAGAATATAGATATTGTAATTCCTCATGATTTTTCTCAAGTTGTTCTATGGCTGACTCTTCAGATTTTTTTAGTTTATTATATTTTTTATAATAGCTTTGCACATTTTCAGATGGTGTTCTATTTTCATCTAAAGGTATTGTAATTTCTTCGCCATCTTCACTAAAGAAGTTAACTGTAGTAAAGTCTTTATCACCTTTTTTTATACTATATATATATGATGTTAATAAATCACCTTTAATTTTAAAGTCATCTTTATCTTCACATTTTTTTAGAAGAGCATTTAATTTATTTTCTTTTTTAATACATCTATCTATATTTGTGGTAACAAGTTTTTGCAAGTTTACAGAACGACCTTTAATACGTTCTTGTTTATCCTTTTCTAAATAATATTTATCCATTAACTCATGAATATCTTCTAATACTTCAGAAGAAAACTCTTCTTCTAATTGAACTAGTGGTGTAACATAAAAGTCTACATAGTCGCCATTTATATCTTTATAAATTTTAAATGTTTCATTATCTAAAAGAGTATTTAAAAATTTATTAATAAAAGTACAAATGTTGTTTGCAGAAAAATCTGTGTATTGTTTAGTATATTCAATGAATAAATGCTCTGATAATGGTTTACTTATGCCGGTAAAACAAGAAACAAAGAAATTTTTGTTAAAAATTACTGAATTTTTATTCACAAACTCCTGTAAAGTGGTATCATTAAAAGAGAACGGATTAATCTTTGTTGATTCTGGAGGATATTTATAAGTTATCCCAGGATATAAAACTCTATAACTATTCATAGAAGGCGCTATGTGTTTTATACATTCCATTATTTTATTATCTCTTTCTCTAACAAGAGTAATATTACTGTGCCTTCCCATTACTTCAACGATTAAAGTATAAACACTATTAAAACCTAGTTCATCAGAAGCTTCAATTAAGAATTTAACTATTCTATCTCCTTCTTGTTGAACAATATCTATAATTTTACCGCCAATTAAATATTTTCTAAGAACCATAGTAAACATAGGTGCTTGAAGAGGATTAGACTTAACAACTGAAGTTAAGTTAAATCTTGGATATTTTGGTGATGCAGATATTAAAAGTTTTAAGTTTTTTCGTTCTTTTCTTAATGTTATTATTATTTCATCCTTTTCAGGTTGATTTATTTTATCAATTTTAGAATTTAATATTGATTTTTTTAAATCTTGCACTAAACTATATAAGTAGATACCGTCTATTGCCATAAATGTCATCCTTTCTTTAGTATTAATTAAAGTAAGTATATCATTAATTTATGTATTAGTAAAACGGTTGTAAAATGGAGGAGAAAGTTATGGAATTTATAAAAATGCATGGTACAGGAAATGATTTTATTTTTTTATTAGATTTAGACAATAAATATATTGGACAAGAAAGTAATTTAGCCAAAAAGCTTTGTCATAGAAGATTTGGTATTGGAGCTGATGGAATAGTTTTAGTTAGAAAATCAGACATAGCAGATGTGAAAATGGTAATAGTAAATAGTGATGGTTCAGCTGCAAATATGTGTGGAAATGCCATTAGATGTTTTGGAAAATATGTTTTTGAAAATGATATTATAAATAAAGAGATAATTACTGTTGAAACTGGAGATGGAGTAAAAGAGTTAGAGTTAAAGATAAATAGTGATAGAAAAGTTGAAACAGTAAAAGTATATATGGGAGAAATATCTTTTGATGGTTCATTGATACCATTAAAAAATAAAGATAAATTAATAGATGAAGATATAGTTGTTAATGGCAAAAATTATAGAGTTTCGTCTATATTAGTGGGTGTGCCACATACAGTTATTTTTGTAGATGATGAAAACTATGATGTTACAGAAGGTAAATATATAGAAAAATATGAGCTTTTTGAAGAAGGTACAAATGTTAATTTTGTTAAAATAATTGATGATGAAAATATTTTAGTTAAGACATGGGAAAGAGGTGCTGGAGCAACTTATTCATGTGGAACAGGATGTTCAGCATCTGTTGTAATATGCAATAAATTAAATTTAACTAAAGACAAAGTCAATGTTAGAGTTCCAGGTGGTCAATTAAGAATAGAGTTAGAGGGAACTTCTATTTATATGATTGGAGATGCAGAGTTTATTTGTAGTGGTAAAGCGTATTAATAAAGAGGAAAAAAGTAAATGGCAAAAAGAAAATTTAGAAGATTAATGATTATAATTCAGCTTATGATTACTACTGTATTTTTTCTAGGTTGCAATAATGAAAGCATAGAAGAAGTAAGTAAAATAAACTTAAATAAAGGTGCTTTTGTAGATGAAAGCACCAGTTATGAAACTTTTAATTTTAATTCAGAAAATACATATGAAGAAATAGATACGAAAGATAGGGTAATAACTAACTTTAATATAGAATCTAATACATATACATTTTATAAAGATAATAGTTTTTATGTAAATTACAATTCTAAAGATATAAAGATAGAGCATAATAAAATAGCAAATTTAAACATTTCACCAGAAGGAAATTATGTATTTTATTTTATAAATGATGAGTATTTAGAGCCAGCAGTTATGGATTTAAAAAGTGAAAAAGAAATACTTTTAGAAAATAAGGCTGTAATTTCAGGTCAGTTTATTGATTGGATAACAGACACTAAGTTAGCTTATTATGGAGTTGATACTGAAGGAAAAACTAGTGGTATTTTTACTTATGATGTAAAAACAAAAAAGGAAGAGAATCTTTACAAAATAAGTAATGGATATGTAAAGTTTTTAAAACATATAGATGATGGATTAGCTTTAGTAGAAGAGCATTACGGAGAAGATACAGTTCTTAATATCATTAATGTAAATGGAGAGGTAACTGAAATTTCAAGAGAAGTTATAGATATTAATGATATAAAGTCTGTTAATAATAAGCTATACTTATTAGGACGAGTAAAAAATAATAACTATTCTATTTATGAACTGAATAATGGAGTAGTAAGAAGATTATTATTTGATTTTCCAAGTGTGCTTTATGCAGAAAAAGGATTATCAGTTAATGAAGCTGGAGAAATATTATTTGTAGGAAGTAACTCAAATGGACAATCAGAGCATGTATATAAATATTCTGATGGAAGTGTAGTTTTAGTTAGTGATGATATAACAAACTGTAATTTTATAAATATTAATTAAAAAGAATTTAGAAGAATTTCTAAGTTCTTTTTTTTTATAAAAAGATTTTATATTGTTAAAAATTACAAAAACACAATGATTTAAAAGAAAATAGTATAAAACCAAGCGGAATGGAGAGTTTTATTAAGGGTGATTTAGAAATGGTAAGAAGTGAATTAATCAAGAGTATAGACATTTCAGTGGTAAGAAAGATAAATGAACAAAAAGCAAAAAAGATAAGATCATTTCCATTTAAAGAAAGTAGGACAGAAGTTTATATTTATGCAAGTAATAACAAGAAAGCTATAGTGGATGAATTTGAGTTTATATTTAGAAAAAATGTTGAAGTAGTAATGGTAAGTGAAGAGGAGTTTGAGTACTTACTTAAAATCGTATATCTAGGAAATAGAAAAGATGCTGATTATGAGGTTTTTAAGGAAGCTATAAATTTAAAGGCATCTGATATACATTTTGAACCATATAAAGATTCTATATTAAGTTAGATTTAGAATTGATGGATTATTAAGAAGTATGTTTATATTTGAGAATAAGGAGTATATAGCTATTTTATCGAAAATGAAAATAAGTTCAAATTTAGATATAACAGAAAAAAGAAAACCACAAGATGGAAAAATAACGTTTAGGTATAGTGAAAAGGATTATGATCTACGAATATCTATAATACCCATTGTATATGGAGAAAAGGCAGTTATAAGAATTTTATATGGAAATGTATTTAACTATTCTATAGACAAGTTAAATTTAACTCATAATCAGAAGAAGAAATTAAAATATATTATGAAAGTTAATACTGGATTAACAATTGTAAATGGACCAACAGGTTCAGGTAAATCCACAACTCTTTATTGTATGTTACAAGAACTAAATAAAGATGAAGTAAATATATCTAGTTTGGAGGATCCAATTGAGGCAGTAATACCTGGAATAAATCAAATGAACTTAAATAAAACACTGAATATTGGTTTTGCAGAGGGGCTTAGAAGTTTGCTAAGACAAGATCCTGATATAGTCATGTTAGGAGAAATTAGGGATGAAGAAACAGCGGAAATGGCAGTAAGAGCAGCTTTAACAGGGCATAAGGTTTATTCTACTATTCATACTCGAGATCCAAGAGAAGTATATTTCAGACTAGAAGATATGGGGGTGGAAAAATATTTAATAAGAGATTCTCTTGTTGGCATAATATCTCAGAGGCTTATTAGATTATTATGCAATAAATGTAAAAGTAAAATAGGAGAGAAAATTATAGATAAGGAAAAGAGAGAGGTTTTTAAAAGATGTGGATGTATGGAATGTAATTATACTGGATATTCTGGAAGAGCATTAGTAGCAGCTATACATGTAATTGATAATAAAATGAAAAATGATATTAAAAATATTTATAACAATACAGATATATTATCAAATATTGAAATGATAGAAAATTTAAATGACTTATTAAAAAATGGAGATATATCTATAGAAGATTATGAAAACTTCATAGAAATGGAGGGGATTGATTGCAGCTATGAAGAAGAAAGCTAGTTATAGAGATTTGGCTCTTATTGCAGGAAATATAGGAAAATTATATGATGAAGGAATTTCTTTACTAAATATATTAAATTTAATTGATGAACTACCACTAAAGAAAGAATATAAAGTGATGTTAAAGGAAATGGAAGGAATCATTAAAGAGGGAGGAAGTTTAAGTGAGGGATTTAAAAGGGGTGGTGCACTTATTCCAAGTTTTTTTAACTCTATGGTAGATATAGGAGAGAGAACTGGAAAAATAGTTTATGTATTAATGGGATTAGAAACATTTTATAGCAAATTATATTATGTTAAAAAATCTATTATAGGTGCATTAACATATCCTATGATTTTACTAGGTGCATTAGTTCTTTTGGGAATTTTCGTTATATGCTTTTTTATACCAAATATGAGTAATATTTATTCAGCTATGGGAAAAGATATCCCTTTAGCATATTCCAATATAATAATATTTAAACAAAGACTTTTTAATAATCCTATAATAGTAATTATACAATTAACTATTATATTTGTAATACTTCCTTATTTTATTATTAAAAACTTTTTAAGGCAGTATTTAGATATGTTGGTTGAAAAAATACCTATATATAACCTAATTAATGAATATATAGCTATAGTTTTAATGTCTGTAGTAATTAATAGTGGAATTAATATAGCAATAGGGTTGCAATATTGTTGTGAAAGTGAGCTTGGGAAAACTATAAATAAAAATATTAAAAAGATAAATAATGATATTACAGCAGGAAGAATGTTATCACAATCAATGAGTGAAACAGAAATGTTTTCTAAGTACACATTGGCACATATAAAGCTTGGTGAAGAAAGTGGTTCATTAGATAAGAGGCTTCAGTTGTTAGAGGAAGAGGTTTTCAAAAGTTTAACTGTAAAAATAAATAAATTAACTAAGATGATACAGCCTTTTCTAATATTGTTTATAGGAGTGATAATTGTAACTTTTATTATTAAATTTATAATGCCACTTTTAGATATGGTATTAATATGAGGTGTTAAAAATGAAAAGAGGATATACATTAATAGAACTTATAATTGTTTTAGCAATAATTGCAATATTAATGTTACCAACATTAAATATATCAAAATCTTATAGAGAAGTAATAGGAAGAGTTAAGGGAAAAAGCATTATGAATGAAATAAGTAATTTACTTAGTTATAGTAAATATTATTGTAGACATTATGATAGTTATGGAGTAATTGAAATTAATAGCAATGAAGGAAAAATAACATTTAAAGATACATCAGAAAAAAGCAAAATAATAAAAACTATATTACTAGAAGAGGGATTTAAATTTACTAGTAATAATAGTTTTGACGTAAGCAAAATAGGTCATATACTAAAATCCGATACTATAAGAATCATAGATAAAGAAGGAAAAGTATATAGAGTAACTATTTCAACTGGAGTAGATACAGTTAATATTTATGAAGGAGAATAAAATATAAAAGTGAGAAAAAAAGGAAGTATTTTTATAGAGACTATAGTTGGAGTTAATATTATTTTATCTATGTTTTTAGTAGTTGCATTATTAATAGGTGAAAATATAAAAAGCTCATTTAGGCGTGAAGAAATAGAAGAATCCAATAGGATAATTTACTGTATAATGCAAGAAATAAAATATAATACCACATTAGAAGAGATATTATATTTAACTAATACAGGCAATCTGGAATTAGAGAATTATGATGAGTTTTTAGTAGATTTATCAAGTTATGATTTAGAAGAAATGCAAAAAGGTAATGATATAGTAATTAAAGCAACTCCTACAGAAGATAAAAATAAAATAAAGATTGAGATAAAACTTAACTTAATTTCTAAGGATGAAAGTTTAGAGAGAAGTTTTTTTAAATATAGGTGGATGGATTATTATGAGTAAGCGTAAAGAGGGATATACCTTAATAGAGGTAATTATAGTTTTAGCTATAGTACTCTTACTTGGAGGTGTAACAATAACACTTTCTTATGAAACTATAGGAGACTATTTTATTAATATTGATAGATGTTATAGCGAGGATAAATTTGATAATGCATTATTAAATATAGATGCTATATGCAATAGTAATGGAATTATTTCTATAGATGAAAACAAAGCATTTACAGATAAATTAACTAATGATATTAAATCTAATAATATAGTTGTTACTTTCAAGGATATAAATGAAAAAGTAAAGGTAAAAATAATTTATTTAAAGAATGAAAAATTGATGATTAGGACTTTAAGTTACGATGAAGATACGGTGACAGTTGGAGATAATGCCATATTAGATAAGGTTAAGAGTTTCCAAGTTAAGAGAAAGAAAAATTTAGTTTACTACTATATAGAAAATAAAGAATCTAAAGTGAGAGGAAGGTGTATATGAAGAAAAAACAAGGGGTAGTAATGTTAGAAGTATTGATACTATTGAATATTCTAATTGTATTAATAGTTTACAACTCCAAGAGTATAATAGCTAATTTAAGTAAAACTGATCTTTATGAGATAAAAGAGGATATATTTTATTTAAATGAATCTGAGTATGATTTACTAAAGGAAGTAGAGGATTTAATTAAAAATGATGAAGAAATATTTAGTTTTATTAGTTTATATAAAGATGATTTAAATATAAATTACGAACATATTTTTAGTAAAAATGAAAATTTAAGGTTTGTTATATATGAAGGTAAATTATATTTAAAGGAAGTATTACAGGGTAAAACGGAAAGCATAAGAGAAATTGATGTGGTGTTTATTGATGAGGGTGAAGAAGCGGTAGAAGTTATTTTTAGACCTAAATTATATAAGATATTTTATATGGTATAGGAAGGAGAGAATATATGAAAGATGTTATAGTTTCTACTAAAGATGATTTTATATTTAAAAATAAACTATATGATGAAATTGCAATAAAAAGTGTTGTTAAAAAGGAAATTAATTTATTTATATTTGAAGAAAATATATTAATTAAAGAGTTTGAAAATATAAAAAAAGCTAAGGAAGATATTGTTGGAAAAATAGTAAGAGAAGAATATGGTGATGAAAATGATATTATGATTCATTATGAACACGATAAAAAAAGAAAAAAATTATATTTATACTCAATGGGAAATGGGAAAAAGGTTAAAAATATCATCAATGAAGCCAAGGTTGTTAGGGTAAGACCAATTCAATTTTATATAAAGACTATAGTAGAAAGTAAAATAAAAAAATTAAGAGATTACATTATAATTATGGAGCTAAGAGAAATTATATATTTATTATATATAAAAGAAAATTTTATTGTAAAAAGTTTTTTGAAAAATAAAAATGATTTTATTTTAAGTAATGAAGTAAATGATTTAGAAGAGGGATCAGTTGTGATAATAAGTAAAGAAGATGAAAATATAATTCCAGAGGAAATAAAATATAAAGTACATATTATATCCCTTGAAATAGGAGAAATAATAAATGAAAAAATATTTAAAGTATAAAGATTTTATTCCTAAAGAGTTTGTTGAAAAAAAGCAACTTAAAGAAAGTGAAGAAAATAGAAGAGGATATAAAATATTATTATTATTAAATATAATTTTATTATTGTTTAATATAGAGAGTATATCTAAAAAAACAGATGATAATGAGTATATTCCTGAACCTAAACAGACGTATATTGAAAAGGAAGAAATATTTAAGTGGATAAATTTATATGATGAAGATAGTATTGACTTTAAGATTATAAATGATGTTGCTGAAATAACATATGAAAAAAATAAAGATATTAAAAAACTAGAAGATTTAGGAGTTCAAGTAAAAAAGGTTACTAATTATGATGATAAAAAGGTAGTGAAGGTAGTATATGAGTAGTGTTAAAGTAAGTTTAAGCCAATATAAACAACCTATATTAGTAATTATAACTATTATTCAAGTTATAATTATGCTTTATTATTTTAAAATAGAAAATAGTATTCAAGATGTTAAAGAAGTAAACTATGCTGTGCCAACAAAATTAACATTTAATGAAATAAGTAATGACATAAATATAGATAAAAATATTGAAATATTAGAAGTTGAAGATTTAGGAGAAAAGTGGTATGTTAAAATAATGCTAAATGGCAATAACAAAAAAATAAAAGAAATAATCAATAAATTGGAAAAATTTGAAATATATAATTATGATATTAGTGGAAAAGATAATATTTTAACTGTAATATTGGAGTTATATAGATAAAATTATTAAAAATTTTGATGTTCTTAACGAAATAATTGCATTTCTTTAGTAATTTTGATAGAATGTTTTTGTTGTGTCATTAAACGACAAAGCGTATTATGATTATTTATTAAAAATATAGGTCATAATAACTATGAATTCAAGTGATTTGGAGGGAATTTTTTTATGATATCAGCAGGTGATTTAAGAAAAGGTACAACTTTTGAGTATGACGGACAAGTGTATACAGTAATAGACTTCTTACACGTTAAACCTGGTAAAGGGGCTGCTTTCGTTAGAACTAAACTTAGAAACGTTATTTCAGGTGGGGTTACAGATACAACTTTTAACCCAACTACAAAATTACAAGAAGCAGTAATTGAAAGAAAAGAAATGCAATATTTATATTCTGATGGAGAATTATACTACTTCATGGATCAAGAAACTTATGAGCAAATTCCACTAAACTATGAAAAAGTTGAAGATGCTATAAAGTTCATCAAAGAAAACATGTTTGCAGTAATTAAATTCTACAAAGGTGATGCATTCTCAGTTGAAGCACCAAACTTTGTTGAATTATTAATAACTCAAGCTGACCCAGGAGTAAAAGGTAACACAGCTACAAACGCTATGAAACCAGCTACATTAGAAACAGGAGCAGTTGTTAACGTACCTATGTTTGTTAACGAAGGTGATACTATAAGAGTTGACACTAGAACTGGGGAATACATGGAAAGAGTTTAATCTTAAAGTAAATGCTAGGTTTTTAAACTTAGCATTTGTTTTTTTAAGCGAGAATCTAAATCTTTGATTTAGTTATTCGAGCTTACACCTACGAGCGGATGTGAGTAGTGTGTTTCATATATTGAATCTAAATCTTTGATTTAGTTATTCGAGCTTACACCTACGAGCGGATGTGAGTAGTGTGTTTCATATATTGAATCTAAATCTTTGATTTAGTTATTGAAGCTTATATAAGTGTGTTCCTAGTTTCTCTTTTAAAGATTAGAAAATAAGGGTATAATCATATATATAATAATTTCTTCAAAGGAAGTGAAAGTATGAGAGAAATATATACTAAAATAGATCAAGTGAAAAATAAGATAAATGATATAAAAGATGAAAAATATGCAGATATATTTAATTCTTTAAGTGATATATTACTAGATTTATCTTCAAAGGTTGAGGATTTAAATTCAAGACAAGAATATTTAGAAGAAAATATAGAGTATATAGATAATGATTTAACAGATATACAAGATGAACTATTTGAAGAAGTAACATTTGATGATTTAAACGGATTAGAAGATGAATATGTTGAAATCAATTGTGAAAAGTGTAGTAAACCTTTATTTGTAGAACAACAAGCATTAAATAATAATAATGCTATTCCTTGCCCATTTTGTGGTGGAATGGCTAGAGATTAATACATAGTATATATTTATTAATATTTAATTCATTTAAAGAGCATAGGCTATTGCAATTAATTGCAATAGCCTATGTTTTTTTAATTAAATTTATGGAATTTATATGTCAGCAAATAAATATATTATTATAGATATTTATTTTGCATATGATTCAAAAGAAATATTTTACATATTTTTTTTATAGTATGAATAATTCGTTATTATGTGAAATAAAAATTAAAGAGAAGGGTAATTAAGGAAGTGATAATATGAAATATGATGAAGTTTATAAGATACTTCCAGAAAGTATAGGGAATAGTATTAAAGAATTTTTAATGAGTGATGGAATACAAGAAATAAGGATTAAAATAGGAAAACCTATAATACTAAATTTATCCTTTGAAGAAAAGGTATTAGATTATATTCCTACAAAAGATGATTTAAGGTATATGATAGCTAAAATTTCTAATTATTCACTATATGCCTTTGAAGAGGAAATTAAGCAAGGATATATTACATTAAAGGGGGGACATAGAGTTGGACTTGCTGGAGAGTGTGTAATGTCAAAGGGGGAAGTTAGGACAATAAAGAATATTTCATCATTGAATATAAGAATATGTAAAGAGATTATAGGGGCCTCTAATAAAGTTATGAAGCTAATTACAGAAAATAATAGAGTATATAATACATTAATAGTATCTCCTCCTAAGTGTGGGAAAACAACCATATTAAGGGATATGGCTAAAAATTTATCTAATGGAATGTATCAAATAAATCTAAAAGGAAAAAAAGTAACAATAGTAGATGAAAGAAGTGAAATTGCGGCCTGTTATAATGGTGTACCACAAATGAATGTAGGAATCAGAACTGATATTTTAGATAATTGTTTAAAAAAATCAGGAATGATTATGGCAATAAGAAGTCTTTCACCAGAAGTGTTAATATGTGATGAGATAGGAACAGAAGGTGATTTAGAAGCATTAAATATGGCTTTTAATTCTGGGGTCAACGTTATAGTTACAGTACATGGTTATGATGTAAATGATGTTTACAATAGAAAGGTCTTTAAGGAGTTAATAGATAATTGCGTACTAGAAAGAATTATATTATTAAGCAATCGAAGGGGGGCTGGAACTATAGAAAGGGTTTATAAGGTAAGTAGAGAGAAGGGGTTACAATGTTTAGAAGTTTAATGATTTTTTTTATGTTTCTAATTTGTACATTTATAGGTTTCTTTTGGGGAGAGAACTATAAAAGAAGAAGTAGTCAATTAAAAGAATTTCAAAAGGGATTTTTATTATTGAGTAATGAGATTATATATGCTAATACTCCATTGCCTGATGCATTATTGGAAATTAGTAAAAAGGTTTCTGAGCCTGTTTCAGAAATTTTTAGTGATATGTCATTTACATTAGAAAATGGTTATACAGGTACTATATATGAAAGTTTTGAAAGTGCTTATATGAAATCAAAAGAGAAGATGAATTTATCTGATGATGATCATAAGATTATAAGTGATTTTTTTAAAACTTTAGGTTCATCAGGAGTAACAGGGCAAGATAAGATTTTTAAGATTGTATTAGATAATATAGATATAAATTATAAAGAGGCTAGAAAATTTGAAAAAGAAAATATTAAATTATATAGAACGTTGGGATTGTCTATTGGTGCGATGCTAGCAATATTTTTTATCTAAGGGGGAGTATAATTTATTATGTTTGATGTAAGTTTGCTGTTTAAGATTGGAGCAATGGGAGTTTTGCTTATGGTTATTGAAAAAGTATTAGAGGGAAATGGGAAAAAGGAATTTGCAGTATTAGCCAATTTAGCAGGGATGGTTATTATTTTAGTTACTATTATTGGGATGATATCAAATCTTTTTGATACTGTAAAAACTATGTTTACTTTTTAGGTGGGTTTTATGGAGATAATTAAAATTGCATTTTTTGCATTTACTGCTTTATTCATATTCCTTTTATTAAAAGATAAAAAATCCGAAATAGGATTACTTGTAGTACTTTCTGCTGGAATAGGAATATTCCTTTACATGATAGGTCAATTAGCTGATGTAATAGAGTTTATTAAAGAGATTGCCAATAAAGCTAATATAGATACAGTTTATATTGGAATTGTGTTAAAAATTCTTGCAATTGCCTATATAACATCTTTTTGCAGCGAAATATGTAAGGATTCAGGAGCTGGGAGTATAGGAAGCAAGGTTGAGTTTGCTGGAAAAATTATAATACTAGGATTAGCAATTCCAATTTTAATGGCTGTATTGAATTCAATTCTTCAAATATTGTAGGTGAGAAAATGAGAAACTATATTTTAAAGATAATTTGGTCTTTGATAATTATAAGTATTATAGAATTTAGTGGAGTTTCAATATTCCATAATAAAATTGTTTATGCTGAGGAACTTACTACTATAACTAATGATGAAGAAGTAGAATCAAAGCTTAATAGTCTATATGATTATATAAATACAATGAAAAGTGATGTAGAGCTTATTAATGAATTAGATCCAATAAGTTATATACAAAGTTATATAGAAACTGGTGAAGGAAATTTATCTTTCTCAACAATTTTGAATGCTGTTATAAGTTTATTTTTTAGAGAAGTAAAAACTATATTATCATTGGCATTTTCAATTGTTGCAATAGGAATAATATGTTCATTATTTAAGAATATACAATCCTCTTTCTCAAGTGAAGGAGTATCACAGGTAGCTTTTTATGCTTGTTATGCCATTTTAATAATATTATTATCAAAAACTTTTATTATATCAATATCATTGGCGAAAGATGTAATTGTTCAAATTACAGACTTTATGGATAAAGTTCTGCCAGTTTTAGTACTTATGTTAGCTGCAGCAGGAGGGTTAACTCAAGCAGCTACTATGGATCCAATAATACTTGGAGCTACAATATTAATTCCTAAAATATATATGAATGTAATAATACCATTAATTTTAATAACTTTTGTATTACAGTTTACAAATAATATCTCAACGGAATCAAAGTTATCTAATTTATGCGGAATGATAAAAAAATCTACTGTATGGTTACAAGGGATTATTCTTACTATTTTTATAGGAATATTAACTATTAGAGGTATAACTTCTTCTACTATAGATGCAGTTACATTAAAAACTACTAAATTTGCTGTTGATAATTTTATACCAATAGTAGGAAAGTCTTTTTCAGATGCTATATCATCTGTAGCTGGATATTCATTAATTATAAAAAATGCAATTGGATCTATCGGGTTAATAGTTATAATTTTAATAATTTTATATCCAATTATTAAGATAATACTATCATCACTTATTTTTAAACTTTCAGCAGCATTACTAGAACCAATAACAGATAAGAGAATCACAAGCTCTATAGCTGCTGCAGGTGAATCTTTAGTATTAATAATGTCATGTGTTTTAAGTGTAAGTATAATGTTCTTTATTCTTATAGCAATTATGATATCAGCAGGAAAATTTGTTATAGGAGGGTAAGACAAATGGAATATATAAATAATTTTGTTATAACTTTAGTTGCTACAATGATATTCATGACAGCGGTAGAGATAATTTCTCCAGATAATTCTATGAAGAAATATATAAAATTTGTCTTAGGATTAATACTTATTTCAGTAATGATAAATCCAATAGTAAAGTTCTTTAATGGTGGTGAGCAAGAATTAGTAAACATTATAAAAAGTTATGAAGGTATGCTTTATGAAGGTACAACTAATGAAAGCGAAGAGAGTATAAGTAAAAGTCAAATAGAATCATTTAAAAATAACTTAAATAGTAATTGTGATAGTTTACTTAAAGAAGAATTTTCAGACAAAGATTTTAAATCAAATGTTAAATGTGAAATAGATTTAGAAAATATGACTTACAGCATAGAGAGCTTAGAAGTAGGAGTAAAAGATGGAGGAGTAAAATTAGTTGATAGTATTAAAATTAATATAGATGAAGAAAGTGAAGAAGCAGTATCAAATGAGGAAACAGTGGATAATGAAGAAGAAATTAAGAATTACTTATCAGAAGTTTTCAAAATACCAACAGAAAAAATAAAGTTATATAGCATGGGAGAATAATAAAGAATAGGAGGGTGAAGAGAGGTATGGATAAAGATAAATTAAATGAAGAGATGAATAAACTTATGCAAAACAAAAAATTTGTTAATTGCTTAATAGTATTACTTGTAATTATATTTTTATGGCTTGCAGTTAGTAATTTTATGGGAGATGATGCTAATCTAACTAAAGGAAATAACAATAATACACCTAGTGGAGCTCAAGAAGTTGCAGGTGAGGAAGGTGTTACTACATCTAAAGAACTATTAGATTATGAAACAGAACAAAAAGAAAAGTTGGAGGAGATACTTTCTAAAATTGATGGGGTAGGAGAAGTAGTTGTTAATATTTATTTTGAAAGTAGTGAAGTAAAAGTACCAGCAACAAATTCAAGTACTCAAACATCAGAGACACAAGAAGAAGACACTAATGGAGGAACAAGAGTAACAAAACAAGAAACAGAGGGAGCAACGGTAGTAATGCAAAGTGATTCAAATACAAGTGAGCCCTTTATAACTAAGACATATAAACCACAAATTACAGGGGTGTTAATTGTTGCAGAGGGTGCTAAGAGCAGTAAGATAACATATGATATACAAAAGGCTGTTTCAAGTTTATATAATTTAAGTTTGGATAAGGTTAATGTATATCCGATGGGAAGCTAGCATATATATGTTATATAAAAAGAATGGGAGGAATTAAAAATGACAAAAAAACAATTTGGGATTATTTTTACACTAATGGCTTTAATAGTATGTGTTGGAGTATTATCTATGAAGCTAAATGAAAATGGTTATAACGATCCAACAAGTTTGGAGGCAGTATTAAAGCAAAATACTGATGATACTAAAACTGATACAGCTACAGAAGAAACTTTAAGTACAACAGAATATTTCTATAGTATGAGGTTAACTAAAGAGCAACAAGATGAAAAGTATGTAGATGATATGAAAGCTATTACAGAAGATGCAAATGCATCACAAGAATCAAAGGATATAGCAAATAATGCATTAGTTGAAAAAGCTAAAATGAAAGACCAAGAAAGTAGAGTAGAATCAGAAATTAGAAATAAAGGCTATGAAGATGCTCTTTGCATGATCAGTGATAACAAAACTGTAAAAGTTTATGTAAAAGTAGATGATGTTTTATCAGAGGAAAATGCAGCTGTAATAAAGAAGGTTGTTGAAGATATTACTACTTTAACTGATGTAGATATAACATCAATGAAATAATTCATTGTAATATAAAGGCTCTTTTGCTATAATGAACATAAGGAAAAGTAGGTTTATATAATAAACCTTAAGGAGGTTAAGGCATGGAAAATGTAAACAATGAATCTACTGTAGGAATTGTTAAAATTTCTGATGAAGTAGTAAGTGTTATAGCAGAAATAGCAGCAGATGAAATTCAAGGAATAGTTGAAGTTCAACATGGAGTTTCAAGTAACATATCACAAATATTAAAAGGCAAAAAAGTTTCTAATGGGAAGAGTGTAAAGGTTACATTAGAAGAGGATAAAGCTATAATTGAATTAAATGTAGCTGTAGAGTATGGTATGAAGATTCCAGAGGTAGTAAGTGCAGTTCAAGAAAATGTTAAAAAGACTGTTGAGGCTATGACTGGCTTAAAGGTTGACAAAGTTAATGTCAATGTTCAAAACATATATGTTCCAAAACAAGAACAATAAGAAGCACTAGAAGTATAGTAAAAAACCCTCTGTAAAACAGAGGGTTTCTCATTGTAATAGAAAAAAATATAAGGTTTACATAAAAAATTAGATAGTAAATTTTAAAAAAATTATTTATAATAGTAGAAGTTGATTCGTAAAAGATTATTTTTATGGACAGAAATAAGATAATATTGTAATATACATATGTTTAATTAATGTAATATAAGTTTATAATACAAATAAAGAGATTAATGTATATTATATATACTCAGGAGGAAGTTATGAAAAGACAGAAATCAAGAGAAAAAGCAATGGAGTTGCTTTTTAGCATGGAACTTAGCAAAAATACTTATGAGGAAACAATAGAAAACTTCATAGAAGATTATGAGATGGATTTAAATACTATAGACGTAGAATATATAAAAAATGTTGTAAAAACAGTTACTGATAATGTAGAAGTTATTGATAAAAAGATTGTGGAATCTTTAGTTAACTGGAAGTTAGATAGAATTTCTAAAGTTAATCTTACAATATTAAGATTAGCAGTAGGAGAAATGATGTTTGTTGAAGATGTTCCAGGAAGTGTAGCAATAAATGAAGCAGTTGAATTAACTAAAAAATATTCAGATGAAAAAAGCTGTTCATTTGTTAACGGAGTATTAGATAAGGTTTTAAAAAGTTTATAATTAAAAAAAGAGTATTTTCGATAGAGTTAGAGGGGGCAAAAAAATGGGTGATAGAATAGATGGTAAGGCTATAGCTTTAGGAGTTAAGGATAACATAAAAAACTTTATAGAAACTAGAAAGTTAAATGGGATGAATATACCTAAAGTTGCATCTATATTAGTTGGTAATGATGGTGGATCATTATTTTATTTGAATAATCAAGAAAAAGTAGCAATTTCACTAGGATTGGAATTCGAAAAAATTCATTTAGGTGATGATGTAACAGAATATGAGTTAATTAAAAAAATAGAGGAACTAAATAATGATAATAGTGTAAATGGTATAATACTTCAATTACCATTACCTAAAAATATGGATGAAAAGAAAATAATATCATCAATATCTCCAGAAAAAGATATAGATTGTTTAACCTTTGTTAATCAAGGAAAGCTATACATGGGGGAAGAAACTTTTATGCCGTGTACACCTAAATCTGTATTAACAATATTAAAAAGCTTAAATATAAATTTAGAAGGAATGGAAGTAGTTGTAGTTGGAAGAAGTAATATAGTAGGAAAACCAGCTGCAGCATTAATGCTTAAAGAAAATTGTACAGTTACAATTTGTCATTCAAGGACTAAAAACTTAAAAGAAGTATGTAAGAGAGCAGATATTTTAATTGTTGCTATAGGAAAAGCTAAGTTTATAGATGATAGCTATGTAAAAGAAGATGCAATAGTTATCGATGTAGGAACTAATTCTGTGGAAGGAAAAATTACAGGTGATGTTGACTTTGAAAAAGTTATAAATAAAGCAGCTTTTGTTACTCCTGTACCAGGTGGTGTTGGAGCTCTTACAACAACTCTTTTAATGAAGAATGTATGTGAGGCTTTAGAAAAGTATGAAAATTAAAACTTTAACAGTATCGGAAGTTAATAATTATATAAAAAAAATATTAGATAATGATTTTATATTAAATAACCTTTCTGTAAGGGGAGAAATTTCAAATTTAAAATATCATTCAAGTGGTCATATCTATTTTTCATTAAAAGATGAGAATAGTAAGATTAATTGTATTATGTTTAAAAGTAAAAGCTTTGATTTAGATATTGTATTACAAGAAGGAATGTCTGTAGTAGTATCGGGAAGAGCATCTGTATATTCAGCAAATGGAACATTTCAGATATACTGTGATAAGATAGAACAAGAAGGTTTAGGAGAACTTCACATAAAATTTGAAAAATTAAAGGAAAAGTTAAGCAGGGAGGGGTATTTTGAAGAAGAGTTTAAAAAACCCCTTCCTAAAAATCCTTACAGAGTAGGAGTAGTAACTTCAGAGACAGGTGCAGCAATACAGGATATAATTAATGTTGTAAGAAGAAGAAATACAAAAGTTGATATTATTCTTTATCCAGCTTTAGTGCAAGGTGATGGAGCATATAAAACAGTAATTGAAGGTATAGAATATTTTAATAAAAAGAAAAGTGTAGATGTTATTATAATAGGTAGAGGTGGAGGTTCCATGGAAGAACTATGGAATTTCAACGAAGAACCATTAGCATATGCTATTTTTAAATCAGTAATACCTATTGTATCAGCAGTAGGACATGAAGTGGACTTTACTATATCTGATTTTGTAGCAGATTTTAGAGCAGCAACACCTTCACAAGCAGCTGAAGTAGTTGTTCCTTTAGAAGAAAATCAGTATAAGCAAATTAGTGATTATGAAGGCAGATTAGACTTTATAATAAGTGATAGACTTAGAGAAGAAAAACAAAGAGTTAAAAACTTAGAAAAAATATTAAGTCTAAATTCACCAAGTAATAGAATTGCAAATGCGTATTTAGAAATTGATAATCTAAAGGAAAAAATAGAAAAAATAATAGAATTTAAAATAAAGAGTAATAAAGAAAAGATATTTTCATTAAATAATATATTAAATGCACATAATCCTTTGAATATTTTAGCAAAAGGTTATGCTATAATAGAAGATGAAACTGGTAAAGTAGTTAAAAGCAAAGAATTTTTTGAAGGAACTACTGAAATAAAAATTTCTATGGAAGATGGGTATGTAAAAGGAAATTTTACTCCCATGGAAAAAGGGGGATTTTATCATGGCAAAGAAGGAAAGCTATAATGATATGTTAAATAATTTAGAAGTTATTTTATCTACATTGGAAAACGATGAGTTAAGTTTGGAAGATGCTATGAAAGAATATGAAAAGGGAAGTAAAATCATTAATAAGTTATATAAGACATTAGACACGTTAGAGGGAAAGTTCTTAACAATTAAAGATAATGCTGAAGTGGTGAAAGAAAATGAAGTTTAATGAAATGAAGAAAGAAATAAATGAATTTTTAGTAGCTTACTTTAGTAATAAAGGGACTTATAATAAAGTTATTTATGATTCAGCAAGTTACAGTCTTAATATAGGGGGAAAGAGAATAAGACCTATATTAATGCTTTTAACATATAGTATGTATAAAGATAATTGGAGAGATATATTAGAGTTTTCTTCAGCTATTGAAATGATTCATACTTATTCTTTAATACATGACGATTTACCTTGTATGGATAATGATGATTTAAGAAGAGGTAAGCCTACTAATCATAAAGTATATGGTGAAAATATAGCAGTACTTGCAGGAGATACACTTTTAAATGAAGCTATGAATTTAATGATGAGATTTTCATTGAAAAATGGAGAAAAATCATTAGTAGCAGCTGAAATGATTGCTTCTGCAGCAGGACCTGAAGGTATGATAGGCGGTCAAGTGGTAGATATCATAAATGAAGGTAAAAAAATAAGTGAAGATGAACTTAAATATATGCATATGAATAAGACTGGAGCACTTATTAAAGTTTCAATAGTGTCAGGAGCTATACTTGGGGAAGCACCAGAAGATGATGTTAGAAAGCTAGAAAAGTTTGGTGAAAATTTAGGATTAGCTTTTCAAATAAAGGACGATATTTTAGACGTGATAGGTAGCACAGAAAAATTAGGGAAAAATGTGTTAAGTGATGAAGAAAGTAATAAAACTAACTTTATTACAATGCATGGTTTAGAATATTGCATTAAAGAATGTGAAAGGCTAACAAAAGATAGCATTGAGATATTAGATAGTTTATCTGTAGATACTAAGGATTTAAAGGTTTTAACTAAAGAACTTTTAGACAGAGAAAACTAAACGAAGGAATGATAAATATGTCAAAATTATTAGAGGATATAAACTATCCACGAGATGTTAAAACTTTGACTAATAAGGAACTTTATAAGCTTAGTGATGAAATAAGAGAATTTTTAATAGAACAAGTATCAAAAACTGGAGGTCATTTATCCTCGAATTTAGGTGTAGTTGAGCTAACACTTAGTTTATATAAAACATTTAACTTTGAAAAAGATAAAATAGTATGGGATGTTGGACATCAAACTTATGTTCATAAGATATTAACTGGACGTAAGGATAAGTTTGATACATTGAGAAAATATAAAGGTTTATGTGGATTTCCTAAAATAAGTGAAAGTAAGTATGATGCTTTTGGTGTAGGGCATAGTAGTACATCAATATCAGCAGCTTTAGGTATAGCAAGAGCTAGGGATATTAAACATGAAGATTATAATGTTATTGCAGTAATAGGAGATGGAGCATTAACTGGAGGAATGGCATTAGAAGCATTAAATGATGTTGGTTTTAATAAAACTAATATGATTATAGTTTTAAATGATAATCAGATGTCAATTTCAAAAAATGTAGGTGGATTATCAAATCATTTAAATAAATTAAGATTAGATCATAGTTATAATAAATTAAAGGAAGATATAAATTCTACTTTAAGTAATAGTAATGCTGGTAAAACAGTAGTTCAATGTTTACATAGAGTAAAAGATAGTTTAAAGCATTTATTAGTACCCTCTATGCTGTTTGAAAATATGGGTATTAAATATATTGGGCCTATTGATGGGCATGATATTGAGTTAATGAATGAAGTATTTAATAAAGCTCAAGAAATTAATGGACCTGTAATAATTCATACAGTAACTCAGAAAGGAAAAGGGTATGAATTTGCAGAGAAAAATCCAAATAAATTTCATGGAGTTTCACCATTTGATTTGGAAAGTGGTGAAAGTTATATACCTGCAAAAAAAACATATTCTAAAGTATTTGGAGATACTATGTTAGAGCTAGCTGAAAAAAATAGCAACATAGTTGCGATTACTGCAGCTATGCCAGATGGTACAGGCTTAAAAGAGTTTGCTCAAAAATATAGTAATAGATTTTTTGATGTTGGAATAGCAGAAGAGCATGCTACTACCCTTGCAGCAGGGATGGCAAGTACTGGTTTAAGACCGGTTTTTGCAGTTTATTCAACGTTTTTACAAAGAGCTTTTGATCAAGTTATACATGATGTTTGTATTCAAAATCTACCTGTAGTTTTTGCTATAGATAGAGCTGGAATTGTAGGTGATGATGGAGAAACACATCAAGGAGTATTTGATTTATCTTATTTATGTGCAGTACCTAATATGGTAGTTTTAGCACCTAAGCATTTAGAAGAATTATCTATAATGTTAAAGTGGGCTTTGAATCAAAATGGACCTGTTGCAATAAGATATCCAAGAGGAGCAGATTGTTGTGAAGATCTAACTGCACTTAAAGAAATAAAATACGGAAAATGGGAAAAGATAATTAATGGAGAGAAAGTTGCTATAATAGCTGTAGGAAAAATGGTACAGCATGCAATGATTGCAAGAAAATCATTAATTAAAAAAGGAATTAATCCTACGATTATAGGAGCAACTTTTGTAAAGCCTATAGATACTGAAATGTTAAAAGAGCTGGTTGATGAAGGATATAGCATTATAACTATTGAGGATAATGTTATAAATGGCGGATTTGGAAGCTATGTATTAATGGAATTAAGTAAGCTTAATTTTAAGAGTAAATTTAAATCTTTAGGATTTGATGATAAATTTGTTCCACATGGAGATATTAACTTACTATATAAAGATGCAGGTCTTGATGCAGAAGCTATAGAAAAATGTGTTATAAACATTTTAAGATAAAGGAGAAAAATATGGCATCTAAGAAAGAAAGATTAGATATATTATTAGTTGAAAAAGGAATTTGTGAATCAAGAGAGAAAGCAAAGACTAATATTATGGCAGGGCTTATATTTGTTGATGGGCAAAGAGTAGATAAAGCAGGAGAAAAAGTTAAAGTTGATGCTGATATAGTATTTAAGGGAGAAAAACTTAAGTACGTAAGTCGTGGAGGCTTAAAATTAGAGAAAGCAATGAATACTTTTGGAATTGACCTTACAAATAAAGTATGCATGGATATAGGAGCATCAACAGGTGGATTTACAGATTGTATGCTTCAAAATAATGCATCTAAAGTATTTGCTGTAGATGTAGGATATGGGCAATTTGCTTGGAAGCTTAGAACTGATGAAAGAGTTGTTTGTATGGAGAAAACAAACATTAGATATGTAACTCCAGAAGACATTGGTGTGGCTTTAGATTTTGCATCTATAGATGTATCATTCATTTCATTAAGAACAATAATGCCAGCTGTAAAGGCATTATTAGGAGATAAAGGTGAAGTTGTAGCATTAATAAAGCCACAGTTTGAAGCTGGAAGAGATAAGGTTGGTAAAAAAGGTGTTGTAAGAGATAAAGAAGTACATTTAGAAGTTATAAATACAATAATAAACTTTTTAATAGAAAATGAATTAAATGTACTAGGATTAAGTTACTCACCAATTAAAGGCCCAGAAGGAAATAGAGAATATCTTGTTTACTTTACTAAAGATAAAGAACGAGAAGGAAGTTTTGAGTTAAGTCAAATTGAAGATATTGTAAATGAATCTCATAGCCAGCTTTAAAAGCTGGCTATAGGTATATAAGGATAGTAAAGGGAGTTAATATGAAGAATATTGTAATAGCATTAAATCCTTCAAAAGACACTGATGGAAAGATATTATATTTAGTTATTGAAAAAATTACAAATATATTTAAGAACCCTAAAATAACTGTACTAAATAGTTATGAAATAAATAAATATAAATTTGATGATAAGTTAGATTTGCTTATAGTATTAGGGGGAGACGGAACTTTACTTGGTATAGCTAGAGATATTAATGGAAAATATGATGTTCCTATTCTAGGAATAAATATAGGAAATTTAGGATTTTTGTCAAGTATAGAAATACAAGATTTAGGCGAAGCTTTAAATAAGATAAAAAATGGACAATACACTATTCAAAATAGAATACTTTTAGAATGTAAAAGTGATGATGAAAATGAAAATATTAATAGTAAAGCTTTAAATGATGTTGTAATAGCTAGAGGAACATTATCGAGAATGGCAAAATTTGAAGTGTATATAGATAAAAAATTATATTATACCTTCAAAGGAGATGGATTAATAGTTGCAACTCCTACAGGTTCTACAGCATACTCATTTTCAGCAGGAGGACCTTTTGTATATCCAGATGTGGAAGTTATAACATTAACACCTATTTGTCCACATACTAGAGGAATGCAGCCAATTGTATTAAAGAGTAGTAGTGAGATTTTAATTAAGGCTGAAAATTATAATGGTGAGATCTATTTAACTTTTGATGGTCAAGAAGCTAGAAAGATTAAAGATAATACTTCTATAATAATTAAAAAAGCCAAAGATGTTGCAAAGATTTTATTATTTGATAATTATGATTATTTTAATGTTTTAAGGAAAAAAATATTAGATAACTAGAAAGTTTTTTGATAATTAATATAAATAGAATTTTAATATAAAAAGTAATTTTTGTACTGATGAGTGTACATTTATTAAGGAATTGAGAAGGTGATTAAAATGAAATCAAAAAGACATAGTAAGATACTAGAGATTATTAACAATAATGATATAGAAACACAAGAAGAATTAGCAGAAGCTCTTAAAGATGCAGGATATGATGTAACTCAAGCAACTGTATCAAGAGATATAAAATTATTAAAATTAGTAAAAATGCAAAGTGAATCAGGAAAATATAAATATATATCTTCAGCAAAAGAAGAGCGTGATATAAATGATAAACTTTATAGCATATTAAAAAATGCAGCTATAGGAGTAGAACAAGTTGATAAATTTGTTGTAATAAAAACATTAACAGGTGCTGCATCAGCTGCCGCAGAAGCAATTGATACTTTATATGCAAATGATGTTGCAGGAACAATAGCAGGAGACAATACTATTTTTGTATTAGTTAGAACTGATGAAAAAGCTTTAGAGTTAATTTCTAAAGTTAGAAAGATGATTTCTTAATTTTATAAAGGTGGGGTATAATGCTAATTGAATTAAATATTAAAAATTTTGCATTAATTCAAGAGTTATCTGTTGAATTTGGAGCAGGATTTAATATATTATCAGGAGAAACTGGTGCAGGTAAATCAATACTTATAGATACCATAGATTATGTATTAGGTGGAAAATTCTCTAAAGATCAAATAAGATATGGAGAAGATAAAACCATAGTAGAAGCCATATTTTCTATTGAAAATGATGAAATTTATGAAGTATTAGAAGAATTGGGCATAGAGAAAGACGAAATGCTAATAATAGGTAGAGAAACTACATTACATGGTAAAAGCTTAATAAAAGTAAATAATAGAAGTATCGTATTATCACAATTAAAAAAAATAAGAGAGAAGTTATTAGATATTCATGGGCAACATCAAAATCAAAATTTATTAAATAAAGGTACTCATATTTTATATGTTGATGAATTTTATTATGATAAAATAAAAGATTTACTTAAAGAGTATGGAGTATTAAGAGATAATTATTTGGAAAATGTTGAAAAGATAAATAGCCTAACAGGAAATGAAGATGGAGAAAAATTAGCTGATTATATTAAATTTCAAATAGAAGATATAGAAAAAGCAAATTTAAAAGTTAATGAAGAAGAAGATCTAAAAGATGAATTTAATATGTTATCAAATGCAGAGAAAATATCAAATAGCTTAGTAAAATCTTATGGATATTTAAATTCATCAAATGAAGGAATTTCAGTATTAGAAGGATTATCAAAAGTTATTTCTGAACTATCATTAGTTGAAAACCACTCTGAAATAATAAGAGAGAAGAAAAGTCAAATAGAAGAAGCATTTTATAATTTAGAAGAAGTAACAAGGGAAATTCGTGATATAGGTAGTGAAATACAATATGATGAAGATAGATTGGCACAAATAAATGAGAGAATATATACTATAAGTTTATATAAGAAAAAATATGGAAACTCAATACAAGAGATTTTAGATAATTTAAAAAATTTAAAAGAAAAATATAATGAGTTAGTAAACGCTGAAGAGATAGTAAATAAGTTAAAAGAAGAACTTATTATTATTGAAGAAAAAATGAAGGTTATAGGTAAAAAGCTTCATGATTTAAGAGTTGAGGCAGCGGAAATATTAGAAGTAAACATTAAAAAAGAATTATCTTATGTTGGTCTAGAAAAAGCAATAATAAAAATTGAAGTTAGTTTAACTGATGAAATGAATTCAAGAGGTTATGATGAAGTTCAATTTTTAGTATCAGCAAATCCAGGTGAACCTTTAAAACCATTAGAAAAAGTATTATCTGGTGGAGAACTATCAAGAATAATGCTTGCTTTAAAATGTGTGTTTGTAGATAAAGATAAAATACCAACACTTATTTTTGATGAAATAGATACTGGAATTAGTGGAACTATTGGAAAGCGTGTTGGAGAAAAAATGTATGAAGTTTCATTAAAACATCAAGTATTGTGTATAACTCATTTACCACAAATTGCAGCACTTTCAGACAATCATTATTTTGTATCTAAGCATGTTTTAGAAGGAAAGACATTTACAGGAATACGAATGTTAACGAGAGAAGATAAAATTAGAGAAATTGCTAAAATGGTTGGCGGAGATGAAATAAGTGATGTTACTATCGAAAATGCATCAGAAATGGTGAAATTTGCCGAAATAAAAAAGAAAGAAATGAAAAATATTTAAGAAAAACATACATAAGGCTTAGCAATACGGTAAAGAATAAAATCATGGTAATTTAGCATGGTTTTATTTTTTTTATACAAAATTTATTTAGTTATTAATTTTTAACTGTGTTAACAATGTTAATACAGCATATAAAAAAACAATACAGGGAAAATTAATGTCAGAAGCAAGGGAGGAGATAAAATGTTAAAAAAAATATTAAAGTATTTTAGTATAATTACTGCTCCAATAGCTATTTTGGCATTAATAGCATATTTTAGTGTTTTAAAATTGCCAGAAAAAATATATATCAATGATAGTATGGAAGTATCAGATATATCTATGTATAATCAAGGTGTATTTAATACTGTAAAACTATCAAAGGATAAGGTTAACATTGATTTTTTAGGGTTAATTCCTATAAAATCAGTGGCTGTACAAAAATTAGATGATATAAAATTATATCCTGGAGGAACAAGTGTAGGAATAAAGTTATCTACTGAAGGTGTTTTGGTTGTTGGTTTTTCAGATGTTGAAACTAGAGCAGGAACTGAAAGTAGTCCAGCAAAAGTAGCTGGATTGCAATTAGGGGATGTATTACTTAAAATAAATGGAAAAGAGATTCAAGGAGCTAAAGAGTTAGGATCTTTAATAAAAGAAAATGATAGTAATATAGTAAATGTAGAATTTATGCGTGAAGGATGCAAGTTTAATAAGGATATTGAACTTGTTAAAGAAGGTGAAGGTTATAAATTAGGTTTATGGGTAAGAGATTCAACTGCAGGTATAGGAACATTAACTTTCTATGATGAAGGCACTGATACCTTTGGAGCTTTAGGTCATCCTATTACAGATGGTGATACTAACACTACCTTTACAATTAAAGATGGTGATTTATTATCAGCATCAATATTAAGTGTGCGTAAAGGAGAAAAAGGTATTCCAGGTGAATTAAGAGGATTATTTGTAAATGAAAAAAGTTCTATAGGAACAATAGAAAGTAATTCATCATCAGGGATATTTGGAAATACTAATAAACCTTTAGTAAATCCTATATTTAGTGAACCAATGTCTGTTGGATTTAGAAATGAAGTTGTAGAAGGTCCTGCTACTATAATTACTACAGTAGATGAAGAAGGACCAAAAGAGTATGATATAGAAATTGTTAAGTTATTACAACAAGATAAATGTGGACCTAAGAGTATGATAATTAGAGTTACAGATGAAGAACTTTTAAGCAAAACAGGTGGAATAGTTCAAGGAATGAGTGGTAGTCCAATTATTCAAAACAATAAAATTGTAGGTGCTGTTACCCACGTTTTAATTAATAAGCCAGACATTGGATATGGAATATATATCGAATGGATGCTTGAAGAAGCAGGGATAATAAATTAAAATAAATTTAGAAAATTATCAACAAGATATAGCTAAAATAACAAGTAGAAAATGCTATATCTTGTTGTTTTAAAAGGGATATATCATCCAACACAAAATTTTTCAAAAATTTCCTAAAAAAATTTCAAAATAATGTAAAATTAACTATTATTATTTTAAAATTTATGTTATAATATACTCAATGAAGTTAAAAAACAACTAAATATAACTTAATTTAAAATATAGAATTTAATAATGTTAAATAAGTTATGTGGGAAAATAGAAGTTTGAAATTTTCAAATAATTATATTATATTGGGTAGAAAGGGAGAGAAAACATGGATGGAAACAAAATTTCACTAATTATTGCTGATGATAACAAAGAATTTTGCAGTATTTTAAATGATTATCTTTTAAATCAAAGAGATATAGTCGTAACAGGAATTGCAAAAGACGGTAGGGAAGCTTTAACATTAATTGAGGAGAAACAACCAGATTTAGTGGTTTTAGATATAATTATGCCTCATTTAGATGGATTAGGTGTTTTAGAAAGATTAAATTCAATGAATTTAGAAAAATTTCCTAGAATAGTTGTTTTATCTGCAGTTGGACAAGATAAAATAACACAAAGAGCTATAACTTTAGGTGCGGATTATTATGTTGTAAAACCTTTTGATATGGATATTTTCACTAAACGTATAAGAGATATGTTTAATGATACAATATCAATAGAAAATGAACCTGTTAAAAAACAAGTTGCAATGACAACAAGTGAAATAATAAGCACAAATAATAGAGGACCTGTAGATTTAGAAACTGAAATTACAAACATAATTCATGAAATTGGTGTACCAGCACATATTAAAGGGTATATGTATTTAAGAGAGGCTATTACAATGGTTGTTAATGATATGGAATTATTATCAGCTGTAACTAAGGAGTTATATCCTTCAATTGCTAAGAAATACAATACAACTGCTTCAAGAGTTGAAAGAGCTATAAGACATGCAATCGAAGTTGCTTGGGGAAGAGGACAAATTGAAGCTATTAATAAGTTATTTGGCTATACTGTTCACAATGATAAAGGTAAGCCAACAAATAGTGAATTCATAGCAATCATTGCAGACAAGCTAAGACTTAAGAATAAAGTATCTTAATTGGCGTAATTATGCGATTTATGAAAAATAATTTTAGTCTATGACAACGAATAAATGATTAAAATTTATTAGAGTATGACAATAAATAGCATATAATAATGTTATGTAAACACTTTTGTTTATTGATATAAAAATCAGTAAATGGAGGTGTTTTTAACGTATAGAAAAGAATTTATATTTAGATAAAATAGTTATAAATAAGTAAAAATCTAAGGGGTAATTTGAAATTATTGAGAACTAAATTGATTCTTGAAAATTTAATAATATACTATTTAAAACTTATATGGGCATTATATACAATTTAGTGTATGATTGCATTATAATATTCGTAAGTAGATAGCTAAAAGGGGGAAAACAAATGAATATTCGTAGATGTGAACTTAATGATGCTGACAATATGTTAAAAAACATAATAAAAAGATACCAACTAATTAATTATAAAATTACTTGGTATCTTTTTTAGCTTCTTCTATCTTCATTTCTTTCTCTAATACAAATGTCATAATTATTCTTATAATAAAAACTGATGCTAATATTATAAGTTCATCCTTGCTTTTTATAGTTACAGTTTTTAATATTTCTGCAGCTAATTTAAAATCTAAAGTTGTAATCATAACATCTGCAAATTCATATTTAATATTAACATCCTTCTTAAAAAATCTTTTTTGAATATAATGATAAAAGGCTGTAAAAACCCCCAATGTTAATATTAAAATTCCCATAAGTTCAAATAAATGAATAAGTATAGGTAAATATTTATTAAATAATTCTTCCAAAACAACTACACCTCAAATAAATAATATATTTAAGTTACCCTAAAATTAAATATATTATTACAAATAAAATAATAAAGTATTATAAAAATAATTTGTTTTAAAATAGTACAATGTAGGGAAACTAATTATAAAATAAAATATTAAAAAAATAAAAAAAGGAGGAAACCATGGAGGTAAATAGATTAAGAAAAATACAAGATAATTTACTTATCTATAATAAACCATCAACATATTTAGAAGAAATAAAACCTTCTCTAAAAAATACTCCCTTAGAACCATTAATAAATTTAGAGAAAGTAGAACAAAATAAAAAGTATCATCCAGAGGGCAATGTATGGAGTCATTTAAAACAAGTTGTTGATATAGCAGCTAAAGTAAAAGAATATGCTAATGATAAAGGAACTTTTATGTTAGGGGCTTTATTACATGATTTAGGAAAAGGAACTACAACTAAAAAAAATAAACAAGGTAGAATAATATCATATAATCATGATATTGAAGGAGAAAAAATAGTAGATAAAATATTAACATATTATGGTTATGAAAAGTGTGAAAAACAAAGAATTTTAAATTTAGTAAAATATCATATGCATCATCTTTATATAATTAAAAATTTACCATTTGCTAGAACAAGTGAATTAGTAAAAGAGGTAGATTTAAATGATATGATTTTAATGTTTGTAAGCGATAGATTAGGAAGAGGTCAAGTTGAAAAAGAAAACAAGTTAAGTGAAATTGAAGATATTCAAGAAGTTATAAGAATATTAGAGAGAAATTATAGTTTAGATTTAAATGAAATAAAAGAAAAAATTAAAAAAATAAAAAAAATTATATAAAAGTATAATTTACATATATTCAATTATGAATATACTTGAAAATTCCATCATATTATTAACATATAACAATATGGAGGTGTTTTCAGTGAATATAATAAGTAAATTAAGCTTAAATAAAAAGGAAAATAAGTTTTTTTATTTAATGGTTTTTATATTTTTCTGTGTAGGAATAGCATTAGGTACATATATAGTGAAATATATGAATGCAAATGATGCAAGTGATCTTACAAGCTATTTTTCTACATTTACAGAGAGCATTGTTAAAGAGCCGGTAAATAGTAAAGCATTGTTATTAAATGTACTTAAGAAAAATTTAATACTAATAACAATAATAATAGCATTATCATTTACGGTATTTGGTACACCTGTAATTTTACTTGTAGATCTTATTAAAGGATTTACATTAGGGTATACCTTTAGTTTTCTAATTTCAACCTTTGAAGGAAAAGGATTATGGCTTGCTTTAGCCTCCACAATACCACAGAATATTATTTATATTCCTTGTTTTATTGCATTAAGTATAGTTGGAATTGAATTTTCTTCAACAAAACTTAAAGAAAGGTTCTTTAATAAAGGTAAAGTAAATACAATAGTAGAGAGAGAACTAATTTTTAAGATAGGGGTATTTGCATGTATATTTATTATTGGTACTTTTATTGAAGCATATATTTGTCCAAATATCATTAAGTTCGTAGTAACAAATGTTTATAAAGTTGTTTAATAAATAGATAATTATAAAAGGAAATTAAAAGCAAGTGTCGAATAATAATAAATAAGGTGGGAATGGGGAGAATTATGAAAGAAATAGTAAATGAATATAGGGAGTCATTACTTGAAAGTCATAAAAGTGATAATACTGTTTATGCTTATGTAACTGATGTTAATTTGTATATTAAATATCTAAATAGTAAAGATATATATTTAGATGAAACTGATAATGTAACATTTAAAAATTATATAGATCATCTTTTAGAAGAGGGAAAATCTGAAAGGTCTATAAGTAGAATTGTTATTAGTTTAAGAAGTTTTTATAATTATTTAAAAGAGCAAAAAATAATTCGAGATATACCAAAGATATATTATAAGAGTACGGATCAATCTAAAAAGCTTCCAGAAATATTAACTGTGGAGGAAGTAGATAAGATAATTAAAATAGTTGATAAAGATTGTAATAAGGGCATAAGAGACAATGCTTTATTAGAGTTAATGTATGCAACTGGTATGAAAGTTTCAGAAATAATTAATCTATCAGTAGAGGATGTAAACCTTGATTTGCTCTATGTTAGATGTCATGATAATAAAAATTATGAAAGACTTATACCAATAGGTAGAAGTGCAGAAGCCGCATTAAAGGATTATTTGGCTATAAGAGATATGATTGCTTCAGCTGGAGTACCAAATTTATTTGTAAATTTAAATGGTAATCAGTTAACTAGGCAAGGTGTTTGGAGAATAGTAAAAGAGTATTCTCATAAAGCTGGAATAAATAAGGATGTTAATTTAAATACCTTTAGACATTCTTTTGCAGTACATTTATTACAAAATGGAGCAA
The DNA here is from genome assembly GCF_015555905.1 of Clostridium sp. D43t1_170807_H7. Classification (GTDB taxonomy): domain Bacteria; phylum Bacillota; class Clostridia; order Clostridiales; family Clostridiaceae; genus Clostridium. The sequence goes on from NZ_JADNLK010000007.1 coordinate 79,230, forward strand.
ATGTAAGGGCAGTACAAAAGCTTTTAGGAAATCAAGTATTAACTTATATGGATACTTACTATGAGATAATAAATAATGATAAAATAAACTTAGTTTATAAGAACTCCCATCCAAGAGCTTAAGGGCTTTGAAAAAAGGGGCTTTATGTACGAAAGGAGAAAACAATATGAAAAGAGCTATATTAGTTGTATTAGATAGTGTTGGAGTTGGAGAATTAAAAGATGCAAAGATTTATGGCGACGAAGGAAGTCATACATTAGATAATGTATATAAATCATGTAAAGGTCTTGAAATAAATGAATTAGAAAAATTAGGAATAGGTAATATAGAAGGTGTAAATGCTCCTAAAAAATGTGATAAGGCAATAGGAGCCTTTGGTAGATGTGAAGAAGCATCAAAAGGAAAAGATACAGTAACAGGACACTGGGAAATAAGTGGAGTTATACTTGAAGAACCTTTAAATACTTATCCACAAGGATTTTCTGATGATATAATAAATGAATTTAAGAAAAGAGCAAATGTTGAAGGTATATTAGGAAATATAGTAGCTTCAGGAACTCAAATAATTGAAGATTTGGGAGAAGAGCATGTAAAGACTGGATACCCTATTATATATACTTCTGCAGATAGTGTATTCCAAATTGCTGCACATGAAGATGTTATTCCGGTTGAAAAATTATATGAAATGTGTGAAATAGCAAGAAATATGCTTGTTGATAAATGGGCGGTAGGAAGAGTTATTGCAAGACCTTTCGTTGGTGAAGCTCCAAACTTTAAAAGAACTTCAAACAGAAGAGATTATGCATTAGATCCATTTAATAAAACTATGCTTGAATATTTAAAGGATGCAAATTATGAAGTTGCAGCCGTTGGTAAGATAGAAGACATTTACAACAAAAAGGGTATTACAAGTGCAGTTCATACTAAGAGTAATATGGATGGTGTAGATAAGACTTTAGAATATATGGACACTGTAAAAGAAGGACTTATCTTTACAAATTTAGTTGACTTTGATATGTTGTATGGACATAGAAATGATCCAGCGGGATATGGAAAAGCGCTTGAAGATTTTGATAATAGATTACAAGAAATCTATAGTAAAATGGGCGAAGAAGATATCCTTATAATTACAGCAGACCACGGCTGCGATCCAACTACTAGCAGCACAGATCACTCAAGAGAACACATACCAGTTCTTATATATGGTAAAAATGTTAAACCAGGTGTTAACATTGGAACAAGAGAAACATTCGCTGATATAGGAAAAACTATATTAGATTTCTTTAATGTACAAAATGAATTAGTAGGTAAAAGTTTCTTGAAGGATATAGTAAAGTAGCTGGAGGAGGAAAGACTTATGAGAATGTATGATCTAATTATGAAGAAAAGAAAAGGTGAAGAATTAACAACAGAAGAAATAAACTTTTTTGTTGATGGATTTACTAAAGGAGAAATACCTGATTATCAAGCATCAGCAATGCTTATGGCAATTTTCTTCAATAAGATGAATAAGAGAGAAACAGCAGATTTAACTAATGCTATGGTTGAGTCTGGAGATAAAATAGATTTAAGCAATATAAAAGGTATAAAAGTAGATAAACACTCTACAGGTGGAGTTGGAGATAAAACTTCAATTTCTTTAACTCCTTTAGTAGCATCACTTGGGATTCCAGTTGCTAAAATGTCAGGAAGAGGCCTTGGGCACACTGGAGGAACTATTGATAAGCTAGAAACATTTAAAGGATTTTCAGTTGAACTAACAGAAGAGCAATTTATGGAAAATGTTAATAAAATTAATATTGCTATAATGGGGCAAAGTGGAAACTTAGTTCCTGCAGATAAGAAATTATATGCATTAAGAGATGTTACGGCAACAGTTGATAATATGTCTTTAATTGCATCAAGCATAATGAGTAAAAAATTAGCTTCAGGAGCAGATGCAATAGTTTTAGATGTTAAAGTTGGTGATGGTGCATTTATGAAAACACCAGAAACAGCTAAAGAATTAGCACAAGAAATGGTTGATATAGGAAAGCATTTAGGAAGAGAAACTATTGGAGTTATATCTGATATGGATCAACCTTTAGGATATGCTATTGGAAATAGCTTAGAAGTTATAGAAGCTATAGAATTATTAAAAGGTAATGGGCCTAAGGACCTTTTAGAATTAACATTAACAATTGGTTCAAATATGTTACTTTGTGCTAAAATGGCAGAAAGTGAAGAAGAAGCAAGAAAAATGCTTATGGAAAATATAGAAAATGGAAAAGGATTAGAAAAGCTTAAGGACTTTGTTAAGGCACAAGGTGGAGATATTAGCCCAATTGATGACTATAGCAAGTTCCCTCAAGCAAAATATGTAGAGAAAGTTACTTCACCTGTAGATGGTTATATAACAAAAATTCATGCAGAAGCATTTGGCCTTATAGCAATGGAATTAGGAGCAGGTCGTGCAACTAAAGAAAGTGAAATTGATTTAGCTGTAGGAATTGTTTTAAATAAAAAAAGAGGCGAAAAAGTTAATAAAGGAGATGTTCTAGCATACATACATTCAAATAGTGAAGAGAAAATTGAAAAGGCTAGAAAAAGCATCTTAGAGAATATAGTTATTGAAGATAGCTATGATTTAAATATACCATTAATATATGATATAGTAAGATAATTTTATTAGTTAATTTTTAAGCTTAGCTTAGGATTGTTAGAGGGGATTCCGGTAATCCAAGTGAGTTTTAGAATAACTTAATATTTATAAAATATGATAAAAAGAATTTAATATTCTCTTTATCATATTTTTATTTTTTTAGGAAATAATAAGCTTAAAAGGAGGAGAACAAATGAAAAAGAAAATATTTAACAAAATCTCTATTATTCTTTTATGTTTATTATGTTTAAATACAGTTATTCCAATTGCTGCAGTTAAAGAAAACTCAGAAGAAGTATATCCAAATGAGATTTATACTGCTTGTTTAGAGGAAGGAATGAATGTAGATGCAAAATCTGCATTGCTTATTGAGCCTATAAGTGGAGCAGTATTGTATGAAAAGAATCCAGACGAAAAGTTTGCACCAGCATCTGTTACAAAGATAATGACAATGTTACTTGCAATGGAAGCTGTTGATAGTGGAAAAATAAGTTTGGATGATAAAATTATTTGTAGTGAAAATGCTAAAAAAATGGGCGGAAGCACTATGCTTCTTGATGTAGGCGAAGTAAGAACAGTAGAAGAAATCCTAAAAGGTATAGCTATTGCTTCAGGAAACGACGCTGCTGTTGCTATGGCAGAATTTCTAAGTGGATCAACAGATGAGTTTGTAAAAGCTATGAATGAACGTGCTAAAGAATTAGGTATGACAAATACAACATTTAAAAATTGTAATGGTTTGCCAGAAGAGGGACATGTGACAACTGCAAGAGATATTTCTATAATGTCATTAGAACTATTAAAACACCCTACAATATTAAAATATAGTGGTACATATATGGAAACTATATCTGAAGGAAGAAAGAGCCCAATAGAATTAGTGAACCATAATAAATTAGTTCGTTTCTTTGATGGTTGTGATGGATTAAAAACAGGATTTACACAAGAAGCTAAGTACTGTATAAGCGCTACAGCTGTTAGAAATAATGTTAGAATGCTTGCAGTAATAATGGGAGCTCCAACATATAAAGTTAGAAACCGTGATGCAAGTATGCTTATGAATTATGGATTCTCTAAATACGAAGGCAAGAAATTATTTAATAAAGATGATGATGTAGAAACTGTTTATTTAGGCAAGAGCAATGATAGATTCTTTATAGCTAAAGCAAAGGATGATTTAATTATTGTTACTTTAAAAGGTAGTGATGGAGAACCAATAAATAAAATAGTATTAGATGAAATGAAAGATAGTTACACAGAAGGTGAAGTTATAGGAAAGTGTGAAGTATATCTAGATGATCAAAAGGTTGGAGAAGTTGAACTATATTGTGATAGAGATGTTGAAAAAGGCGGATTCATAGATAATTTAAAGAATAATATGAAAAATTTATTTAAAAAAGGTGTTTAAAGAAAATTAACATATTTAAAGAGATTAAAACATTTATATAATGGATTAATCTCTTTTTTTATATTAAAATGTAAATGTGGGAAGGTGAGTGTTTTGAATAAAAAGATAATATGCGCTATTATTATGCTAGGATTATTAACTGGTTGTTCAAGTAATAATAATGATGTAAATAGCAATAATAATACAAATAATGAAATTGTAGAAGTTGAAAATATAGTAGAAGAGCCTAAAGTTTATACACAATTTACAGCCCTTGGGAAAACATATGAATCTAGTAAAGATATAAATACACTAAATGATGGAGATTTAATATATCATGATTATGGAGATATTCCATATGTTGAAGGTGAATATAATGAAGTTGATTTTGGATTAAATTTACTAACAGAATATTTAGCTAAAAATCAAGGAGTATATGATTTTATTGTAAGTGACTGGGATAGCACAAGTGATGAAGTTGAACTTATTTCAGGTGAAGAAAAAGAAAGCATTATGCAAAATGTATATTTTTTAGGTGAGCAATTTGAAGTAGGGGAAGATGACCCTATTTACTTTAAAGTAGATAAAGTAATTTTACAAGAGAAATTAGAAGATCAAGTAACATTAGAGTTTAGAGGATACTTATCTGCTACTAATGGGAATTTTAGACCATTAGGAACATTTACTGTTACTGTATATACAAAAGAAGATAAATTATATGGATCAATATTATAGGGCTATAAAAATAGCTTTTTTTTCTATTAGCATATAGTTAAAAATTATATATAATAAAAAAATAATGGATTTTGTTTTCAGTTAAATAATGGTAGAATATAGTTGTATAAATAAATGTTATGAATTTAGGAGGAATATATATGTCAATATTAAAAAGATTTACTGATATAATGTCATCTAACATTAATGCTTTATTAGATAAAGCTGAAGATCCAGTTAAAATGATAGATCAATTAATGAGAAATTTAAATGATGACTTAAATAAGGTTAAAGCAGAAACTGCATCAATTATGGCAGAGGAAACTAGAGCTAAAAGAGAAGTTGATGAATGTCAAAGTGATGTAAACAAGATGTTAGACTATGCAAAAAGAGCTGTAGAGGCAGGGAATGATGATGATGCAAGACAATTCTTAGCTAAAAAAGCATCATTAACAGAAAAGTTAACAGTACTTAATACTAAATATGAAGCAGCAAAAGCTAATTCTGAAAAGATGAAGCAAATGTATAATAAATTAAGTAGGCAAATAGAAGAGCTTAATGAAAGAAGAAGTACAATTAAAGCAAAAATGGCAACTGCAAAAATGCAAGAAAGAATTAATAAAATGGGTTCTTCAATTAACAACTCTGCTTCAAGTATAGATTCTTTTAGTAGAATGGAAGAAAAGGCTAATAGAATGTTAGATGAAGCTAATGCAATGGCTGAATTAAATTCAAAACTAACAGATAGTATAGATGATTTAATGAGTAAATATGACACTAATAATTCTTCAGTAGAAGATGAACTAGCAGCTCTAAAAGGCTCTAGCAATAATGTAATTGAAGATGAATTAGCTAAACTTAAAGAAGATAAATAATAAGTCAATGCTAGTATAAATAGCAGGAGGGATAATCAATGGGATTATTTAGTAATCAATTGTTAGATGTAATTGAATGGAATGAAACAAGAAATGACGTTATTTTTTGGAAATGGAAAAATAGCGAAATAAAAAAGAATAGTAGATTGATTATAAGACCAGGTCAAGATGCTATATTTATGCATAATGGAAAAGTTGAAGGTGTTTTTACAGAAGAGGGTAATTACGAAATTGAAACAGAGATACTTCCATTTTTATCAACATTAAAGGGATTTAAGTTTGGGTTTAAATCAGGTCTTAAGGCTGAAGTTTTATTTATAAATACTAAAGAATTTTTAGTAAAATGGGGTACTAAAAGTCCAATTAATATTCAAGCACCAGGAATGCCAGGAGGAATGCCAATAAGAGCTTTTGGTTCATTTAATGTTAAAATAAGTGATCATATGGTTTTAATTGATAAAATTGCAGGAATTAAAAGCCAATTTACTGTAGATGATGTGAAGCAAAGAGCTTTAGCTGTAGTTGATCAACTTTTAATGAAGTGGATTGTTAGAGAAGGAAAGGATATGTTTAATTTACAAGCAAATTCCTTTGAAATAGCAAAAGGTATAAAAGCAGATTTAGACATGGAAATGATAAAAATAGGTCTAACTGTAACAACATTAAATATTGAAAACTTTAGCTATCCTGATTCAGTACAAAATATGATTAATAAAAATGCCGCATATGGAATGGTAGGTAATATAGGACATTATCAAAATGTGGCTATGACTGAAGCTATGGAGAAAAATCCCAATAGTAGTATGGCTAATATGGCTCAAGCTGGTATGGGAATGCAAATGGGAATTAATATGATGAATCAAATGAAAAAAAATATGGAATCAAGTTCATCATTAAATAGTAATAAGAATACTTGTAAAAACTGTGGAGAAGGTTTAAGTGAAGGAGCAAAATTCTGTAGTAATTGTGGAACAAAGGTTGTGGCCAGCGAAAATACAGAAAAGAAAAATAAATTCTGTAGTGAATGTGGTGCAGTAATTAAGAGTGACTCAAAGTTCTGTGGTGAATGCGGAGCAAAGGTTAAATAAGGAAGTATTTTAATTGCTATTATAAGAAATACTATTAAATATAATATAGCTTTATTTAAATTTAGGAGAAACAAATGATTATAAGTAAAGAGTTTTATAATAGAAGTGCCCTAGATGTTGCACAAGATTTACTTGGGAAAGTACTAGTTAGAGAAGTTGATGGGAAAATTTTAAAAGGAAAGATTGTTGAAACAGAAGCTTATATAGGAGCAATAGATAAAGCTTGTCATGCATATAATGGTCGTAGAACTAAGCGTACAGAAATACTATATGAGGATGCAGGAGTTTCATATATTTATTTTATATATGGATTATACCATTGCTTTAATGTTGTTACTAATAAAAAGGATGTGGCTGAAGCTGTTTTAATTAGAGCTCTTGAACCAATTAACGAGTTCGATTATATTTCTAAGATTAGGTATGATAAAAAATATGACCAACTTACAAAAACTCAATTAAAAAATTTAACTAACGGTCCATCAAAGTTATGTTTAGCTTATTTATTAAATAAGGATTTAAATGCAGTAAAGCTTTATGAAAAAGGTGCTGTATATATTACAGATGGAAATAGTGAAAATTTTGAGATTGTTGAAAGTAAGAGAATAGGAATAGATTATGCTGAAGAAGCAAAAGACTTCCTATGGAGATTTTATATAAAAGATAATAAGTATGTTTCTAAAAAATAATTTAGTTAAAAATTTTAATTTATATAAAGTTTAGTAGAAGAGGGAGAAAATATAGATGAGAGTAGCATTAATTGCACATGATAAGAAAAAAGATGAAATGGTCAATTTTGCAAAAGTAAATGAGGAAAGATTATCTAAATTAGAGCTTTATGCAACAGGAACTACTGGTTTAAGAATAATGGAAAATACTAATTTAGAGATTCATAGATTAAAAAGTGGTCCACTTGGTGGAGACCAACAAATAGGTGCATTAGTTTCTGAGCAAAAATTAGATTTAGTTATATTCTTAAGAGATCCATTAACATCACAACCACATGAACCAGATGTTAATGCATTGTTAAGGCTGTGTGATGTATATGCAATACCACTTGCAACAAATGTTTCTACAGCTCAATTAGTTTTAGATGCTTTACACAAATAAAAATAATAAAAGATAATTTAAAAAGGAGTTGCTAAAATAGCAGCTCCTTTTTGTTGTATAACGTTCACAATTTGGTGATACATTTACAATATTATTATATGTATAAGATACTGTTAATATTCAAAAAGCACTTATGAAATAAAATCTGCATAAATGTTAGATATAAATCATAGAATTTTTTGAGAATAATAATAAGGGAAAGTAATAGATTATGAGTGTTAAAGTAGAGATTTTTTCTGGATTTCTTGGAGCTGGAAAAACACAGTTAATTAAAAAGCTTATAGAAGAAGGTTATTATAAAGAGAAAATTGCTATTATTGAAAATGAATTTGGAGAAGTAAGTATTGATGGTGTGATTTTAAAAAGAACAAACACTTTAGTAAAGGAAATAAACGCTGGATGTATTTGTTGTCAAGTTACAGGAGATTTTAAAGAGTCAATACTAGATGTTGTGGAGAATTGTAATGTAGATAGACTCTTAGTTGAACCAACAGGAGTTGCAAAATTAAGTGACATAAAAAAAGTATTTAATGAAAAAGAATTAAAGGGTATAGCAGAAGTGGAAAAAGCTATAACTGTGGTAGATGCAGAGAAATTTGATTTGTACTTAACTAATTTTAAGAGCTTTTTTATTAATCAAATAAAAAATGCAGATATTATAATTTTAAGTAGAACGCAAAATGTTAGTAATGAAGAGGTGAAAAGATTACAAGATGAAATTAATAAATTAAACTCTAAAGCAATAATAATGGGAAGACAATGGAATAATACAAAATCAGAAGAATTAATTCCAAAGGTATTTTTAGCAAAGGATAAAGGTAATACAAAAGAAAAAGTTAATTTTAGAAAGAGTAATCTTAATGTTGGAAATATTAAAAAAGAAAAAAGTGAAGAGAATTTATTTGAAAGTTTTGCTTTAAAAATAGATAGAGATGTATCTAAGGAGGAATTATTAAGTAAATTCAATTTTATAAAAAACAGCTTTGAATTTGGTGAAATAATTAGGGCAAAGGGAATTGTTAATACTAAAAATGGTAAAGAGCAATTTGATTACACCTTATCTGAAATAAATATGCAAAAGATAGCATATAGAGGAGATACTATTATTTCATTTATTGGAACTAATTTAAATAAAGAGAAAATTAAGAAGTTTTTTAGTTAAGAAGGTGGATCGATGAAGGTTGGCGTAGAGGTAGTTACTGGATTTTTAGGGGCTGGTAAGTCAGCCTTTATTAATTCATTAATAAATAAAACTATTGCAGATAAAGAAAAAATAGTTATTGTTACTTGTGAAAGTGGAAATATCCAAATAAATGAGTTTAATGAAAATGGACAAAGTGTAAAACATATTAATTTTATGGGGGAGAGTTTAGAGCTTAATAACGAAATTTATAACATAGTAAAGAAATATAAGCCTCATAGAATAATTATAGAGTATAACGGAACAGATACATTAGAGCATTTATATAAATGTGTATTTGATAATGAAACAGGAAAGCTCATAAAACTTTCTACTATTTATTTTATTTGTGATGGAAGAAATATTGAGTTTTACGTTATGAATATGGGAGAAATATTGCTACCATTTATACAAAATAGTGATGTAATTGTAATTAATAACTGTAATAGAGAAAAAAAATTAGAAGTAGAAAAAGGTATTAAATTATTGGAAAGCTTGAATCATAAAGCACAAATAATCAGATCAGAAAATAACGATAAATTTAATTTAGCATTAGAAAATAGTAAATTACTAGAAGATAAGTTAGTAAGAAATATGAGGGTAAAATTAATAGAGTATATGAGAAAGCAAGATAGCAGGTGAGAAAGTGAGTATAAGTAAATTTGAATCATGGATGTGGAGTTACCTAGGAATTATCGTTGAAGCATTACCGTTTCTATTAATAGGAGCGGTATTATCAGCTTTAATTCAAATTTACGTATCAGATGAATTAATAAAGAAAATAATTCCTAAAAATAGTATCATAGGATACTTTATAGCTGCTATATCAGGAATATTTTTTCCAGTATGTGAGTGTGCAATAGTTCCAATTACAAGAAGTTTAATGAAAAAGGGCTTACCTACAGGAGTTGGAATAACATTTATGTTGTCAGTACCCATAGTTAATCCAGTTGTAATTATGTCTACATATTATGCATTTCCTAATGATATTAATATTGTTATATATAGAACAATAGATGGGGTAATAGGAGCTTTAATAGTTGGAATGATTATTGGATTTATTTATGATAAAAAGAAAAATACAGAATTTTTAAAAAGTGAAGAAGTTGCTCTTTACTGTGATTGTTGTACTTTTAGTAATAATTATTATATTTCATTAAAAGGTAAAATCAAAAATTTAGTTTTAAATGCATCTAATGAGTTTTTAAATATTAGTATTTATTTTATTTTTGGTGCACTTCTTTCAAGTATATTTGTAGTATTCCTTCAAGATAGCTTAATTAATGATATGACCTCAGGAAAGATAGTAGGAATAGCAATAATGATGCTATTAGGATTTTTATTGTCATTATGTTCAGAAGCAGATGCATTTGTTGCAAAAGGATTTATGGACAACTTTGGAGTTCCAGGGGTTATAGCATTTTTGATATTAGGGCCAATGATGGATTTGAAGAATTTAATATTATCCTTTGGATTTTTCAAAAAGAGGTTTGTATTACAATTGCTTTTAATAATTTGTATAGTTGTATTTGGAATATGTTTAGCAGTAGTATAATTTCAAAAAAATTATTGGATACTTAAGTTTTTTACTTTTTAACTAATATAAGAGGTGTGTATGAAGAAATTTAATATTGATGAGTTAATATGGTTTATTATATTGATATTATTAGACTTATCTATACTATTTTTAATAAGAAGTGGAAATATAACTAACTTTGTAAGTAGTGATATGATTATTTATTTTTATTTGAGTATAATAATATTAAGTATTTTTGCTTTATTTCAATTTGGTAGAATTTTTACAATAAAAAGAAGAGTAGAAGTTACAAATAAATTTATTCCTTTAACATTTACGTTATGTATTGGAGTAATTTTATTATATCTTTTCCCATTATTAAAGGGAAATGAAAATATAAATGAAAATTTATTGCTTAAAAATCACACTGATGCAATAATTATAAATAGTGATAATTATGATATATTAAATAAAATTGCAGAGCATAAGGACGAATATGAGGGGAAAGAGATATTATTTTTAGGATATATTGATAAAGGTAAAGAAGGTTCAGATTTTACAATTATAGCTAGACAAATGGTAAAATGCTGTCAAGCTGATAAGGAAAAAATACAAATAAAAGCAAAGGGAATAGAATCTAATTTAGAAGAAGGACAATGGATTAATATTTATGGTAAGATATGCTTTGATAATGATTTTTATATTTTAGTAGAGGATTACATGCTACAAGATGAGCCTAATGATATATATTTTCATGAGCATCTTTAAGGCTTGTTCTTTTAAAAGAAAATTGTTATTATATAAGTTATGAAACCCTTAAAAGGAGCATAATAAAAACACAAAGGCGGGATGAATTAATGGAATTGCCAAAGATTAAAGTGGCAGATTTTGAAGGACCTTTTGATTTATTACTGCATCTTATAAAGAAGAATAAGATGGATATATATAATGTAGAAATATATAAAGTTACAAATCAATATTTAGAGTATCTTAATACAAGAAAAGTTATGGATCTTGAGATAACATCAGAATTTATTGTTGTTGCAGCTACATTAATAGAGATAAAATCAAAAAATCTTCTTCCTAAGATAAAAGTAGAAGAGGAAGAAAATGAAGAAGATATTGAAAAGAGATTAATGGAAAAATTAATTGAGTACAAGAAGATAAAATCAGTATCTGAATTCTTTAAAGAGCGATATATAAATCAAGGTGATGTTTATAGTAAGAAGCCAGAAATAATTGAGGAAGTTAAAAGTGAACCAGTTAATAATGTTGACATATTTAAAAATATAACATTATTAGATTTATATAATATTTATAATAAAATATTAGAAAACTATAGAGAAAAACAAAATAAATTTAATGTAGTACAAAAGAAAATATACGTAGATAAGTATAAAGTTGAAGACAAAATGAATGAGCTTTTAGAGAGAGTTAATTCAAATAAGGTAATTGAATTTGAAGACTTAATGAAAGAAAGTTCTTGCAAACTTGAAACTGTAGTCACATTCTTAGCGTTACTTGAACTTATAAAAATTAGAACTATTAATGTTTATCAAGATGAAAGTTTCGGAAATATACTTATCAAGAGGAGGAGAGATAGTGAGTAACATTGATGTTAAGCAGTATGAATTTAAAGAGCTATCTAGAAAAGATAATATAAAATCAGCTATAGAATCAATGCTATTTGTAAGTGGTGAACCTTTATCATTAAGAGATTTAAGTAATAATTTAGAGATTAAAGATAAGGTTGTTGAAGAAATAATAAAAGAAATGATGAGTGAATATGAAGAGGAAAGCAGAGGAATTAGATTAATAAGCATAAATGGATCTTATCAATTAGTTACTAAAAGCGAAAATTCAGATTATATTCAAAAGTTATTAAAGAAAAATAAAAGACATTCACTTTCACAAGCATCTATAGAAAGTTTAGCTATTATAGCATATAAACAACCAATTACACGTATTGATATAGATGAAATAAGAGGTGTTAAGTCAGAATCAGCTATCCAAAAGCTTGTGGAAAAGGGACTAATAAAGGATATAGGAAGATTAGAAGTTCCAGGAAGACCTATACTTTATGGAACTACAGATGAATTTTTAAGACAATTTGGGCTAGAAACATTAAAAGAGTTACCATCACTTGATTTATATAGTGATAAAGAGGCTAAGAGCTCTATGGATGTTCTAAACCAAGCTCTTAAAGATATGAACTCTGAAGATGCTAATAATGAAATAAAAGTTGAAAATAATGAAAATCATATAGATGATGTAGAAGTTGCATCAGATGAAGAACTTTAAAAATTAATATAAAAGATATAGCTACTGAATAATTTTTCAGTAGCTATATCTTTTATAGGTTATCGTTATTATCAACTTTTTTATCATTAAAGAAGCCTTTTACTAATTCAATAACTTGAGGAATAGAGTCAACTAGTCTATCAACAGTATTATCATAATCTACTGGTTGTAATCTTACCATTCCATCTTTAACAATTAAGAAAGCAATAGGTTTAACACTAACTCCAGCACCAGATCCACCACCAAAAGGGTATTTTTCCTCTTCTTTTCTTAGAGAGGTATGATTACCAAATTCACTTCCACCAGATGCAAAACCAAAAGAAACTTTAGAAATTGGAACAATTGAAGTACCATCACTAGTTTCTACAACATCTCCAATTACAGTATTAACATCTATTATATCACGTAAGTTTTCCATAGTGCTTCTCATTAAATTTTCTAATTCATGCTTATCAGTCATAATAATCCCTATATTCAGGGAGTCACCTCCTATTTTTACGAATAGATTTATAAATAATAAAGAATATATAAATAATTTGAGCTAAATTAAAGGTAATTATACTACTTATTGTAAGTTCAAATAGTATTTTGTCTTTAAATATTGGCTTAAAATCATTCTTTAATAATTTAACCTTAAATAATATAGAAAAAATATAAAGTAAAAATGGGTTAATATTATAAAATAGACCCAAACATATAGCAGTTCTACTTGCATCTCCTAGAGAATAAATAGTATCACTAGAAAATTTTATTGATGGTTTAAATCTATTTCCTTTTAGATTCATATAAAGAGTTTTTATAAGAAGCTTTAAATTTAATTTTTTTTCCTTAAAATCAATATTAGTATCACTTTTAGGTGGTGTATGATTTATTTTTGACTCCTTTATAGTCTTATCTTTTTTCTCTTTCTTATCTAAAAGTTTTTTTAGAATACCACCATCATTAGATATTATATTAATATTATAAAATTTTACGTAATACCTATCTTTAGAATAATGAAGATTAAACTTTAAAGGGATAGGTATAAATAAAATTAATATTAAAGCAACAATAATTATAAAAAAAAGCATAATTAACCTCCCCTAGCTTTTTATAGTATTTCCACAAAAATAAAATATAAATCATAAAAATTTATTATTTAGGTTTAAAATTTTTATAAATGAAAATACTACATGTGTAAGGAGAAAATAGGAGTGATACTAATGATGAAATTTAAAATCATAGGAATAACTTTGAGTTTATTTTTAATAATTTCCCAATTATTAAGCAATTGTGTATATGCTCAATGTTTTGAAGAGGATGATGATGATAATAACATAGCAATACTTGAAGATGATGAAATAGATGATGTAGATATGAATAATATACTAAATAATATTAGAGTCTCAGCAAGAAATGCAATAGCATTAGATAGTAAGACAAAGCAAGTTTTGTTTGAACAAAATGCTGACGAAATAGTACCAATGGCCAGCACAACAAAAATCCTTACAGCTTTAGTTGCAATAACCCATGGAGACTTAGATAGAGAAGTTACTATAAGTAAAAATGCAGCATCTATTAGAGGATCAAAAGTAGGATATGTAGCAGGAGAAAAAATAAAATTAAGAGAATTACTATATGGATTAATGTATAAATCAGGTAATGATGCAGCAATAGCAATTGCTGAAGATATAGGAGGAAGTATTGAAGGTTTTGCAAAGATAATGAATGATTATGCTATTAGTTTAGGATTAATAAATTCACACTTTGAAAGTCCACATGGCTTAGATAGCCCTAAACATTATACATGTGCATATGATTTAGCTCTTTTAACTACAAAAGCAATGGAAAGTGATTTATTTTGTCAAATTTGTGGAACAAAAACTATAACTAAAGATACTTCTAATTTTACAAGAGATTACAACAATATAAATAAAATTTTATATAAAATTCCAGAAGCAAATGGAGTTAAAACTGGATATACAGGTCAAGCTGGAAAGTGTTTGGTATCTTCAATAAAACATGAAGGAAGAAATATAATTATAGTTGTCTTAAATTGTAGTGATAGATGGAATGTTACAGAAAAGATATATAAGTATGTTACAGATAATTATTGCTTTAAGAGTGATAATATAAAGGATATTACAAAATCATCAGAATTTATTAGCCTAGGAAGTATTATTGAAGATTGTGATTTTGAATATGGATTTAAAGGTGAAGGCGCTATAGAAGTAGAAGTTTTTAATACAATAAATAAAAATTCTGGAGATATAATAGGTAAAGTTGCTTTAAATAATCAAGGAGAAGAATTATTGAAAAAAGCATTGATTTGTGGAAAAGATATGTCACAAAATGAGTTTGACAAAATTGTTAATAAAGGAAGCACTAATTATTAGTGCTTTTTTCTTTTATTGTATGAATTTATGTTATAAAATATAATATATAAGTTATAATAATAAAGCTACTTTTAAGGTAGTATTATAAAAAATATATATGGATACAGGATAAAATGAAGGAGAATATTAAAATGAAAAATAAAGTACAAAACCTAGAAACATTAGTACAAACTAAATTTTTAAGTCTGTATAATGCAAATTATACTAATAAAGATGGAAATAAAAAAACATGGACTATTGCCACTAGAAAAAGTAAAGAAGCATTAGAGGAACAATTTTTTAATGGAAAAGAAGATAAAGTTGATGCAGTTGTTATATTGGCATATCATAAAGATGAAAAGAAGTTAGTTGCAATAAAACAATTTAGAATACCTCTAAATAATTATGTTTATGAATTACCAGCTGGTTTAATAGATAATAATGATGATATTATATCAACAGTAAAAAGAGAGCTAAAGGAAGAAACAGGATTAGATTTAGAAGAAGTTATAAAAGATAAAATTGGACAAAAATTATACTTATCACCAGGAATGACAGATGAATCAGTTTCTTTAGTTTATTGTACATGTTCAGGAAAAATATCAGATGAAAATTTAGAAGATGATGAAGACATAGAAACTATACTATTATCTAAAGAAGATGCTATTAAAATATTAAATAGTGGTGAAAGATGCGATATAAAATTCTTTATGGCTTTACAAAGTTTTGTTCAAATGGGTGAGGAAATTTTTAAATAATATTATAATAGTTTGTTAAAAGTATCTAAAGAAAACGAATAAAATAAAAAAAATACAATGTAATATTTACTAAAGCAAAGTTTCATGATATATTAATAAAAACCTAGCAGATAATAGAAAGATTCACCTTTGTTTTCATAGGAGATGAAAGGTGAAAATAAAATTTATTCTTAAGAAAAAGTTATGAAAAAACATTGGGGGGAAAAACATGAAGAAAAACGAATATGGATTATTTACAGCCATAGCTATGATAGTTGGTATAGTTATAGGATCTGGAATATTCTTTAAAAGTGACAATATACTAGTGGCCACAGGGGGAAGTATTGCCCTAGGAGTATTAGTATTTTGTATAGCGGCTATTGCAATAATATTTGGAAGTTTAACAATATCACAACTTGCTTCTAGAAGTTCACAATCAGGTGGATTAATAGCATATGCTGAAGAAAATTATAATAAATCATTAGCATGTGCATTTGGATGGTTCCAAACATTTTTATATTTCCCTACTCTAATAGCAGTTGTTTCTTGGGTTGCAGGAATATACATATGTATGTTATTTGGAGTGGAAGGTACATTAGAAGTACAAATGTTAATAGGATTTGCTGTTATGGCATTCTTATTTGTAATGAATACTTTATCTGCAAAGTTAGGTGGATTATTCCAAAATGCATCTACTATTATAAAATTAATACCATTAGCTTTAATTGCAATTGCAGGTTTAATTTTTGGTGATGTAAGTAATATCTCATTAAGCCATGTGACATCAATGCAATCAGTTGGATGGATTGCTGCTATAGCACCAATTGCTTTTTCATTTGATGGATGGGTAGTTGCTACATCTATAGGTCATGAAATAAAAGATTCAAAAAGAAATTTACCAAAGGCTTTAATAATAGCACCTATATTTATTTTAATTGTGTACGTATTATACTTTGTTGGAATAAGCATTTACATAGGACCAGAAACAATTATGGCTCTTGGTGATGCTCACGTTGATTTAGCAGCTACTAACTTATTAGGTCCATGGGGAGCTAAAATAGTAGTAGTATTTGTAGTAATATCTATAATAGGAACAATTAATGGATTAACTTTAGGGATGATAAGATTACCACATTCTTTAGCAGAAAGAAATATGTTCCCTAATTCAGAGTTTGTTTCTAAAGTAAATGAAAAAGTACTAATGCCTGTAAATTCTGCTTTAGTTGCATTTACAATATGTACAGTATGGTTTGTTGTTCATTATATAACAACTAAGTTTGGAGTTCTTCCAAATTCTGATATATCAGAAATATCAATTACAATGAGTTACACTTTATATATTATTTTATACTTCAAGGTATTCCAATTAGGAAGAAGTAGAGAAATAAAAGGAATTTGGAATTCTATAATAAATCCAACACTAGCTATAATAGGATCATTAATAATTCTATTTGGTAGTATGGGGAACCAGTTATTCTGGGTATATGCAGGATTCTGCTTATTAGTAATAATATCTGCAGTAGTATTCTGGAAAAGTAAAGAAAGAGTAATTGCAGGAAATTTAGTTGAAGATTAAAAGATAGGTTTTGCCGCAACATATATAAGATAGGAAACTATTTTATATATGTTGTGGCTTTTTATATTTCTATATTATATTCATTGTCTAGGTAAGTGGTTATTAAATATATAATAATTTTATTTATTAAAAAATAGTAGAATATTTTATATATCAGGCGACTTATAGTAACAAAAAGAAATTTTTGAAATAATCTATATAGTGTATAGTATTACTTTAGGAGTCTAAATGTTTAAGGAGACAATTGATTGTATAGATGCAGGAACTGAGTTTTGCCCATGTCATTTAGCTGAAAGTGGTGAATGTATTCTTTGTTCTCAATTGCAAGGAGGTCATTTTTGTGATTGTTTAAACTGGAAGGGAGTATGTATATATCAAGAATTTCATGACAATGGAAATAAGGCGAAAGAGCAAAGGAAAACTTATACTTGCAAAGTATGTGAAAAAATATTATATCCAGATAATGTATTATTAATTAAATTTGAAGCACCACATAAGCTTGTAATAGATTTAGCAAGGCCTGGTAGCTTTATTTTTGTTAGAAGTGAAGAAAATGTGTATTTTGATGTCCCTATTTCTATTTTAGAGTCAAATATTGAAACTAATATAATTTCAATAATGATAGAAGTAAGAGGAATTAAAACTAAGCAGTTATTAAATATAGAATCTGGAGGAAGTATAACAATAAGAGGTCCTTATTGGAACGGAGTATTTGGATTAAAAAACATAAGAAAACAAAAAAATAATGAGACTTTAGTTATTGCTAGAGGTATTGGTATGGCACCTATGATGCCGGTAATTGACAGGTTGGTGGAAAATGGTAATACAGTAACACTTATATTAGATAAGCAACCTTTTAGGGATATATATGTTTCGGAGTGGTTAGATAAATTAAATATAGTACCTCAGGAGATGAATTTGATAGAAAAAGGAGAGTTATCACCAGAGGGTAAGGTTGCTATAAAATCTATTGTCAAATATAATAATATATCTTTAATCCATATAGCTGGAGCAGATATATTAACTTATAGTGTTATTGATTTTTTAGATTCCTTGGAAAGACAAGATATAGATTTATCATGCTGTAACAATTTTAAGATGTGTTGTGGTGAAGGTGTATGTGGAAGTTGTACAGCTAGATTTGCAGGTCATAGAGTAAAGAGATTTTGTAAAGTACAAGCTAGTCCAAGAGGTATTTTTGAGGGGAGGAGATTAATATGAAGGTAGTAGTTGTTGGTGGGGGCTGGTCAGGCTGTGCTGCTGCAATAACAGCAAAGAAAGCTGGAGCAGAAGTTCATTTATATGAAAAGACGGACCTTTTACTTGGGCTTGGTAATGTTGGCGGTATAATGAGGAATAATGGTCGTTATACTGCATCAGAAGAACTTATAGCTTTAGGTGGAGGAGATTTAATAAAATTAACAGATAAGTGTGCAAGGCATGCTAATATAGAATTCCCTGGTCATAAACATGCAACTCTTTATGATGTAAATATTATTGAAGGTGTAGTAAGGGATCATTTAAAATCATTAGGAATACATCTTCATTTAGAGAGTCGTGTTAAAGATGTTGATGTTGAAAATAAAAAAATAAGGGGAATATTATTAAGTGATGACACTTATGTTAAAGGTGATGTATTTATTGAAACAACGGGCTCAACAGGGCCTATGGGTAATTGTTTAAGATATGGTAATGGATGTTCTATGTGTATTTTACGTTGTCCTGCTTTTGGACCAAGATTAAGTATAAGTGCTAGGTGTGGAGTTTCTGATATTCAAGGTGAAAGAAATGGTGATGCCCTTGGAGCATTTTCTGGATCTTGTAAGCTTGCAAAGGAAAGTTTATCTAATGAAATCAGGGAACAATTAGACAAAACAGGTGTTGTTGTTTTAAAGGTTCCTGCAGAGGATGTAAACTATGGTAAGCTTAGTACAAAGGTATGTCAACAATATGCACTTAAAGAGTTTGCAGAGAATATAGTTTTACTTGATACTGGTCATGCTAAGCTTATGACAACTTATTATCCACTTGAAAAGCTAAGAAAGATTCCAGGTCTTGAATATGCTAAGTATGTTGATCCTTATGCAGGAAGTAAGGGTAACTCTATAAGGTATTTATCTGTGGCACCAAGGACTAATGATATGAAGGTTGTTGGTGTTGATAATCTTTTATGTGCTGGTGAAAAGGCTGGACTTTTTGTTGGTCATACTGAAGCTATATGTACAGGTAGCTTAGCAGGTCATAATGCTGTAAGGTTAATGATGGGAATGCCATTATTGATTTTACCTTCTTCTATAGCTATAGGTGATTTGATTTCTTTTGCTAATGAAAAGGCTGAAACTAGGGAGGGCAGAAAGGATAGGTATACTTTTGCTGGAGCTAGTTATTTTAAGAGAATGCAAGAGTTAGGTCTTTATACCACTGATAAGGATGAAATTAATGATAGGATTAAGAAGGTTAATTTAGATAACATTTTTGAACAAAAATTAGTTTAGAAATAGATGCCCTAAATGGTTGTTATACAATGATTTAGGGTTTTTAAAAAAAGTTAATACTTTAAAATAATATACTCGTAAATGATATAAATAAAAGAATAAGAGAATTAGTGTTAACTATTTTTCATTATTAAAATAGATTTTATAATTCGAGGTTTTAAGAAGTATGCTAACTTGGCTTAGAATTGAGTTTCAGTTTTATTGAATGTAATAGGAAGAGGTAACTATGGTTGAATTAAAAACTTTAGGAAGAAGAATGGATTTAGCGAGCTAAAATATATATCAGTTTTAGAATATAGGGAAGCTACAGATTATAAAAGAACAAAAACAAGAATCCACCACCATATTAATGATTATAAGTATTCAAATAAAAAATTATATGAACTATCACAAAACCAAGGAGAAAGAGAAGTCTTTGAGAAGCTTTATCCATGGTTTATTTATACTGGCCATGATGTTGTATTTAATGATGTTGATGGAGGTATTTATGTTTATATAAAAATGAGAAGGTTAGAGTAGTACAAATTATACAGTAAAACAAAAAAAGGAATTTTATTTATTGTATAGAATTTACATATATAGGATATATTATAAATTTATTTAGGTTATATAAAAATAATATTAACTGAGTATAAACAATAAGGCTAAATATAAATATTTTTATAAGGGGGATATATAGTGTGATAAAATTAAAAAAAATTAATATTTCAAAACGCAGTATAGTAATGATAGCACTATTATTAATATCACTATTATCTATTTTTGTTGTGTCAAAAATAGTAACACAACCAGATTTTAATGCATCAACAGTACAGTCATTGAATGATAAAGAATCTTTAGTTATGAAGCTTGCAGCAGCTGCAGCAGCAGCTTCGACAGCTTTATCACTTATACCTGGAGATGCTTCAATGCCAATTGCTAATCAAATTGCGGAATTAGCTCCTTATTTCATTTTAATTTTAGGTTCAATTTTATTGGAAAAGATGTTAGTTTCAGTAGTTGGTTATATATCATTTACTTATATTATTCCTTTTGCTTGTGTGTTGGGAATTTTTTATTTGTATACAAAGAAGGAGGTAATGAGAACACTTGCAATAAAATTAGCAATATTCGGGGTGATTCTGTTTATAGCAATTCCATCAAGCATTAAAGTTAGCGACTTAATATATAATTCTTATCAAACCTCAATAGAGCAGACAGTTAAAACTGCAGAACAAAACAAAGAATATATTGAAGAAAAGAAAGAAGATCTTTCTGAAGAAGATCAAAATTGGATGGATAAAGTGGGAGACTATTTATCAAATTTAACTTCTAAAATAGGAAGTGGAATATCTGAAATTATTAAAAAGGGAGAAGATACACTTATATCATTTTTAGATGCTATTGCAATTATGATTATTACCTCTTGTGTTATTCCAATAGGTACAATACTAATTTTTGGTTTAGTCATTAAAATTTTATTCAGCTTTGATAGTAATAGAGGAGCAAGAAAGTTTCAAAAAAATATAGAAAAAGAAAGTTCTATGAAAGAGAAAATATTAACTACTCCAGTTTTAAATGATAATGAAATTAATGGAAATATATCCCTATAAGAAAAAATTCATATTATTTCTAACCAAAGTAAAAATACAGACATATGATTTGTTTATGTAAACTTATGAATTATTAGTTATATTTAGATAAATAATATATTATATAAATTTATCACAGATAAGAAGTCATTATATATTAATTGGCTTCTTATTTTTATAAATACTGAAATATAAGTGTTTGTAATTACTATAGAATACGTATCATAAACGAATTATATTTATGTCTTGAGTCAAGTAACTGAAATTGAATAATCAGGTATTGAAATAAATATAAATGATTTTATGTTTCATGTATAATTAAATTATTTGGTAAGAGAAAATTAAATTTATAAAGAGGGATTTTGATAGATGAGTGAAAAAGAAAAGAAAACAGTTATAGCACAGGAAGATGTAATGAAAATTTTAGATTCTTGTTATGAAAAATGTTTAAATGGTATTCCAAAAGTTAGTCCTAGTGTAGAAGAAATGGCTAACGATTATTTGAAAAAATATAAAACCAAAGAAGAAGCTTGTAAAGCAATGATACGAAATCAAATTACGAAATGTGCAACATCTGGGTTTATTACTGGATTTGGTGGATTCATTACTATGCCTGTAACTCTTCCTGCAAATATTACTAGCGTAATTTATGTGCAAATGCGTATGATAGCTTGTACTTCATATATGGCTGGCTTTGACCTTGATAGTGACCAAACTCAAACACTTGTATATGCTTGTCTTGCTGGTGTTGCAGTCAATAACGTGATAAAACAGGCTGGTATTAAATTTGGTGTTAAATTTGCAAATGGATTGATAAAGAAAATACCAGGTAAAGTCCTAACTAAAATAAATCAAAAAGTTGGCTTTCGTTTTATAACAAAATTTGGAACAAAAGGAGTTGTAAATTTAGGGAAACTTATTCCAGGAGTAGGGGCAGTTATTGGTGGTGGACTAGATTTAGTTGAAACTAAAATAATTGCAAAACGTTCTTATAAATGGTTTTTTGAACATGATTTTTCTGTTAATAAAAAGGATAATGAAGAGGAGATTGAAGTCTACGAAAGTGATTATGAAGAAGTTCCTAAAGAATAAAATATACTGAATTTAATTAGCAAAATATAAAATTCTTTGAGTTACAAAAAGGCATTGGATTTCAAATCCAATGCCTTTTGACTAGTTAAGATCCCATTTTGTAACTTCTCTTTGTACAACTTGAGCGCTGTATTTACTAATTAATGCACCTTTACTTGTTGCAAAGATATTACTTGCGATAATGGTGTCCATTAGGGCTATTACATCTGTGTTTGTAAGTCCAGATTTTACTTCAGATATTGTAATTGAACTTTTTTCACCACTCTCACATAGAAAGACCATTTGTAATGAGTATTCCATGTTTTCTCCTCCTTTCTATGAGATTTGAATTAATAAAGTTAAGCGTTAGCTTCTAGTGCAGATATTTCATTAACTAAGGTGTCTCTAGTTTGGTTAGCTAAGACTAACTTAATTGCATCTGCAACGGTTACTAGAGATTCTGGTGTAGCATCTCCTTTAATACCTGAAAAATTCTTTTTCTTATATGATGGATTACCATCTTTATCAATACCACTTTGCACTTCAATACTTAAAGTAGTTGTTCTTAATTCTTTTGAAATTGCCATTTGTTTCACCTCCTTGTAGCTTGGTATTTAATATATATGGTTTAAAAAGAAGAAATCAAAAGTTAATAGTAAAATATAAAAAAATCTGATAAACTTTTTGGTCTATCAGATTTTTTATATTATGCTGCAATGTCTTTTTCATCTTTTACAACAGCACCTAATTTTACTGAAACAATAGTATTTAATGTATTTATACTATTTGATAGTGAAGTAAGTTGCTTTTCTAGTCTAATCAATAGATAGGCTGTAATAGCTATTGGGAAGCCAGTGTTTCCTATTAATGATATAAGATCTAAATGTTCCATAATATCACCTCCAAATAATATATATGGTTTTGAAGAGAGAAGTACAGGTTCTTTGTTTATAAAAAAATAAATCAGTAAGTTTTCATACTGATTTATTCGCTATCATAGAGACAGTGGAAGTAATGATTAATTCTGTTGTAGATGGAGGTACAGATGCAAAATTTACTGTCTCATTTGTAAATGAAAAACCTTGAACTAAGTTACCTTTTATATCACCAGGTGCTTCAAGACCTATTTCTTCACATTCTTCTTCATAACATATATCGCTTGGATCTATAATTAATCCTTTTTTTCTTCTCACTTAAAACACTCCCTTCGTACTTAATATATATGGGAATATAAGAATGGTTATATAGATATTCTTATATTCCCATATATAAAAGAATATAAGAATAAAAGAATATGCGGGAAACATCAGAGGTTAAGAGTTTTTTTAATAAAAAAGATCCTTTGAATTTGTATTAATACTTTATAAACCATATATCTTTAATGAGAAAAATTTAAGGAGTGTGGGTTTTATGATATCTAATAAAATTAAAATCACTGAAGAGGGAGAATCTTATGATAGAAAGGAAATTGCTTTAGCAATTAGAAATTCAACATATAATGATGAGCTTAAGTGTTCACTAGTGGAGCAAAATATAATTAAGAACTGTGATACCTGTAGCTTAAAGTTTATTTGTGATGGCATTGATGGGTTGGCAGATGATTATATTAAAAAGACAACTAAGGTTGTTAGTAGCTTTACACTATAACCTTGAGAGGAATGTCACAATATAAATACTAGCTATGAAATTTCAGCTTAACAATAATTCAATTTTTGTTTAAGCTAGAATAATCTTGGTGTATAATAGTAAGAGAAAAATAATAAATATTTATTTGAGGTGTTGGCTATGGATACATTTATTCCTAGATATAGATATAAATTTAAAGAGGAATTACCACATGGAGATAAAAGATATATTTTAACTTATGTTAAGCAGATGATTAGTGAGTTTGTTTATGATATGGGAAATTTGGAAAATAATCCATTTACTTTCCCAGAGGTACAAACATTACTTGATGGCATTACTGTTGGTGGCCATAAGTTAAGTGATCAAAATCAAATACTAAATATAAAGTCATCATGGGATTATGTTGTTAATTTGAGTAGAACAAATTCTTTAGAGTTAAACAAAGAAGTTATTTGTGATATTCATAGTAAAGTTGCTAAAGATGAGGCATTAATAGTAGGTGACTTTAGAAAGGGTAACATTGGAATTGCAGGTACTGTTGAATATAAGTGCATTAATTATGAGGATTTAGAGGAAGTATTTAAAGCTGATATAGATAAAATAAATTCTATAGATAATTTACTTGAAAAAGCTATTATACTTAATCTATGGTTATCTTACTGTCAGTTTTTTTATGATGGAAATAAGAGAACAGCTAGACTTTCATCAAACCTTATCCTGTTATCAAATGATATAGGAGTACTTTCTATACCAGCTAGATATAAGGTTGAGTATAATAAATTAATGCTAGATTTTTATGAAACTTTAGAAGCTGATGAAGTAATAAAGTTTATATTAGAAAAATGTATAACGTTTTTCGATGGATTTAATTATAAAAAATATAATGAATTAATCTAAGGTGTTAAAATAAATCCTCTCATATGCAGTTAAGCTGCAAAAGAGAGGATTTATTTTTAAAAAGGAAACCTTAATCTTTAATTCATTTATCTCTAATCCAGAAACCATTCTCATACTTTTACCTATATTCAATATTGCAAATTAAATTTTTCTATACATGAATAAACGAATTAATTATTAAGCTCTGAATTTATAGCCTGCGGCAGCAAGGAAATCTTGATTACATTAAGCTATTTTAATATAAAAAGGCTCTGCCCTTAAACCTTACTCATAATCTATATATGTTAATTATATTTAATAAAACAATTACATCATAATACTAAAAGCTACCGTTCCTTTCACTCACTTATGCTTTTGCATTCTGATGCATTAGTTTTATTATCTTATCAATTAAATTTTTCTTTTTCATAGCTCCTATAGGCTCCATAAAGATTATCTTACATGAAATAAGATTTTTGTAGGTATTCCTTTTGAGTAGTAAAAATCATATTTCATTCCAGGTAATCATTATTCCGCTTATGGGAAGGAAACCTTTAAAAATAATTCATTTATTATTATCTTGAAATCTATTCTTTTCTTTATTTAATAAAAACATATCTACCATTAATTATCTCTGAACGTATAAAAGAATTTTTTTAAAGCTCTAAAATATAGTCCTACGGACAGTAGCAGTCCACTTTTTCAAAGTTGGCAGAGTGGAAGTTTGGCTTACGCCAAACCACTAAAACCAAAGTGCTAACGCACCTCTCATGTTTATAATAATATATTGTTTTTCTTTGTTATGTTATTTACTATTAAATACTCTTTAGAAGAATTATTCCTACTACTATTACGGTTAGTGCTGTTATTACTATTGCTGCTATTAGTATACTGTAAATTGATGCTTTGGGCCCTTATCCACCACCCGAAATAGTACAGGATATTACCTTTACTCTCTAAGGCAATATAAGTCTCTTAAAATGAAGCGAGCCTTATATTATCTAAGATAGTAATAGGATCAATCTAGTCTTATTTAGGGTACCCGGTGGGAGCTATTATTTAATCTGAAACCTTCCATGTTGGAAGCTCTAAATAAATATAATGGGGCTCTGCCCAAGCTCTGGATCCTAATCTATCTATGTTAATTCTAACTATTTTTAATCACGAAACTTCGCCCCTTTGGACAGCTAGGACAGGTATTCCTCAATTATATATTTTAATGACAGGTAGCCTTACTATTCCTAAAAATATACAACTCCAAAATACTAGTCCTACTAGTCCACCTTAGACAGGTAAAAAAATCTTACTACTTAAATGATTTTTGGGTACAGGTTGCCTAACTAGTACGCCAAAAGTCATCAGTGCAAAATAGAGAATTTTAAAATAGGAGGTGTAAAGATTAATTATTGGTAAAAATGTTTAAATATTGATGTTATTTATGTATAATTAAATATATAAGTTAATAAATATTAGAATATTTTACGAGGTAGGTTATTTTTTTAATGCTTGATAAATTTGAATTTTATGATTAGTTTAAGTTAAATGAAATTATTATCAAAAGTAAACTAAATGTTTTTTATTGTATGGAGGTACTATGGAACAGATTATTGAAGCTAAGTCACTACTGAAAACTAAAGACTTATTGTCAATTCTTGCTGAAAGTATCTATAACCCTACAGAGGAAAGGTTAAATAATCGAGCAGATAAGTACATTACAGATTCGAATACAGCAATATTTGCAATTAAAAATAATGATACATATAAAGGTATTATTATTTTAGATATCAGTAATATTAAAGAAATTATAATACTTCAAATTGCAGTTACTAAGAGTTGTCAAAAATCAGGTATTGGTAGTTCTTTGATTAATTATTGTATTAAGACATTTCAACCTAATAAAATTGTAGCTGAAACAGATGATGATGCTATTGGATTTTATAAAAATTTTGGTTTCGATATATTATCCTTAGGTGATAAATATAGCTTGGGTATAACAAGATATAGATGTATTTTAAAATGCAAACAGAAAAAATAGTTACTTAATAATCTTAATTTATTTTGAGCGTTAAATTCTAATTTGTAAAGTAGATTTTGTAAACAATTTCAATAAATAACGAACTAAAAGGGTCAACAATTTATCTTATGAAATTTAGAGATAAAATAACAAAATATATTTAAGCATATGAGAACTGTATTGAAATATTAAGTTATCTGTTAAAGAGCGAATATAAGTTATTTATAATATCCAATGGTCAAAGAATTTATAGTGAATATGAATTAAGGAAAATTGGATTAATTGAATATTTTAGAGATATATTTTTTTATTCAGATGTAGGATACTTTGAACCCCATGAAAGAATATACGATGAAGCTTTTAAAAAATTTAATATTAAAGCGTGTGAAACAGTATTTATAGGGAATGAGTGGAATACGGATATTAAAGGTGCTTTAAAGTACAATATTGATGCTATCTACATTCATAGTAATCTGTCAAAGGATTATGAAAGGGATGAAAGTGTTAAATATATTTTAGATGAGAATTTACTGGAGTTAAAAAATATTTATATATAAAAAGAAAACTAAAAAGTAGAATTAGTTCAAAATGTATATAAAGTAATTTATAATAAGTAAGTTTAATTGTATTAAGAGTTTATATATTTTGAATTATGTATAAGGTATTCAAAGTACAAAATAAATATAAATAAAAGAGTAAGAGAGGTTAAAAAGATGAACAAAATTTTAGTATCAGGATTAATTAATATTGAAACAACATTAAAGGTTAAAGGATTTCCAATTGATTATTTTCCAATAGATTATCCTTTTTTCGGAATAAACTCATCGGTATCTGGTGTTGGTGTTAATATCCCTAAAGCTTTAAGTACTCTAAATGAAGAGGTTAAAGTAGTGTCTTTAATAGCTAGAGATGATGATGGAGAGAGAGTAATAAATACTTTTAAAAAAGAAGGCTGGAGTACTGAGTATATAAGTACTGATTTAAAAAGTACACCACAATCTATAGTTTTATATGACCAAACAGGGAAGAGATCGATTTATTGTGATTTAAAAGATATTCAAGATAAAACATTGGATGAAGAAGTGCTAGAAAAGGCAGTCGAAGATTGCTCTGTAGTAATAGCGTGTAATATAAATTTCTCAAGACCTTTATTAAAAGTAGCAAAAAAGAAAGGTGTATTAATCGCTACAGATGTACATGTTTTAAGTAATATAGAAGATGAATATAATAGGGATTTTATGGAGAATGCAGATATTTTGTTTTTAAGTGATGAACAAATTCCTTGTGAAAGCAAGAAGTTTATAACGCAATTAAAGAATAAATTTAATGCTAAAATAATTGTTATGGGACAAGGTAAAAAAGGTGCTATGATGTATGTTCGTGAAGAAGATAAGTTATACACAATTGATGCAGTGGATACAAGAGAAGTTGTAAATACAGTAGGAGCTGGAGATGCATTATTTAGTTCATTTATTCACTATTATATAAAGGGAAATAGCCCAATTGAAGCATTAAAGAGAGCTGAAGTGTTTGCGTCATATAAAATAGGAGAAGATGGTGCTGCAAATGGATTTACTACAGAAGAAAATATAGAAAAAATGTATAAAGAGTTAAGATTCAATATTGAAATAGAGTAATTTTAAAATATGACATCTATAATTAGTTTAAAGTAAATGGTACCCTATCACTATAGAAATTTAATAGTGGAGGGTATTTATTTGTAAGCGTAAAAAAATTAACTAACACACAAATAGTAATTAGGGGGATAGAAATTTGTTTTCTGAAAGAAGAGAATTGAAAGTACTTCTTGTAATTGGGATATTTGTTATTCAACAATTAACAAGTAAATTTGCTGGATTTATAGCAAATTTATTCAATTATAATACAATAGATAAAGATGGTGTATTTGCATGGATTTCTGTTCATCATATTATACAATTGCTTGTTGGATTGGTTATAATAATATTCTTATCTAGGAAATTAAATCTAGATTTTAATTTAAAAATTGGAAGTATAAAGATTGGTGTAAAATATATTTTAATATTTTCATCAATAATGTTTATATATGTAATACTTACTTATATAAGTGGATATTATTTTAATAAAATTGCCTCATATAACTATAAATTAAATACAAAAAATATTATTTGTACTTTAGGGTTTCAATTTTTTTTATCTGGTACATCAGAGGAAATATTATTTAGAGCATTGCCTATAACATTATTAATATTTATATTTGGTAGCAATAAAAAGATTAGTATAAAAACTTGGAATATTCCATTAGAAATAATTATCTCAGCATTATTTTTCTCCGTTGCACATATAAGTTGGTCTTTATATCCATTTATTATAAACCTAGATTTATTTCAATTAATTTATGCTTTTGTTCTAGGTATAGCCTATGGTTATGCATACATACGAAGCCAGAGTATAGTTTATCCTATATTAATGCATAGTATAAGTAATGTATTAATGGTAGGTATAGGATATATTTTTGCATCTTTATAATGAAAAAATGTGTAATTAAATAAAATTTTTATTAAATGATAGTAAAAATCTAAGTTAGCGAATAGATTTGAAATAATATAATGTTAAAGGTCACTTTCATAACAATCTTTAAGTTAATCTAAATATACACATTATTATATTTAATCCCTAGCACCGTCTTTTGGTGATATTTACTGGTGCTAATGAGGACTAGAAAGGCGTCCTGTCCTCTAATTAGCAACTAAGGAAATGTTACTAAAAGTGTCCCTGCTGAAAAAAGTGGAGGAGCATATCATTACTATTTGTCCACTTTTATTCTAAATCTTAATAAATTAAAATTGTTTATCAAATTAAATCTATAAATTAAACTTAATATCCCCAGGTTTTAAGTTTCCAGTTTATATCTCCTTTGTTACGAACTAAAATCCATTGCCAGTCGCTATAAGTATCATTAGGATTTAAGCTACCATCGCCACCTGATGAACCTACATCAAAATTTGATAATAAAACTATCGCCTCATCAGCATTATATTGACTTGCCCACGAACTTGCTGATGATAGGTTAATATCATCGTCATACCATAAATCCGTTAATTTGCAGCCTCTAAAACCAAATTTAAATTGACGTTTAGCAGTTATCATTGCTTTTTCAATATCTTTTTTACTATATACTTCGGATTCATTGATAATCTGATTAACATTTTTTATATTTCCAAACATGAAAGTATTAATGAGATATAATACTAAAATACCTATACTCATTATCAAAATTAAACTTATAAATTTTCTTTTTTTATTCATTGCTCCCTCCCCAATACTAAGTGTAAAATAATTTAATACTATTAGTAATTAGTTTATATTTTTATTATACTGGAATTATATATCGTAATTCCAATATAATATGTAAATAAAAACACCTTTATACAAATATTGGTTTAACACTTTTAAAATCCTTTATTTTAGTATAATTAAATAGATAAACGAATTAATTATTAAGCTTTGAATTTATAGCCTGTTGTAGTAAAAATAACTTCGATGTTGAAATGCAGCAAATAGAGACTGGTAAATATAAAAAGAAGATATATCATATGCAACATATAAATGCCTACCATAGTAGATTAAACAATTTATATTTAATAGTAAATAATGTTTAATATTTACCATTATTTATGTATAATTAAATAAGAAAGTAGTGCCTAATTGTGTTAAATTATTCATCAAATGGAGAGGGTTATGGGAAAATTACTTTTGATTAAAGGGTGGGATTACTTTAAATTTACGATACTTATTTTTGCAAGTTTGTGTATTGAATTATTATATGGTGTATTACTTGAGCCATTGATATATGGAGTACAAATGCAAAAGTGGAGACCAGAACAAATGATAATTCATTGGACTTTAACTTGCATATCTTGGAGTATAGCACTATATTTTATTTTGCTATATGCACAAAGAAAAGTAGAATTTTCTATTAAGGGTAATAGTAAAAAAGTAGAGGTATGGAGGTGGAGTGTAATTATTGTATGTATTATAATTTGCATTGTATCATCCTATATTTTATGGAATGGATTTAAACCAGTTAAAGAATTTATTAATTTAGGTTTGATTAGGTTTGTTTTTCAGTATTTATATTACTTTTTCGAAACTTGTATGTTTACTGAAATTATTATATTTGGATAACTTGCTTTTGAAAAATGGTTTAAAAACCCTAATATTCCGTATGGAGGCATATTATGTGCGTTAACATGGGGGCAGGACACTTTGCAACAAAAGGAGATATTGTTACAGGTATATTATCAATGGTTTTAGGATTTATATTTGGATCCTCATATCTATTATTGAAAAGAGATGCTATTAAAACTGTGATAGTATTGTTTTTAATGTTTATATTATAGGAATTAGAATTTTAATAGTATGTAAGTTAGTCATTATATAATTAATAAAAAAATACAAATTTAATGAGTGAATTTTTAGGAATAATTTTAGTAAATTTAAAAAAATTAATAAATATTAGTAATATTATGAGAGCTAATATTTTTCGGGAGGATATATGGGAGCAGAAGATAAATCAGAAAAAGCTTATGATAAAAAAGCTGATAATTATAATAATACTTTTGATGGAAGATTTACAGAAAAATTCAAACAGATTTTACAAAATGAAGTTGTTTTACAAAAAAATTATAAGCTTTTAGATGTCGCTTGTGGCAACGGAGAATTGGTAAGCAGATTTTTAAAAAATAATGATATTAAAGGCTTTGGTATAGATATTTCAGGTAATATGATAAAAAATGCCAAACTACTATGTCCACAGGGAAGTTTTAAAAAAAGCAATTGCGAGCACACTGGATTTGAGAGAAATTTTTTTGATGTAATAACAGTAAGTGCAGCTTATCATCACTTCCCTAATGTACATTTATTTGCAAAAGAATGTCATAGGATATTAAAAAAAGACGGTCGTTTATATATAGCAGAAGTTTATTTACCTAATGTTTTGAGACTACTTATAAACCCCTTTATTAAGTTGTCTAAAGAAGGAGATGTTAAGATTTATTCGACTTTAGATATCATAAGTAATTTTGAAGAAGTTGGTTTCGTTTGTAGTAAAAAAACATTTAAAGGATTTGTCCAATTATTAGAGCTTCAAAAGAAATAATATTATACGTATAATTAATATAATACGAGAAGGAAAAAGAACGACTATTAATTTTTTATAGACGTTATTTTTTCTGTGAATACATGTGAGATTTTAAGTATGAAAAGCTATGGGATTTTTAGTTTTTTACCTTTAAACGGAACCCGTTGACAATTTATAGGTTCTTTTTAAATATATCATTTTCAATATTATTCTTAAACATAGCTTAAATTAATATAAGTTAAAATAAATCCTCTGATATGCAGTTAAGCTGAAAAAGAGAGGATTTATTTTTTTCTTTGTTTAAAAAGTTATGAAAATTTTCCAGTTGATTTATTAGATGTAATAAAACATTGTATTATTTTGTTAGTGTTAAAAGAAGTTTTAAAGATTTGTTTTAAAAGAATAATTGAGTTTGGAGGAGTGAGATGAAATATAGTATTGAACAGGACGGTTTTTATGGTATAAAATTCTGTCCTGAAGACAATAAATATCCTGATAAAATCATAATTAGTTTTACAGGTAGTGATGGAAATTTCAAATTAGCTTGTAAAATGGCTGAATACTTTAATGGAATAGGCATAACAAGTATCGCAATTGCTTATTGGAAATTTAAAGGGTTACCTAAAAAGTTTGTTAAAGTACCATTAGAAACTATAGAAAATGTAGTAAAACATATGAAGCAGGAAGGATATAAAAAAATAGCACTATGTGGTATATCCAAGGGAGGAGAACTTGCTTTATTAAGTGGTAGCATGTTTAAGCAAATTAATGGTGTAATCGCAATATCACCTATTCATGTAAGTGCTATTGGATTTAGTGGAATGAAAAAAGTTCAAGAATCTTCTTGGTCTTATTGTTATACGGCGAATTATTCTATACCATAAAAGTCAGATTAAATTATCTTAATTACACTAGTTTTTAATAAGATTATTTAATCTGACTTATGTTTTTTAGCTCAAAAATGCAGATTATTTAATCTTAATTTTTTAATAATAAAAAGGGACTAGAAACAGTCCCTAAGTGATAATTATTCATTTATATATTTAATTGCTGTCGCTACCGGTTACCCCATCTTAATTTTTTATAATAATATGTAAATTACGTACAAATCCTTAATTACTAATAATACTTACTTCTTTGTGAGCGTTAAAAATATCTTCTTTAGTTATAAATTTGTTTTCTTTTGAAGCAGCTGAAATTAAACACATTCTACATATTGAATTAATTTCTCTTGGATGTCCATTTGTCATAGAATAAAGTAAATCAAAGCAATCATCAGCAAATAGTGGCTCATTACAACCGGCTGCGCTTAGGCGACTTACAATATAATCTTTAATTTCATTAGCACCTAAACCTTCTAGATGATAATTAACAGAAATACGTTGTCTTAAGGCTTCATGATTTGATCTATTAATTTGATTAATAAAATTTGTTTGACCTGCTAATACTATAATAGCAAGATCTTTAGAATCCATCTGAAAGTTAAAAATTATTCTTAGGTCATCTAAGACTGAGTTTTTAAGAAATTGTGCTTCATCTAAAATAATTATAGGAGTAATGTTTTTATTAGTAGCATAATTAAAGATGGATTCTTGAATTTGCTTGAAAATAGTAACTTTCTTATTAGCAGGCTCAACTCCTAATCCATCACATAATGCTCTATAAAAATCCATAACAGTTAATGTAGATAAAGGAATATATACACACTTAAATAAATTGGGGTTTAAGCTCTCTTTAAAATATCTAAGCAATGATGATTTGCCAGCACCTGGCTCACCGGTAATTAATCCGAAGCCTTTATTTTGTTTTAAAAAGTCTAATCTACTTAGACCTTGATTAAATTGATATGATTTATAAAAATTTTTAGTATTAACTTCTTTAGTAAATGGGTCAAAAGTTAACCCATAATAAGCTCTATACATTTTTAATTTACCTCCTTGTTATCAGAAAATGGTGAAAAATCAACAGCTTCTTTTTTACTACCACGCTTTAATTTTGAATTATCTATTTTATTCACTTTAACTATTCTTTCTAATCGCTCTCCATTTTCGGAGAAAATGAAGGCTTCTTCATTATTTGTAGGATCGTATCTTATATAAAGTTTACTTCCAATATATTTACTAGGTACTTCATAAATTTCTTTATCAATAGACACAGTAGAATCATTTTTAACCTTTCTTTCTACTCTATAAAGAAAAACATTCCTTAACTCTTGCTCTGTAAATCTTTTTATATTATCTATATTAGCTAAAAATTTATTTATAGGTTTATCTTTTATACCATTATGGTATGCACGATTATAATTAAGCTCTACATATTCATTTAAGGATTTATTTAGTTCATCTATAGATTGAAAAGAACTAGTGTCTATTAATTGTTGCCATTGTTTTTGAAGTGTCTGAAACCATCTTTCTATTTTTCCTTTTGATTGTGGCGAATATGGCTCTGCAAAGCAGAGTGCGCAGCCTAGCGAAGCACAAATAAGCTCCATTTGACCCGATCTATAAACTTTGCCATTATCAAAAAATACCTTTTTAGGAACACCTCGAGTAGCTACAGCATCTTTAAATACTTCTAATACTGAAAGAAGATTATCACTTTTAAATGCCTTACAACTAACAATTAATCTTGAAGCATCATCTAAAAAAGCTACTATATAAGTTTTATGCTTAACACCATTAATAGTTAAGTATGGTCCAACTGAAATATCCGATTGCCAACAATCGTTGGCGTTTTCAAATTCAAAAGCTCTTCTATCCTTTATATTGGAATCTGTGCTTAAATCCAAGTTCTTAATATATCTTTGTACAGTAGAAAGCGATAGTTCAAAAGGTTTTACCTTTGTAGTAATAATAATTTCTTGATAAATAGATTTAGCTGTTCTTTTAGGGTTTGCTTTCTTTAAACTAATAACTAACTCCTTAACTTCAGCTTTTAATTTTCTAGACTCACCTTTGTCACTTCGATTTTTAGGGTATAATCCATCAATTCCTTTAGTTTTGTAAAGTCTTAGCCATTCTTTAATTGTTGATGGTGCATATTCTTTTTTTAGCCCTAAAGGGCTGTCGTAAACTTTTGCACAAATTTCTTCTAAATAATCTTTTACTGTTTTATTCGGATAAGTATTATTTAAAATTGGTGCAATTAGAGAAAATCTAAATAATGCTATTTCTCTTCTTAATTTTTCGTCCATTTAACTAAACTCCTTTCTTAATATATAAAAGGATATGACAATTTTATTAATTTAATCCCTACAAAGTTGTGTGGGGTTGGATAAAAAGGTGAAATTTACATTTGGAAAGATAAGGATTTTAATTTTAAAATAGATATATTTCTATTAACTTGCATAACGAATAGAGGTAATGACTAAGCTAGTTTTACTTTGGATAAAAAATATCTGTTCATTTTATTAAAATAATCTTTATTAAAAATTTTAAATTGTAATTCTAATAATTTATTAATTACTTCAGCTACGCTAGCGGTAGGCTCAAGGAAAATATTACAGAAAACTCTAAAAAAATAAGCTATATTATTTAAGTTACTTTTAAAACGTCTTATATATAAGTTTATATGAGCTGATGAAAAACTTAGATTAAACATTCTATAAACGGTAAGTGATTGAGAATAAGATGCTTTTTTAGATATTATAAATTCTAATAGTCTTATTATTGTTTCTAATGTATGTTGAAAATATGGAATTAAATCAGATGGAATTATGGCATGTGTTTTTTTGCAGTTTGGACAAATAACCCTTTGTATTCTAACTCTTGCAGTTATTTCTTTACATATAATAGTTCTATGATAACTGGCATGCCTATGAAGATTACCAGCATAACCGCAGTGGCGGCAGCCATGAACAATATGATAAAAATCATCTTCAGAATTTTTTATTATTCTTTGTATAAAATTTGGAAAGTGGTCAATAATCATAAATGGAAATTGGATATAATCATTTATTAAAGAAGGAGTTTCATTAAGTTTGAGAGCTTCTTCTTTTTCTTTATATCCAAAACTTCACCTCCTACATAAATTATATCCATTATTTTATTTATCAACACACTAAGTTAGATTATTTAATCTGACTACTAAAAAAGCAAATTAAGATATCTCTTATTATTTACAAGATATTTTAATTTGCTTTTTTCTTAAGAAATTTTACCAAAATAATTTGCCGTATAACATCTTATAAAGGTAAAGAAATACCTTATGCTACAGGACATATTGATATATATAAGGTTATTAAACAAAGTATCTTAAATAGAGAACCAACGACGAATTTTGTATATGAAGATTTAATTAAAAATTGTAATGAAGATAATGTTATAAAAGTAGAGAACATCAATGGCCCAATTTTACTTGTATCTCCTGAATATGACTCAATGTGGACAAGTAAGTTATCTTGTGAAAAGATTGTAGAAAGACTGAAAAATAAAAATTTTAAATACAATTACAAACACTTAAATTATGAATATGCAACTCACATTATTTTCCCTATTTATGGTTTGGTGGATAGGTTCTTTAAAATTGGTAGAAAGCATAAAGAGTTGTGTAGAAAAAGTAAACTAGAGTTAAACGAAGAAATCCGTGATTGGATAAGAGAGTTGTGATAAATTTAAGTCATAATTAGCATTTAAATTCCGATTTGGTAAAGTGGTTTTATGAATAATTTTAATTTAATACCATGTTTAAGGTTGTTTTAGACAACCTTAAAGTTAGCTAAATATATGCAGTATTTTAAACAGAGTCATTAAAAAAGGAAACCTTAATCCTTAATTCACTTATCTTTAATCCAGAACTATTCATAGAACTTTTATCTACAGTTAGTATTACAAATTAAACTTTTCTATATATGGATAAACGAATTAATTATTAAGCTTTGAATTTATAGCCTACGGCAGCAAGGAAATCTTGATTCCATCAAGATAGTTTAATATAAAAGGGCTCTGCCCTTAAAACTGGCTCCTAATCTATTTATGTTAATTCTAACTATTTTTAATAACGAAACTGCGCCCCTTTGGACAGGTAGGACAGGTATGCCTCCATTACATATTTTAATGACAGGTAGCCTTACTAGTCCTAAAAATATGCAACTCCAGAATACTAGTCCTACTAGTCCACCTTAGACAGGAAAAAAAATCTTACTACTTAAATTCCTTTTGGATACAGGTTGCCTAACTAGCACTCCAAAAGTCATTTACTACGTAATCTTTTTTTACTAGCCTAAGGAGGGGCTTTTACTTTTCTTTAGCAATCCACTTACCTCTACGCTCACATGGACAGAGCGGAAATAATTTTTTCAAAATTATAAATTTAATTTTATATTATTAAGACTTAAATATTAGTCTTTTTTTAAAGATGAAAATATGAGTAACCACTGAAAAACAGAGGGTTTTAAAAGAAGAAGTATAAATCATTAGTAGTTGGAAAAAATTGTTTGAATATTGCTGTTGTTTAGGTATAATTAAATATATTAGCTAGAAAATATTGATAATATTTTACGGGAGAGTTTATTTTTTTAACTGCCCGATAAATGGGAATTTTTAAGGGAGGTTTATATAGTGTATTTATTATTAAGTGCTGATGGTGATATAGGACTATATAAAGTAGATAAATTCATATTAGATAACTTTAATGATATTTTAACTGATTTTTTAAAGTGGAAAAAGACTAATTGTTATGATGAAACCTTATTTGTAAAGTTTATTAAAAATAAATATGGTGATGATGCTATTATTTTTAAAAAGATAGTTGGATGTTGTCCAGATGTAGAAGAAGAATATAAAAATATAAAATGGTTTAATTTTTAAGGAGTAGAAATTCCAATTTAGCGATTAGATTTTGAGAAATAATATTGATAAATTAGGAACTAAAAGGACAAATGAATTCATAAGTCCTTTTTAAATATATTATTTAAAACTTTAGTATAATAATTAATATTCCTATAATATCAAGAATGTGGATTATTTTAGATTTATGATTAGAAAGGAAATTGATAATATGAGAAAATCAAAACTTATTCTTTTATGTATTATTGTACAGGTGATGTTAATCATCTGTGTTACATTAGCTAATATAAATCCGATACCAATGCTTTATTTTATCTTTTATAATCTTGCATATGGGATAATATTTAGTTTTTTAGTTCCTCTTTATTGTTTACATAAGGAAAAAGGTATGGCATCTTCTGTTGGTATTAAAAGGTTGGGAGTACGGCAATTTGTTGTTTTAATTGCATTTGTTGCATTTTCAATCGGTGGACAACTTATTCCAATGATACTTGCAGGAAAAGAAATACCGTGGCATCTATTACCTATGGGAATTGTGCCATTAATTATGACCACATTTTTCGAAGAATTTCTTTTTCGTGGATTTGTACAGGGTAGGGTTGAACAACACTTTGGCTGGTTATCAGCGATTATTATCTCAGGAATGATGTTTTCTCTTTATCATTTAGGTTATCCTGGATTTCGCAACATTGGTGATATTTTATTATTATTTGCTGTAGGTGTTGGATTTGCAAGTGCATACAAACTATCAGGCAATAATTTATTTGTTTCGTATTTTGTAAATCTCCCCAATGCATTCGTTACATATATGCTGAAACATAAGCAATTTCCAACTATGTATCTAAGCTCCACAATCGCAGCTACTATTACATTGACTTTGGTTGCAACAATATTTTACAGTGCATACAGGAAACAAACTAAATAACAAAATATATAAAATTTTATGTTTGAAATATAAATATAAGGAATAAATGAATATGAAAATAATGATTTTTATTGAGGGAGAACTTTAGTAATGTTCCATTTGCAAATTATAAATGTTGAAGAAAGTTTTCTTACTACAGCATTTAGAAATGAGTATTTAGAATATAAAAAGAAAGTAAATAGATATTTGGTAAGAACATTATAAATTAATAGAATGAAACAAATTTCCAATTTAGCGATTAGATTTTGAGAAATAATATTGATAAATAACGAACTAAAAGGACAATGAATTAATTTTTGAAAAAAATTTCCGCTCTGTCCCATGAACAGTGGGACTGCAACGTGAAAAGAAATTGCAAGGGGGGGACTAGCTTTCTAGCAATTGACAAAAAGGTACTAGTAAGGCTACCTGTACATTTTTGTTAATGCTGATTGCCTGTCACCCCCTAGCACCGTCTTTTGGTGATATTTACTGGTGCTAATGAGGACTAGAAAGGCTTCCTGTCCTCTAATTAGCAACTAAGTAAATATTACCAAAAGTGTCCCTGCTACCAAAAGTGGAGGAGCAAGGCTGCCTGTCCACTTTTGGTAGCAAGGACAAGGTGCGGTGCTAGTTATAGATTAAAAATAGTTAAAAGATAATAAAAATAGATTAGGAGCAAAAAGGCTAACAAGAAAAGAATTAGTTAGTAGACCATGATAGAAAAGTTTTAGTGGAAAGGACCATTGGCCCCCAACGGTTACCTAAAAGAGCAATGTTTAATCCGTAGAATTTCTTAGGTTAAAAATGGTTCGGTTCATTTTAAGAAACCTTTTTAGCCTTAGAAATACTAGGTAATAACATGCACTTCTTTTAGGTGTTGGATTAAGGGCCTAAAATAGTATAAAGTAATATTATATAATATAGCTATAACACTTATAATACTTTAGGTAATAGGGCAATATGATATACTATGATTTTAGTAAATGTAGTTACTATATTAAATGCATTAAGAATTTTAACTATTAAAATAATATTATTAAATATAAGTAATATATATTTTTAT
Source organism: Clostridium sp. D43t1_170807_H7 (assembly GCF_015555905.1). Taxonomy (GTDB): domain Bacteria; phylum Bacillota; class Clostridia; order Clostridiales; family Clostridiaceae; genus Clostridium. The sequence continues at coordinate 119,237 of NZ_JADNLK010000007.1, forward strand.
TTATTACTTTACGGAGTAAAGTTTCCACTCTGTCCAACTTTGAAAAAAGATGGACTGCAATTTCTTAATTATGGAGTAAGTGAAAAATAATGTACTAGCCTTAATGGCTTGTACATTATTTTTAGTTTACGGAATAATTATTTCCTTTTAACAAAGCAAATAGGAGCATAGTTTACGTAATATTTAAAGAATTTAAAATAAGTATAAGAATATAATAGTGTCATGATAAATTAAAGGCTCTTATTTGCGCGTAGATAGAATTAACATGATTTGAGCCCAAGGGTTTAAGGGAATGGAATGCCATTTTAAATTCAAGCTTAATAATTAATTCGTTTATCTATTTAAAGAAGAATATTAGTTAAATGATTAAAGGAAATTTAAGAGAATAAAAAGCGGTTGGGAATTAAAGATAAGTGAATTAAGGATTAAGGTTTCCTTTTCAGCGAAATCATGAATAAAGGTAGATAATTCTAATAATATATGGACTGATAATAGTTTGTACAGATATTTAGTTCAACGTGCTATAATTATTTATGATGTAGCTATAGGAGTTCTAAGGGGGGAGGACTTAAGATATTACTGGTAAGATCTCCAAAAGAAAAATTTAATAAATAGTTATGGCACCAGATAATTTATAACAAAACTAATAGTAATGTAGGAATTTCTCATTGAGATTATAATAATATTTTAATATAATAGTTATAAGAACTTAAATAAAATATAAAATGATTTAAGAATAAAGGAAATAATAATGAGTAAAACATTAAAAGAATTAAATTTAGAAGATGATTTCCTATTTGCGAAAGTAATGAGTGATAAAGAGATCTGTAAAGAGTTTTTAGAGAAGCTTTTAGAGATTGAAATTGAAAAGATAGAAATGCCTGAAAATCAAAAGACTATAGATTTACTTTTAGAAAGTAAAGGTATTAGATTAGATATATATGTTAAAGATGAAAATAACACAGTTTATAATGTTGAAATGCAAAGAGGAAAAAATAGAAATCTTCCTAAAAGATTAAGATATTATCAAGGAAACATTGATTTAGATTTAATCAGCAAAGGTGAAGATTATAGAAAACTTTCTAAAAGTTACATTATTTTTATATGTACTTTTGACTTATTTAAAGCAGGAAGACATAAATATACATTTGAAACTGTATGTGTTGAAGACAATAATATAAAGCTGAAAGATGATACAAATAAAATTATATTGAATACTAAAGGGATTATGAAAGATTTAAGTGATGAACTTATTGGATTTTTAGAGTATGTAGAACATTCAGATGATAAAACAGCTGAAAAAGCTAAAGGAACATTAGTTAAGAATATTCATAGAAGAGTAATTGAAGTTAAGAGTAATCCAAATGTGGAGGTAGAGTTTATGACACTTTTAGAGCGTGATAGAGAAAAATTAGAAGAGGGTAGAGAAGAGGAAAGATTAAATATAGCTAAAGAAATGCTTAAAGAGAATGAGCCTATTGAAAAAATAATCAAATATTCAAAGCTTACAAAAGAAGAAATTTTAGAATTAAAGAAAATTATAAAGTAAATTTTATGGAAGCCTAATGGTTTCCATTTATTTTGTAAAAATATATATTAAAAGGTTATATATAATTATAAGAATTTCTATTAATTAATGATAAACAGTCTTACAAATTGCAATTTAGCAATTAGATTTTGAGAAACAATATTGATAAATAACTAACTAAATGAAAGATTTAAGTGATGAACTTATTGGATTTTTAGAGTATGTAGAACATTCAGATGATAAAATAGCTGAAAAAGCTAAAGGTACATTAGTTAAGAATATCCATAGAAGAGTAATTGAAGTTAAGAGTAATCCAAATGTGGAGGTAGAGTTTATGACACTTTTAGAGCGTGATAGAGAAAAATTAGAAGAA
>NZ_JADNLK010000007.1:121236-150089 GCF_015555905.1 Clostridium sp. D43t1_170807_H7
ATTGAAGTTAAGAGTAATCCAAATGTGGAGGTAGAGTTTATGACACTTTTAGAGCGTGATAGAGAAAAATTAGAAGAAGGCAGAGCAGAAGGAAGAGAAGAAGGTAAAAAGGAAGAGAGAATTAACTTAGCTAAAGAAATGCTTAAGGATAAAGAACCTATTGAAAAAATAATGAAATATACTAAACTTAGCAAAGAAGAAATTCTTAAAATAGAAATATAATATAAGTTATTATTGGAGACCTAATGGTTTCCTTTTTATTTCTAAAATATTTAAGCTTTTTTCTTTATTGCAATTTACAATCAAATATATGTTCTGTATAATTGTATTAGGGTATAAAATGAGGGGGCATATAATGTGAGTAAAAGAGATTTTAGAGATTATAAAGAGTTTTATTGAGGAGAAGGGGTATTCACCAACAGTTAGGGAAATATGTAAGTTAACTAATCTTAAATCAACATCATCAATAGATTCATATATTAAAAGATTAGAAGCTAAAGGTCATCTTACAAGTATGGTAGATATGTCCAGAAGTATTGTTGTTGCAAATAAAGAAAAGCGTTTTAAAGTTGTTGTAAATGGTATAGCTTTAATGTATAAAGATGATAAAGAATACATATTACTTCAAGAGAAGAAAAATAGTAAAGCTAATATTAATATGTTAGAATTACCAGGTGGAATTATTATGGGTAGTGAAAATGTATATGGATGCTTAAGACGTGAATTTAAAGATAAAGGATTTGAAGTAACTAAGATATTTGGTGAAGATAAATGTAATGAATTAAGTAAAGAAGATGAGGAATTAACGATATTTAAGCCATTTTGTATTAGCCAACATATTGAAGGGAATGACTCAATTATTTCAAATACTATATTATGTAAGGTAGATGAAAGAAAGGTTGAAGATGGTAGTAATAAATTAAGTTTTAAGTGGGTCTGTACTGATGAATTAGAAGATATGCTAGTAGAGCAAAAGGAAAATATATGTGCTCATAGTATTGAAGCATTAAAATCATTTTGTAAGTTATAAAAAAGATATATTAATTAACTTAATATATATAAAGAAAAGTTATAGTAGGTGAGTTCTACTATAACTTTTCTTACATTATAAGTTCTTTTCTTAATTGTTTTAATGCTCTATTTTTAATGTTTACTGTTGTAGGATAATTAATGTTATGATTTTTTGAGTATTCCTTAAGAGATCCATTATTTATAAGTGTAAAATTAAGTATATCCTTATGCTGCTGTGGTAGTTTGTCTATATATTTATAAAGGTTTTTTGCTAGTATACTGTCAGTAACTTGCACATCTACTGGTTTATTGTTTGATTGTAGGACATGTTCCAAGGTTCCATTTAATATTAATGCCTCAGAGCCTTCACATGAGCTTCTATTACAAGTCTTTTTTATTAGATAATTAATATTGTTTTTAATTGCCATGGTAGCATAAGCAACAAATCTCTTTTTATCTAGGTCATAAATCTTGATACATTTTAGCAATGTAGCATAACATTCATGTTCTATATCTGAAAAGTCATATCCATGTACAAAGGTTCTCTTTGATAAGTTTAATATCATAGGTCTAAATTCTTCAAAAATAATTTCTTTAGCAGATACATCTCCATTTTTAGCTTTAGTAACTAAAGATTCTATATAATTAAAATTCATAAAAAATTACCCCCTTTCTTAGTATATATGGTTTTAAGCCATATATTTTATTTGGAGGTGAAATTTTATGAAAGAAATTATAGTAGCAATAGACATTGGACACAATGTTCCTTATGATGGAGGAGCAGTAGGAATACGTAAGGAAGATGAGTTAAATAGGTTAGTTGGAAATGCATTAATAAGTAAGCTTAGGGGAAGAGGGATTAAGGTAGTGAATTGTACACCAAGTACTGCTAAAAGCCTTAATGATTCATTGTACCAAAGAGTAGTTAAAGCTAATAATTCATGTGCAACTTTATTTGTATCAATACATCATAATGCATGCCCAGGTGGATATGGGTCAGAAGTTTTATGTATTAAAGATAATTATCAAGGTGGAATAGCAATAAAGGTAGGAGAAGCTATATTAAAAGAGTTAGCTTCACTTGGACTTAGAAATAGAGGTGTAAAGGATAGAAGAGACTTATATGTTATTAATAACACTTCAATGCCTGCATTAATTGTTGAATGTGCCTTTGTTGATAGTAGTTCAGATATGAAAAACTATAATCCAGAAAAGACTGCAGCTGCAATATACAAAGGAATATGTACAGCTCTTGCTTTATCAGAAAATCAAAAACCAAGTACCAATGAGCAAGAGTATTATATTGTTAAATATGGAGATACTTTATGGGGAATAAGTAGAAGATTTAACACTAATGTAGAAAAGTTAGTATCACTAAATAATATAGCAAATAGAAATCTAATTAATGTTGGGCAGAAATTAAGGGTGAAGTAAAAGCAGATGGAATAGCTTTTTATAAAAAAAGATTGTGTTATAAAATAAAAGATTAAATAAAAGCTTTAGAGTTAATGTTTAGATTATTAAGCATTAACTCTTTTTTAATTAGATATTTAGAGATTATTCAACGAGCTGAAAATTAGCCAGTAGGGGATACTAGCTTGTTAATATATTTTTAGTTAATTATATATTGACAAGATAGTATAAGTGTATCCAATTATAAATCTAGTTGTTTTTAGAAGATAATACAAAATGAATATAAAATTTTCACGAGAATAATTGTAGAAAAATATATTTTTAACTAATTTATAGAAAAAAATGAAAAATAAGAATATAATAACGTTATGGTAAATTAATTTATGGAGGCGTGTATAAATGGATGAAGAGATATTGCTTTATAAATTTAATGAAATACTTGGTGTATTGGATAGCTTAGAAAAACAAAATCGTAAAATACATACTGATGCATTAGATATAGAAGATTTTAATGAGTCAAAAAGGATAATGGATGAATCATTTGAAAAAATAAGAAAAGTTAAGCAATGGAAAAAAGAATTATCTATTATTGTTACTGATATTAAAAGCTTTTGTAAGTTAGATAAAAACATTGTACTGGAAAAAAAAGCAAATGAAGTAGAAAAGCCAAGCCAAATGAGTTTAACATTAGATAATATTACGGGTGAATTAGAGAATTTCATTGATAAAAATATGAAGGTTAATGTTGGTTATAAAGAAAAGGAGATTGTATCTAAACCTATTAATATAGAGGAAGATATAGATTCAAAAGAAGAGGTTGGAAGCGAGCTTGATGTAATATCAGAGCAAAAAAATAATGATAGTTTAAGTGGTTTTGCTTTATTAGATGTTGAGTATGAGGTTATTAATTGGAAAGACTTAATATGCAAAGTGTGTGAAAATTTAATAAATAGAGCACCATATTTATGTTCTAAATTGCATACTATAGATGATTTTAAAACCATGTTTAGTGAAATAGCATCTAACAATAAAGCAAAAATGAAAATGTTATCGAATGGTTTATATATTAATCTAGATAAGGATGACGATGAATTAGAGGAAATAGTATATAGGTTATTGAAACTCTGCGGAATAAGTCATGAAAAATTTAGGATAAAAGTATAGAGGTGTATTTATGGAAGAAATGAGAAAAACATTACAAGAATTAAAAGATAAAGGTTCAAAGATTGGAATAAATGATACAGATAAAGCTGCAAAAATTATATATGATATATATGTAAAAAATAATGATAAAACAGAATTAATTGAAAGCTTGTTAAGTTTTAATTATAAAATAATAGGATCATTTGTAGCAAAGTATCTCGTAATGATAGATGAAAAAGAGGAAATTTTAAATTTAATATTTATTAATAAGAAGTATAAAGAAAAAATAACATATTTAGCTTTATCAATTATTACCAAATGTCTGAATGGTGTTAATACTGAGTCTATTGCAATAAAGACCTTATTAAATATATGCACAGAAATTACACTTACAGATAAATACAATAAAATCTTTGGTGAGAACATGTACAAGATTATGACGGAAAGTTCATATAGATTACTTTCTTGTGATTTTAGCAATTTATCTTTAAATGAAAATAAAAAAATATATAGATGTTTTCAAGAATGTCTGCATCAAAACAAAGATCAATATTTAACAGAAAAAGTTAATATATGGAGCGGAAAGTATATTTCAGAAACTGAAGAACCAAATAATGTAGTTGTAATTAGCGAAAAAAAAGAAGATAAGAAATTAAATGAAGTAAAAAATCATTTAGACAAAGATAAGGGTAAAAATATTGATGAAAATATAATAGCATTTGAAAAATTAAATAAATTATTAGTTGATTCGAACAATGAAATAGATAAATTGTTTAATAAGGTTTTTATAAAGAATCAAACATTAATTAAGTTAGAAGAAGCCTTAAATTTAAAAAATAACGAATTAAATGAGAAAATAGAAGAAAATAAATTAAATTATAAAAGAGTATTAGAACTGGAATATGAAATGAATAAACTTAAAGCTACTATGAAAGAGAAAGAAGAAGAAAATATTGATTTAAGAGAGAGATTAAAGCTTTCATTTTCAGCAGATGAAATAAGTAAAAATCAAGAAATAGTGACTTTAAAAAATAACATTTCAAAATCTATAAGACTTCAATATGACGATTTTATTGAAAACTCAAGCGCTGAATGTACAGAAGATAATTACGAAGCTTTAAAAGTAATTATAAATCAAGTATTTAGAGCATTAAAGAAATATGGTATAGAATTTTAATTATGAAAAGAGGGGCTAATATGAAAAAGGGAACCTATTATGGTATAGATTTTGGAACAACTAATACAGCTATAGTTCGTATGACTGTTGATGAGTATGGTATAAAGGAAAATATAATTGGTGAGGGAGGAGAGTACCCATTTTCATCTATAGTTGCAATTCCTAAAAAAAGCGGACAAAAGATTTTATTTGGAAATGATGTAAAGAAGAGAAGTGTTGAACTATCAGAAGATTATCATGTAATTTCATCAATAAAATCATATTTAGGAACAGAAAAAGAATTTATTGTAAATGAAGAAAGATATACAGCTACAGATATAACATGTGCATTTTTAAAACATATTAAGGGATATATAAGAAATACTTTTAATGAGGACTTAAGTGAATCTGTATTTGCAATTCCAGTAGATTTTAGTGCAAGAGCGAGAACTGAATTAAGTAAAGCTGCAAAAGAAGCAGGAATTAAAGTATTAGGATTTGTTAGTGAATCATCAGCCGCATATCTGGCTAGTCTAAATAGAATTAAATCGTATTCTAATGCTGTAGTTATTGATTGGGGGGGAGGAACTTTAGACATAAGCATATTAGACTTACAAGGAGATAGAGTTTCTGAAAATTCAATTTATGGAACTCAATTTGGTGGTGATGATATTGATATTGAGTTAGCTAAAAGAGTCCATACAAAGTTAATTAATCAAACTGGTATTCAAGTTAGTTTTGATGAGATGTGCCCAATACAAAAAGATAATATAATATCAAGATGTGAAAAAGCTAAAATAAGTTTTATGGATTATGATGATGAAACAATTTCATTACGTAACTATGGAAAATTTGGAACGAAAAATGTAAGAATAGATTATGATTTTTTCAAAGGGGTACTTACACCATTAATAAAAGGACGGGTATTAGCCACAATAAATAAAGCTATGGAACTTGCTAATAAAAATAAAGATAGTATTGATGTTGTAATAATGGCAGGCGGAAGTGTTAATCTAAGACCTTTTGCAGAAATAATTACAAGTGTTTTTGGAGAGGAAAAGATTGTTACTCCAGAAAAGGCACAGTGGGTGGTTGCCAAAGGAGCATGCTTAGTTAATGTTATGGGTACAAAAAGCATTTTAAGTGATGATATAGGAATATTGTTAAGTAATAATGTGGTTTATCCACTTTTCAGTAAAGATAAACATGGTGTAGATAGTGAAATAAAACCGATAGATTTTTCATTAACAGAGGATTCAACTTCAGCTAATTTTATTTTTACTAATACAACTAATAATATAAGATATGGCATAAAAACTATCCCGACTAAAGGATTTTTGCAAGAAAAGATACAAGTGTCAGGAGTTATAGGTAAAGATCAAATTGCTAGATTTAAATTTACTAATGATACTATGGGCGATTATAGTGAAGATACCTTAGAAATAAATAAGTTAAAATTTTATTATGATATTTCTACGATAAAGAATATGAAGCATGTGTAGTTGGAGGGGGATATGTTGAAATCCAATATAACAATTGCAAGTAATGTTTTTGTAAGAACTCAAAAAATTCTAGAAAAGGATATTGATTTTTACCAAAATGTAACAGGTGTTAAGGCGTTAAGAGTTTTGTCAGATAAATCAGTAATATTCTTTAAAAACAATGCATTGCCAGTACAAATTAATGAATTAAAAGAAGGAAAAAGCTGTAGTTTAGCTAAAAATAGAGAAAGTACACATGGAAGGATAAAAATTAACGGAAGAGATGAATGGGTATGTAGATGTGAAAATTTTAATTGTAGTCAGTATAACAGTTGCTCAAAAGCTAAGGGATTTAAGAAGATAGAAAGAGAACCTATCAACAATATCTCTAATGAAAATAAGAATAAACAAGAGATTTTAGAGTATGAATATTTAGGTATTAATATTGAAAATAATGATTTTATTAATGATATAAACCCTAAAGATTATATAAATATAAGTAATACTCAAATCGAAGAGGTTAAATGGGATGAATTTGTTGAACAAGAAGCCGGTAAGGAAGAATCTAAAATAACCTATGATAATATCATGACAACTTTTAAGAAAATTGAAAGCAGTGAAACTATAATAAGCGAAAATATTAATGAAAAAACAATTGTTAATGCAGGCCCTGGTACTGGAAAAACTTATACTGTAATTAAAAGGTTACTATATATATTAGAAAATGAGTTGATAGATCCAGAAGGAATACTTGTATTATGTTACACTCGTTCAGCTATTGCAGTTATTAAAGATAGAATAGATGAAGCTATTAAAAATGGAATGTTACCATATGAGTCAAAAGCTATTAGCATTTATACTTTTGATTCTTTTGCAACAATGTATTTAAGTGAATTAGAAATTGATGTATCAGGATTAAGTTATAATGAGAGAATTAAAGTATTTAATGAGAATATTGATGACAAGATATTTGAAAATATTGATTACTTGATAATTGATGAAATACAAGATTTAGTTAATGAAAGAGCTAAGATGGTATTTAATATAATTAAATCAATAAATTGTGGTTATTTATTATTAGGAGATAAATGTCAAGCTATATATGATTATGATTGCGAGGATGAAGTTTCTATTGATTCAGAAGAATTTTATAATGTGTTATTAAATGAAATTATTCATAAAGATGCAAATAAATATGAGTTGGTAAAAAATGAAAGACAAAATGGTGAACTATCAAAATTATCTAATGAGATAAGAGATTCATTATTAACGATGACACCAGAGGGTCAGAGTAAATTTATCAAAAGTAAAATTAATGAAATTTCAATATCTGAAATAAAAGCAGAAAAGTTTTCAGATGAATTTATAGATAAAAATAAAAAAGTAGCTTTCTTATGTAGAAATAATGGAGAGGCAGAATATTTAAGTAGTATTTTTAATAGCAAAGGAATATTACATAAATTGCTAAGAGGAAATATAAAGGAAAAGTCAATAAATAGATGGATTGGAGATGTTTTTTGGGATTACTGTGAAAATGAAATGACAAAAGATAGATTTATTGAACGCTATTTAATCAGGATAAATGATGATACTAACAAGGCAAATGAAGCTTTTGATATATTGTGCAATATTACTAATAGTAGAGGAAACTTAAATATGGACAAGTTAGTGGAGAATTTATACAGGCTTGTAGATATACCAAAAGAAATAGACAATGATATAAATTACAATATAACTATTTCAACAATTCACAGGGCAAAAGGTAGAGAGTTTGATGTTGTGTATATGCTTAAATCAGATTATGAACGTTCTGATTTAAAATCTGAAGAATCAAGAGTTAAATATGTTGCAGTTACAAGAGCAAAAACAGAATTAAAAATAATAAAGAAACAAAATTCTTTTAATTGGAGATTTAAAAAGAGTGTTAGTGGTAGAGGAATAAAGTTAGGTTCGCACCCTTATAATAAAAAAAGATGTTACTGTACTAATTTAGTAGTAGGCTTAAAGGATGATATAGATAAAATAAGTTATGTAAATAATAATGAAACAAATTATTTAGAACTTCAAGAATATATAGCTAAAAACATCAAAAAAATGGATAAGCTTCAAATTATAAGAGATAAAAATAACAACTATAATATTTATCACAATGATATGAAAATTGGTAGGTTAAATGAGAATATTAGTAAAGATTTTTGGAATTCAATAAATAAGACAGATGATAAGCGAAATATACCATCTAAATTAATAGAGGTATATGTCTCAAATATTATTACAATTATTAATCCTTCATATGATGAGAAAATACCGTTTAGACTTAGAAAATCAAAAATATGGTTAGGTGTTGAAATAACAGGATTTGCAAGAACTGAATTTTAATTAGGAGAATATTATGGCGGGGTACGATAAATTTTATAATACCATAGATAAAATAGAAAATTGTTTAAGAAAAGATTTAATTGGGCCTATAGAAGAAAATGAAATTATAAATGATGAATATCCTCTAAGCTATTATGTGGTAGGCATATTATGGCCAAGACAAAGTAAAAATACGGAAGAAACATTAATTAATGATACAGTCAATCTTAATGAAGAGGAATTAGAAGATTATATTGAAACCCCAAATGAATCTATAAATAGTACAAATCAGTTTAAACCATCATCAATGGCTATATCAATGATGATTGATAAAAATGTAAAACGATTAGATGGTAGTTTTAAGTTTGCTAAATATATTCATACAAAAATTGATAAAGAAGAAAACAGAAGTTTTAATAGTTTTAAGAGAGAACCATTTGAAGAAAAGTTTGAAATAAATATTCCAGATAAGGTTGGTTCGTATAAGTATATAGGAAGTGAAATCTTAAACTTACATGATATAGAAATAATATATCATGTAAGAAAAAAATTTGAAGATGGTAAAAAATTAGTAACTATTTCAGTTATTAATATGAGAGAAAGTTCATTGAATATAATTGAACAAAACATAAATTCATTATTTCAATGTAAATTATGTATTAAGTGTTCACAAAAATTTTCTCCTATATATAATTCTAATATCAAAACTAAAGATGGTGAAATGTTGCTAAATGAAATGTTATATAGCGATAGAGTAAATTATGCTTACGGGCATGGATGTTCTGTAAAGTATGAGGAAATTAATAATGAAGTTAAGTGTATAGAAAGTGAATTTATACCTACAGAAATAGTTTATCAAATGATGCCTAATAAATTAAAGATTGATAATTTTCTAAAAATGATTTATTGGAGAACTGTTTCACTTGAGGAAGGCTTAAAATCATTAAATAAATTTATAGATGAGTATAAGGTATGGATATTAGAGCAAGAAAAAAAAGGTAAAGATTTAAAAGGACATGAATACGCTGTGCAGTATTCATTAGATAAGCTTAATATTTGTTATGAAAGATTAAAAGATGGAATTGATGCTATTAGAAATAATAGCATTGCATGGAAAGCATTTAAATTAATGAATGAAGCAATGCTATTACAACGTGTTAATAGTAAAGGTTGCAGTGAAGAGAGCGTAAAATGGTTTCCGTTCCAATTAGCTTATGTCTTGCAAATTATTCCAGATATAGTAAATCCAAAAAATAAATACAGAGATGTTGTTGATCTTTTATGGTTCCCTACTGGTGGAGGAAAGACAGAAGCATATTTAGGGGTTTGTGCATTTGTAATATTTTATAGAAGGTTATTAAATGAACCAGTAGCTGATGGAGTAACAATTATAATGAGATATACATTAAGATTACTTACTATACAGCAATTTGAAAGAGCATCAGCATTAATTTGTGCATGTGAATATTTAAGAAAAGAGCATAATATACCAGGAGGGGAAATAAGCATTGGTTTATGGATAGGTAGTAGCATGACACCTAATTATTTAAGTGATGCAGCTGATAAATTAAATGAAAGTGATAAAAATAGTTCATCAGTTGAATGTGATCCTATGCAAGTTACAACTTGTCCTTGGTGTGGTGCTCAGATAGAAAGAAGTTGTTATTCTATTGAAGATAGTATGATTATTAAGTGTAATAATAATAAAAATTGTAGATTTCATGATGGATTACCAATTTATCTAATTGATGAAGATATTTATAAAAAGAAGCCTACATTATTATTAAGCACTGTTGATAAATTTGCTAGATTAGTTTGGGAAGAAAATTCCAAAGTTCTATTTGGAGATGGAAAGACACTTCCACCTGAACTGATTTTACAGGATGAATTACATTTAATATCTGGACCTTTGGGTTCTATAGATGGAATATATGAATTAGCAATAGAAAAATTATGTACTAAAAAAGGATTTAAACCAAAGTATATTGCATCGACAGCAACTGTTAGAAATGCAGCTAATCAAATAAAAAGTTTATATGATAAAGATATGTTCCAGTTTCCACCTAATGGTATATCAGTAGATGATTCTTTTTTTGCAATAAAAGCAAGTAAAAAAGACAAACCGGCTAGAAGATATATAGGGTTATGTGAATTAGGGGGGAATGTATCAGATTTACTTATAAGAGTTTATTCTAATTTAATTTTCCAAAAAAACCTTTTTAGAAAATTAAAAATAGATAATGATGTTATAGATCAGTATTATACAATAATAGGTTATTTTAATGCTATTAAAGATTTGGGAGCATCATCAAGTATAATTATAGACCGTATAAGTACTAATATTAAAGCATTAATTAGTTATAAATTTAAGAAATTATCAGAAGATGCAGGTTTAACTGTTAACGATATAAAAAACTATGAGGTTAATGATGAATTAACAAGTAGAAAAACCTCTAAACAAATAAAAGAAACATTAAATTTATTAGAAAATTCATTTACTAATGAAATTTGTTTTTCTTATGTTTTAGCATCTAACATGCTTTCAGTAGGTATAGATATTAATAGATTAGGGGTAATGTCTGTATTTAATCAGCCAAAATCTAATTCTGAATATATACAGGCAACTAGTCGTGTTGGTAGATCTAAGCCAGGAATTGTATTAACAATGTATAATGGTATGAGGTCAAGAGATAAGTCTCATTATGAACAGTTTCCATTTTATCATAAAACGCTTTATAAGTATGTTGAAGCTACAAGTGTTACTCCGTATTCAGCTAGAGCTATTGAGAAAGCTCTTCATTGTATTTATATCGCATTAGTTAGACTTACTATAGATGGAATGACTAGTAATGCAGATGCATCTAATTATAGAAAAAATATTCCAGAGGTTTTAGAAATAAAAGATTATATTTTAGAAAGAGTAAAAAGAATTTCACCAGAAGCAGTAGAAGATGCAGAAGAATATTTAACGTATATAAGTGATGAATGGGACGAGTTAGCTTCTGAATGCGAGTATTTAAAATATAGTTCAACAACAGGAGAAATATGTCTATTGCATCCCGCAGAGAAGGAGAATTCTACTAATATACCTCCTATATTAAATGCATTAAGAAATGTTGATCAATCATCTAATATATTTGTAAAAAGAAGGGAGGTTGAATAATATGAGATTGAATAATAGGCGAAATATTTTAAATAGAAATAAAAGCAATAGTACTAGAAATGTTGGTGAAATAAGACAAAGTCAATTAATAAGTTCATATGGAATAGGTTCGATGGTTGATTTTTTGAAAGATACTGTTATTATTGCAGGTGTTGATGATTGGAATGAAAATGATGAGACACTTAAATTGTATAATGAGAATTTGCAATCTCTTACGGGAGTAGACTATTTTATTAAACCTAAAACTGATACAGAAGGAAGTAACTTTAAAAAAAGCAAGGATATACCTTCGTATATTTTCCCAGAAAAATTATATTGTCCAAACTGCAAAAGTATATTTGATAATAGCAAAATAGAAATTCAAAAGTATCAACATAAATGTCCAAATCCAAAATGTAATTGTAATAATTTAATAGCTTCAAGATTTGTGGTTATATGTGAAAATGGACATATGGAAGATTTTCCTTATAGTTGGTGGGTTCATAGAGGTGAAGAATGTTCAAGTGGTAAACTTAATCCAAGAATAGAAATGTACAATATAGAGGATAAAAGTAATATTGAAAGTTTAATTATAAAGTGTAAAGAGTGTGGCTGTAATAGAGCTATTTATCCAGCATTACAAGAAAGAGCATTATCAGGAGAAAAGTCATATAAATGTACATGTTGTAATCCACACTTTAAAAATCCTTACTATGATAAAGAAAAAGGTTGTAATGCTACTCTAAAAACTAGATTAAGAACTTCTTCAAGTGTATATTTTCCAGTTATCCAAAGTGCATTATCTATACCACCTTGGAGTAGGGAAGCTGTTAAAATAGTCACAGCAAAATATGATGATATAAAATGGCAGGAAGGACGAGACTTAAAAAGGTATATTAAGGAGCGAATATTACCAACTGCTTCTAGTAATGTATCATTAGATGATCTTTTAAAAGCTTATGAACTAGTAAAAAATCAAAAAAAGAATAAAAAAATAAGAAGCTTAAAAGATATTTATCAAGACGAATATGAGGAATTATCAAAAGGAGAATCAAATAAGAACGATGGTGAATTTTCAAGTTTTACAGTTAATACACCAAATAAATATAAAAAATATATAGATAAAATAGTTGTTGTAGATAGATTAACAGAAGTACAAGCATTATGTGGATTTACAAGATTAAAATCATGGGACGGTTCTAGTTTAAATGATTCCAAAATTGTTAGATTATCAATGGAGAAAAAGAATTGGTTACCTGCAATTAAAATGAATGGTGAAGGCATATTTGTAAAATTTAATGAAAAACAGTTAGATTTATGGAATGAAAAAATTAGTAGTAGATATAATCAATTAAGAAAAAATTATGAGCAATCAGAGGTTAAAAATTTAAGATTCTCAAATAAATATGTTTTATTGCATACATTTGCTCATTTATTAATTAGACAAATATCAAATGAGTGTGGATACAGTGTAGCATCTCTAAAAGAGAAGATATATAGTAAGTTCCATGATGAAGCTTATGGAAATTTAGAGATGGCAGGAATTTTAATATATTTAGCTACGTCAGACTCAGAAGGTAGTCTTGGAGGTTTAATAAATATAGCTATGGATACTGAAAAAATAGAAAGAATATTTGATAATATGCTGGAAAATTCTTTATGGTGTAGTGCTGATCCATTATGTGTTAATTCAACAGAACAAGGTTATAAATCATTAAATTATGCAGCGTGTCATGATTGTTTACTAGTACCAGAAACAACATGTGAGTTCAGAAATATATTTTTAGATAGAGTTTCAGTTGTAGGGACAAATGAAAATAGAGAAATAGGCTTATTTGGTGAATTATTATAATGATGGTGGGGATTGTAATGAATAAGAAATTTATTAATAAAAATACTTAATAGGTATAATATTATGTTAACTGAGTAAAAGCTCTATCTTAGAGCTAATTATTAAGAATTACATTAAATACATTTATTGTTTATATAAGGAGTATTCTGATTGAATACTCCTTATATATTAAGAAATAAAAGATTAACTTTATATTGAAATAAAACATTTATAATGTTTAAAGTTAAATCTTATGAAATCAATTACGTTAATACAACCAGTTCTTTTTAATAGGTTGATAAAATGATATAATATATAAGGTTTATAAAAATAAATTGAAAAGAGGCAATATTATGATGAATAAAACAACATCACAAGATGTTATAAAGATAGTTTGGAAAGCCTGTGATACCTTTAGAGGTACAATGGATAGTTCTAAGTATAAAGATTACATATTAACAATGCTATTCGTAAAATATGTATCAGATTTTTACAAAGAAAAGTTAGAAGAATTAAAAGCTAAGTTTGGAGATAATGAAGATAGAATTCAAAAGAGTTTAAAGAGAGAAAAGTTCCAATTAGATCCTACATGTACATTTGATGTTATATACGAAAATAGAAATGCTGAAGATATTGGTGAAATAATAAATAAGATATTAATGAGAATTGAAGATGACAACAAGGAAAAGCTTGAAGGTATCTTTAGAAATATAGATTTTAACTCAGAAGCAGAGCTTGGAAGAACTAAGGAAAGAAATGCAGCATTAAAGCATTTAATAGAGGACTTTGCAGATGCTTCACTTGACTTAAGACCTAGTATGTTAGATGGTAGTGATGTTATTGGAGATGCATATGAATTTCTAATAGCTAACTTTGCATCAGATGCAGGTAAGAAAGGGGGAGAGTTCTATACTCCTAGCGAAGTTTCAACATTACTTGCAAAGCTTGTTGGAGCTAAAGATGGTGATAGAATATATGACCCAACATGCGGTTCAGGATCATTACTTATTAAAGCAGCTAAAGAAGTGGGAACACAAAACTTTAGATTATATGGTCAAGAAAGAAATGGTCAAACTCAAGCCTTAGCTAAAATGAATATGTTCTTACATGAAATAAATGATGCAGTTATAGAATGGGGAGATACATTAAGAAATCCACTTCATTTAGAAAATGAAAGATTAATGAAGTTCGATAAAATAGTTTCTAACCCACCATTCTCATTAGATAAATGGGGAGCAGAAGACTTAAAAGATGATACTTATGGAAGATTTAGTATGGGATTACCTCCAAAGTCAAAAGGAGATTATGCCTTCATTTCTCATATGTTAGCATCATTAAATGAAAATGGGACAGCAGGAATAATACTACCTCATGGAGTTCTATTTAGAGCAGCCAGTGAAGGCAAAATAAGAAAACAAATAATAGAGAATAATTGGTTAGATGCAGTAATAGGATTACCAGAAAACCTATTCTTTGGAACAGGAATACCAGCTTGTATATTAATATTTAAAAAGAATAAAGTTGATAATAATGTAGTTTTTATAGATGCTAGCAAGGATTATGAAAAAGGTAAGAATCAAAATATTTTAAGAAATGAAGATATTGAAAATATATTAGAAGCCTATAAGAATAGAAAAGAAATAGAAAAGTATTGCCATATTGCTAGCTTTGAAGAAATAGAAGAAAATGATTTTAATTTAAATATTCCTAGATATATAGATACTTTTGAAGCGGAAGAAAAAATAGATATGAAATCAGTTAAAGAAGAAATTAATACACTTGAAAAAGAAATAGTTCAGGTTAAAGAAGTTATGCATAAATATTTAGAAGAACTAGGAATGTAGGTGATAAGATGAGTGAGACAGAGTTAGGTTATAAGCAAACAAAAATCGGAAAACTACCAAATGATTGGGAAGTGAGTAAGTTATCAGATGTGTGTGAAATTAAAGGGGGTAAAAGATTACCAAAAGGGTATGAGCTTCAAGAACATAAAAATAATATACCATATATAAGAGTAGCTGATATGTATATGGGAGGTATATGTTTAGATAATATAAAATATGTTCCAGCCGAGATAGCAGATAAAATAAAAAATTATAAAATTAGTTCTAAAGATTTGTTCATTTCTGTCGCTGGGACTTTAGGAATTGTAGGGGAAGTACCTGAAGAATTAGATGGGGCAAATTTAACTGAAAATGCTGATAAATTATGCAATATTAAGATAGATAAAAAATATCTATTAAATGTATTGCAGTCAGAAGTTATACAAACAATAATACTATCAGAGATGACTAATAATGCACAACCTAAATTAGCATTAACAAGAATAAAAGAGTTTTTAATACCTATTCCTAGTATTGAGGAACAAGAAAAAATAGCAGAAATTCTTTCAACTTGGGACTCTGCTATAGAAAAACAAGAGCAACTTATTGAAAAGAAAAAAGAGTTTAAAAAAGGATTAATGCAGAGACTTTTAAGTGGAGAAGTTAGATTTAATAAAGACAATGGTGAAAGTTTTCCAGAATGGCACAAAGTAAAGTTAGGTGAATACTTAATTAAGCATAATGAAAAATCGGAATTTAATAATCAATATCCAGTATTAACTTCATCTAGAAAGGGAATTTTCCTTCAGAGTGATTATTATGCAGGGAATGATGTAGCTAGTGACGATACGACAGGATATAATGTTGTTCCAAGAGGATATTTTACATATCGTCATATGAGTGATGATTTAATATTTAAATTTAATATTAATGATATAGTTGATAAAGGCATAGTTAGTACACTTTATCCGGTATTCACTGTTAAAAACATGGATTCTTATTTTTTAAGAGCTAAACTTAATGAGGGCGATGAATTTAAGAGATTTGCATTAGCACAAAAACAGGGTGGTTCTAGAACTTATATGTATTTTTCCAAATTAGAAAGCTTGCAAATGAATATTCCTTCTTTAGAAGAACAAGAAAAAATTTCAGAAGTGTTAAAATTAGCTGATAAAGAAATTGAACTATTAGAAAAAGAATTAGAAGCATTAAAGCTACAAAAGAAAGGTTTAATGCAAAGATTATTAACTGGTGAAGTTAGAGTTAAAGTTTAATATAAGGGGATAAAGAATATATGAAAAAATGGTTATTTCCATGCAATTTAAGTAAGTATGATATATTAGGTAGTTTTTTAAAAAATGGTTTTGTTGATTATGGAACCAATTTAAATATTACAGAAGGCGATGAAGTATTTATATATACAGGTGCTCCATATAGTGCAATATTTTTAAAATGTAGGGTTAGAGCAATATTAAAATCACAGGAGACCATAGATGATAGTGAGTTTAATGTATCGGATAATTCTTTTAAAGAGAAATCAAAATATGTTAGATTAGTACCAATAAAAAATTACTTAAATAAAATAGACTTAGTTAATCATATTAAATTACAAGAAAAGGGACTTAAGGGATTTAGTTTTCAAGTTGAGATATCAAGCGAAGTTGGTAAATATTTAGATAATATATAGCATAATAGGTAGAGGTATTTAATCTCTGCCTATTATTTTGTATAATTATACTATAATGTAAAGCAAATCAGGGGGATGTGACATGGATAATCCATTTTTAGAAGAGTTTGACCAAAAAAATGTTATAGAATTACTTAAGAATATGGGGTATATATATCTTTCACCAGAGGAATGTAATTCTGCTAGAGGTGAAAGACTTAAAGAAGTTATATTAAAAGACATAACAAGAAAACAGTTAATGGAGATGAATAGCTTTGAATATAAAGGTACAGTAAGAAAGTTTAGTTCTAGTAATATTAATAAAGCTATTGAAGCATTAGATATGCCATTAACAGAAGGTTTAATTAAGGTTAATGAAAAGATTTATGATGAAATTATTCTTAAGAAAAGCTTAGAAGAGTTTTTAGAAGATGGGACAAAGAAGAATTTTTCATTACAATACATAGATTGGGAAAATCCAAGAAATAATGTATTTCATTTTACGCAAGAATTTGTGGTAGAAAAACAAGATCAATCAACTAAGGAAAAAACAAAGAGACCAGATATAGTTCTATTTGTTAATGGTATTCCTTTTTGCGTAATTGAATTAAAGGCAAGTTCAGTATCTTTAAAGCAAGGTATTTCTCAAATGATAGGAAACCAAAAGAAAGAGAATATTCCACATCTTTTTAAATATGTTCAATTAGTATTAGCAGGTAATACTAGAGAAGTTAGATACGCCACTACAGGAACACCAGCTAAGTTCTGGGCTGTATGGAAAGAGGAAGAAAAGTTAGATGTTGAATCTTTAGTTACAGGAAGATTAGCAACTGAGCTTGATAGAACAATTATATCTTTATTAAATTTAGATAGAGTTCTTGAAATAATTAGAGAATACACTTTATTTGATAATAATATTAAGAAGGTAGCAAGATATCAACAATACTTTGGAATTAAAAAGACATTAGAAAGAATTCAAACTTTTGATAATACAGGAAAAAGAAACGGTGGTCTTATTTGGCATACCCAAGGAAGTGGTAAGTCATTAACTATGGTTATGCTAGCTAGAGCTTTAAGAAGAAGAATAACTAATGCAAAAATAATAATAGTTACTGACAGAAAAGAATTAGATTCACAAATTAAAAAGACCTTTACACAAAGTGGATTTAGTAATGATATTATACAAGCTGCAACTGGAAGTCATTTAAATAGTCAATTATTAAGTAAGGAAAGTAAAATAATTACTACTATTATTAATAAGTTTGATAAAGTATTTAATGTAGGTTCAAAAATAGATGATCCTAATATATTTGTTCTTGTAGATGAATCTCACAGAACTCAAAATGGACAACTTCATGCAAAGATGAGAAAGGTTTTCCCAAGTGGTTGTTATATAGGATTTACAGGAACACCTCTTATGAAGAAAGAAAAAAATTCATTTACCCAATTTGGTAAAGAAATTCATAGGTATACAATTAATCAAGCTGTAGATGATAAAGCAGTATTACCGTTATTATATGAAGGAAGATTAGTTGACCAATGGATTAGTGATGAAGCTGGGCTAGAAAGAAAGTTTGAAATGATTTCTAGAAACCTTAATGATGAACAAAAAGAAGATTTAAAGAAAAAGTGGGGAAGGTTTCAGAAGGTTGCATCTTCAGAGAGAAGATTAGAAATGATTGCTTTAGATATAAACGAGCATTATAAAAATACTTGGCAAGGTACAGGTTTTAAAGCTATGCTTGCAACTTCTTCAAAGTTTGAGGCTATAAGATATCATCAAATATTTGAAATGTATGGGGATGTTAAAACAGCATTTGTTATATCATCAGCTGATAATAGAGAAGGTAATGAAGATATACATGATGAAAATAAGCTATTAGTTCAAAAAGAGTTAGAAAGAATAGTTAGAGAATATGGCAATCTTGATGATTATGAAACTAAAATTAAAGAAGAGTTTTGTGATGGTGATGATGTAGAAATTCTAATTGTAGTAGATAAATTATTAACAGGTTTTGATGCACCAGTAGCTGCTGGCTTATATGTTGATAAAGAATTGAAAGAACATAAATTATTACAAGCTATAGCAAGAGTTAATAGATTATATGAAGGTAAAGACTATGGATATATTATTGATTATAGAGGTCTTTTAGGTAACTTAGATAAGGCGCTAACTTCATATAGTTCATTAGAAGGTTTTGATGAAGATGATATAAAAGGTGCAGTTATAGATATAAAGAAGCATTTAGATGAATTAAAAGCTAATTATTCATATCTAAAAGATATTTTTAATCCTATAAAAAACAAAGAGGATAAGGAAGAATACGAAATATATCTTGCAGATGAAAGTAAAAGACAAGATTTCTATGAAAGACTTAAGAATTATGCTAAGAGCTTAAATATATGTTTAGCTTCACAAGGTATATTAGATTTGCTATCTAAACAAGAATTAGATAATTATAAGAAGGAATTAAAATTCTTTAGTAATTTAAGAAAAAGTGTAAGACTAAGATATCATGAAGAGGTTGACTTTGGTGAATATGAAGAGCAAATGCAAAAGTTATTAGATACTTATATAAGTGCCAATGAAGTTAATAGACTTACAAAGCTAGTTAATATATTTGATGATAAAAACTTTGATGAAGAGATTCAAAGAGTTCAAGGTAAGAGGGCAAAGGCAGATACAATAAGAAATGCAATAGATAAAGTAATTACTATGAAGTATGATGAAAATCCAGCCTATTATGAAAATTTAAAGGACAGAATAAATAGAGTTCTTGAAGAGTATAGACAAAAGAGAATTTCTGAAGAAGAATATCTAAATAGTATGAATGACGTAATGAATGATGTAAGAAATGGATCAGTAGAAGAAACATATCCAGGACCAATTGTTAATAATAGAAGTGCCCAAGTTATTTATGATAACATCAAAGAAGATATATATGAACCAATAGTATCTAAGGTTGCAGAAGAACAATCAGAATACATTGTTGCAAATACTTCATTAGAGTTTGATGAAATTATAAAAGGATATGCAGCAAAACCAGATTGGACTACAAATACGGATATTCATAATAAAATAAGTCAAGACTTAGAAGAGAAGCTTTGGGATATAGAAGATGAATATGGTGTATCTTTAGATACAGATAAAATATTAGAAAAAACAATAACAATATCTATTAGAAAATACGGAAATAGATAAGTTATAATAAAGCTTATATGTTTTCATATAAAAATTAGTGAGTAAAGATGAAGTTATCATCTAGGAGAAAGCTATGAAAGAGAAAATTGAAATTCATAAAAAGAAAGTAAAGAATGTAACATTAAAAGTTAAAAGAGATGGGAGCATTCATTTAACAGTACCGGAAGCAGCTACAGATGATTATATAGAAAGAGTTATAGCCAATAAGGAAGAATGGATAGAATCACAATTAAAACATTTTAATGAGAATTACAAGAAGCCTAAAGAAAAAGAAATGGTTAGTGGAGAGAGCTTTAAGTATCTTGGTAAGAACTATAGATTAAAGATAATTGAATCTAATGAAGAGTATGTAAGGCTATATAGAGGCTATATTGAAATACATGTTAAGGATAAAAATAATACTGCTAAAAAACAAGATCTACTTAAAAAGTGGTATCAAGAAAAAGCAAAAAAGAAGTTTGCAGAATTAGTACATGAATATGAACAGATAGTAAAAGAAGAGGTTAATAGTATTAGAGTTATAACAATGCAAACAAGATGGGGTAGCTGTAATGTTGAAAGAAAAAATATTAATCTAAATTTAGAGTTAATTAAAAAGCCACGTTATTGTATTGAATATGTAATACTTCATGAGTTGGCACACTTAAAGTATCCTAATCATGGTAAGCAGTTTTGGGAGTATATGAGTGTTCACATGCCTAACTGGGAGTGGAGAAAAAATAAGTTAGAGTCAATAAATTAAATATTATATAAATAAAAAATAAATAGAAGAATATATTAGATTTACATTAAGGGATGAGAGAATTATGTTTGAATTAATAACACAAAGTGAAGCAGATAGGATTATACAGATATTAAATGAAACTAGATTAAAAGAAGATATTAATATAGAAGTATTAGATGGTAAATATAAAATTAATGCTTTTGATATTACAGAGAGCTATAAATCAGAACATTATGGAGATAACATGAATGAATTTTACTTAATGGACAATCATAATAAGTATAATGTTTTAGAATATAAAAATAAATTGTATGAAGTTTTTGTAAATTTTGGAGAGTGGGGATATAAAACAAGATTGAATAACACCCACATTACAGTGGGTTCATCTAAATCCCATGACTATAGTTTTCAATTAGAATTATCTCAAGCTATTAAAGATAAAGAAAATCTTTATATTGTAAAAAATATAACCAATTTAGCTGGTAGTGGGGCTTTGGTTAGATTATATAGAGGTTTAGGTAAAGATAGAACAAAAAAGGAAAATAGAAGACAAAGATTTATAGAAGAGTTTAATAGTAGAATATTAAAGTATGAAGGTAAAGAGTGGATTGTTATATCAAAAATATTATTAGATGATTTGTTTGATGATAATAAAAATGAAGAAATTTTTTATAATTTATTAAATTCTATATTAAAGGCAATGCTTTTAGTAGAAGGAATTGGAGATATAGAGATATAAAATTATGGCAGATATAAAATTTGAAATAAAAGAAACTGTTGGTGTTATAGCTGAGTCAGCTAAAGGATGGAAGAAGGAATTAAATTTAATAAGCTGGAATGGAAAAGAAGCTAAATATGATTTAAGAGAATGGGCTCCGAAACATGAGAAGATGGGTAAGGGGGTAACTTTAACAAAGGATGAATTAAAATTATTAAAAGATTTACTAAATAGTATGGAAATATAAAAGATAGATTAATAGTGGGGGTTACTGGTATGGATTTAAAGTTATTTGAATTTTTAGCTGAAGAA
Source organism: Clostridium sp. D43t1_170807_H7 (assembly GCF_015555905.1). Classification (GTDB taxonomy): domain Bacteria; phylum Bacillota; class Clostridia; order Clostridiales; family Clostridiaceae; genus Clostridium. The sequence goes on from NZ_JADNLK010000007.1 coordinate 143,217, forward strand.
GTACCAAGTTCAGTAGGAGATATAAGAGAAGCATTAGATTTGTTAGCAAGTTCTATAGATAGTGCAATAGAGCGAGTAGGAGAAAAAGCAAAGCTATCAATTGATAATAAAGAATATAGTAAGATAAATCAATTAATAGATAATAGTAAAGAATTAGATTCTATAAGTAAGAAAATACAAGAGGTAATAGGCGACTTAGATACGATTATAGATAATAGAAATATAGAGGAAGATTCTAAGAAAATAGATGAAGTTGATGAGAGGTCTATACCAAACTATAGTGATTATTTAGTAGATACAGAAGTTGAGCATAATTTATATGAGGACTTAACACATAAAAGACCCTGTGCATTTAAAATAGAAGGCACAAGAGTTGAAATAAAAGATTGGAAAGGTGCTTTAGTAAAAACTATAGATTATTTAGCTAAAAAGGATCCAAGCATTGTTAGAAGTTTTGTTGATGATTCTAAGATGAATGGTAAAAAGGTAATATATTTTTCAAGAGTTAAGTTACCAACAATGAGAGCAGTAGTAGAAATAAAGTCAGTTAATATATATGTTACAACTAACCTTAGTGCTAATGGTATTAGAAACTTATTAATTAAAATATTAAATAAATATAATATAAGATTAAGTGATTATAAAATATATCTTAAAGCAGATTATTCAGAGTTACATTAATTTTAAGGAGCCACCGGTATTAATATCGGTGGCTTAAATTTTGCAAAATAGATTTACTTTTGTAAGTAATTAGAATAATATGTTATAATATGTATAAAAATAATTGTAATAATTTACGAAATAATATAAGGTATAGAGAATTATGAAGGATAGAATTTTGAAGATAATTGAAAATGAAGAAGAAAATGATTTCGTTAATTATAAGCAGAAATTATATAGTAAGGAGAAAAAGGGGGATTTTATAAAGAAGGTACAAAATAATGAGCATAGTAAAAAGAAAAAGTGCTATAGAGTTTAATAGGTTTTTTAGGCAAAATCAACTAATGGAATTAACATAAATTAACTTCATATTGAAAAAATAGATAAGGGTATAAATAAAGATATTGAATCTATAGATCATGTATTAGTTATATGGTGTGCTAAATCCCCTACAAATGATTTTACATCAGTAGTTGGATGCTATAAAAATGCAACTGTTTACAGAGGATACCAAAGTGTTGAATTTATTATATACCTTACTTTTGAAAATGGATTATTAATACATAATATAGTACAATAATAAAAGAATAAATTTACAAAGGAGGAGACTGTGATGATATCAGGTAATAAAACATACATAGCAATAGATTTAAAGTCCTTTTATGCTTCAGTGGAATGCATTGAAAGAGGACTAAATCCTATGACAACTAACCTTGTTGTGGCAGATGCTGCTAGATCAGAGAAAACTATTTGTCTTGCAGTTTCACCTTCTCTTAAATCCTTTGGAGTACCTGGTAGACCAAGGCTTTTTGAAGTTTTGCAAAAGATTCGTGAGGAAAATATTAAGCGTAAAGCTTATGCACCTAAAAGGCAGTTTACAGGTGCTTCTTATAGTATAGATGAGCTGAGGTCTAATTCGTCAGTTTCAGTTGACTATATTGTTGCTGTACCACGTATGGCTCTTTATGTTGAATATAGCACTAGAATTTATAATGTTTATTTAAAATATATTGCACCAGAGGATATACATATTTACTCTATAGATGAAGTGTTTATTGATGTAACAGCATATTTAAAAACCTACAAAATGTCTCCTCGTGATTTAGCTATGACAATTATTCGTGATGTATTAAAGACAACTGGTATAACTGCAACAGCTGGTATAGGTAGTAATCTATATCTTGCTAAGATAGCTATGGATATTGTTGCTAAAAAGATGCTACCTGACAGAGATGGTGTGAGTATTGCAGAGCTTGATGAAATGTCTTACAGACAGTTATTATGGAATCATAAACCTCTAACATCATTTTGGAGAGTAGGTAGAGGGTATGCCAAAAAATTAGAAGCAAATGGCATGTACACTATGGGAGATGTTGCAAGAATGTCTTTATCACCTTATGGAGAAAAGTTATTGTACAAGCTTTTTGGAATAAATGCTGAATTATTAATAGATCATGCCTGGGGGTGGGAGCCTTGTACATTAGCAGATGTTAAAGCATATCGACCAGCTACAACAAGCATAAGCTCAGGGCAAGTACTTTTATATCCATATTCCTTTGATAAAGCAAGGCTAGTAGTAAAGGAAATGACAGATGCTCTTGTATTGGATTTGGTAGATAAAAAGATGGTAACAGATCAAATTGTTTTAACTATTGGATATGATATTGAAAATCTTAAAAATAAAGAAATAAGTAGACAATATACAGGTGAAATCACAATAGATGCATATGGAAGAAAGGTTCCAAAGCATGCTCATGGAACTACTAATATTCATAAACAAACATCATCTACAATGTTAATAATGGATGCTGTATTAGACTTATATGATAGAATTGTAAATAAAAACTTGCTTATTAGAAAAATAAATATTGTTGCAAATAGGTTAGTGGATGAAGAAATTGCAACAAAGAAAATAACTCATCAGCAAATTGATTTATTTACAGATTATACTGCATTAGAGAAACAAAAAGAGCAAGAATATCAAGAAGAATCTAAAGAGAAAAAAATACAAGAGGCTATATTGTATATTAAAAAGAAATATGGTAAAAATGCTTTGCTTAAAGGAATGAACTTGGAAGAAGGAGCTACTGGTAAGGAACGTAATAACCAGATAGGTGGACACAAAGCATAAGAATATAAAGGATGTGAAAGTATGGCTGAAGGATATGATGATATTATAAATTTACCTTATAAAAAAAGTAGTACAAGACCACACATGAAACTAATTGACCGTGCAGCTCAATTTTCACCATTTGCAGCACTAACAACTCATTCAGATGCAATAAAGGAAGCAGGGAGACTTACTAGTGAACGAATTACATTAGATGAAGATTCTATGCAGATATTAGATAGTAGATTTCAGATGCTTTTAGAGAATATAAGTGAACATCCAAAGGTTACCTTAACTTACTTTGTTAAAGATAACTATAAATCTGGTGGTGAGTACGTAGAAGCAACTGGTAAAGTTAAGAAAATAGATGGAATTGAACCTATAATATATTTAGAGGATGGTACAAAAATAACTATGATGGATGTAATAAATATTAGTGGAGATATATTTAAGTAACAAGCTCTCAGAGGAAAACTTAGTAGATGATATTCAACTAGTAGAGAGGGCGATAAAACAAAAATTAAAGACTAAGAATAAAATAAAACTAAGGTCGATGAAGGATTTATATATTAAGGGATATAAGTCTTTTGTTTTTTTGGAGGATAAAAGAAAATAGATTTATTAAATTTTACTTTAAGTGACAGTCCAAATAATTTCAAATTACTGTTTAATCAACATGAAAATTAGGCTATAAGAAAAGATAATAAGAAAGTGAAAGATGTAAGATATAGGATGGGTAACGGAAAAACTTTTATAGATGCTTTAAATGAAACTAAAGATTTTAAAAATTCATTATGGTCTTATGTCAATATATTGGACACAAAAAGTAAAACTTTTTTATATGGCACTTCTAGCTAGTAATTCATATTGATCTGGTGTCATGTAATTAATAGAAGAGTATAGCCTTTTTCTGTTATACCAACCTTCAATATATTTAAATATAGCTATATTAGCTTCTTCGAAGGTACGGTATGTATTTCTATAGATTTCTTCCTTCTTTATTGAAGAATGAAAAGATTCTATACAAGCATTATCATATGGACAACCTTTTTTACTAAATGATTCTATAATATTAAACTTTTTACATAGCTCTTTTAAATCATTACTAGTATATTGAGAGCCTAAGTCTGTATGAAATATTAGAGATTTATTTTTATCAGGATTTTGCTTATAATAAGCATTTTTCAAAGATTTAATAACTAAATCATTAGTCATTCTTTTACCGAAAGCGTAGCCAATTACTTTTTTAGAGTGTAAGTCAAGAACTGTGGCTAAATAACACCAACTATCTTTAATAGTATGAATATATGTAATATTTCCTACCCATTTTTCATTAATAGAATTAGTTGTAAAATCTCTCTTTAAAATGTTTTCTAAATTTTCTGCTACTTTTTTATTTGAATTATGTTTGTGTTTTTTTACAGTTATTGAATGAAATCCAAGTTATGTCATTTTCATTTGAACTCTCTTTAAAGATACATTAAAGCCTTCTGTACCTAGTATATGATGAATACGTGGAGCTCCATATATACCTTTATTAGCTTTATATATCTTATAATAGCTGCTTTTAATTCTTCATTTTCTATTTCTCTTACAGATTTAGTTTTATCAAAAGATTTATAATATGTGCTTCTGGCCACGCCTAGAACGGTACACATAGTCTTAATATCATGTTTGGCTTTATTACTATCTATAAATTCTATTACTACATATAATTTCTTGTTGCAAATATGGCCATAGCTTTTTTGGCTAAAGCCCGCCTGTGGTGTAATATTTCATTTTCATCTTTAATCCTTGCCATTTCCTTTTTTAAAGCTTTTACTTCTTTTAAGGTCATAACTTCATTTTCATCTATTCTAATTTCTTTTACGTCTTTAACCCAACCGTTAATTGTTGATTTTGCAATGCCATATTCGCTACTTAGCTTTGCTAAGCTCATTCCTGACTTAAATAACTCTACTATCATATTTTTGTATTCTTGATCGTATCTTTTTCCACTTGCCATAATGGATACATCCCTTCTTATCTAAATACTATTTTACTTAGTTCTACTTATCGTGTCCACTACTTTATACTAACACCAGAGAGTATTGAGTTTAAGTGACTGTTCAAATAATTTCAATATTATTGTTTAATCAACATATAAATTAGGATATAATAAAAGGTAAGAAATAAAGTGGAGGTAAGGCAAAATGGAGCAAAAACCACTTCCAATAGGAATAGATAATTTTGAAATGTTAATAACAAGAGGGTATTACTTTGTAGATAAAACTTTTCTTATAAAGGATTTATTAGATAATAAGGCTGCAGTAAATTTATTTACTAGACCAAGAAGATTTGGTAAGACATTAAATATGAGTATGCTTCAATATTATTTTGAAGATAAAAGAGATCAGTTTACTGGAGAGAAAATAGACAACTCTTATCTTTTTGAAGGATTAAATATAAAGGCGGAAGGAGAAAAATATACTAAGTATATGGGTAAGTACCCTGTAATTAATCTTTCTTTAAAATCAGCAAAGCAGCCAACTTATAAAATGGCATATGAATCATTGATAGATGAAATAATGAAAGAATATAGAAGACATAATTTCATTTTAAATAGTGATAAGCTTTTACAAAGTGAAAAGAAAATATTTTTAGATATTTCAAATGGAGAAGCAAAAGAAATAGAATATGCAAAATCATTACAATTTTTAAGCAGTTGTTTAGAGAAATACTTTGGCAGTAAAACAATAATATTAATAGATGAATATGATGTGCCACTAGAAAATGCATTTTTTGAAGGGTTTTATGATGAAATGATAAGCTTTATAAGATCACTGTTTGAATCAGCATTAAAAACAAATCCATCATTAGAGTTTTCAATTATAACGGGATGTTTAAGAATATCACGTGAAAGCATTTTTACAGGACTTAACAACTTAAATATTATTTCAATTTTAAATAATAGATATGCAGAATATTTTGGTTTTACAGCAGAAGAAGTTGAAGAATTATGTGATTATTATAATATTCAAGAGAAATATGAAACTGTAAAAAAATGGTATAATGGGTATACTTTTGGCCATAAAAATGTTTATAATCCTTGGAGTGTTGTAAAATATATTTACGATGTTTTAGGAAATAGTCATGTATTCCCAACATCATACTGGGCAAATACAAGCTCAAATAGTATAGTGAAAAGTCTTATAGAAAGAGCTGATGATATAACTAAAGGCGAAATAGAGGCTTTAATTGAAGGAAAAACTATAGAAAAACCAGTACATGAAGATATAACTTACGATGATGTTTATGATAACTTAGACAATTTATGGAACTTTATGTTCTTTACAGGGTATTTCAAAAAGATAAGTGAAAGAATGGATGAAAATACTCAAGAAAAGTTTGTAGAGCTAGCAATACCAAATTTAGAAGTTAAGTATATCTTTAGAACTAAGATACTTAAATGGTTTAATGAAAAGATAAAAAGCGAAGATTTATCGATTCTGTATACTTCAATTATAAACGGAGAAGTTGATGTATTTCAAAAGGAAGTAAATAGGCTATTAAAGAAGACAATAAGCTTTAATGATGCATATGAAAACTTTTATCATGGATTTATGATAGGATTATTATCACATATGGATGGTTACATTGTAAAATCCAACAGAGAAACTGGTGATGGAAGATGTGATATTTATATAAAACCACTATCAATTTTTGATAAAGCAGTAATAATTGAAATGAAGGTTTGTGATAAACCAAAAGAACTATTTACAAAGCCACAGGATGCTCTACAGCAAATTGAAGATAAGAAATATGCATATGAGCTTAATGAAAGCGGTTATGAAGATATTATAAAGTATGGAATGGCTTTTTATAGAAAAGATTGTATTATAAAAATAAAAGAATAGTAGCCAAATTTCAAGAAAAGAACTAGGATAATACACCTAGTTCTTTTAATTTGTGTGTGCCCTGTTTAGCACAGACTAATAGTATCCCAAATAATATTTAAAAATTCTTCCACCTAGTATTTTCCAATACTTATATACACATACTAAATGGTAATAATATGGTATATAAGGATGTGTGGAAGGTGATAAATTTGAATGAAAAACAAG
>NZ_JADNLK010000008.1 GCF_015555905.1 Clostridium sp. D43t1_170807_H7
ACTTTCACGTACGGTTCTGTGAGAAGTTTGGGGTGAAATTCCTCTTACTTACTCGACTGAGAGGACGGAAAATAAAACAATTATTTTCCTCCTACTCGATTGATATTAATGGTTGGTATAAATAGTATTAACATAAATATTAAGGAAAAAATAAAAATAAATTTTAAAAAAAAATTCAAAAATTAATAAGATTGTGATAAAAATCACATACTGAATAATAAAATCTATATATAATTTGAATTGCTTGCGAGAGTTTGGGTGAAGTTGTTGATTTTAAAGTGAAAAAATTAACAAATAGATTAAACTCCATATAAATGCACAATATATAGAGAGAACTTATATTATTATTATTTTAGGAGGAATTATGAATAATAAATCATTATTACAAAAAATTGAAAACCTACCGGTTCCAATTTTACCAACAATGGTAGGTGCATTTACTTTATCAAATGTCTATTTAAACATGGGTTATACTTGGATAAGACATATAACTGCATGGGCTACAGTTCTAGTATTAATAGCTTATATAACTAAAATAGTTGTATATCCTAAAACTTGTATGAAAGAATACTCTAATACTGTACCAGCATCTCTTTATGCAGGATTTACAATGATAACTATGCTTTTAGGTAGTTATTTTTATAATGCAAGTCCAGTGTTTGGTAAAACATTATGGTTTGCAGGATTAATTTTACATGCAATACATATTTTGATTTTTACATATAGAAATGTTTTAAAAGGCGTTAATATGCAAACTTTTGTTCCAAGTTGGTTTGTTACTTATAATGGTATTATGGTTTCAACAGTTGTTGGAGGAGTAATGAATGAGCCTTTAATAGGAAAAATAGTTGTTTATTATGGAATTGCTGTGTTTACAATTATAATACCATTTATGATTTATAGATTAGCAAAGCATGAATTAAAAGATCCAATGTTCCATACTCAAGCAATTGTACTTGCACCATCAAGTCTTTGTTTAGTAAGTTACCTTAACTTTATTGAAACACCTAATAAATTTATAGTATACTATTTATACTTTGCAGTAATTTGTGCATTAATATTTATATTAATTAAATTACCAAAATTCTTCTCATATGTATTCCATCCAGGATTTGCAGGGCTTACTTTCCCTATGGCTATAGGAATAGTAGCTTCAACTAAAATGGCAGCATATTTAACAGGTCAAGGATATGAGACTTTTGGAAATATTGTTAAGCAAATATCAGGAATACAATTATATATTACTACAGGTATAATATCAGTAGTATTATTTAAATTCTTTATGATGTTAGTAGATAGTTATAAAAATAAATAATAGAAATAAATAATAAAAAGCTTCTAGCATATTATACTAGAAGCTTTTTGTTGCATTGAAAATTATATTAAAAATAAATTAAGTTTGATTAATAATGTTTGGTAGGTTTATCAATTTCAAAAGGAGTATTTTCATTAGCTTTATTTTTAACTTTTTCTGCATAATCTTTGCAACTTGGATCAGATTTTGTAGGACATTTACTCATATAATTCACCTCTTTAAATAATATATCTTTATTTTTTGCTATAGAAAATAAATTATGTCTGAAAAATAAAGGTATAAGTAGAAATAAAAACTTGGATAAAAAAATAATAAGGATGAACAATAATAATATATTGACTTATAAAAAAATTTTTTTATAATATAAACATACTCCCCTGAGGGGTGGTAATAACGGAGGAGATTATGGAAGAAAGAAAAAAAGCGATTCAAAATCTTAAAATAGCAAAAGGGCAAATTGAAGGAATAATTAAAATGATTGAAGACGAAAGATATTGTATAGATATATCTAATCAAATAATTGCAGTTCAATCATTATTGAAAAAATCTAATATAGAAATTTTAAGAAGACATTTAGATCATTGTGTAAAAGATGCAATTTTAAATAGTAATGGAGATGAGAAAATAGATGAAATTATAAATCTATTTGAAAAGATCTCAAAATAACTAAATTACGCACTACATGGAGCGAAAAAAATGAAATATTTATTTTCCGGGAAGGGTGAAATTTTCGCCTAGAATTTATATCTTTGTTCCAGTGAACTTACTAAAGTTGTAAAAGCCGCTGACGCTTCAATACAACTTCTTTACGCAAGTTCAATTTCACAAAGATTAAATTCTACGGCTTAATTTCAATATTCCCTCCAAATTAATATTTAATTTTTTCTTTTTCCATGTATTTGCTTATAACATGTCCCTTTTTATAGTTAATGTTTTGTGCTATAAATTATTTTGATAGTATAGTTATCTTTTAAATTAAGAATATTTTATTAAATGTAAGGTATTTTTAGTTAATTATTTTTTAGATAAAATATAGCAGAACTTTATAGGGGTTCATTTAAAAATTGCAGATATAAGATTTAATTTTCAGCATCACGGCATTAACGCGATGATGCACTTAAGAGTATCTTAGGAGGTGCCTGTAGTTATGGATGACGAAATTATGAGCGTCAATCCAGTAATCTAGCAATTCAGGTCTATATAATAATAAATTTTTTAAAAAAGTATCAAATAAATTTAGTTTTACAAGTATTTTAATTATATCCTTTGGATAAGGAGTAATTTTTGTATATGGTTTTCTAGGATCAATGACCATTAATTTTTCATTTTTATCTATGAAGATATGAGCATTTCTAATATTAATTCGTTTGAATTTTAATCTTTTTAAATCTTCAATTAAATCAATTAATTCTATAGTAAGTGAGTATGATAATCCGTTAGATTTAAGATATTGTGATAAATTATCTCCTTCTACATACTCTCTAATTACTATATTACTAATTCTAATAATTACATTAGGGAAAAAACGACTATCTTTAACATTATCAAGGATAGTTACTTCTTTTTTTGCAGCTTTTATTGTATTAAAGCGTTTTAAGGCAAATCCTTCTGGGGTTAAATAGACGCTACCTTCAGCTCCAGATCCAAGTAAAACACAATCATTTAATTCAATAAGGTTATTCATAAAATCACTTAAGTTATTGTTTACAATATTATATGCAATATGGATAAAATTTTCTTATATAACGAAAAAGTAATTTTAATAGAGAAAGTGAAATTAATTTTTTTAAATATAGATAAAATGATATAATTTATGGTAAGATTGTGAGGAATAATAATCGAAAAATAAAGAAAAATGGGGCAAAGGAATGAAAAAATGAATAAAACTGAGAAATATGAAGAAAAAAGTAAAAAGTATATTACTTATATGCTTATATCTACTATAGTATTTTTATTGTGTACACTTGTAGCAATAAGGGTAATTGACGTTAATAAAATAAATTCTTTACCAATACTTGAAGATTTAAATTCGATTAATATAATTATAGGAATAATAGCAATTCCATGTTGTTTGTTATATTACTATATGTATAGGAATAACGAATTTTTTATCTTGACGCTATCCTATATAAGTATTTTTATTGAATATATTTATGTAAATTATATTGTTGTAAGTGTAGGAATATCAGAACATTTGATAAGTTTTCCTTTCATTTTTAGAATATTTTTACTAACTATTGCAATTTTTAATGACAGTAAATATGTAAAGAAAATTATTGAGAAAAAGAGAACTTCAGTAATTTTAGTATTAATAATTAATATTATTGGTACATATATAGAAATAAAATTTAGAGTAAATACATTTTTTCCTGAAAAGAATGGATTGATTTGGAATATATTTCAGATTAAAATATTAATTTATTATGCAGTATTATTAACTTTATTGGCAATAAGATGTATGAGAAAAAGAGAATTTATATATACAATTTTTATAACAACTATTAGTATATTTACAGTTAGAAGAATTTTTTATTTTTCTATATTTAAGGATTGTAATGATAAAGTTCTTGAGTATAATAAAGTATTAACTTTTATAGCTTATCTTATATTACTCGTTGGTATATATATTGAGATTGTTAGAAGAATTGAAGAAAGTGCTAGACTAAATAGTCAAGTAAGTGATTTTAAAAAGTTAAAAATAAAATATAAAGAAATAAAAGAGGTTGAAAAAGCAAAAGGACAATTCTTTGCAAATTTATCACATGAAATAAAAACCCCAATAAATATAATTTATTCTTGTGTTCAATTATTAGACATAAACAAAAAGGATAGTGAAAGTGCATTATGGAATGCCTATAATAAATATGATAATACTATAAAGCAAAACTGTTATAGGCTATTAAGACTTGTTAATAATTTAGTAGATATGACAAAAATAGATTCTGGCTATATGAATCTTAGTTTTGTTAATTATGAGATTGTTAGCTTAGTTGAAGATATAATATTATCAATTGTTCCATATGTTGAATCTAAAAATATTAATGTATTATTTGATACTTACATTGAAGAACTAGAAATAAGATGTGATCCAGAGAGTATAGAGAGAGTTATTTTAAATTTACTTTCAAATGCTGTTAAGTTTACTAATAATAATGGTAATATATTTGTTTTAATGGATGTAGATGATGAATATGTTACTATAAGAGTTAAAGATGATGGAGTGGGTGTATCAGAGGAAGTTCAAGAAGAAATATTTAAAAGGTTTGTACAAGAGGATAAATCCTTTAATAGAAAAAAAGAGGGTAGTGGAATAGGATTAGCCTTGGTTAAATCTTTAGTTGAATTACATGATGGACAGGTATATTTAGAAAAAGGAACTAAAAAAGGTAGTGAATTTGTTGTTAAACTGCCTAATGTTAGGATTGAAAAAGAAAAAGAAAATGAAAATGATAATAAAATAATTGATGTAGATAATAAACCATTGGTGCAAAAAATACATATAGAATTTTCAGATATATATGAATTATATTAGAAGAAAATCCATAAAAAAGGGGCTGCTAGATAGCAGTCCCTTTTTATGTATAATTATCTAATAACATAGAAATATAAAAGTACAATTACACCTAATATAATTCTATACCAACCAAAAACTTTAAAATCATTATTTTTGATATAAGACATTAAGAATTTAATAGCAAGTATTGATACTATAAATGCTACAATCATACCTACTAATAGTATTGTTAACTCGCTTCCTGTCATTACAAATCCCGTTTGTAGTCCAAATTTAACAAGTTTTAAAGCACTAGCCCCAAACATAACAGGAATTGCAAGGAAAAAAGTGAATTCAGCTGCTACAGTTCTAGATACACCAATTAATAATGCTCCAACTATAGTTGCACCTGAACGAGAAGTTCCAGGGAAAATAGCAGCGATAAGTTGGAAAAGACCTATCATAATTGCAACTGTATAAGTTATCTCAGCTAAACTATTAATCTTAGGTTTTTTACCTTTATTATAGTTTTCTATAACTATAAATAAAATACCAAATAAGATTAGCATTACAGCAACTGTTGTAGGGTTATAGAATAATTCATTAAGCTGATCATCAAATAACAGTCCAACAATAGCAGCTGGAACACATGCAATTAGTATTTTAACCCACATTATTAATGTATCTTTTTCTATTTTAATTCCGTTATTATATTTAAAAGGGAATATTTTCTTCCAATACAATAAAATAACTGCAAAAATAGCACCAAGTTGTATAACTACTAAAAACATATCCATAAATTCTTTAGAAACATTTAGTTTTAAGAATTCATCTACTAAAATCATATGACCAGTACTACTAATAGGAAGCCATTCTGTAATACCTTCGACGATACCAAGAATTATGGCTTTAATAATTTCTAAAAATTCCATCAAATTACCTCCATTATAACTATATTTAATTTAACTACTTTTCCATTATATATAATATTAGTGATTTATTAAAGGAAAAATAGTAAATTAACATAAAATTTTAATAAAAATGGACATGAAACTTTTAGTAAATTATATATAAAACTAAAATGCTGTATATACAGAAGTAAAATTATAGAGTAAAATTATTAGTATAATAGAATAAATTTATTAGTATATATGTATAAACTAAATGGAGGATGGTTTATGAAAAAATTATTAGTAGTAATTGATTATCAAAACGACTTTGTTAATGGGGCTTTGGGGTTTAAAAAAGCAGAAGAATTGGAAGCAGGTATATACGATAAAGTTAAAAAATATTTAAGTGAGGGATATAATGTAGTTTTTACATATGATACACATACTAATGAGTATTTAAATACAAGAGAAGGTAAAAACTTACCTGTATCTCACTGTATAAGTAATACTAAAGGACATGAGTTATATGGAAGATTAAAAGAGTTTAAAGATGATATAAATACTATTCATATAAATAAATATTCTTTTGGAATTTCGCCACAACAGATGCTTAAATTAGTTGAAAGAATAGGAGAGGATATAGAATATATTGAAATAGTAGGTGTTGTAACTAACATATGTGTAGTAAGTAATGTAGTAACATTCCAATCACAATATATAAATGCAGATATTTTAGTGGATGCATCACTGTGTGCAAGTTTTGATGAAGATTTACATGAAAAAGCTTTAGATGTAATTGAATCATTACAAGTTAAAGTAAAAAATAGAGGGATTTAAATAAAAAAAGAATGTCATTAAGACATTCTTTTTTTGGTTGCGGGGATAGGACTTGAACCTATGACCTTTGGGTTATGAGCCCAACGAGCTACCAGCTGCTCCACCCCGCGATATTAATAGTAGATATTTTATTACTATATTATTAGTATAATTCTTAAAATTTATACAGTCAATATATAAATACAAAAAAAGGTAAAAACTCTTTCGTTAAAAATACATAATATTTTTTATTTTTTAAATACTATTAAAGAGTGAAAAATTTATGTGGTAAAAGTTTAAAACACAATATGATTTGCAGAATTAATGAAAGAGAGGAAAAACTATGAGAAAAATGAAGACCATGGATGGAAATACTGCTGCTGCTTATGTTTCATATGCATTTACAGAAGTAAGTTCAATCTATCCAATAACACCTTCATCTCCTATGGCAGAACATATAGATGAATGGGTTGCTCAAGGAAGGAAAAATGTTTTTAATCAAACAGTAAAGGTTGTTGAAATGCAATCAGAAGCTGGTGCAGCGGGAGCACTTCATGGAATATTACAAAGCGGTGCATTAGGAACTACATATACAGCATCACAAGGCTTATTATTAATGATACCGAATATGTATAAGATGGTTGGAGAAAGATTACCAGCAGTCATTCATGTTGCAGCAAGAGCGTTGGCAACATCTTCATTAAGTATTTTTGGTGATCATCAAGATGTTATGGCAGCAAGAGCAACAGGATGTGCAATGCTATCAGAAGGGTCAGTACAAGAAGTAATGGATTTATCACCAGTAGCACATTTAACAGCAATTAAAGCAAGAATGCCTTTTGTTAATTTTTTTGATGGATTTAGAGTATCTCATGAGATTCAAAAGATAGAGTTATTGGAATATGATGAATTAGGAAAGCTTATAGATTATGATGCACTTAATAATTTTAGAAAAAATGCATTAAACCCAAATCATCCAGTTACTAGAGGAACAGCTCAAAATCCAGATGTTTATTTTCAATTATGTGAATCTTTAAATAAATATTATGATGATATTCCTGCAATAGTTGAGGAATATATGAGTAAGATTACTGAATTAACAGGAAGGGAATATCATTGCTTTGATTATTATGGTGACCCTGATGCTGATAGAATTATTGTATCTATGGGAGCTGTAAGTGAAGTTATAGAAGAAACCATAGATTACTTAAGAAATAAAGGAGAAAAGGTTGGACTAATTAAAGTTAGACTATATAGACCTTTTAGTATAGAAAGATTATTAAATGCTATACCAAAGTCTGTTAAGAAAATAGCAGTCTTAGATAGAACTAAAGAACCAGGTTCAATTGGAGAACCTCTATATTTAGATGTACTAAGAGCTGTTAGTGAAATGGATAATGCACCTAAAGTAATTGGTGGTAGATATGGTTTAGGATCTAAAGATCCATATCCTTCTGATATAGCAGCAATATATGAAAATTTAAATAGTGAACATCCTAAGAATAGATTCACTATTGGAATAGAGGATGATGTAACAAATCTATCATTAAAACCTAATAAAGAAATAGATGTAGCTATAGAAGGAACAACAGCATGTAAGTTCTGGGGACTTGGATCAGATGGAACTGTAGGAGCAAATAAGAGTGCAATAAAAATAATTGGTGATCATACTAATATGTATGCACAAGGATATTTTGCATATGATTCAAAAAAATCAGGTGGTATAACTATTTCACATTTAAGATTTGGAAAGAATCCGATAAAGTCACATTATGAAATAGATAAGGCAGATTTTGTAGCATGTCATAATCAATCTTATGTATATTCATATAATGTACTTGAAGGATTAAGAAAAAATGGAATATTTGTATTAAATACTATTTGGAATGAAGAGGAATTAAATGATAGATTACCAGCGGAAATGAAGAAATATATAGCTGAAAATAATATTAATTTTTATACAATTAATGCAGTTAAGATAGCACAAGAAATAGGACTTGGTGGAAGAATTAATATGATAATGCAAGCGGCTTTCTTTAAGCTTGCTAATATAATACCAGTTGATGAAGCTATTAAATATTTAAAAGATGCTGTAGTAACATCTTATGGTAAAAAAGGTGAAAAAGTTGTAAATATGAACTATGCCGCAATTGATAAAGGCCTTGAATCAGTTGTAAAGATAAATGTTCCTGACAGTTGGAAGGATGCAAAGGATGAGAAAGTTGAGGAAAAAGTATCCGTTCCAGACTTTGTTAGAGATATATGTATACCTATAAATAAGCAACAAGGTAATAAGTTACCAGTTTCAGCATTTGTAAACAATAATATTGAGGATGGAACATTCATGCATGGAACTACAGCATATGAAAAGAGGGGAATTGCGGTTAATGTACCTGAATGGATACCAGAAAATTGTATTCAATGTAATCAATGTTCATATGTATGTCCACATGCATGTATAAGACCTTTCTTATCAACTGAAGAAGAAGTGAATAATGCTCCAGAAAGTTTTAAGAAGTTGAAGGCAAATGGAGTTAAAAGTGAAAAACCTTATTTCTATACAATAGGTGTAACTCCATTAGATTGTACAGGATGTTCAAATTGTGCAGAAGTTTGTCCAGCGCCAGGAAAAGCATTAATAATGAAGCCATTTGATTCTCAACATGATCAAATAGAAGCTTGGAATTACTCAGTAGAAAGTATTAAAAATAAAAAGAATCCTATGAATAAAAATACAGTTAAAGGTAGTCAATTTGAACAACCACTTCTAGAATTCTCAGGAGCATGTGCAGGATGTGGAGAAACTCCATATGCTAAATTAGTTACTCAATTATTTGGAGATAGAATGGTAATTGCTAATGCAACAGGATGTTCTTCTATTTGGGCATCTTCAGGTGCTTCAACTGCATATACAAAGAATCAAAATGGCCATGGACCAGCATGGGCTAACTCATTATTCGAAGATAATGCAGAGTATGGACTTGGAATGTTCATGGGTGTTAAAACAATAAGAGAAAGAATAGCCTCAAATATTAAGAAAGCATTATATGAAAATTTATGTACTAGTGCAAAAGAAGCAATGGAAGATTGGTTAAATAATAAGGATATAGGCGATGGTTCAAGAGAAAGAGCAGAAAAACTTGAAGCTGCTTTACAAGGTTGTAGCGATGAAATTGCAAAAGAAATATTGAAAGATAAAGAATTCTTCATTAAGAGATCACAATGGATATTTGGTGGAGATGGTTGGGCATATGATATTGGATATGGTGGATTAGATCACGTCCTTGCTAGTAATGAGGATGTAAATGTTCTTGTATTTGATACAGAAATTTACTCTAATACTGGAGGTCAAGCGTCTAAATCAACTCCAACTGCAGCAATTGCAAAATTTGCAGCATCAGGTAAGAGAACTAAGAAAAAAGATTTAGGAATGATGGCAATGAGTTATGGATATGTATATGTAGCTCAAGTAGCTTTAGGTGCAGATAAGAATCAAACTATAAAAGCTATTGCGGAAGCTGAAAGCTATAATGGTCCATCATTAATAATTGCTTATGCACCATGCATTAGTCATGGAATTAAGAATGGTATGAGTAATACTCCTGATGAACAAAAGAAAGCAGTAGATTGTGGATATTGGAATCTTTATAGATATAATCCAACTCTTAAAGGAGAAAAGAATCCATTTACATTAGATTCTAAAGATCCAAAAGCCGACTTTAAGGATTTCTTAAGGGGAGAAGTTAGATACGCAGCTTTAGCTAAGGTATTCCCAGAATTAGCAGAAGAATTATTTGATAAGACAGAAAAGGATGCTAAGGAAAGATTAGAAAATTATAAGAAGTTAGCACAAGATTAATAAAAAAAGTATCTATTTAATATTAAAGAGCTAGTTTTATAAACTAAGCTCTTTAATTTTTTTATTAAATTTATTATAAACAGTTTTTACTATATAAGGTTCGTTACAGTGAATACTAAGTTCATCAATTGGTATCCATTTAACGCCACTAGTTTCTTCTTCATTGATAATTAATTCATCCTCTTCATTTGCTTCTAAAAGATAAGCAATGGATAAGTGCAAATGAGAAGATACATATTTATTATTTTTTATATGACCATTAACAGTTAAAACATCTAAACCTAAAATTTCATTCATAACAGGATTAACTTCTTTAAGACCAGTTTCTTCTTTAGCTTCTTTAATAGCTACATGAAGCAAGTTACAATCACCATCAGCATGGCCACCAGTCCAAGCCCAACTTTGGTATATATTATGATAAATCATTAATACTTTACTTCGGTCTTTATTAACAATATAACCTGAACTAGTTATATGTGCTATTATATTTTCTCTAGTTAAGATATTATCAAATTTGTTTATACATTCCATAATTAAATCTTTATCTTTATCTTCTTGCTCATTATATGGAATATAATTTTTAATGGCTTCAATCCAATTCATAACTCCAAACCTCTCTAAAAGTGAAATATAATAAATATAATAACATAAATAAGAAAAAATGAATTATATTATTATTGGATTATAATAAATATTAGTTTAGAATTAATACATAAGATGATGATGGAGGGAAATATTAAAATGGATAGTAATATAAAATGGGTAAATGAGGTTAAAATAAATAGAACTTTAGAATCTTTAAGAAAAAATAATATGGAAAGTTTTTTAATTAATACGCATGAGGAACTGATTAATAAAATAGAAGAGTTAGTTGATGTAGGGAGTAAAGTTAGTTTTGGTGGTTCTATGACGTTATTTCAAACAAAGGTTATGGAACATTTAAGAAATGGAAGATATGAATTGTTAGATAGATATAAAGAGGGATTAACTCAACAAGAAATAAAGGAAATATATAGAGAAAGTTTCTTTTGTGATGCTTATTTTACAAGTACTAATGCAATAACTGAGTGTGGTGAGTTATATAATGTAGATGGTAACGGAAATAGAGTTGCTGCAATGCTTTATGGTCCAGATAAGGTAATAGTTATTGCAGGAGTAAATAAAATAGTAAAAGATATTAATGAAGCAATTTCTAGAGTAGAGAATTTTGCAGCACCAGCAAATGCAAAAAGATTAGATAAGAAAACGCCATGTACAGTTACTGGAAAGTGTATGAACTGTAGTAGTCCTGAAAGAATTTGCCGTGAATATACAGTAATAAGAAAGCCTGTACCAAATAGAATCTTTGTATTATTACTTAATGAAGAATATGGGTATTAATTAAGTAGAAGGAAGAGAGAACACAGAATAGCATCTTCTCCTCCTTCATTTTTAAAGCTTGTCTATAATTTAATAATTATCATGGATATTCTAATATTTGTACAGTAACTTGTCTTCTTCCCCATGATATACACTCCTCGTGAGTATTAAGAAATACATCAATAATATTTCCCTTAATAGCACCACCAGTATCAGCCGCTATTGCAAGACCATAATCAGATACGTAAACTTTTGTACCAAGTGGAATTACATTAGGATCAACAGCAATGGTACTGATACCATCAGGATTTCTAACTGGTTTTAATCCAGAAGCCGTAATACCATGTCCATAATAGGCAGTAGATTCCATTGTTAAGGTTTTTATTGCAGTACCAACTTCAGTACTAGTTGTTGGGACTGTAGGTCTATTAAGTTCGGATATTCTTGCTTTAGCATTACTAATACCTTCTTTAGCCATGTTAATAGTTATTGAACTATTTAATAGTGGAATATAAGAGTTTAAGGTATCAATAGCACTTTGTAATTCAGATGCAGAAGCAGTTGATGAGTTGGCGATAGATAAAGGTTTTGAAATTAAAGTTTTTTCATTCTCCTCTATAACAGCAAAAACAGCCTCTTTTTCTTCATTTAGTTTATCAGAATATTCTTCTTGCTCTTGTTTCTTTTCTTCTACTATTTTTAAGTCATTTTCTATAGTTGTTTGCAAAGTCTTTAATTCATTATTTTTAGTATTTAAAGTTTCTATATCTTTATTTAATGAATCTTTTTTTTCATTTATATCAATAAGAATTTTTTTATCAGTAGAAATTATCTTAGATATAGCTTGAATTCTAGAAAATAAATCTGAGATACTAGTTGATGTTATAATACTAACTATCATATTTGAAGATATATTAGTTTTATACATATTTCTTACTCTGTTATCTAGAGTTATTTGAGCTTGTTCAATTTCTTCTTTTGTTTGTTCTAATTTAGATTCTGTAGATTGAATTTGACTTTCGATAGAAGTAATAGCTTCTTTGTTTTCAGTAAGTTTAGAATTAATAGTAGCTATTTCCGTGTTTAATTCTTCTATCTTGGAGTCTAAAGCTAAAATTTCACTATCAAGTTGTTTATATTTTGATAAATTTTCGTTAATTGTATCTTGTGGTGTAGTAGCATATGGTGTAATAGTACTTAGAGACGATAACAATATTGTCGTTGCTAAAACACAAGATGTAGTTCTTTTAAACAGAAACATTCACCTCCATGATAAAATTAAAAAGTATAATGTTTAATTATATATACTATAGATATTTTTATATGTCAAATTTCTTGCATATTAATGTAATTTATGAGATATTATAAGAATTTAAATGGATATATTGTAAATATAAATATATTATAACACAAATTTTTGGGAAAAAATAGAAAGTGCATGCAAATATATTGAAACATAAGAAAGACTAATATAAAATTTAAAAAAAGGTAATGAATTTTTACTTTGGAGGTAAAATAATGGAAAAAATATATTATGAAGATCAATATTTAAAAGAATTTGTAGCTGAAATAACAGAGATAGTGGATAAAAATAATTTATATTATATAAAATTAGATAAAACAGCTTTCTTCCCAGGGGGAGGAGGACAACATTGTGATTTAGGATATATAGATAACCATAAAGTAATTAATGTTATCGAAGAAAATGGGAAAATATATCATATAACAGAAACAAAGCCAATAAAAATACATAGAGTAAATTGTAAAATTGATTGGGATAGAAGATTAGATGGTATGCAACAACATTTAGGGCAACATATTTTATCAGGATGTTTTTTTACATTATTTAATGCTAATACAGTAAGTGTTCATGTAGGCAAAGAAATTAGTACTGTAGATATTCAAGGTCATCTAGATGAAGAAACTATTAGAAAAGCAGAAAAAATGGCAAATGAAGTAATACAAGAAAATATAAAGGTTGAGTTTTTAACTCCATCTAAAAAAGAATTGAAAAAAATAAAGATAAGAAGAGATTTGCCTAATACAGATGAACAAATAAGAATAGTAAAGATAGGAAATTTAGATATTAATGCATGTTGTGGAGTGCATCCTAGTAGAACATTAGATGTTCAAGCAATAAAAGTTAAAAGATGGGAAAAACATAAAGGTGCTACAAGAATTGAATATTTAGCAGGAAAAAGAGCAATAAATGATTATTTTAAAAAAGATGAATTTAGAAATAAAATTTGCAGATTTTTAAATTGTGGCGAGGATGATGCAATAAATTCAGTAAATAAACTTTCAAATGATTTAAAGAATGCCCTAGATGAGAATAGAATAATTAAGATGGAGATTGGGGATTATCAAATTAAAGAAATGATTGAAGAAGCAAAGCAAGTAGGTAATATATCTGTAGTAAGCAAAATATATGATGGCGGAGATATAAAGTATATATCTAAAATTGCAGAGAAAATTACATTAAATGATAATATGATTGCATTGTTTGCAATAAAATCTGAAGATAAAGCTAACTTAATATTTGCATCATCTAAAAATATTGATTTTATATCAATGAGTGATTTATTAAAAGATGCAATAAGCTTAATTGATGGTAGAGGGGGAGGAAGTAAATTTATGGCTCAAGGTGGTGGTAAGAACTGTAGCAACCTTCAAAGCGCTATGGAGTATGCTTTACGAAAGGTAAGTACAACTGTGTAGTTGAAAATGTATAGTATTAATTCTCATGAAATTATTTTTTAGGTGTTTTAATATTTTCTTTTTAGAATAGCAATTATTTTTTATAGTTCATATAATGAATTATAAAAATATTCAAAGGAGATATAATTATGGACAGAAGATTTTTTGAAAATGATGAAGAAGATAATTCATCAGAAAGATATCATAGATATAATGATGAATATATTTATTCAGAAAAGTATATGAATTCAGATAATAAAAAACAATCTTATGAGGATAGCCATAGTTCAGAAAATTTTATAATCTCTGAGGATGATTATGAAGGTAATTGCCAACATTGTAATTCAGAGAGATATATAACTTCACAAGAAGATTACCAAGATAGTGATCATTATAGTGATTCAGAGAGGGATATAACTTCAGAAGAGAATTGCAAAGATAATAATAATTATTGCAACTCAGAGGAGGATATAAGTTCAAAAGAGAATAATAATTGTTATTATCAATATTGTGATTCGCAGGAAGATACAAATTCACATGATACTTGTAGATACACTTATAATTATTATGATTATGATGTGGTAGATAATTCAGATAATAACTCAAATTATGATGGTTGTACATTTGAAGAAGATAAAGAAGATAAAGAACACCAAAAGTATTATTTGAAAGGGAAAAGTGATGGATATAATGATGGATATGAGGCTGGAGCAAGAGCAGCAATGAGAGTTGCATATAAAGCAGGTTATAAAAAAGGGGTAAAAGCGGCCAGCTATAGGCGATTGTTAAGAGCACTAGGTTATAGAATTTAATATAAATAATAGAAAACAGTAATTATATTGTTAACAGCATTTTGTCTACTTGACAGTTGCTAGTTAATTGTAATTACTGTTTTTTTTAGCAAATAAAATATCAATTATATAATTAGAATAAATGATGATTATATAGGAAAAATAAAAGTAATGACTAAGAAGTTTAATTTTATCTCAAGTATAATTTAGGAGGATAAATTTAATGAAAGTTAAACTTTACACAGTACTATATTTATTAGTAATAAGTCTTTTTATAGGATGTAATGAAGTTAATAATAAAATAAATGAAAGCTTGAATGAAAATGAAATTGAAGGAAATAAGGAAAAGGATGAATTTGAAGGAACATTAATGGTTGTAAATGAAGAAGAGTTAGCTATAGCATTAAAAGAAGATTATAGTATAACTATAAAAAATGATATTGAGGCTAATAATGAGCTTACAATAGAAGGAGACTTTTCAAAGACAGATACTACTGAAGTGAATAAAGTTAGTCATGTAGGGCGAGAGTTAAACTTATTCTATATAGATAATAGTAATAATGTTATTAATAATTATACTTTAAGTGTTCCCAAATTAGTCATAAAAAGCAATGATACAACTATTAAGGGAGGTAAAATTAAAGGAGATATATACGTTGAGAGTGATGGATTAATATTAGATGATACCAAGATTGAAGGAAATATTTATTTTAAGGATAAAAAAAATAAAGATTCTTTTAAGTTAGAAAATACAGCTAGTGTATCAGGAGATGTAAAGATTGAATAAAGTATTATAAAAGTTAGCGCTAGCTAACTTTTATTCTATCTAAGAATATATTTTAAGGTTAATTACATAAGTATATATTAGATATAAAAAATAGATTATTGTAAATAATTAAAATAAGAAAAATTATTTATAATTAAATGTGGAGGTTAAAAATGATGGATGAAATTAAAAAAGTTTTACTATTTGGTGTAGGAGCTGTAGCGAGCACATATGAAAGGGCAACAGAAGTAGTAGATGACCTTGTGAAAAAGGGAAAGATAACAATAGATGAAGGAAAAGAATTAGGGGAAGAATTAAAAAGAACATTTAAAGAAAAGACAAAGGAAAACGAGAATTTTTCAAATACAGGCAATGATAATATAGAAGTTAATAATTATGTTTTAAGGGATGAATATGAAATGTTAAAAGCTAGAGTTTATAAGTTGGAAAAGTTAGTGAATAAAGAAGAGAAGAAATAGAAGTTTATATTGGAGGTAAGTAATGGAGGGGAATTCTGTTAATAGATTTAAAGAAATATTAAGAGTATTTACTAATTATGGATTAGGATATCTTTTAGGTAAAAAGGAGGATAAAATAAAAAATTCCCCTGCAAATCTTAGAAAAGCCTTTGAAGAGCTAGGACCAACATTTATTAAAATTGGTCAAATATTAAGTATAAGACCAGAATTAGTTCATGAAGAATATATAGTAGAATTATCAAAATTACAAGATAATGTTCCAGCAGAAGACTTTAAAGAAATGGCTAAAGTATTTTATAATGAATTTTCTAAAGAAATAGAAGATGAATTTTTATTTATAGATAAAAATCCAATAGCATCAGCTTCTGTAGCACAAGCATATAGAGGTATATTAAAGAGTGGAAAGGATATAGTAATAAAAATTCAAAGACCTAATATTAAAGAAAAAATGAATATGGATTTTGATATTTTATTAAGTTTAAGTGAAAAATTTAGTAAGATCTTTAAAGATTCTGTGGTAAATCCTAAAGAAATTTTGATGGAGATTAAATTATCTACTGAGAAAGAGTTAAATTTTAATTTTGAAGCTGCAAATATAGAAAAATTCAAGAATTTAAACAAAGATATACCATGTATATATGCACCATATATAATAAATGAGTATACAGGAAATAAGGTTTTAACATTAGAGAATATAGAAGGATTTAAAATTAATGATAGAAAGTCTATTGAAATACTAGGTTATGATAAAGAAGATATAGCAAGAAAGTTAACAGTTTCGTATTTTAAACAAGTATTAAAAGATGGATTTTTTCACGGAGACCCCCATCCAGGAAATATATTAATAAGGGATGGACAAATATGCTTCATTGATTTTGGAATAGTAGGGGAGTTATCTGATGAAAAGCAACGTGAATTAAATAATGCCATTGCAGCTGTAGCAAATGAAGATATAGATAAGCTAACAGACTTTGTTATGAGTATAGGAATAAAGAGTGGAAAAGTTGATAGAGAAATACTATATAAAGATATAGAGTATATTTTTAGAAATTATTATACTACATCTTTAAAGAATATAAAAATATCGGTTCTATTTCAAGAAATATCATCTATTGCAAAGAGAAATAACTTAAGGTTGGCAAGTGACTTTACGATGCTAATAAGAACTATGGTAATTGTTGAAGGATTAGTGACAGAACTTTCACCAGAGCTTAATATTATAAGCTTAGTTATTCCATATGTTAAAGATTATTATAAGGAGTATTTCTTATCGGAATTTGATGTAAATGATTATTTATTAAAGGGATATAAACTAACAAGAGATACTTTAAATATACCATCAAAGTTTGTAGCTTTATCAGATACTTTGATTAAAGGAAGAGGAAAAGTAAATATTGTACTAGAGGATAAGGATAAATATATAGATGTATTAAATAAAATGGTTAATAGATTAGCATTTGCTTTAGTTATAGCAGGAATGGTTGTTGCTTCATCCTTAATAATCAATACAAATCCAGATCCTAAAATATATGGAATATCAGTTATTGGAATGGGAGGATATTTTGTTTCTGCAATTTTAGGTTTATGGTTATTGATATCAATAATTAGATCTGGAAGTTTAAAATAATATTATTTATAGATAGTGAGTCTTAATATTGCTAATATAATTTCTAATTATAGTAAATACTATATTAGAAGTAATAGAAGAAAGGGGAGTTAAGATGCATTATAAAAAAGAGTATTCAGATGTATTAAAAGAAGTAAAAAGCTCAATAAATGGTATATCGGAAGAAGAAGCTAAAAATAGGTTAGAGAAAAATGGTCCTAATGAATTAAAAGAGTCTGATAAAGTTCCTATTTGGAAAATGTTTTTGGAGAGCTTTAAGGATCCTTTAGTAATAATATTGCTTATTGCAGCAATTGTTCAAATATTTTTGGGTGAATTTGTTGAATCTATTATTATATTTGTTGTAGTAATTTTAAATTCTGTGCTAGGTGTAACTCAAACAAGAAAGGCAGAAAGCTCCTTAGATAGTTTAAAAAAATTATCATCACCTAATGCAAAAGTCCTTAGAGATGGAAAGAAAAAAACTATTCCAGTTAGAGATATAGTAGTAGGAGACATAGTATTTTTAGAGGCAGGAGATTATATACCGGCAGACGGAAGAATAATTGAAGCACAAACACTTAAAGTTGTTGAAGGAATGCTAACTGGTGAAGCAGAAGCTGTACTAAAGCATAGTGATAAGATCGGAGAAGAGGTTGGAATTGGTGACCAAAGAAATATGGTTTTTAGTGGTGCTACTGTTGTTTATGGAAGAGGAACTTTAGTAGTTACAGCAACAGGTATGAATACGGAGGTAGGAAAGGTTGCTACATTATTAGAAACTGCAGGAAATAAACAAACACCTCTCCAAGCTAAACTTGATGATTTTGGTAAGAAGTTAGGAATAATAATAATGATTTTAGCAGCTCTAATTTTTATAGTTCAAGTAATTAGAGGTTATATTTCAGGAAACAATATGAGCATGCTAATATTTGATTCTTTTATGTTTGCTATAGCGGTTGCTGTAGCAGCTATACCAGAAGCTTTATCGTCAATAGTAACTATTGTACTTGCAGTAGGAACAAAAGATATGGCAAAGAAACAAGCTATAATAAGGAAATTGCCTGCAGTAGAAACATTAGGTTCAACTAGCGTTATATGTACAGATAAGACAGGTACATTGACACAAAATAAAATGACAGTTGTTGATTTCTTTATGTATGGAGTAAATAAAGAAGAAGTTGAGAAAAAAGGAAATGATTCTGATCAAGTTGAAGCAATAAATTTATCATCTACATTATGTAATGACTCAGAAATAACAGAAGCCGGAAAGGAAATAGGAGATCCAACAGAAATTGCACTTCTTCATTTTGCAACTAAAAGAGATATAGACTATAAAGAATTAAGAGAGAAATATGATAGATTAAGCGAAATACCTTTTGATTCTGATAGGAAATTAATGTCTACTGTAAATTCTATCAATGGAAATGCAATTATGTTTACTAAGGGAGCGCCAGATGTTGTTTTTTCAAGATCAAAATATGCATTGAATGATGGTGAAATAGTAGAAATAGATGATAAAATTATAGCTCAGTATAAAAAAGTTAATGAAGAATTTTCTAATAGAGCATTAAGAGTATTAGCTTTTGCTATAAAGGATGTGCCAGATGATAATTTTGTTCCTTGTTTAGAAGATGAGGTAGAAATGACTTTAGTTGGATTAATGGCTATGATAGATCCTCCGAGAGAGCAGGTTTATGATGCTGTAAAAGAGGCTATTGGTGCAGGAATAAAGACAGTAATGATAACAGGGGATCATAAAACAACAGCTTCAGCAATTGCAAGGGAAATTGGAATAATGACAGAAGGCGATATAGCATTAACAGGTCAAGAACTTGATTCATTATCAGAAGTAGAACTTAAAAATAAACTAGAACATATTACTGTATATGCAAGGGTTTCACCGGAAAATAAAATTCGTATAGTTAAGGCTTGGCAAGAAAAAGGATATATTACTGCAATGACAGGTGATGGTGTTAATGATGCACCGGCATTAAAGCAAGCTGATATAGGTATTGGTATGGGAAGTGGTACTGATGTTGCAAAGGATGCAGCTGCAATGATTTTAACAGATGATAACTTTTCAACAATAGTATCTGCTATAGAAGTAGGAAGGACAGTTTATAGTAATATTAAAAAAGCAATTACATATCTGTTTGCGGGAAATTTAGGAGCGATAATTGCAATATTATTTGCTGTATTTGTAAATTGGCCAAATCCATTTACTGCATTGCAATTATTATTTATAAATTTAATAAATGATTCATTACCAGCAATAGCATTAGGATTAGAAGCACCAGAACCTAATGTAATGAAGGAAAAACCAAGAGATATAAACGAAGGAATACTTGCAGGAGGAACATTAAAAGATGTAATCTTAAGAGGTTGTATTATTGGAGTTATAGTAATAATAGCTCAATATGTGGGAGATTTGTCTTCACCAGATCTAGGGGCTGCAATGGCTTTCTCAACAGTAACTCTAGCAAGAATATTTCAAACATTACCTGCTAGATCAAATTATATACCTGTATTAAAATTAGGTATATTCAAAAATAAATATGCTATTGGAGCAATAGTAGTATGTTTATGTTTATATTCTATTGTATTGATACCAGGAGTCAGAGGAATATTTAATATTCCAGAAACTTTTGGATGGGTGCAATTTGGAATTTGCTTAGGATTTGCTATAATAGCATCATTAATAATGGATGTTACAAAATTTTTTAGAAAGATAAAAGAATAATTTGATTAAATAAAAATAAGGAAGATGTAATTAATAAACATCTTCCTTATTTTTATTTATTTTAAAACTTTTTTTGCAAAATCTAAACCAAAATTATAAGCAGCTTCTAAGTTTTCTTCACTAGGTTTAAATAGTATTCCTAGTGGTTCAGAAACAATATTTAATTTTAATTGTTTATATCTTTCATTTATATTTTTAAGTGCTTCACCACTCCAACCATAAGAACCAAAGCAACTTGCAGGTAATCCTCTATGAATTACAGGATTTAATGAAGATAAAATAGTCCAGATTTGAGGTAAAGTATCAGCTAGTAAAGTAGAAGAACCAAGTAATAAACCACTACATTCATTAATTTCCTTTAGTACTTCATTCATATCAGCAGTTACTAAATTATACATTAATATGTCTACATCAAAATTAGCTGCCTCAATTCCTCTTTTTATAGCTTCAGCAATAGTTTCAGTATATCCATAAGCAGTTACATAAGGAATAACTATACTTTGTTTTTCTCTCTTTACAGGTTGACACCATTCTCTATATAAATTCATAAATTTTTCAATGTTTGAGTTATCTAAGACTAAACCATGTCCAGGACAAATATAATTTAATTTTAAGTCTTTAATTTTATCCATTGCTTTTAGCATAAATGGTTTGAATGGACCCATAATCATTCTAAAGTAA
This sequence comes from Clostridium sp. D43t1_170807_H7, assembly GCF_015555905.1. Taxonomy (GTDB): domain Bacteria; phylum Bacillota; class Clostridia; order Clostridiales; family Clostridiaceae; genus Clostridium. Next base: position 21,496 of record NZ_JADNLK010000008.1, read on the forward strand.
TAATTATAAGCTTCAACATAATCCTCTTCTTTATCCTCTTCTATAGAGCTTTTTAAGATACGATCATCACAATAATGAGCTCCAAAAGAGTCACAAGTAATTAATGTTTCATCTTCAATTACATATGTGTACATAGTATCAGGCCAGTGTAATTGTGGAGCGCTAATAAATTGTAAAGTTTTGTTTCCTAAAGATAAAGTCTCACTATCTTTTACAATTTTACTTTTGAATGGTTTGTTAATAATTTCACTTAGGTATTTAATAGCAAGAGCAGATCCAACAACAGTTGCATTTGGTGCATATTCTAGTATTTTTTCTACTGAGCCAGCATGATCTGGTTCTGTATGATTTACAACAACATAGTTTATATCTTCTAAATTTATTATTGAACGAATTTTTTCTAAATGTTCATCAAAGAATTTTTCTTTCACAGTTTCAAATAAGGCAATACCTTCAGAGCCTTTTAAAAGATAAGAGTTGTAAGATGTACCGAATTTTGTTTCCATTATTATGTCAAAAATTCTTAAGTTTGGGTCAAGAGCTCCTACCCAAAATAAGTCTTCAGTTATTTTGAATGTGTTAGCCATGTGAAAATCTCCTTTTTACAATTTAATATTGAATTTATAAGTTCTAATTCTAACTTCTATATAATAATTATAGTCCAACAATAATTATTGTCAATAAATAAGAAAAGAGATAATTATAAACTTTAATAAACTTAAATTTAATATGTGTAGAATAATAAATAAATATTCTATAAATATATATAATTATTTACAATAGTAATTTATGATAAAGTTGCTATTATAAAAAATAGAATTAGTATAGTAAGTAATTTTTAGCAGAGAATTTAAAATAGCTAAGTTATTTTACTTAGCTATTTTAAATAGATTTTTTAGTTTGTGAGTATTCGATTCCATATGTATACATAGATTCCAGAAGAGGAACTATTTTTTTTCCTATATCAGTAAGTCCGTATTCTACTTTGGGAGGAATTACAGGATATACTTTTCTAAAAATAAGGTTATCTTCTTCGAGACTTCTTAATTGATTAGTCAGCATTTTTTGAGTAGTATTAGGCAATTTCTTTTTAAGTTCACTAAATCTTAAAGTTTCGTTACTTAAATACCATAATATTAGAATCTTCCATTTCCCTGATAATATTCTATGTACAAGAATCATAGGGCATGTATCATATTTAGCACAACGATTCTTAATATGGCAATCATTATGAAAAGAAAATGTTTTGTTCATTATGAAACCTCCTTTTAGAGTACATTCATAAATAATAACATATTTCATGATTTAAAACTATATACTTAGTATCTTTTTTGATACTATATATAAAAAAAGTGCCTTATTGTATAAGAAGTATATAGATAGTATTATTAGGACTAGCGAATATGATTAAAAATTTATTTTATATATTTCACATTAAGAGAAATATTTAAATAATGAGAATAAATATAATCATTGAAAAAGCTTTTAATAACCATTAAAAAAATAAATGTATAAACGTGGTATTTTTCTATTGAAGAAATTACAGTATATGATTATACTAAAAAAGTGACAAAAGATTACAAAATTATACTAAATAAGATTTTTAAGAAAAAGACTAGAAAAATATTTTTAAATAAGTATAATTTTTATTGAAGAATAATTATTATTTAAAACACTTAGGACGATGAAAGAAGGTATATTATCATGGCAAAGAAAATGATGACTATTGATGGTAATACAGCTGCTGCTCACGTAGCATATGCGTTTACAGATGTAGCTGCAATATTTCCTATAACACCATCTACTACAATGGCAGAAGTTGTTGATGAATGGTCTGCTCAAGGGAAGAAAAATATTTTTGGACAAACAGTTAGTGTTGTAGAAATGCAATCAGAAGCTGGTGCTGCTGGTACATTCCACGGATCACTTCAAGCTGGAGCATTAACAACAACTTTCACTGCATCACAAGGTTTATTACTTATGTTACCAAACATGTATAAAGTAGCAGGAGAATTATTACCTGGTGTATTCCATGTAAGTGCTAGAGCAATAGCATCTCAAGCATTATCAATATTTGGAGATCATCAAGATGTTATGGCAGCAAGAATGACAGGTTGTGTAATGCTTGCAGCAGGTTCAGTACAAGAAGTAGCTGACTTAGCTCCAGTATCTCACCTTGCAGCTATAAAAGGAAGATTACCTTTTGTAAACTTCTTTGATGGATTTAGAACATCACATGAAATACAAAAAGTTGAAGTTTTAGATTATGAAGATTATGCAGAAATGCTTGATAGAGAAGCTTTAAAGGAGTTCAGAAGTAGAGCATTAACTCCAAACAATCCAGTTACAAGAGGAACAGCTCAAAACTCAGATATTTACTTCCAAACTAGAGAAGCTTCAAATAAATTCTACAATAATATAATTCCAATAGTTGAAGAATATATGGCTAAGATGGAAGAAAAGACAGGAAGAAGCTATGGATTATTTAACTATTATGGGGCAGAAGATGCTAAGGAAATAATCGTTGCTATGGGTTCAGTTACTGAAACTATAGAAGAAACTATAGATGAATTAAATGCTAGAGGAGAAAAGTATGGATTAGTTAAAGTTCACTTATTCAGACCATTCTCAGTAGAGCATTTATTAAAAGTTATACCACAATCAGTAGAAAAGATTTGTGTAATTGATAGAACTAAAGAACCAGGATGTAATGGTGAACCATTATACTTAGACGTATGTTCTGCATTCTATGGAAAAGAAAATGCACCTAAGATAGTTGGTGGACGTTATGGATTAGCTTCTAAGGATGTTACTCCTTCAGATATTAAGGCTGTATTTGATAACTTAAAGAAAGAAGATTCTAAGAACTTCTTTACAGTTGGTATAGAAGATGATGTTACTTTCACTTCAATTCCAGTAGAAGAAGAATTAAGAATAGCTACACCAGGAACAGTTAGATGTAAGTTCTGGGGATTAGGATCAGATGGTACAGTTGGAGCTAATAAGCAAGCTATCAAGATTATCGGTGAAAACACAGATAAATATGTACAAGCTTACTTTGCATATGACTCAAAGAAATCTGGTGGGGTTACTATGTCTCACTTAAGATTTGGAGATACTCCAATAAGATCAACTTACCTTATTGATGAAGCTGATTACATAGCATGTCACGTACAAGCTTACGTAAATCAATATGATTTATTAAAAGGACTTAAAAAAGGTGGTAACTTCGTATTAAATACTATTTGGAACGAAGAAGAAATAGAAAGAAAATTACCAGCTAAAATGAAGAGATACATAGCTGAAAATGAAATAAACTTCTACACAGTTAATGCAACTAAGATTGCTTCTGAAATAGGATTAGGTAGAAGAATTAACATGATAATGCAATCTGCATTCTTTAAATTAGCAGAAATTATACCACAAGAAGAAGCAACTGAATATTTAAAAGCTTCAATTAAGAAGGCTTACGGTAAGAAAGGTGACAAAGTTGTTAACATGAACTACGAAGCTGTTGAAGCTGGTATGAACTCATTAGTTAAAATAAATGTTCCTGAAAGCTGGAAGACTGCTACTGAAGAAGCTAAAGTAAAAACTAAAGAAGTAACAGATTTCGTTAAGAATATAATGAACCCTATGAATGCTTTAGAAGGAGATAAATTACCTGTAAGTGCATTCAACGGATTAGAAGATGGTACATTCCCAGCAGGAACTGCAGCATATGAAAAAAGAGGTGTTGCAACAGATGTTCCAGAATGGAATATGGCAAAGTGTATTCAATGTAACCAATGTGCTTTCGTTTGTCCACATGCATGTATTAGACCAGTTCTAGTAACTGATGAAGAATTAGCTAAAGCACCAGCTGGATTTGAAACTAAGAAAGCTACTGGTAAAACATTAGCAGGATTAAACTACAGAATTCAAGTAAGTACATTAGACTGTACAGGATGTAACAACTGTGTTGACATTTGTCCAGCTCCAGGTAAGGCATTAGAAATGAAACCACTTGGAACTCAAGTAGAAACAGAAGTAGCAAATTGGGACTTCTCAGTATCAAAAGAAGTATCAAACAAAGAACACTTAACTCCAGGTAAAACAGTTAAGGATAGCCAATTTAAACAACCACTTATCGAGTTCTCAGGAGCATGTGCTGGTTGTGGAGAAACTCCATATATCAAATTAGTAACTCAATTATTTGGTGATAGAATGATGATTGCTAATGCAACTGGATGTTCATCAATATGGGGAGGTTCAGCACCTTCAACACCATATACTAAAAACCATGAGGGTAAAGGACCAGCTTGGGCTAACTCATTATTTGAAGATAATGCTGAATTTGGATATGGTATGTTCTTAGCAGCTGATCAAATGAGAAAGAAAATAGCTTCAAATATGGAAAGCTTAATTTCTATGGATATAGCTGAAGAATATAAGGAAGTATTCAAGAACTGGTTAGAAAATAAAGATAAGGGAGAACTTTCAAAAGTTTCTTCAAGAGAAGTTGAAGCAATACTTGCAGAAAATAATATTGAAAATGAAGAAGCAAAAGTTTTAGTTGAAGAAATTAGAGAAAGAGCTGATTTCCTTGTTAAGAGATCACAATGGATCCTTGGAGGAGACGGTTGGGCTTATGATATCGGATACGGTGGATTAGACCATGTATTAGCATCAGGACAAGACGTAAATGTATTAGTATTTGATACAGAAATTTACTCTAACACTGGTGGGCAATCTTCTAAATCAACTCCTGCAGCAGCTATGGCAAAATTAGCAGCATCAGGTAAGAAGACTAAGAAGAAAGATTTAGGAAGAATGATGATGTCTTACGGAAATGTTTATGTTGCACAAGTAGCTATTGGTGCTGATAAGAACCAAGTAGTTAAAGCAATGCTTGAAGCAGAAGCACATAACGGACCATCAATCATTATTGCTTACTCAACTTGTATCAGCCATGGATTAAAGAAGGGAATGGGATTCTCTATAAGAAACATGGAAGAAGCAGTTAAGGCTGGATACTGGCATTTATACAGATTCAATCCAGAGTTAAAAGAACAAGGAAAGAATCCATTAAGCTTAGATTCTAAAGAACCACAAGGAAGCTTTAGAGATTTCATAATGAATCAAGTAAGATATTCAGCAATTGCTAAGCAATTCCCAGAACAAGCGGAAGAATTATTCCAAATGACAGAAGAACATGCTAGACAAAAATATGCTGAATTAAAGAAATTAGCAGAACAAGAATAATATGATTTTTAAACACCTCAGAAGAAATTCTGAGGTGTTTTTTGCATATAAAATCTATAATTTTAAGTTATTTTAGAAAGTGATATAATAATATAAATAAAATTTTAATTAGTCTATAAATAGGGTTAGGAGATATAATGATGGAAATAATAATTGCTATAGCTATGATTATGGGAGCTTTCTGTTATTATCAAAATAATAAAATTGTTATAACAAATCTAAAAGTAAAGAGTAGAATTAATAAAAGCCTAAGAATAGCACAAATATCAGATTTACATAGTAAAGAGTTTGGAAGAAATAATAATACTTTATATAAAGTTATTATGGAACAGGAACCTGATATTATTGTAGCAACAGGAGATTTAATAGATTCAAATATGAAAAGAATAAATGCAATAATTGAATTTTGTAGTAGGTTAAATAAGAGAGTTCCTGTATATTATATATTAGGTAATAACGAAATGAGATGTTCTGGGGTAAACGAAATAGTAGAGAAATTAAAGCAAAAAAATATTAATGTATTAGAAAATGAAATAGCAACAATAAAAATTAAAGATAATATAATTAATATTTTAGGTTTAGTAGAAAAAAGGGTAGATAAAGGTGAAATGTTTTATAGCAAGATAAATAGTAGATATGAGATTGAGAATGTTGATAGCTTATTCAGAAAATTAGAAAATTTAATAGGAATTAAGATTGTTTTATCTCATTATCCAGAGAATTATGAGTATGTGGGTGGTTATTCTTACAGTAAATATAATTTTGATATAATGTTTTCAGGTCATGCACATGGAGGACAATTTATATTACCAGGATTGGGAGGGGTATTTGCACCGGGGCAAGGGCTATTTCCTAAGTATTATAAAGGTATATATGGAAAGAAAAATAAATTAGTGGTAAGTAGAGGATTAGGGAATAGTGGATTTCCTTTAAGATTATTTAATAGACCAGATTTAGTTATTGTAGATATAGTAAATAACTAAAATTTAAAATGAATGTAGGTATTTAAAATGATAGAGTTATTTTAAGATAATAGAATCAGAAGTAACTATTTGTTTATAAATAAGAGCTTATTGCAGTTGCAATAAGCTCTATTTAATATTATAAACTAATTACATTGATTTGTGGAATGTTCTGTTTATAACGTCTAATTGTTGTTCTCTTGTTAATTTAATGAAGTTAACAGCATATCCAGAAACTCTGATAGTTAATTGTGGATATTCTTCTGGGTGTTCCATAGCATCTAATAAAGTTTCTCTATTAAATACATTTACGTTTAAGTGTTGAGCACCTTGAGAGAAGTATCCATCCATCATAGTACCTAAGTTGTGGATTCTGTTTTCAGGTGTTTTTCCTAATGCATCTGGAACGATTGAGAATGTATTAGAAACACCATCTTGTGAATGTTCGTAAGGAATCTTAGCAACAGAGTTTAATGATGCTAATGATCCGCTACAGTCTCTTCCGTGCATTGGGTTAGCTCCTGGTGCAAATGGTTCTCCAGCTTTTCTTCCACATGGAGTAGTACCAGTCTTCTTACCGTAAACAACGTTTGAAGTGATTGTTAATACTGATTGAGTGTGGTAAGCATTTCTGTAAGTCTTGTTTTGTCTGATCTTATTCATCATGCTTTCAACTAACCAAGCAGCAATTTCGTCAACTCTGTCATCGTCGTTTCCGTATTTAGGGAAGTCACCTTCAACTTCGAAGTCTACAGCTATTCCTTCTTCATTTCTTATAGGCTTAACTTTAGCAAATTTGATTGCAGAAATAGAGTCAGCACAAACTGATAAACCAGCTATACCACAAGCCATAGTTCTGAATACATCTCTATCATGTAAAGCCATTTGTAATTTTTCATATGAGTATTTATCGTGCATGTAGTGGATAACATTTAAAGTATTAACATAAAGGTTAGCTAACCAGTCTGTCATAATGTCAAATCTTTCCATTACTTCATTGTAATCTAAGTATTCACCAGTTAATGGAGCAGTCTTAGGTCCAACTTGAACACCAGATTTTTCATCTCTACCACCATTTATAGCGTAAAGTAAAGTCTTAGCTAAGTTAACTCTAGCACCGAAGAATTGCATTTGCTTACCAACTCTCATTGCAGATACACAACAAGCGATAGCATAGTCATCTCCCCAGTATGGAGCCATTAAATCATCATTTTCATATTGAACTGATGATGTATCAATAGAAACCTTAGAACAGAAATCTTTGAATCCTTGAGGTAATCTAGTTGACCATAAAACAGTTAAGTTTGGTTCTGGTGATGGCCCTAAAGTATATAATGTGTTAAGTACTCTGAATGAGTTCTTAGTAACTAAAGTTCTACCATCTAATCCCATACCAGCGATTGATTCAGTAACCCAAGTTGGATCTCCTGAGAATAAATCGTTGTATTCTGGAGTTCTTAAGAATTTAACTAATCTTAACTTCATTACGAAGTGATCCATTAATTCTTGAGCTTCTTCTTCAGTGATAACACCGTTTCTTAAATCTCTTTCAATGTAGATATCTAAGAAAGTAGAAGTTCTTCCTAGAGACATTGCAGCACCATTTTGGTCTTTGATAGCTCCTAAGAATCCGAAGTATAACCATTGTATAGCTTCTCTAGCGTTAGTAGCTGGCCCTGATATATCAAATCCATAGCTAGCAGCTAATCCTTTTAATTCTTTTAATGCAAGAATTTGATCAGAGATTTCTTCTCTTAATCTGATTACATCTTCGTCAATTGTCTTAACTTCTAAGCTTAATTTTTGTTGTTCTTTATCTTGTATTAATCTATCAACACCATATAAAGCAACTCTTCTGTAGTCACCTATGATTCTTCCTCTACCATAAGCATCTGGAAGACCAGTGATAACACCAGATTTTCTAGCTAATCTCATTTCAGTAGTATAAGCATCGAAAACACCTTGGTTATGAGTTTTTCTATATTTGCTGAATATTTCTGAAATTCTTGGGCTTACTTCATATCCATAAGCTTTAGCAGCACTTTCAGCCATTCTAATACCACCGTATGGCATTACAGCTCTTTTTAATGGAGCATCAGTTTGTACACCAACGATTTTTTCAAAAGCTTGGTCAATATAACCAGGGTTATATTCATTGATTCCAGATATAGTTTCTGTATCTACATCTAAAACTCCACCATTTTCTCTTTCTTTTTTGAATAATTCACTAACTTCAGCCCAAAGTTTGTTTGTAGCTTCAGTAGCTCCAGCTAAGAAACTATCATCACCTTCGTATGGAGTATAGTTAGTTTGAATAAAGTTTCTTACGTCAATACTTTTTGTCCATGAACCTGTTTTGAAATTGTTCCATTCTTCTCTCATATATAGCGCCTCTTTTCTTAAAATTATTACATCAGTAATGTCATTTAAAGTTAAATAATAATTAGAACTAAATAATAATTACTATTATTTAACAATGGCATATTTAAACTATATCACTAAATTTTAAAATTTTCAAGCATAAAATAGAAAAATTTTAGTTACTAGTATTTATAGTGATTTAATTACTTAAATATAATAACATAGTATTACTTTATAATCAAAGGGGATGGATAGAAAATAGGGTATGATATTGTAGAAAAAAATATTATTTTTGCTAAAATGTAAAAAATAATGAGAATGAGAGATGGATAGTTAAAAAAATAACAATTATATAAGTTAAATTTATAAATTTTATAAAAGTAACAAAATAAAAAGAAACTTTAATATTTTTATAAAGTTTCTTTTTATTTTGTTACTTAATTTAAGTTAATTTTATTTTATTTTATTTTATACCTTGTTCATATTGTTCTACCATTCTTTTAACCATTTCGCCACCAACGCTACCACATTGCTTTGAAGTAAGATTTCCATTGTAATCTGTAAAAGGAACTCCCATTTCATTTGCTACTTCAGTTTTAAATTTTGATAAACCATTTTTTGCTTCAGGTACTAATTTTTGTGCCATTTAAAGTCCCTCCTAAATTTTGAAAAATTATTTTATAAAGTAATTATTTACTTTACATTATTATATTGTGCAAAAAAAGTTTTTAATAACCTATAAAAAAGTAGGGAAACAAGCCAAAAAGGTTATTTAAATAAAAAGAATACCTTTACTATTTATGTATTGGGAAGTAAGGATTAATAAAGTAATTTGTTAAATAAATGGTATTTTACATAAGAAATTTTTTGTGATTACAGAAGAGTATTCGTTTATATTGTTACTATTATTTCTCCAAAAGAATATTAAATTAGAAAAAATATAAAAATGTGTAGACAAAGGAATATATTAATGATAATATAAGCAAAGGAAAATGATAATTAATATCAATAAAAGTATTTTTTGTTAGATTTAATTTTAAAGATAATAAATTATGGGGGATAACAGATGAAAAAGAGATATTTATTTATTATATTGATAATATTATCAATTGCATCGGTATTTATTGGTGTATCAAGTATAAGTATAAATGATATATTAACATTCAATATAGATAAAATACATATATTACTTGTAAGTAGAGTTCCGAGATTGGTAGCCATATTAGTTGCAGGGATGGGTTTAAGTATAAGTGGGCTTATAATGCAACAAATCAGTAAAAATAAATTTGTTTCACCAACCACAGCTGCTACGGCAGATTTTGCGAAGTTAGGAATATTATTTTGTATGATGATAATACCTAATGCTAAAACCATGGAAAAGATGATTGTATCATTTGTTTTTGCTGGGTTAGGAACAGTTTTATTTATGAAAATGATAAAAGCTATAAAAATAAAAAATATAGTTTTTGTACCTTTAATAGGAATGATGCTAGGTAAGATAATTGGATCAATTACTACTTTTTTTGCTTATAAATATGATTTAGTTCAAAATATTTCATCTTGGATGGAAGGGGATATGTCATTAATAATGAAGGGAAGTTATGAATTACTTTATTTAAGCATTCCAATGGTAATAATAGCATTTTTATATGCTAATAAATTTACTATAGTAGGGATGGGAGAAGACTTTGCCATTAATTTAGGTCTTAATTATAATTTCGTAGTAAATGTAGGACTAGCAATAGTTTCATTAATATGTGCAGTAACAATTATAACTGTTGGTAATATACCTTTCTTAGGACTTATTATTCCTAATATAGTAAGTTTATATAGTGGAGATAACTTAAAGAAAACATTATACCACACAGCTTTATTGGGACCTATATTCTTACTTGCTTGCGATATTTTAGGAAGAATAATAATATTCCCATTTGAAATGTCAATAAGCTTAACTGTTGGAGTAATTGGAAGTATAATTTTCCTTTATATGATAATAAGGGGGACAAGAAATGAAGACTAAAGATAAAAAAAGTATATTTATTTTATCAATATTAGCTTTAGTATTAATATGTTCATTTTTATTTATTGGAGTAAATAGTATTAACTTTAAGTATGCTTTATATAGAAGAATTCCTAAAATATATGCAATGGTATTAACAGGCGGAGCAATAGGGTTCTCATCGTTAATATTTCAAACTGTAACAAATAATAGAATATTAACACCTAGTATTTTAGGAATAGATTCATTATATGTATTGTTACAAACATCTGTAGTATTTTTATTAGGTTCATCTTCAGTAATAATGAGTGATGGAAATATAAATTTTATAATTACAATAGCATCAATGCTTTTATTTTCAAGTTTGATGTATAAGTTTATATTTAAAAAAGGAAGTAAAAATATATTTACATTACTATTAGTAGGTGTAGTATGTGGGACTTTGTTTGAAAGTTTAACTACATTTATGCAGGTTTTAATTGATCCAGTAGAATTCCAAATGGTGCAGGATAAAATGCAAGCTAGCTTTAACAATATAAATACAGATTTATTATTTATATCAAGTATAGTAATAATTATTTGTATAGGGTATGTTTATGATTATTTAAAAATATTAGATGTTATGGCATTAGGAAGAGATGAAGCGATAAACCTAGGTGTAGATTATGACAAAATAGTGAAAAAAATGTTAATAGTAGTAGTTTTATTAACATCAGTAGCTACAGCTTTAGTTGGTCCTATAACATTTTTAGGATTACTTGTAGTAAATATTGCAAGACAACTTATATCAAGTTATAAACATAGCGTTTTAGGTGTTGCAACTATATTAATTAGTGTAGTTGCCTTAATAGGCGGACAGTTATTAGTTGAGCAGTTAATGAATTTTGGTGTTTCGGTAAGTGTAATAATTAATTTTGTTGGAGGAATTTATTTCATTTACTTAGTAATGAAGGAGAGAAATAGATGATAGAAGTAAAGAATATAACTAAAACTTATGGTAATAAAAAAGTAGTAGACAATGTATCTTTAAGTATTCAAGAAGGAAAAATAACTTCTTTCATAGGACCAAATGGAGCAGGTAAAAGTACTCTTCTTTCAATAATGAGTAGACTTTTAAAGAGAGATTCTGGAGAAGTTTTAGTGGATGGTAAAGATATATTAAAATGGGACAATAAAGAGTTAGCTAAAAAAATAGCGATTTTGAGACAATCAAACAATATTAATATTAGGTTAACAATTAGAGAGTTAGTTAGCTTTGGAAGATTTCCGCATTCACAGGGAAATTTGAAAGAAGAGGATTATAAATATATAGATGAAGCAATTAATTATATGCAACTTAAGGAGTTTGAAGATAGATATTTAGATGAATTAAGTGGAGGTCAAAGACAAAGAGCATATATTGCAATGGTAATAGCTCAAAATAGTGATTATATATTTTTAGATGAGCCTTTAAATAATCTAGATATGAAGCATTCAGTTGAAATTATGAAAACATTAAGAAAGCTTTGTGATGAATTAAATAAGACAGTTGTAATAGTAATACATGATATTAATTTTGCATCTTGTTATTCAGATTATATAGTAGCTCTAAAGGATGGAAAGATTGTAAAGGATGGAGTTACTGAGGAAACTATACAAAAAGAAGAATTGGAAAATATTTACGAAATAGATTTCCATATTGAAAATATCAACAATAGAAATATATGTGTATATTTCTAATAAATAAGTTATTAGTGGCAAATTTAAAAAATTTGCCTATTAAATAAAATAATATTGATAATGAATATCAATATTATACGATTAAAAATTAAATTTTATATAAAGAGGTGGATAATAATGAAGAAAAAAACAATTATATCAATAGTAGTTTTATTGGTAGTAGTTTTTGGGGTATTTGTAATTACAAAATTTGCAGGAGCAGAAGGAAATAGTGGAGAAGAAACACTAGTAGTAAGCCATGAACTTGGTGAAACAACTGTTAATAAGAATCCTAAAAGAGTAGTAGTATTTGATTATGGAATTTTAGACTCATTAGATAAGTTAGAGGTTGAAGGAATAGTTGGTTTAGTTCAAGATGGGCTTCCAGAACACTTAAGCAAGTTTGAAAGTGAAGATTATTCAAGTGTTGGATCTTTAAAGGAACCTAATATGGAAAAGATATTTGAATTAACTCCAGATTTAATAATAATTTCAGGAAGACAAGCTGATTATTATGAAGAGTTAAGTAAAATTGCACCAACAATACATTTAGGTGTAAATAATGAAAATTATTTAGAGTCGTTTTCAGAAAATATGAATAAATTAGGTGAAATATTTGGTAAAGAAAAAGCTGTTGAAAAAGAACTTACAGCTATAACAGAAGCAATAGAAGAATTAAATGCAAAGGTTACAGAAAAGAACGTTAATGGACTTATAACATTAGCTAATGATGGTTCATTCAGTGTATATGGTGCAGAATCAAGATTTGGAATAATTCATAATAGTTTTGGAGTAACTCCTGTTGATGAAACTATAGAAGCGTCAACTCATGGGCAAAAAGCTTCATTTGAATATATTGTAGAAAAAAATCCACAATACTTATTTGTAGTAGATAGAGCTGCTATAGTAGGAGGAACAACTTCAGCTAAGGAATTATTTGAAAATGAATTAATGAAAAAAACAGATGTATATAAAAATGATAATATAGTATACCTAAATCCAAATATTTGGTACACAGCAACAGGTGGATTTACTTCAACAATGATAATGGTAGAAGAAATAGATAATGCAATAAAATAAAAATAAAAAATTGAAATAAAAATAAGCTAGTTACTTTTTAGTATCTAGCTTATTTTTATTTAAAGTTATAATAAAATATTAATTGTTATGAAATATAAAAAAATAGATAATAAAATAAGAATAAAAGTTATATTTTACTAAAAGAAGGTAATAAAATATGATAAATATTAATTGACAAATAAAACCATAAATAGTATATTATTATTAACTTTAATACTTTAAAGTGCTAAAGGGGGCGGTTGAAATTAAGAATATAGTACCAGAGGGAACTAGAGATTTCACTATTGATGAATGTAAAAAAAGAAATAACATTGTTAAAACTATAATTGGTGTGTTTGAGAAGTGGGGATATGGGGAAATAGCCACACCTACAGTGGAGTATTATGAAACTTTTAATCATAAGACACAAAGTTTAAAAGAAGAAGAAATGTATAAATTTTTTGATAACAATGGAAGAATATTAGTTTTAAGACCAGATATGACGGTACCTGTAGCAAGAATGATAAATACTAAATTAAAAGATATGAATTTACCGTTAAAACTTTTTTATACTGCAAATGTGTTTAGGGTTCATGAAAGCCTAGAAGGAAAAAGAAATGAATATTTAGATTGTGGAATTGAACTAATTGGTGGAGACGGAGAAGTAATAGATTTAGAAATTTTAGTAACGGCATTAGAAGTATTAAAATCATTGAATACAAAGGAGAATTTCAAGTTAGAGATTGGAGATGTAAATATTTTAAGGTCAGCAATTGATGAAATGAACTTAATGGAAGAAGATAAAGAAAATATAATTGACCTTATTAATAAAAAAAGTTTAATAAATTTAAATGATTACTTGGAAAGTTTAAAAATTAAAGATGAATATAAGGAGTTTTTAACTACTTTGCCTTGGCTTTTTGGAGGGTACGATATGATAGAAAAAGCCAAAAGGTTAGCTTTTAATAATAGAGTTAAGGAAAATATTTTATATTTGGAAAAGATATTTTTAAATTTAAGAGAATTAGGTTATGAAAAATATATATCCGTAGATATGAGTATGGTTCCGCGAGTTAATTATTATTCAGGAGTTATTTTTAAAGGATATGTTACAGGAATAGGATCAACTGTATTAAAGGGTGGAAGATATAATAATTTATTAGAAAATTTCGGAAGAAAAATTTCAGCCATAGGTTTTTCAGTAGATGTAAATCTCCTAATTAATTCTTGTGATTATGATGAAAAAATTGATAGAAAACCTATTTTGGTAGAAAAAGATAATTATTTAATAAAATTAAAGGAGATAATAAAAAGAACAAGAGATGGTGAATGTTTAGAGATTGTATATAGAGAATAAAAGTAGGTGATTTAATTTGATTAGTATAGCACTCACCAAAGGTAGGATAGAAAAAGATGCAGTAAAAATATTTGAAAGGGCAGGCTTTGGAATTGATGAATTAAAGAATAAAGGAAGAAAACTAGTCTTTAATGATACTAAGGAAGAAATAAAATATTTTTTAGTAAAGGCTAATGATGCAGTAACATATGTAGAACATGGAGTTGCTGATATAGCTATAGTAGGTAAAGATACATTATTAGAGAAGGGTGAAAACTATTATGAAGTTTTAGATTTGGGAATAGGAAAGTGTAAGTTTATAGTAGCAACCCTACCAAACACAAATATTTTTAATAGAATAGGTCATATAAAAATAGGTAGTAAATATCCTAATGTTTCTAAAAAGTATTTTGAAGGAAAGGGAATGGATGTTGAAATAATAAAAATTGAAGGCTCAGTAGAGCTTGCACCTATATTAGGGATTAGTGAAGGGATAGTAGATATAATGGAAACTGGAACAACATTAAAGGAAAATGGATTAATTGTTGTTGATGAAATATGTGATATAAGTTCAAGGGTTATTGTTAATAAATCCAGTTTTAAGCTAAAGAGAAATGAGATAAATGAAGTTATAGATAGAATAAGAATAGCATGTAATAAGTAGTGTTTATTATATAAAACTAAAGGGGGCAAGTTAATATGATGGACATAATAGAATTAAGCAATAAAAGTATAAGTGATGTTGTATCAATCATAAAAAAGAGAAGTAATACTTTGAATGTAAGGAAATCTGTAGAAGAAATAATTGAAAATGTAAAGTCTTCTGGGGATAAGGCTTTGAGAGGTTATACTTTAGATTTTGATAAAGTATATCTGGAAAGTTTTAAAATAGAAAAAGAAGAGATTGACAAGGCATATAATGAAAGTGACATAGAATTTACTGAGATATTGAAAGAAAGTATTAAGAATATAAGAGCATATCATGAGAATCAAAAAAAGACAAGCTATATATATCAGAAGGAATTAGGCATTTTTATGGGGCAAAGGTTAATTCCTATGGATAGTGTAGCTATATATGTTCCAGGAGGTAAAGCTGCATATCCATCATCTGTTTTAATGAATGCAATTCCGGCAAAAGTTGCAGGAGTAAATGAAATAGTACTAGTTACACCACCAGATAAAAATGGTGATGTTAATAAACAAATATTAGTTGCGGCAAAGTTATGTGGAATAAATAAAGTTTATAAGTTAGGAGGAGCACAGGCAATCGCTGCGCTAGCTTATGGAACTGAAAGTGTAGACAATGTTTCTATGATAGTTGGACCAGGTAATGCTTTTGTAGCGGAAGCAAAGAGACAAGTATATGGAGATGTGGGAATTGATATGGTGGCTGGACCTAGTGAAATTTTAATTGTTGCAGATGAAAAAGCAAATCCTAAATATATTGCAGCAGACTTAATGTCTCAAGCAGAGCATGATGAATTAGCCTCTTCAATATTAGTTACAACATCTCAAGAGTTAGCAGATAAGGTAAACAAAGAGATAGAAGTACAAGTTAAAAAGTTAAGTAGAAGAAATATAATTGAAAGTTCACTTATCAATTTTGGAAAAATAGTAATTTGTAAATCCATAGAAGAGTGCATTGAGTTAGCTAATTTAATAGCACCAGAACATTTAGAACTTTTAATAGATAATCCTATGGAATACTTAGAACAAGTTAAAAATGCTGGTTCAGTATTTTTAGGAGAATATACCCCAGAGCCTATAGGTGATTATTTTGGAGGAACTAATCATGTATTACCAACTGGTGGTACTGCAAGGTTTTCATCACCATTATCAGTGGATACATTTATAAAAAAATCATCATTCCTATATTATTCACAAAAAGCAGTAGCAAGAGATGGCGAAAAGATAATTAGATTTGCAAATGAAGAAGGTTTAACTGCTCATGCAAATTCAATAAAGGTAAGATTAGATAATGAAGAAGATAAATAGTTATAATAATGTATCAAATATGGATATAGGAATAAGAGTGAATGCAAATGAAAGCTACAAAAATATAAGTGATGATGAGTTAAAAGATATAGTAGAAGATGTTATAAAGTTAAAGTTTAATAGATATCCAGATAGTGATTGCGATGAGTTAAGAGAAATATATTCAAAAGTAGTTGGGGTAAACAAAGAAAATTTAATAGCTGGAAATGGTTCAGATGAAATGATTTCTTTGATTATAAGTTCACAAATTACTAGAAAAAAGGTTGTATTAACTATAAATCCGGATTTTTCAATGTATGATTTTTATACATCTGTTAGTGAGGGGGTAATAAAAAAATATAATACGGAAAAGGATGGTTCTTTCTCTGTTAATAAATTTATTAATTTTGGTAAAAAAGTATCTCCAAAGGTAATAATCTTTTCTAATCCTAATAATCCAACAGGACATGTAATTAGTAATGATGACATACTATATATATTAGATTCTTTTAAAGATAGTTTAGTGGTTATTGATGAAGCATACTATGAATTTTATGGACAAAGTATGATTCAATATATAGAAAAATATAAAAATTTAATAGTAACTAGAACATTATCTAAAGCATGGGGATTAGCAGCTTTGAGAGTAGGTTTTCTAATTGCTAATAAAGATTTGATAGAAGAGTTAAATAAAAGTAAGGTTCCTTATAATTTAAATACATTTTCTCAAATTATGGCATGTAATATTTTAAAACATCCGGAAAAGATACTTAAAAATGTAGAGGAAGTAGTTTATGAAAGAGAAAGATTATATAAAAATTTGAAGCATATAGAAGGGTTAAGTGATAATAAAATAATATTCTATAAATCTAAAGCTAATTTTATTTTTGGAAGATCTATTATCAAAGAGGATATAAAAAGATTACTAGAGAAGAAAGGTATATTAATTAGGTATTTTAATGATGATAGTTTTAGAATAACTGTTGGATCAGCCTTAGAAAATGATTTGGTAGTCAATATAATAGAAAAGGCTGTATTAGGTGTGGAGGAAGAGAATGATAAGAGCGTCACAAATTAAAAGAGATACGAAAGAAACTAATATAAATTTAAGTATTAATTTAGATGGAGATGGAGTTAATAATATTAAAACAGAAATAGGTTTTTTTAATCATATGCTAACATTAATGGCATTTCATAGTGATATTGATATTAAATTAGAAGCTGATGGGGATTTAGATGTATGTGATCATCATTTGATTGAAGATACTGGGATTTGTATAGGAAAGTGTATAAAGGAAGCATTAGGAGATAAAAAGGGAATAAAGAGATATAGTACAGTCTGTATTCCTATGGATGAAGCTCTAGTAATGGTATCTTTAGATATTAGTGGAAGAGCATTTTTACATTTTGAGGGAGATTTTAAACGTGAGAGCATAGGAAATTTTTCTGTAGAGATGGTTCAAGAATTTTTTAGAGCTCTTGCATTTAATGCTGAAATAACTCTTCATATAAAAGTACTATATGGAGAAAATGATCATCATAAAATTGAAGGTATTTTTAAAGCTTTTGGTAGAGCATTAAAAGAGGCTATAAGAATAGAAACAAATTCAATACCATCATCAAAAGGATGTATATAGGTATTTAAAGTAAAACTGTTAGGAGTTGAAAAGTAGTATGATTGTTATTATTGATTATGGTATGGGAAATTTAAAGAATGTTTATAATGCATTAAAATATTTAAATATACCTTCAAAGATCTCAAATGAAATATCAGAAATAAAAAATGCAGATAAGTTAATTTTACCAGGAGTTGGAGCCTTTAATAAGGCTATGTATAACCTTAATGATATGGGATTAACTGATGCTATAAAAAATAAAGTGAATGGGGGAACACCTCTATTAGGTATATGTTTAGGAATGCAAATGATATTTCAAAAAGGATATGAAAATGGTGAGTGTGATGGATTAGGATTTATAGATGGAGAGGTTAAGCTTTTAGAGCCTAAGGAAAAAGCGAAAATACCACATATAGGGTGGAACAGGTTAGAATATAATAGTAAAAATGATTTAATTAAAGGGTTAGATGAGAATAGTTTTGTATATTATGTACATAGCTATGCCGCAACAAATGTAAAAGATGAAAATTTAATAGGATTTTCAAATTATGGTGGTATTAAAGTTCCTTCAATTGTTTGTAATGATAATATTTATGGAACTCAATTTCATCCAGAAAAAAGTGGTGAAGTAGGGCTTAGGATACTTAAGAATTTTGGGGAGGTAATAAAATGATTGTAATTCCAGCAATAGATATAATTGGAGGAAAGGCAGTTAGATTATATCAAGGTGATTATAGAAAAAAAGAAATTGTGGGAAATGACATACTTGATATAGCCAAAGGTTTTGAAAAGGATGGAGCGAAATATATTCATTTGGTAGATTTAGATGGTGCTAAAAAAGGAAAGTTAGTAAATAAGAAAATAATACTTAATTTAGCTAAAGAGCTTGCTATTCCAATAGAAGTAGGTGGGGGAATTAGAAACTATAAAGAGGTTGAGGAATTAATTAATCATGGTGTGAGTAGAGTTATTTTAGGTACAGTAGCTTTAGAGGATGAGGAATTTGTTTCTGGAGTAGTAAGAGATTTTGGAGATAAGATTGCCGTTGGAGTTGATTGTAAAGGTGGATATATATGTACAAAAGGATGGATTGAGGAAAGTAATGTACATTATATAGATTTTTGCAAAAGAATGGAAAATATGGGGGTTAAAAATATAATTTTAACTGATATAAGTAAAGATGGAACCTTAGAGGGGACTAATATATCTATGGTAAAGCAACTTAAAGAGTATGTATCTGTTAATATTACGGCCTCTGGTGGAGTTAGGGACTATTATGATATTAAAAAGCTTAATGATTTAGATTTATATGGAGTAATTATAGGAAAGGCATTATATTCAGGAAATATTGATTTAAAGAAAGCTATAAAATTATGTAGTTAGCAATTTTAAAATTGTTATATAAGGGGGCAAGAAATGCATACAAAAAGAATTATACCTTGTCTAGATGTTAGAAATGGAAATGTTGTTAAGGGAGTAAATTTTGTAGGAATTAAAGAAATAGGAGATCCAGTACAATTAGGAGAGTATTATTATAAGCAGGGAGCAGATGAACTTGTTTTCTTAGATATAACAGCAACTCATGAGGATAGGGGGATAATGGAAAAGGTAGTAGAGAGAGTTGCAGAAAAAATATTTATACCATTTACAGTTGGTGGAGGAATAAGAAATATTGATGATATAAGAAGAATTCTTAGAGCTGGTGCAGATAAAGTAAGTTTGAATTCTGCAGCAGTAAAAAATAAAAATCTTATAAGTGACGGTGCTACGTACTTTGGAAGTCAATGTATAGTATTAGCAGTTGATGCTAAAAGAAGAGTAGACAATTTAGGATGGAATGTGTTTGTAAATGGTGGAAGGATAGATACAGGAATAGATGCTTTAAAGTGGATTAAAGAGGCGGTTGATCTTGGTGCAGGAGAAATATTACTTACTTCCATGGATGCAGATGGTACTAAAAGTGGATTTGATTTAGAGTTAACTAAAATGGTAAGTGAAATTACTAATGTACCTATAATAGCATCAGGAGGGTGTGGTAGTTTGAAGGATTTTGAAGATGTTTTTAAAGAAGGAATGGCAGATGCAGCATTAGCAGCATCATTATTCCATTATGGAGAACTTACAATAAATGAGGTAAAAGAATATTTAAAAGGAAATAAGGTAGCAGTAAGAACAATATAGGTATTTGGAGGAGTTATGAATAGTGAATTTGGTACTAGCAAAATTCCATTGGATTTTGAAAAGGGAGAAGGGCTTATACCTACTATAATTCAAGACTACTATAGCAATAAAGTTTTGATGCTTGCATATATGAGCAAAGAAAGTTTTGAATTGACAAAAAAAACAAAACAAACTTGGTTTTACAGTAGAAGTAGAAATGAGCTATGGAATAAAGGAGCAACTTCGGGAAACTTTCAAGAAGTAAAAGAAATTTGGAGTGATTGTGATAATGATACATTACTAATAAAGGTAAAGCAAAATGGTGTAGCTTGTCATACTGGAAGAGTAAGTTGTTTTTTTAGGAGGATTATTTAAAGTGGTAGTAGATGATTTATATAAAATAATACAAAATAGAAAAAATTCAGGAGAAGAAGGTTCTTATACTAAATATTTATTTGATAAAGGTACAGATAAAATATTAAAAAAGGTTGGAGAAGAGTGTACTGAGGTAATCATCTCAGCAAAAGGAAATGATAAGCAAGAACTAGTTAATGAAATTTGTGATTTAGCATATCATATATTAGTATTAATGGCAGATCAAAATATTAATATTGAAGAAATCGAAAATGAGTTAATTAATAGAAGAAATAAAATTAATAATTTTAAGGGTGAAAGAAAAGAAATAAAGCAGATATAAATATGTAGGTGCAGGATATTATATAAGCCAATGATATTAAAACTATCATTGGCTTATGTTATAATAAGGTTACTTTATAACAAATATAATATAGGAGAATGTAAGATGATTAAAGCAGTAATTTTTGATTTAGATGGTACATTGTTAGATACATTAGAAGATTTAGCAAATGCCTGTAATTATGCATTAAAGAGTTGTGGGTTTAAAATTCATGATGTAAAGGATTATACTAGATTTGTGGGTAATGGAAGATATAAATTAATTGAACGTATAGTACCAGATAAGTATAAAGAAGATAAAGAAGTAATTGATAAGGTTTTAGGATTATTTGATGAATATTATGGAGAACATATGGTTGACATGACAAAACCTTATGATGGAATTAATGAAATGATAGATAAGCTAAAAGAAAAAAATATGAAAATAGCAGTAGTATCAAACAAACCACATGAATTTGCAGAAGATGTAGTTAGAAGATATTTTGCAGATTCTTTTGAAATAACATATGGGCAAAGACCCAATCATCCAACTAAGCCAGATCCTAAAACAGTTTATGAAGTAATGGAGTCATTGAATGTTGCAAAAGATGAATGCATATATGTTGGTGATTCTGATGTTGATGTAAATACTGCAAAAAACGCTGGAGTTAAATCAGTTGGCGTTTCTTGGGGGTTTAGAGGAGAAGGGGAATTAAGAGAGGCTGGTGCAGATTATATAATTAAAGCTCCAATTGAATTACTAGAACTATTATAGTATAAAAGTAAATAAGTTTTTGCAAATATAGATATATAGGATTATCTTATATATCTATTTTGATTTAAATGTAAATGATAGAAAAATATTGACAATATGAAAAAAAAGATATAACATTAACATAATACCGATAGGAAAAGTAGGGAATGTAAAAGTTGAAAGTAGGTGAGTTTATGAAGATTTCTACTAAAGGAAGGTATGGAATTAGAGCATTAATTGATTTAGTAATTAATTCTGAATGCGGAAGTGTAACTTTAAAGGCAATATCAGAGCGTCAAGAAATATCAGAAAGATATTTAGAACAAATATTTTCATTACTTAGAAAATCAGGTCTAATAATAGGAAGGAAAGGGGCACAAGGCGGATACACTTTGTCAAAAACCCCTAATGAAATTACAGTAGGAGAGATTTTAAGAGCTTTAGAAGGAGAATCACTTCTTATAGATATAAACGATGAAGATTCAAATGATATGGAGAGATTTGTAAACAAGGTTATTTGGAGTGAAATTAATAAAAAGATAAATGATTATTTTGATTCAATAACATTAGAATATATTGTTGAACAATATAGAAAAGAAAAAGAGGAAATTATATATTATATATAATTTAAACTAGTATAAGTTATAATTTTAATGTAATATATACATTGACGTATATAAATATATCAGGAGGAGAAAATGAATAGCACTTTTTTATCAGATTTTATAATGATAACAAATTTTAAGACAATAGCCTTTATTATTGTTCTTATAGCTATATTATTTGGAGTAAATATTATGGCTAAAAAGAAAGTTAAGTTTTCAACAAGAATGATAGTTTCGACTATTGCAGGTTTAGTTTTAGGAATAATAATTCAATTAGTAGCAGGATTCCCGAATAATCCAGGAGATGTTCAATGGATTAATGAAGTAAATAAGTGGTATGGCCTTGTTGGAAATGGGTTTATGGACCTATTAAAAATGCTTGTAGTACCTTTAATATTTGTATCTATTATCAGAGTTATTATTACTATGAAGGAAGGAGAAAACCTTGGAAAACTAACAACTCGATCACTATTTATATTACTAGGAACAACAACTATTGCTGCTGTTGTTGGTATTATAGTAGGTAATTTATTTAAATTAGGAGTTTCAGCTAATGTAGTTGAGAGTACAAGTGAAATAAGAGAAATAACACCAGTAGTTGACACTTTAAGAGGATTACTTCCATCAAATCCAGTAGCTGCAATGGCAGAGGCTAATGTAGTTGCAGTAGTAATCTTTGCAGCATTTATTGGTAACTCTATGAAGATATTAAATAAAAAATATAGTGATGTCATTAAGCCTGTAACTGATTTAGTTAATGGTTCTTATAAAATAATTACTAGTATTGCAATGACTGTTATAAAGTTCATGCCTTATGCAGTAGTAGCATTACTTGCTAATACAATAGCTGGAAGAGGTTTAGCAGCTATAAAAGAAGTTGTTGGATTTATAATAGCTCTATATGTAAGTATAGCTATTGTATTTATTATACATTTAATAATTATTGCAGTTTTAGGTGTTAATCCATTTAAATATGTAAAGAAAGTTATGGAGCCGTTAATCTTAGCTTTTACTTCTCGTTCAAGTTTAGGAACATTACCAGTTACAATAGAAACATTAACTGAAGGTGTTGGTGTAGATAATGGAATAGCATCATTTGTAGGAAGTTTAGGTTCAAACATGGGAATGAATGGATGTGCAGCTATTTATCCAGCGTTAATGGCTGTAACATTAGCAAATATGTCAGGAACAACAATGGACATAAGTTTCTATGGAATGCTTATAGTAATAATAGTAATTGGTTCATTAGGAATCGCAGGTTTACCAGGTAGTGCAACTATGGCAGTTTCAGTTGTTATATCAGGAATGGGAATGGGATCATACTTCCCATTAGCAGGAGGAATAATAGCAATTGATCCTATACTAGATATGGGGCGTACAATGTTAAATGTAAATGGAACAATGGTTACAGCAGTAGCTGTAGGGAAAAGTTTTAATAAAATAGATAAAGAGAAGTTAAATACAAAGTAATATCTCAAATAAAAGTAGTTAATGCGAAACTGAATTTATTAATTTGGTAGGATTAACTACTTTTTTTATTTTATGAGATGAAAAAGAGAATAATGAAAATAGGCCTTAACAGTATTGTAGGCAATAAGTTTTTATATGTGAAATTTATATAAAATTTTATCAGAAATTAGATAATATTTGATATTAGTGTCTTTTGATATAAGTGAAAATATAGTAAAATATAATTTATGTAACATAGTATATTTTTATGAAAAAACTTTTATTTAATAATAAAGTTATAAATTCATATATCCAATTAGAATTTACTCTTTTAAAGCTAAACTATTATATCAAAATTATAGTTTTACTTTTAAGGATGTATTTAAATTAAATATTATGATGGGAGATAAAAAGATGGCGTATAAAAAGAAAAAATACAAAAAGAACAAAAAGGCAATTGGATATAAAGGTAGATTGTATATTGTTTCTGTTATTGTATTTTGTCTATTGGGATTTCTTATATTAAGGTTAGCATGGTTAATATTAGTAAGTGGACGATCACTAGAAGCAAAGGCAAATTCGGAATGGCAAAAAGAAATTAGCGTAACAGCTACAAGAGGAGATATTTTAGACAGAAATGGATCAGTATTAGTATCTTCAGCTAATGTATATAGAATAGACTTTGATTTAGATACTGTTAGAAATCACATTAAAGAAAAGAATTTAACAATGGATGATATTGCAGTTGAAATTTCAGATGTAACAGGTGTAGAAGTTGATGAGGTTCTCAAAGCATTAAATAGAAAAAATTCAGATGGAAGTGATGCCAGTTATGCACCATTAATTAGAGGAGTTACTAAGGCTGTTGCCGATAGTGCTGATGATCTAGGCATATATGGACTTATTGTTTCTAGAGATGTAAAGAGATATTACCCTAATGAAAACTTTTTAGCAAGTGCACTAGGAGGAATTAACTCAGAAGGGACAGGACTAACAGGTATAGAGTTACAATATGATGAATATTTAGCTGGAATTGCAGGTATGAAAATAGGAGCCTATGATAGTAGGGGAAATAGGTTACCTTTTGATACTTATAAGTTTACTCCAGCTATAGATGGTAGTGACATTGTGATAACGGTAGATGAAAACTTACAATATATAGCTGAAAAGATTGCACAAAAGGGGTTAGAGGAACATAATGCTAAAGGTGTTCATGTACTTATTATGGATCCTAATAATGGAGAAATATTAGCAATGGTGAATAAGCCAGACTATGATCCAAACAATCCATTTTCAGGATATGAAAGTTTTGAGGGGGAAACTGACAATGATAAAATACAAAATATGTGGAGAAATTGGTTAGTAAGTGATACCTTTGAACCAGGTTCAACTTTTAAAACTGTAACAATGATTGCAGCATTAGAAGAAGGTTTAGTTAGTGATAGTGATACATTTACTTGTAATGGATCTGTTAAGTTTGGAAATACTACTATTCATTGTTGGAAACATGAAGGACATGGTACTCAAACTTTGGCAGAAGTTTTGAAGAATTCTTGTAATGTTGGGATGATGGAGATAGGTGAAAGACTTGGAATTGATACTTTAAATGAATATATATATAAGTTAGGTTTTGGAAAAACAACTGGTATTGATTTACCAGGTGAGGCATCTGGAATAGTTAAAACAAGTGATACAGTATCTGCAATTGATTTAGCAACAATATCATTTGGTCAAACTAATACCGTTACATCACTTCAACTTATGGCAGCATTTAATGCTATAGCTAATGGAGGAGATCTTATTCAGCCACATATAGTGAAAGAGGTTTCTCATGAAGATGAGAGTGGGAATAGAGTTATTGATGAAACTATAAAACCAATAATAAAGAAGGATTTATTATCAGATGAAAATACAGCGTTACTTAGAAGTTATTTAGAGAGAACAGTTACTAAGGATGGACCAGAGGGAGCATTTGTACAAGGTTATAATGTTGGAGGAAAGACAGGAACTGCTCAAAAAGTTGATCCTACAACAGGGACATACTCATCTGATAAATATATATCATCTATGGTAGCCTTAGCACCAGTAGAAAATCCTCAAATAACAGTATTTATAGCAGTAGATGAGCCAAGTAATGGATTATATTATGGTGGAGAGGTAGCAGCTCCATTAATGAAAGAGTTATTTGAAGAAGTATTTAAGTATATGGATTCACCATTAGCTAAAGAGAGATTTTCTATTTATAAAAATGTTATAATTCCAGATGTAAGAGGGAAGTCTATCGAAGAAGCAAAAGAAATATTAAAGGAAAATGGATTAGAAGCTGAAGTTAAAGGAAGTGGAAAAACAATTGTTTCAATGGATTCATATCCAGGAGCAATAGTAAAAGAAGGAACTACTATTTCTATTACAGCTAAAGATAATGGACAAGTGCAAAAGGAAATTATAATGCCAGACTTGAAGGGTACTACTAAAGAATTTGCAACCTCTATTTTAGATAATCTTGGACTAGTGTATGAATTTGAAGGAGAAGGAACTGTTCATTCTCAAAGTATAACTAGTGGAAATAAGATTGTAAAAGGCACAAAAGTTACAATAACATTAAAAAAGGAATATGAATATTAAATATTGTATACTGGAGAAGATAATATGAGTAGTAATAGTAAAAGGTTAAAAAAAGGAAAAAATAAAAAGAAAGTAAAAAGAAAATCTAAGCTAGGTTCTGTTAATCCATATATACTCTATTCTGTATTAGCGCTTGTTGCAATAGGGATAATTATGGTATTTTCAGCAAGTTATTATGATGCATTATATAAGCATAAAGATGTATTTTATTTTTTGAAAAAGGAGCTTACATGGGTTCCTGTAGGGCTAGTAGCATTAGTAGTTATGATGTTAATAGACTATCATTTATTGAAAAAGTTCACTGTGTTTGCTTATGGAGTTACGGTAGTAGCTTTAGTGGCAGTACTATTTGTTGGAAGTACTATTAATGGAGCTAAACGTTGGTTAAATATTGCTGGAATTTCTTTTCAACCATCTGAGCTTGCTAAATATGTTATAGTATTTTTCTTAGCTATGATGATAGATAAGTATGGAAAGGTAAATAGAAATTGGAAGATTCCATTGATATATCTAGGTTCAGCAGCTTTATTTGCGTTATTAGTATATAAAGAAAATAATTTAAGTATTGCAGCTATTATAATGTTTGTTGCATTTATAATGATTTTTGTATCTGGGATGAGTTTTAAAGAAACATTTGCTTTAATAGGTATTGGTGGAGTTGCTGGAACTATAGGTATTTTTAGTTCAGATTATAGAACAGAGAGATTTATAAGTTTTTTAGATCCTTGGAAATATGCTAATGATGAGGGGTACCAATTAGTACACTCTCTTTATGCTTTAGGTTCAGGGGGATTATTTGGTGTGGGGTTAGGAAATTCAAAGCAAAAAGCTTTATATATGCCTGAGCCACATAATGATTTTATATTTTCTATAATAGGTGAAGAATTAGGTCTTATAGGGTGTATATTTGTTATTGCTATATTTGTTGTGTTAATAGTATCAGGAATAAAGGTTGCATCTAGGGCTAAAGATAGGTATGGTAAACTTTTAGCTACTGGAATAATTTCAGTAATTGCTGTGCAGGCAATAATTAATATTGCAGTTGTTACTGGAAGTATGCCAGTTACAGGAGTCCCTTTACCTTTTATAAGTTATGGAGGAACTTCGCTAGTATTTAATTTAGCTGCCATGGGTGTCCTGCTAAATATTTCAAGGCAGTGTAAAAATCCTAAGGATGAAATTGAAGAAAAAATAATAAAAAGTAAAATGAATGTTTAATATGGAGGTTACGAAAGTAGCCTCTTTATTTTGTGTTATAATAAAGTAAAAAGAAACATGAGTAAATTAGGATTAGAATTTTTAAAAATTAAAGAAACATAAAATTTAGTAAAGAAAACATTAGAAGAAATAAAAAGTGGGGTGGAAGCTTTATGAACATTTTTAGATTATTAAATAATGATATTCAAGATTTAAGTGAAGAAGAAAGAATATTTGCAGAAAAATTTAATGAAACATTAAGAAATAATATAATAGATACCTTAGTTGAGTATGAAATAGAAGCGCTTATTAAACAATTAAAGGATGATGAAGAGGGTTTTAGAGAGAGATTAGCAGATATTTTTATAAATGGGAAAAAGGGATATAATAAAATGCCTACTAAAACTCTAATTGATATTTTCCTTGATAAAAAGGATGAAGGTGAATTTATAAATTTAATTGAAGGTATAAGTAACTTGTAAAATATTTTGCCTTTGAGATAAATCAATATATTAGATTTATTTCAAAGGCAAGTTTTATTATAGATAAATATAATAAATTTTAAACCTAATTGTAAAATAAAAATATATTAACAAAAATGGAGAAAAGAATATGATAAAGGAATTTAAAACAGAATATTTAGATGAATTAATGGAGATTTGGCTTGAAACTAATATAAATGCTCATAATTTTATAGAAAAAGAGTACTGGATTAATAATTTTGATTTGGTTAAAAAAATGTTGCCTAATGCTGAGATTTATATATTTCAAGAAAATAATGTTATAAAAGGATTTATAGGTATTATTGAAGAGGAATATATTGCAGGCCTTTTTGTAAAGAGGGAATATCAAAGAGAAGGAATAGGTAAAGCATTAATAGAGTATATCAAGCCTAAATATAAACAACTTACATTAGATGTTTATGCTAAAAATAAGAATGCAATAAATTTTTATTGTAAAAATAATTTTAAAGTAGTAAATGAAAAAAAGAATGAAGATACAAAGGAACTTGAATATGAAATGATTTTTAGTAAAGGTTTATATTGATTTAAATTAATAGGACGTTTTTTATTGACCTTTATAGTTTTATATAATAAAAATAAAATGAAAATATATATAATTAAGATTACTATAGTAGCAATATTTGAAAACAAGATGGATAGAATATTAGTAGAATGTTAAATTAATATGGAAAACTAAAGTTGAGGTGTACAATATGAAAATATTAATAATGAGACTAGAATTAAGAGCAGAATGGGTAAAGTCATTGAAAGAAAAAAGAATGATAGTGTTAAGCTTAACTAAGCGCCTTTCAAATAAATTTAATGTATCAGTTTCAGAAGTTAATTATCAAGATGTACATGAGCAAATTGGAATTGGTATTACATCAGTGGGAACTACGAAAGAAATATTATATTCTTTAAAAGAAAAGATATTAGATTTTGTTGAAGACAATACTGATGCAGAATTAGTTAAAATAGAAGAAGAAGTTATTGATTATTAAAAATAGAAGAGAAAAAATATTTACTTTATAAGAAAAAATTTCTAAAGAAATTATTGACAAAATAGTTAAAGTAATATATATTTATATCAACGACACAGAATAATTAAATATTATATCTTATCAAGAGTGGTGGAGGGACTGGCCCTGTGAAACCCGGCAACCTGTCGATAGTGACAAGTGATAAGTGACAAGTGACAAGTTTAAATTAATAATTTGCCATTTGTCACTTGTCACTTGCAACTGGTAGACGTGGTGCTAATTCCTGCAGTTTTTAACTGAGTGATGAGAGAGTAAATTAATATGTGATTTTTATGCGCACTTGAGTTTATTCTCTAGTGCGTTTTTTTATTACTAAAATGAGGAGGGGAGAGACCATGATTAAAATAAATAATGTACATAAAAGCTTTAATGGGATAGAAGTTTTAAAAGATATAACCTTAGAGATAAAAAAGGGAGAGGTCTTTGGATTAGTTGGTCATAGTGGTGCTGGAAAGTCTACATTATTAAGATGTATAAATGGTTTAGAAACATATGATAAAGGAAGTATACTAGTAAATGAATATGAAGAAGTAAAAGAGTTGAGTAATAAATCAGTAAGAAGCTTTAGAAAAAATCTAGGAATGATATTTCAACATTTTTCATTACTTGAGAGAAGAAATGTATATGATAATGTAGCGTTGCCATTAGAGTGTTGGGGGTACTCTAAAGCTGACATAGATAAAAGAGTTTCAGAACTTTTAGAATTAGTTGGTTTATCCGATAAGAAAAAAAGCAAACCAAGAGAGTTAAGTGGTGGGCAAAAGCAAAGAGTTGCAATAGCGAGAGCACTAGCTTTAAATCCTAATATACTTTTGTGTGATGAAGCCACATCAGCATTAGATCCAAATACAACAAAATCAATTTTAGCTTTATTAAGAGATATTAATGAAAAGTTAGGTATTACAATAATTATTGTTACACATCAGATGGAAGTTGTAAAAGAGATTTGTCAACGAGTAGCTATTATGGAAGGTGGACAAGTAATGGCTGTTGGAAAAACAGAAGATTTATTTTTAAAGAATTCTAAAGCCTTAAAGGCATTAATTGGTGAAGAAGAGATATTACCAAGTCAAGGAATAAATATAAGATTGTTCTTTCCGAAAGATAATTCAAACGACAGTATAATTACTGCAATGGCAAGAGAGCTAGATATAGATTTTTCTATTGTGTGGGGCAAGTTAGAAAGATTTAGAGATGATGTTTTAGGGTCATTAGTTATTAATATAAAAGAAAATCAAAAAGATAAAGTAGTAAAATACTTAACATCTAAAAATATGCCATGGGAGGTGATTTAAATGGAGAAATTTTTAATCTTTTTTACTGATATATTGATAGAAGCATTAGGACAAACCATATATATGGTTGGAATATCAACAATATTAGCTACATTAATTGGATTTATCTTAGCAATTGTATTGGTTGTAACAGATGAAGGTGGATTAAAACCTAATAAAATTATTAATTCAATTTTAGGATTTATAGTTAATACTTTAAGAAGTTTTCCTTTTATAATTTTAGTTGTTGCCATTATTCCTTTAACTAGAGCTATAGTTGGAAAAAGTATAGGAGAAACAGCAGCGCTAGTTCCTTTAACAATAGGGGCAGCTCCATTTATTGCAAGAGTAATAGAAGGAGCGTTAAAGGAAGTAGATAAGGGGTTAATTGAAGCTGCAAAATCTTTTGGGGCATCAGATTTTCAAATAATTTTTAAAGTAATGGTTAAGGAAGCAATGCCTTCTATTATATCTGGTATAACATTATCTATAATATCAATAATTGGATATTCTGCAATGGCAGGGGCAGTCGGAGCAGGGGGAGTTGGAGCGGTAGCTTTGACTTATGGATATCAAAGATTTGATAATGCAGTAATGATATATACAGTAATAACACTTATAATAATTGTTCAATTACTACAAGGGGCAGGTAATTTAGCATATAGGAAATTAAAATAATACAAGCAATAAGCAATAATTAAAGGGGATTAATATACAGAGAGTCAGAAATATTTTAAAAGTTTTAAATTAAGGGCAAATAAAGAAAATTAAAATTTTATATATTAAAATAATTAGGGGGAAGTAAATATGAAATTTAAAAAAATATTAGCAACAGTATTAAGTGGAGTTTTAGCATTATCAGTAGTTGGTTGTGGAAGTAAAGGGGATGCTTCTTCAAATGATGATAAGAAAATTGTAGTTGGAGCAACAGCAGTACCACATGCAGAGATTTTAGAACATATTAAGCCGTTATTAGAAGAAAAGGGATATGAATTAGAAATTAAAACATTTGATGATTATTCTTTATTAAACCCAGCAGTTGATGAAGGATCTTTAGATGCAAATTTTTTCCAACATGTACCTTATTTAGAAGAGTCAATTGAAGCAAAAGGATATGATTTAGATTATACGGTTAAAGTTCATATAGAACCAATGGCATTATATTCAAAGAAGGTTTCTGATATTTCAGAGATAGCTGATGGAGCTGAAATAGCTGTACCAAATGATCCATCTAATGAAGCAAGGGCATTAAAATTATTAGCTGATAATGGATTAATAAAATTAAATGACTCTGAATTACCTACAGTTAAAGATATTACTGAAAATCCTAAAAATTTAAAAGTTAAAGAATTACAAGCAGAACAATTACCAAGAGTTTTAGAAGATGTCGAAGCTGCAGTAATTAATACAAACTGGGCATTACAAGCTGATTTAAATCCAGTAAAAGATTCTTTAGCTATTGAATCTGGTGATTCGCCATATGCTAATATTCTAGCTGTTAAGAAGGAAAATAAAGATAGCGATAAAATTAAAGCATTATCTGATGCTTTAACTTCAGAGGATGTAAGAAAGTTTATTGAAGAAAAATACGATGGAAGCGTAATTCCAGCTTTTTAGTATAAATAATTTTTAAAGATTAGATATATTATATTTAAGGTCATTGCATATATAAGGCAATGACCTTAATTTTTATACTTTATTAATGGAAAATAATATCTTTAAAAAAAATAGTATATGAAGTATACTGTATATTATGTATCAAATATATAGAAAAATATTACAGATATTAAAAGAGTGAAGAGAGGACAAGGACAAGCTATGAATGTTTCGAATATTAATGTTGGATTAACTGGAGAAAATTTGTTAAGTATATATAATGACTTTGTATCAATAAAAGAACTTAATATAGAAAGTATAGAAATAAAAGAAGATATAAGAATAGTAGGTTCATTTACTAAAGGGATTGTTATAAAATTTGAGTGTAGACTTAAAGTAAGTTCTATGGAAAATGGATTAATAAAAGGAGAAGTTACTGGATTTAAGATTCTTAATATAGGAATAGCATCATTTTTAAGAAAAATTGCATTAAAGTTTGCATTAAAATCTTTAAGTGATAAAGGTATAAGTTATGATAATGGTAAAGTTATTATACAATATAAATATTTATTAAAGGATATTCCATATGTAGACTTTGATATCTATAGTATATATTGTGAATATGGAGTTTTAAATTTAGAGTTAAAAAATATACAAGTATCTTTAGGTGGAGAATTAAAGAAAGAAATAGAACTTCTAAACTTTGAAAAAGAAGATAAAGTAGAATTTAATGAAGAAGAAATAAAGAAAACAGAAGATTGTTATACTAAAGGAAGAGAAAAAATAAGTGATAAGTTACCTGAAAAGGCTAAAAAGTATAAAGATTATATATTTATGCTACCTGATGTAGCTGCATTAATATATAGATTGCTTAAAGATAAGAGAGTAAGTATGAAAACTAAACTTATAATATCAGGAGCAGTTGCTTATATTACAGTACCAAGCGATTTAATACCTGATAAGATACCATTTATCGGAAAGATTGATGATATAGCAATTGGAATATTTGCATTAAATGTTATAATGACAGATGTTCCGTTAAATATAATATTAGATAATTGGCAAGGAAAGAATGATATACTAATAGTTATTAAGAGTGCAATTGAATATGCAACTAACTTTACTGGAGCTAAAAATATAGATAGTATTTATAGGGTAATGGAAGAAATTTTATCGGTTTAAAAGTAAAAATAAACAAAGGAAAAGTCATTAATATTTATCATATAGGAAAGGATGATTATTTTGAAGTACTATGCTGTTTATAAGGGAAAATCAGGAGCACCTAAAATATTTACTTCGTGGGATGAATGTAAAAAAGAAGTTATAGGATTTAAAGGAGCTATATATAAAAGTTTTACTACAGAGAAAGATGCTATTAATTTTATTGCATTAAATTCAGAAGGTAAGACAGCAGAAAAGTTTGAGGAATTAATAGAAAGTGAAGAGGGATTATTTATATATGTTGACGGAAGTTTTGCTGTTGATAAGGGAAATTATTCTTATGGATTAGTAGCTGTTAAAGATGGAGAAATAATATACAAAGATAAAGGAAAGGGATTTGATAAAGAAGCTATTTCATTAAGAAATGTTTCAGGAGAAGTTTTAGGAGCAAAGATGGCAGTAGAATATGCTATTGCAAATGGCTTTAAAGAAGTTACTATAGGATATGATTATCAAGGTGTTGAATCTTGGGCTATTGGCACTTGGAAGAGGAATAATAGAATTACTGCTGAATATAATGAATTCATGCAAAGTAAAATGAAGGAAGTAAAGATAAGATTTAAGAAAATAAAAGGGCACAGTGGTCATAAGTATAATGATTTAGCTGATAAATTAGCAAAAGAGGCTCTTGGCATAGGGATTTAATTAAAAAATTAAATTTAAAATAATACATGATTATTTTCCTTTAAAATACACATACTATTTTTATAAATCAATATAAAGAGGTGTTATTTTTGGGAAGAGTAATTAAGAGCTTAGCAATAGGTACTATTTTTGGAGTAGCAATTGGAATGATGGTTTTACCAGAGTTAGATAGAAAAACTCAAAGAAACATCAGAAGAACTAGTAAAAAACTTAGATGTGCGGCTGGAGATGCCTATGATAATATATTAGATTATATAAATTAATATTAAAAACTGCTATAGAGTTCTATAGCAGTTTTTGTATTATTTTAAGTATAATTGAAATTAATACTTAAAAAATATATTTTTTTGGCACTTTATATGATATAATGGTAAATATAATAAGAAAGTTTTTGAATTTATATAAATGTGGGTAAAGGAAGATTATGTGATGGAGATACTTACTTTAGGTGAAAAAATTAAAAGACGTAGAAAAGAATTAGAAATGACACTGAAGGACTTAGCAGGAGATAGAATTACACCAGGACAAATAAGTTTAGTTGAGTCTGGAAGATCAAATCCATCTATGGATTTATTGGAGTATTTAGCAAATTCACTTCAGACTTCTGTGGAATATTTAATGGAATCAGAAGAAACACAGGCAGAAAAAATATGTATATATTATGAGCAAATGGCAGAAACATATATATTAAATGGTGATTACATAAGTGCAGAAAAATATATAGAAAATGCATTGTATTATGCAGAAAAATATAATTTAGAATATAGAAAAGCTAAAAACTTATTTTTAAGAGCTAATATTTATAAAGAAAAAAAAGAGCTAGTTTTAGCACAACAATTGTATTTATTAGCAAATGTAATTTTTATAAAAAGAAATAATTATGAGCAAATTATTAGTACATTTTTAAATTTAGGTAAAATAACATTAAGTTTAAAAGCATATCACTCTGCTACAAGCTATTTAAAACAAGCTGAGAAAGTATATTTAGATAATAATGTTGGAAATGATTTCATTCTTGGAGAAATATATTATCAAATGGCTGAAAGTTATTTTAAAATTGATAATATAAAAAAAGCAATAGATTACACTTTTTTAGCTAAACAAAAATTTGAACAAGTTCAAAATAAAGAAGAATATGGTAGAGCATTAATGTTATTATCAAAAGAGTATAATAAAAAAGGTGATATAGTAAATGCTATAAAATATTCTAAGAAAACTTTAGAAGTATATAAGGAGTTGCAAGAAGAAAAAAATATATCTGCTATTGAAAATAATTTAGGAAAACTGTTCTTTGAATTTGATAATCTTGAAGAGGCATTTAAACATTATCAAATAGCTAAGGAAATTAGGATGAGAAATAAAGATGGTGAGGTAATAGAAACTTTAATTAATATATGTGAAGGATATATTAAAATAAAGGAAATTAGTAAGTGTGAAAAGGTTCTTTCTGAAATTGATAACCTTATTGATGAAAGTGATTTAGAACAAATAATAGAAAAAAACATTTTACGATATAGAGTATATGTAATAAAAGAAAAGTTTGATGAAGCAGAGTGTATATTATTAGAAACTTTCAATATAGCAAAGGTAAATGCATTAAATAAAAAAGCAGCTGAGATAGCAATACTTATTGGAAGATATTATATTGGAGAGAAGAGAGACGCTGAGGCAGCTAGATATTTAGATGAAGGTGTAAGTATTTTTAGAAGTTTAGGAATATTAAATAACTAATTAACTGGGGGTAGCCATGGAGATATTATCAACAGGAGAAAAAATTAAAAGATCTAGGATTTATAAAGGAATAACATTAAAAGAATTATGCGGAGATAAGATTTCTATTTCAAAAATGAGTTGCATAGAGAATGGTAAAATTAAAGCGGATGAAGAATCTCTTAGATATATTGCGGAGAAATTACAAGTAGATTATAATTATTTGGTAAGAGATGTATATGATCAAATAAAATATAATGTTTAAGAGATAAAAAAATGCACTTATTCATTTGAAAAATTAGAAAATGTAGTGAATTATAACTTGGAATATGCATGTAAATATGGATTTAATGATTTAGCATTAAAGTTAACTCATTTTTTATTTGAATTATATATTGATAATAATAAAATAGAAAATATTCAACTTTTGATTTCTAAATATTATGATTTATATCAATCAACTCAATGTAATGAAGAAATTATTGTTTATTATAATGATATGGGAACATTCTTTATGAAAACAGAAGAGTATCATGAAGCAATAAGTTATTTTTCAAGAACAAGAGAAATTTATGAAAATAATTATATAAAAGATAAACGGAATTACATTTATGCATGCTTTTATGAAGGAATTTGCTATAAAAATATTAAAATAATTGAAAAAGCATACGAATGTTTAAAGAAAGTATTAGAATTTGTAGATATCTTTAGTGATAAGGCTAGAGGAGATTTTTATCATGAATTTGCAGATTTAAATATTCTATTATATAAGGGGGAGGCAGAAAGATACTTAAATAAAGCTTTTGAATATAAAAAGAATGATCCAAAGGAATTAGCTAAATTTAAAGGAAAGAATGGAGAAACATATTTTGAAGTTCAAGAAGTTGAAAAGGCTATGAAAGAAATAAAGGATGCTATAGAAATTTATCCAAGAGAAGATAAAAAAGGTTGTGCTGAATTCTTAATAGAATGTATTAATACACTATATAATAATAGAGAATATGAAGAAGCTTTCCAATATACTGATGAGGCCTTAGATTTAGCTATTGATATAGATGAAATAAAGCTTATTGAAAAGGGTTATTATTTTAAAGGTATGATATATCAGAAGAAAGGTCAATTTATACAAGCAGAAATGTATATGAATTTATCTACTGACTTTTTATTTAGATTTGCTAATAGAGAAGAAAAATATAAGAGATATAATGAAATGGCTGAATTGTATTATAATTTAGGAGAATTAAAAGAGTCTGTTAAATACTTTACATTAGCTATAAATATTGAGAAAAAATTATAATATAAAAAATAGAGGAGTTTAAAACTTCTCTATTTTTTATATTATAATTAATTTATTTACTGTCATAATAAAAAATTAGTTATCGTGATGTAAAAGGTTAGACATCCAAATCCAAAATGCCCACTTTGATTTAGTATCATTTAATAGTGATGGATTAAAAAATAGCCCTCTCATAAAAAACATCCTTTCATAAAAACAATTTATATTATTAGTATAGCTTAAAGATAAAAATAATGTATTCATGTAGATGCTTTAGTTTTAGTACAATAAGTGTTAATTATCTAAAAGTAAATATTTATAAAAAGCATAAAAACACCTAAAAAAGGTGTTTTTGGTACGTTATTTTATATTTTTTAGTACTATTAGCTTAGCACCATAACCCTTAAGTTCAGTAATTATATTTAAAACAGAACTTTTTTTAGAATATTTAAATTCTATTTTAGGATAAGATGCTTTGTGAAGAATCTCCTTTTCTTCTTTTCTAAGTCTATCAGGAGAACCCATGGATAGCCAATAATTATAAGAGGAACCTATAGCTTCATTAAGTTCGTAGGTAATAATTCTAGTTGAGTTTTTTATATTTACTATATTAAGTGAGTATTTTCTTTCAAAAGATTTTTTTATACCCCCTTGTTGATAAATATCTTCATAGCTAACTAAGGTATTGACATCATCGTTATGAGAGTATAAAAGAATAGCATAATAGTCATCTGATTTTGTAACAATATATCCATCATCAAGTGAAATTATATCATTACCTAATTTACTTAATAGATAATATGCATAATATGATGGTTTTCTAATTCCCATATCATTAACTATACCAGGAGCCCCTATAAATACTTCATTTGTAATGTTTATTTCTTTCTCAAGAGCATCAAAGGCTTTAAGAAAGTTTAAAGAATTACTTTTAAAAATAGTGCTGTGAATTATATATGGAAGCATGTAGGCTGTATCATATATTGAATTTAAATCAGATTTAGAGGTAAAATCAACTTCACAAACTTCTAACTCATAAGAATCTTTTATATAATTACGTAGATTACTTTTAATTTCCTCAGATAATCTAGAATCAAATTGAAACTTAAAATCAGCAACTTCTACGATATCTAACTCTGAAAAATAGTCTAAAAAGCTACTCAAAATATTAGTATACTTTTCTAAAGAGTAATCTAAGTTGTCAAGTAAAATAAGAGGTTTTAGATATATGTTAGATAAAAATTCTAATACACCTTTTGCTTTATTCCAATTATAGAAATCAGAATCTAAAAATACTCCCATATCACTATGAAACATTTTTTCAAGGCGTCCATATTCAAAATGTATTTCTTCTTGTATTTCCTCTAATATATCCTTGTTATCTTCAATCAAAAGGTCAAAAGACTCTCCTAAGTTAATACATTTTTTAAAATCTTTTTCTAATGGATTTAATATCCTATCAACATCAACATGAATATTCCAAAGTTTATTTTCAAAATTAAATCTATTATAATTTTCTAAGCTGTAAGAAAGGGTTTCAAGAGCATCATTAAGGGAAAGTTCCACAAATTGCTTAGATAAATCATATTCTTTTTCTGTAGTGGCATATTTTTTTCTATATTGAAGAGGAGTACAGCCATAATAATACTTAAAGTTCTTATTAAAGTAACGTACATGAGAAAAACCTATTTCATCAGAGATTTCAGAAATACTCATATCGCTATCTAGTAATAGTTTTATAGATTCCTCAATTCTAGTTAGGTTAATCAAGTCTGTAAAGCTGTAACCAGTAGCATATTTTATCTCGTGAGATAGATAATGTGGGCTTAAGAATTCCTTTTTTGCAATTTCTTTTAGCGTAATATTATTATTGTAATTATTATATATATACTTCGAAATTCTATGGTATCTAGCTAATTGGTCTGTTTTTTCTTTTAATTCTTCTTTTTCATGAGTTAAATAATGAAAATTATTAACCAGATGATAAAGAAGTGTTATAAGAAGTTCTTCTATTTCTTCATCATAATCTTCTAATTTTTGAACGTATTCACAAAGCATTTGAGATAAAATTGTTTTTAATTCTTCATATTCAGGTCCGTTTTGGTCTTCATCATCATTGGAGTTAGTATAGAAAAATATATTATTTATATCTTTATAATATTTTTCAAAGAAAAATGGATCTATATTAAAAATTAATACTTTATTATCATCTACACCTTGAATTTCATGAGATTCATCTGAATTTATTATTTCAACTTCACGTTCCTTTAGTGTGAAGGAGTCTGTATCTATTTTAATGTGTAAAGAACCCTTTAAAACATATATAATCTCAATTGAATTATGCCAATGAGTTGGATAATTTTTTATATTCAAATACGAGATTTTTATAGGCAAATCAAAGGGATAATTTATATATTCTCTTCTCAAAATTTCACCTCTAATTTTAAAATAAATGTATCTTGTAAATATTATAGCAATAACTACCATTAAAAACAAAAAAATATATAAAAAAGTGATATACTATATATGGAATAAAAAACCAAAAAACAAAAATGAAATTTACTTTGACTTTCTTTGACTTTTGTATTAAAATTAAATTAAAGTTAAGAATACTAATAAGAGGTGAGTAGAAATGAACGTTGAAAGAATGACATTAAGAGTACAACAAGCATTAAATGATGCAAATTTAACTGCAGTAAAATATAATCATCAACAAATTGATGTTATTCATTTATTTTCTGCATTAGTAGAAGCTGAAGATGGATTAATTCCCAATATCTTCACAAAGATGGGAATAAACGTGAAGATGATGAAGGTTGATATAAAAAATGCTCTAGATAAAATGCCTAAGGTTACAGGTGATGGAGCAAATGGATCAGGAGTTTATATAACAAGACAAGTAGATGAGGTTCTTGTTAAGGCTGATGATTTAGCAAAGAAATTTGGAGATTCTTATATTAGTGTTGAACATTTAATGTTAGCTATTATAGAGGTTGATAAAAATGGACCTACAAAGCAAATATTAAATAAATATAATATAACTAAAGATAATTTTATGAAGGTATTATCAGAAGTTAGAGGAAACCAAAGAGTTGATACTCAAGATCCTGAAGGGACTTATGATGCACTAGCTAAGTATGGTACTAACTTAGTAGAACTAGCTAAAAAGCATAAA
Source organism: Clostridium sp. D43t1_170807_H7 (assembly GCF_015555905.1). GTDB lineage: Bacteria > Bacillota > Clostridia > Clostridiales > Clostridiaceae > Clostridium. The sequence continues at coordinate 61,650 of NZ_JADNLK010000008.1, forward strand.
TTAGATCCTGTAATAGGAAGAGATGATGAAATAAGAAGAACTATTAGAATTATTTCAAGAAGAACTAAAAATAATCCAGTATTAATAGGTGAGCCAGGTGTTGGTAAAACTGCTATTGTTGAAGGGTTAGCTGAAAGAATAGTAAGAGGGGATGTCCCTGAAGGATTAAAAGATAAAATTATTTTTTCATTAGATATGGGATCACTTATAGCAGGTGCTAAATATAGAGGTGAATTTGAAGAAAGATTAAAAGCAGTTTTAAAAGAAGTTCAAAATAGTGAAGGTAAGATTATATTATTTATAGATGAAATTCATACTATTGTTGGAGCAGGTAAAACTGATGGAGCAATGGATGCAGGTAATTTAATTAAGCCATTACTTGCAAGAGGTGAATTACACTGTATTGGTGCAACTACTTTTGATGAATATAGACAATATATTGAAAAAGATAAGGCACTTGAAAGAAGATTCCAACCTGTTATTGTTGATGAGCCATCAGTTGAAGATGCAATTTCAATATTAAGAGGATTAAAGGAAAGATTTGAAATTCACCATGGAGTTAGAATTCATGATTCAGCTATAGTTGCAGCAGCAAAACTTTCTGATAGATATATTCAAGATAGATATTTACCAGATAAGGCTATTGATTTAATTGATGAAGCTGGAGCTATGATAAGAACTGAGATAGATTCACTTCCAGCAGAATTAGATGCCATTAGAAGAAGAATTGTACAACTTGAAATAGAAAAAGAAGCTTTAACAAGAGAAAAAGATGAAGGTTCTAAGAAAAAGTTAGAGGCTTTAGAAAAAGAATATTCAGAACTTAAAGCTAAAAATGATGAAATGACAGCTAAGTTTGATAGAGAAAAGGGAGCTATCTTAAAGTTAAAAGAATTAAAAGGTAAACTTGATGAAGCTAGAGGAAACCTTGAAGCAGCTCAAAGACAATATGACTATAATAAGGCTGCTGAAATCCAATATGGTGAAATTCCTAGTTTAGAAGCTGCTATTGAACAAATGGAAGTAGAAGTTAAGGAAAATTATGAAGGTGCTTTATTAAAAGAAGAAGTTACTGAAGAAGAAGTTTCACAAGTATTATCAAGGTGGACTGGTATACCTGTTTCTAATTTATTAGAAGGTGAAAGAGAAAAATTATTAAGACTTGAAGATGAAATGCAAAAAAGAGTAATTGGGCAAGAAGAGGCTATCACATCTGTTACTTCTGCAATACTTAGAGCAAGAGCAGGATTAAAAGATATAAATAGACCTATAGGTTCATTTATTTTCTTAGGGCCAACAGGTGTAGGTAAAACTGAGCTTGCAAAGACTTTAGCAAGAAATCTATTTGATTCTGAAGATAATATTATAAGAATAGATATGTCTGAATATATGGAGAAACATGCTGTATCTAGATTAGTTGGAGCGCCTCCAGGATATGTGGGATATGAAGAAGGTGGTCAATTAACTGAAGCTGTTAGAAGAAAGCCTTATAGTGTAATATTATTTGATGAAATTGAAAAGGCACATGAAGATGTATTTAATATGTTCTTACAAATACTAGATGATGGTAGACTTACAGATAATAAAGGTAAAACTGTTGATTTCAAAAATACAATTATCATTATGACTTCTAATATAGGAAGTAGCTATCTTTTAGAAAATAAATCAGAAGATGGTATAGATCCGCAAATAAGAGAAGAAGTAATGAATGAAATGAAAATGAGATTTAAACCAGAGTTCTTAAACAGAGTAGATGATATTATAATGTTTAAGCCATTATCTGAAAATGGAATCACTAAGATTATTGATATCTTCGTTAATGAAGTTGCTAGCAGATTAAGAGATAGAAATATAACTTTAGATATCACACCAGAAGCTAAGCATATATTAGCAGTTGAAGGTTATGACCCAGTTTATGGAGCAAGACCACTTAAGAGATATATTCAAAATATTTTAGAAAATAAACTAGCAAGATTAATTATTGCTGGAGAAATTAATTATGGTTCTCATGTTGTAATTGATGGTAAAGATGATGAAATTGTAATTAGAACTGAATAGGAGGAAAAGGCTATGGTATTAAAAATACACATAGCCTTATTTTTATTATGAATACTTATTATTTAAAATTAAATTTGAGTTTAAAGGAATTAGCACTATAAAACTTATAAAAACTAAAATAGCAGAAATTAAAAATGGTAATTTATTTCCTATATCAAAGATAAATCCAGCAGTTAATGATCCGGTAACTTGACCTATTGCTTTAGATGAATTAAAAACTCCCATAAGAGATCCGTAATTTTCTTTAGCAAGTTTTGTTATTATACTTTGTTGTAGTGGGATATGTATACTTGCAAATGATACAAATATTACTGCACAAGTTAAGAATAAAATAACATTATTTGATATTACCATAAGAATTAATGAAGCTATAATACATAGAGTTATAGTTTTAAATATATTAATTTCTTTAAAGAACTTTGCCAATAAAGGTGTAAAAATTAAATTTACCATAAAACCAACTATTCCAACAAATGCCATGAATCCACCTATGAATGTAGGAGGAAGTTTTAAAACATCTTCTATGTAATAATTAATAGTGGAGTTATAGCTTGTTGATGCAAAGTAAAAGGCAATAACTATTATAAACATAATTATTAAGTTTTTATTTAAAAGCTTTGAATAATTAATTTTATTATAATTATTAGTTACGGAAGTTATAGAACTTTTCTCTTTTTTAGGTTCTTCTAATAATAAATATACTAAGGTACCTAAGATTAAACATAAAATAAATTGAGAAAAGAAAGTATATTTAAAATTATTGTTACCTATTACGCCTCCAAGAAGTGATCCTAAAGAGGAGCCAATTGTATTTGCAGATGCATAGTATGTAATATATTTTATTCTATTTTCTTTTGTTGTTATATCAGTTAAATATGCCATTGATGTAGTTAAATAGCTTACTACAAAAAATCCCCCAGTAAATCTAAATATAAGTATTATAAATGGATTAGTATTAAAACCAAAACCAAGTTGGCTTATACCATAGCCTATAGCACCTAATATTAAAAATTTAATTCGTCCTTTTTTATCAGATAAAGTACCAAATAATGGTGAACCAATAAAGTTACCAATGGACATTGCGGCAAAGAATAGTCCAAACATAAAGGTAGGTAATCCAAGTCTTGTTATAAACATAGGGGTAACTGGATGAGCCATGTTAAATGTAAGTGAACTAAACATAGTTAAAATTATAATAAATATTAATGATTTATTCTTATTTTTCATTTATCCTCCTCAATATAATTGTTTAAAAACATAAGTTTTTTTATATTTAATAGTATATCTATAAAATCAAAAAAATCCAATTAACTTTTAAGGTGATTACGTAGAAAATTGTACTTTTTAGCTTAAAAGTCAGTGATAGAGAAAAAATTGATTATATTACTTTCTGGAGATTATATAATCAATTTTTCGGCATCACGGCATTCAAGCCTTAACGAACAATTTAGTTATTAAGGGAGTTGATTTCCTGCTGATAGATATATAGAATACCATTCTTCACGAGTTAATTGTACGTTAGAAGCAGTACAGATATCTCTTAATCTACTTTCGTTCGTTGTACCAACAATAGTTTGTATTTTAGCTGGATGTCTAAGTATCCATGCTGTTGCAACTGCAGTGGAACTTACTCCATACTTTTCACCTAATTCTTTAAGTTTTTTATTAAGTTCAGGAAATTTTGGATTATTTAAGAATGTACCTTCAAAGAATCCATATTGGTAAGGTGACCATGCTTGAATATTTATATCTTTTAAACGACAATATTCTAAAATTGATCCATGTCTATCTATAGAAGGAGATATTTTCATGTTTACGTTTAAACCAGAATCAATAATTCCAGTATGCATAATGCTAAATTGAAGTTGGTTAATAGTAACTTTATTTTTTAAATACTTATTTAATAATTCTATTTGCATTGAATTGTGGTTACTAACACCAAAATTTCTAACTTTACCTTCGTTATATAGTTTTTCAAAAGCTTCATTTACTTCTTCAGGTTCCATTAATGTGTCAGGTCTATGCAATAATAATATGTCTAAATAATCAGTTTTCAATCTTTTTAATATAGAATCAACAGAATTTATAATATGTTCTTTAGAATAATCATAAAATCCAGGTCTAATAGCACATTTAGACTGAATAATAATTTTTTCTCTTAAAGATGTAGACATAGAAAGTGCTTCGCTAAAGATTTCTTCTGACTTTCCTTTGCCATAAATATCAGCATGATCAAAAAAATTAATGCCACAATCTAAGGCTGTATTAATTAAGCTATTAACTGAAGTTTTATCCATAGTTGAAATTCTCATGCATCCAAGACCTATTTCGGATGCCTTAATATTACCATTTGCCATTATTATTTCTTTCATAAATATAATCCTCTCTATGATGTAAATTATTAATTAATCATTTACATTATATCATTTAGATGAATTATAAGTCTATGTGGCTAAGATATTAAAAAAATAAATAAAAAAATGAAAAAATAGTGTTGACAAACATCGACAAACATAATATACTAAACAACGTAGTCGATGCGCGGGTATCGTATATCGGTAATACTCCAGCCTTCCAAGCTGGAAAGGTGGGTTCGATTCCCACTACCCGCTCCATTTTATTTGAATAGGAAACTCAGCAAAGCTGAGAAAATTCAAATAACTAAATCTAAGATTTAGATTTTCATTTTGCGTGTTTAGCTCAGCTGGATAGAGCAACGCCCTTCTAAGGCGTGGGCCAGGAGTTCGAATCTCTTAACACGCACCATATGGTGAACGTAGTTCAGTTGGTAGAGCGCCAGTTTGTGGCACTGGTTGTCGTGGGTTCGAGTCCCATCGTTCACCCCATATAGGGATATCGCCAAGCGGTAAGGCACCACACTTTGACTGTGGTATTCGTAGGTTCGAATCCTGCTATCCCTGCCATTTTTGGTTTACTAGCTCAGTCGGTAGAGCACTTGACTTTTAATCAAGGTGTCCGGGGTTCGATTCCCCGGTAAGCCACCAAAGCAACTAAGAATTTTCTTAGTTGTTTTTTTGTGCTTTTAAACAATATTACTGTAAAAAATTATAAAAATAACAAAGGAAATATGAATAATAGTTAAATAATGGTATAATATTTAATGAAGTAAAATAAAAAAGGGTGAGTTTATGATAAGGGTAGAGAATTTAACTAAGGAATTTAAGATTAATAAAAAATATCCAGGCTTTAAAGGCGCAATTAAATCTTTCTTTTCAACAGAGTATATTACTAAAAGAGCAGTAGATGATATTAGTTTTGAAATAAATGATGGAGAAATAGTAGGTTATATAGGAGCAAATGGAGCTGGAAAATCAACAACCATAAAAATGATGACAGGAATTTTAACACCTACAAATGGAATCGTTACCGTAAATGGTATAGTACCCTATGAAAATAGAGAAAAAAATGCTAAAAATATAGGGGTAGTATTTGGACAAAAGACTCAGTTGTGGTGGGACTTACCCATCTCAGAAACATTTTCACTATTAAAAGATATATATGATATTAGTGATAATGATTTCGAAGAAAGAATGAACTTTTTGAAAAAGGTATTAGGATTAGAGGAATTCTTTTTAAATCCTGTTAGAACTTTATCTTTAGGACAAAGAATGAGAGCTGATTTAGCTGCTGCCCTTATACATAATCCTAAAGTTATATATCTAGATGAGCCTACTATAGGATTAGATGTAGTTGTAAAGGAGAGTGTACGTAAAGCAATAAAAGAAATAAATAAAAAATATGGTACAACCATTATATTAACTACTCATGATTTAAATGATATAGAAGAACTTTGTAGCAGAATAATCATAATTGATAAGGGTAAAAAAATATATGATGGTGAAATTGAAGGGGTTAAAGAAAAATATGGTTATTTAACTACAGTAGAGATACAGGTAAAAGAAAATATAAATTTAGGTAAATTTAATGAATTTACAGATATAAAAGAAGATGAGGAATTTAATTTATCATATAAAGATAATAAGTTATTTATAACATTTAATAAAAATAAAATATCTTCAACAGATATTATAGGAAGAACAATGAAAAAGTTAAATGTTATTGATTTTTCAATAAAAGAAACTAGCATAGAAGATATAGTTAAAAAGATGTATAGAAATGAGGTATAAAAATGGAAGGAATAAAAGGAATAAAATCTTATCTACCCTTTACCAGAAATGTATTTCAACGTCTTATTTCATATAAAGCTAATGCAATAATATTTATGTTTGGTGATTTTCTCATGTTAGCCGTTACTTATTATTTATGGAAAGCTATTTATGGAAGTACTGCTGAAACTGTATTAAATGGATTTACTTTTAATGAAATGATAATATATATATTCATATCATTTTTAACATCAATAATGATAAATGTTGATATAAGTTATGATATATCAAGAGAAGTTAAGGATGGTTCAATTGCAATTAATTTAGTGAGACCTATAAACTATGAAAAAAGAATGCTTTTTCAAGGGTTAGGAAATGTATTGTATAATTTTATAATTATATTTATAATAGCATTTTCTGCTACTACATTTTTATTTTATAAGTTTTTTGGATATATAAGTATATTTAGAATAATTATTTATTTTATAAGTATTATTTTAGGTATTTTTATAAATTTTTATTTTAGTTATATATTTGGACTTATTTCTTTTAAGATAACAAATATGTGGGGGTTATCACAAATAATGCAAGCTATAGTAAATTTGTTATCAGGAACTTTAATACCAATAGCATTTTTCCCAAAATGGGCACAAGCTATAATAAATTTTTTGCCTTTTAGTTCTGCTATATATACTCCATCAATGATTTACTTGGGGAAAATAAATGGAATAAGTATTTTATTTGCTTTAGGATTACAATTGTTTTGGGGGCTTGTACTAATGATAATAGCTAAAAAAATGTGGAAAGCTTTAATTAAGAGTTTAACAATTCTAGGGGGATAAGATATATGAAAAGATATTTTAGGTTATATTTAAAGTTTTTGGAACAGTATATCAAGACCTTAATTGAATATAGGGCAGATTTTGTATTAGGTCTTATAGGATTTTTGTTTGTGCAATCTATAGGGGTAATATTTATTGCATTAATATTTAATACTATACCATCATTGAAAGGCTGGAGTTTTTATGAAATATTATTTATATATGGCTTTGCACAAATTCCAAGGGGAATAGATCATGTATTTACAGATGAACTTTGGATATTTAGTTGGCAAACTATAGTTGAAGGTAAATTTGATAAATATTTAGTACGTCCATTAAATCCACTATTTCAAGTAATAGTAGAAAAATTTCAGCCCGATGGATTTGGAGAAATAGTTATAGGTACTGTTCTTTTAGTTACTTCATGGATAAAGCTTGGATTGGATATATCTATTGCTAAAATAATATCATTAATAGTTGTTATAATTTTTGCAAGTTTGATTTATACTGCAATAAAGTTGGCAGTAACATCTATTGCATTTTGGATAAAATTTGCTCAAAGTTATTTATTTATGGTTTATCAATTAAGTACTTTTGTAAAATATCCTATTACTATTTATCCAGCCTGGATAAAGGGAATAATAACCTTTATGATACCATTTGCTTTTACAGGATATTTTCCAAGTGCATATTTTTTAGGAAGGGAAAGTTTCTTTAGTGGTATTTTATTAACCTGCATAGTTGGAGTAGTTAGCTTAATTATTGCCTATAGAATTTGGTTAATTGGAATGAAGAGATATGAAAGTAGTGGTAGTTAAATAAAATATTATACTTGAAATAGAAAATGAAAAAATTTATTAGAATATAGTTAATAGCACAGCAATATTTAGTAAAATATGTAAAAATTATGCTGTGCTTCTATTTATTTTATTATAAATTTGTACTATAATAATTTTGATATGAGAAAGTAAGAGGGAGTATTTATGAAGGTAACAATAAAAGATGTAGCAAGAGAGGCAAAAGTGGCAACGTCTACAGTATCAAGGGTTTTAGCCAATAGCAGTAAAATAAGTGAAGAGACAAAAGAGAGAGTTAATGAAGCAATAAAGAAATTAAATTACACTCCAAGTGTTGTAGCAAGGGGCCTTGCTAATAATAAAACAAGGATACTAGCAGTTTTATTACCAGGAGGGGCTGAGGTGTCTTTTGAAAATCCCTTCTTTGTTCAAGCAATGAAGGGAATTAGTATGTATTCACAAAAAGAAGATTACTATATAATATATGCTTTTAATGAAAATAAAAAAGGTGATGAAGAATGGATAAAAAAATTTACTGAAGGTAATCTTGTAGATGGAGTATGTTTATTTAACGTAAAAGATAATGATATAACTATTAACTATTTAAAGAAAAAGGAATTTCCTTTTGTTGTAATAGGTAGGCCAGATGAAATTCATGGTGTTTTATGGGTAGATAATGATAACTTTGCAGCTATGTATAACTTAACTCAAAATATGATAGAGTTAGATAATAAGAAAATATCATTCATAGGAGCTAAACCTGAAATGAATGTTTCTAAGGATAGATTAAATGGATACAAGCAAGCATTGTTCAGTAGAAATATAGAGCTAGACAATGAATTAATTATAGAGATGGATGATTTTTCGGAGGAAAATGGTTATTTAGCAGCAAAAAGAATATTAGAAAAAAATAAAGTAGCAGCTTTTGTAACAACGGATGATTTACTTGCTTTTGGAGTACAAAAAGCGATTCAAGAGTTAGGATATAAGGATATATCTATAGTGGGATTTAATAATATACCGTTAACTCAATATAAAAATCCACCATTAGCATCTGTTGACATTAATTCTGAAAAATTAGGAATGTATGCTACTAAATTGCTAATTGATAAATTAGAAAATAGAGAAAGTAAAGGATATTATGTTATTGAAACTAAGCTTGTTGAAAGAGAATCATTAAAAAAAGAAAATATAAATTTAATGCAACCGATTGCATAATATAAAGAAAATGAAAGATATTGCAAGTTGATTTCAAAATTTGACTAAAAATAGGATAATTTAATTATTGTAAACAGTTTCTTGGAATGTTATAGTAAACTCATGGAGCTGGTAACGGTTTAGTAAATTAACTGGTAACGGTTTAGTGAATTATAAGCTTAACAGATGGACAAGCTCATAATGTAAATATTGTACAGTACTATTTACTGTACATATTATTTAAACGTTTATGCAATCGATTGCGTATGAAGAGGTGAGTTTTAATGAAAGAAGTTTGGTGGAAAGAGGCTGTAGGATATCAAATATATCCTAGAAGTTTTAAAGATTCTAATTGTGATGGAATAGGCGATTTAAAGGGGATAACTTCTAAATTAGATTATTTGAAAGATTTAGGTATTAATGTAATTTGGATATGTCCTATGTATAAATCGCCAAATGATGATAATGGATATGATATAAGTGATTATCAAGATATTATGGATGATTTCGGAACAATGAAAGATTTTGATAAATTGTTAGAAGAGGTTCATAAGAGGGATATGAAACTTATAATAGATTTAGTAGTAAATCATACTAGTGATGAACATGAATGGTTTATAGAGTCTAGATCATCGAAGGATAATCCAAAGAGAGATTGGTATATTTGGCGAGAAGGCAGGAATGGAATGGAACCTAACAATTGGGAGAGTATTTTTAAAGGATCAGCATGGGAATATGATAAAAATACTGAGGAATATTTTTTACATTTATTCACAAAGAGGCAACCAGATTTAAACTGGGAATGTAAAGAGTTAAGAGAAGCAGTTTATAATATGATAAATTGGTGGTTAGATAAAGGAATTGATGGATTTAGAGTTGATGCAATTAGTCACATAAAAAAAGAAAAAGGATTAACAGATATGAATAATCCAGAAGGTTTAAAATATGTGGAATCTTTTGATAAGCATATGAATGTGGAAGGTATACATAAGTATTTGAAAGAGCTAAAAGAGAGAACTTTTGATAACTATGACATTATGACTGTTGGAGAAGCAAATGGGGTAGATGCTGAAGAAGCTGACCTTTGGGTGGGAGAAGAAAATGGAAAGTTTAATATGATATTTCAATTTGAACACTTACATCTTTGGGGAGCTGAAAGTGAAAATACCTTTAATGTAAAGAATTATAAAAAGGTATTAACAAAGTGGCAAAAGGCATTAGATGGTAAAGGGTGGAATGCATTATATATAGAAAATCATGATATTCCTAGAGTAATTTCTACATGGGGAAATGATGAGGAGTATTTAAGAGAGTGTGCAACGGCATTTGGTCTTATGTATTTTATGCAGCAAGGAACACCTTTCATATATCAAGGTCAAGAAATTGGAATGACAAATGTTAAGTTTGATTCAATTTATGATTATAACGATGTAAGAGGGATAAATATATATAAGGAAAAATTATCAGAAGGGTTGAGTAAAGAAGAGGCATTAAAGTATGTATGGGCAGTATCAAGAGATAATTCTCGTACTCCGATGCAATGGGATGATAGTGTTAATTCAGGATTTACTGAAGGAAAGCCTTGGATAAATGTTAATGAAAATTATAAGAATATAAATGTACAAGCACAATTAAAAGACGAAAATTCAATTTTAAATTTTTATAAAAAAATGATTAGAATAAGAAAAGAGTATAAAACGTTAATTTACGGTAGTTATGATCTTATTTTAGATGAAGATGAGAAAATTTATGCGTATACAAGAACTATGGATAATGAAAAATTCATAATAATAGTAAATTTATCACACGATGAAGCAAAATATAATTATGAGGAAGAATTAAACTACGAAAGATTATTATTAAGCAATTATAATGTTGATAAACATAATGCAATAAAAGAATTTATTTTGAGACCATATGAAGCAAGACTTTACAAGATATAGGTATGTAAATAAAAAATAGAACTCTGGTATATTAAATACTTAAAATAAAAAATATAAATTTAGGAGGTTAATCCTCCTAATGAAAAGGGGAATAAAAAATGGGTAAAACAAAGAAAAAGGGCAAATTATTATCTTTCGATTTTTGGCAAAAATTTGGTAAGGCGTTATTAGTAGTTATTGCTGTCATGCCAGCAGCTGGATTAATGATAACTATAGGAAAACTGCTAGGAATGTATTTTGAGGCAGATATAATACAAGCAGTATCAAGAGTTATGGATAATATAGGTTGGGGAATAATTGGAAACTTACATATATTATTCGCAGTTGCAATAGGTGGTTCATGGGCTAAGGAAAGAGCAGGAGGAGCTTTCGCAGGATTATTATCATTTATTCTTATTAATCGTATTACAGGTGCGATATTTGGAGTAAGTACTGAAATGTTAGCAGATAGTACTGCAACGGTTAAGTCATTGTTAGGCGCAACATTAACAGTTCCAGATTACTTTACAAGTGTTTTAGGCTCTCCAGCACTAAATATGGGTGTATTTATAGGAATTATTTCAGGTTTCTTAGGTGCAACATTATTTAATAAATATTATAACTATAACAAATTACCACAAGCGTTAAATTTCTTTAATGGAAAAAGATTTGTTCCATTCGTTGTTATTTTATGGTCAACAGTTACTGCTGTTATATTATCTATAGTTTGGCCTTTTGCTCAAGGTGCTTTAAATAACTTTGGTATTTGGCTTGCAAATTCAAAGGATACAGCACCAGTATTAGCACCATTTGTATATGGAGCATTAGAACGTTTATTATTACCATTTGGATTACATCATATGTTAACGATTCCTGTTAATTATACTGAATTAGGTGGAGTTTATACATCGTTAACAGGAGCAGCAGCAGGTACAGTTATTGCAGGTCAAGATCCATTATGGTTTGCTTGGATAACAGATTTAATTAACTTTAAGTCTGCAGGAAATATGGCTGAATATAATAATTTATTAGCAACAGTAACTCCAGCAAGATTTAAAGCTGGACAAGTAATATTATCAACAGCATCATTATTAGGTGTTGCATTAGCCATGTATAAGAATGTAGATACAGATAAAAAGAAAAAATATAAATCAATGTTTATATCAATTAGTTTAGCAGTATTTTTAACAGGTGTAAGTGAGCCAATAGAATTCTTATTTATGTTTATTTCCCCAGTACTTTATGTAATTTATGCAATATTAACAGGACTAGCATTTGCTTTAGCTGATGTAATTAATTTAAGAGTTCATGCTTTTGGTGCAATAGAGCTTATCACACGTGTACCTATGATGATTAATGCTGGATTACTTGGAGATGTTATTAATTTTGTTATTGCGTGCTTAGCATTCTTTGGAATTAACTTTGGTGTGTTTAGTTTTTGTATTAAAAAATTCAAGATTCCAACTCCAGGACGTTTAGGGAATTATGATGAGGAAGAGTCAAATGATGCAAAAAATGAAGCCGCAGTAGATAAGGCAACAGCTAATGATGTATTGTCTTTAAAAATAATTTCTTTATTAGGTGAGAAAGAAAATATTGAAGATGTTGATGCGTGTATGACACGTTTAAGAGTAACTGTTAAAGATATTGAGAAGGTTGCAGATGAAAAAGAGTGGAAGAAAAATGGAGCTCTAGGATTAATATTGAAAGATAGTGGAGTTCAAGCAATTTATGGTCCAAAGGCAGATGTATTAAAATCAAATATTCAAGATATATTAGGAGTTTAGTAGGGGTTTAATATGAAACTTTTAACTTTAAATTGTCATTCGTGGCAAGAGGAAAATCAAGCTGAAAAAATTAAATATTTAGCAAGTGTTATTAAGGAAAAGCAATATGATGTAATTGCACTTCAAGAGGTAAGTCAAAGGATTGATGCTAAATCTGTTGATTCAAGAATTAAAGAAGATAACTTTGCTAGATTATTGATTCAAGAATTAAATAAACTTGATGACTATAAATATAACTTCATATGGGATTATTCACATATAGGATATGATATATATGAAGAAGGATTAGCGATACTTACAATTCATGAAATTAAAGATTCTAAATCCTTTTATATTTCACAAAGTAATGATAAAAGCAATTATAGAAGTAGAAATATAGTTAGTATAACAATTGAACTGAATGATGAACTAATTGATTTTTATAGTTGTCATGCGGGTTGGTGGAATGATGATATAGAACCTTTTAAATATCAAGCTGAAAAGTTGTTAGAAAATATATCAAATGAAAGATTATCATTTATTATGGGGGACTTTAACAATAATGCATTAGTAAGAAATGAAGGATATGATTATTTAATAAATAAAGGGTTAATAGATACTTATTGCATTGCTGAAGAAAAAGATTCAGGGGTAACCGTTAAGGGAGAAATTGCTGGTTGGGAAGCTCAAGGTGAAGATAAAAGATTAGATCTAATATTAAGTAATAAAGAGATAAAAGTAAAAAAATCTAACGTAATATTTAATGAGATAAATAAACAAGTAATTTCTGATCATTATGGAGTAGAAGTTTTTATAGAAAAGAAATAGACAGTTATATAATTATTTTAATAAAGTCTATTATAAATAAAATTATATAAAGGTAAAGAGTGTAAATATCAATTTTGATATTTACACTCTCTTATTTTGTTTTATTAACTTATTTTTAAGTTAGCTTATTTAATTCCTTGTTCGTATTGTTCAACCATTCTCTTAACCATTTCGCCACCAACGCTTCCACATTGTTTAGAAGTTAAGTTTCCGTTGTAGTCTGTGAAAGGAACTCCCATTTCGCTTGCTACTTCATTTTTAAATTTTGATAATCCGTTTTTTGCTTCTGGTACTAACTTTTGAGCCATAAAAGACCCTCCTTTAAATAAATTAATATTTATGTTCCTTTGTAAGTAATTAATTTTTACTTACACTAGTATTATGTGCAGAGTTAATTTATATAATCTATTAAAAACAAGGGAATAGAGGAAAAAAAGAATATTTTAACTAGCATATGGGAGTAAATTATATAATGGTAAAAATATAAAAAATTAATACATACTTAGATAATTATGGATATCCTAGTATGTATTAAAATGTAATTATTTTCTTTTCATTTTTAGCATTGTAACAACTATTGGTATTGTTATTAATGCAGAAACTATAGCTTCAGGTATTCCATTGGTCAATCCAACAGTAAGCAAAGTACCAGCTACTGCTTCTCTTGATATTTCTCTTGCTTGTGCGTATCTATCTAGATATAAAATATAAGTTAGTCCTAATACCCCAATTGTATTAGTTAGAGTACCTAAAATTGCTGCAACACCTGCACAAATTCCAGTATTTTTTATTTTGCTTTTAAGTAGTTTAAATGAATAATATGCTACTACACCAATAAGCATTCTTGGAATTAATGCAACTATTGGATTCCAAAATATAAAGGATGTTAACCCAGGAGCAGTAATATTTTGATACATTGAGAATAATCCAAAAATTAATCCTACAGCAATACCTACAACAGGACCTTCTAATAAAGCACCTATGATTACAGGAACATGCATTATAGTAAGGCTAAAAATAGGTAGGCGAATTAATCCTAAACCACTTATACCAAGAAATATAGAGATTCCGCCTAGTGCGCCTATGAGAACAAGCCTTCTCGTTTTAGAACTAGAATTAGTATTTCTTTTCATTAGTATTTCTCCTTACATTGTATAAAAATTTATTAAAATAATGTTCAAATTTTAATTTAATATAAAAATACAAATTTTTCAATGGAAAATAAATTATTATTTTGAGTGTATTATATTTTAAGGGTAAAATAACTAAAAAATGTTGAATCGTATAAAATAAATGATATATTATGAGTAGAGTATATTATTTATGTAAGGAGTAAAAAAGATGAAGTTATTTAAAATTAAAGATTTAGTTTTTAATAGAGAGGATTTTTTAGATGATATAAATGAATTTGAGGATTTATTACCGATAATAGAAGAATTGCAAGATGAATTAACATATGAAGAGATTGAATGTGTTGGTGAAAATGATTGTTGTGGAAAAAGTAATAAAAATTATATAGTTGAAATTCAAGGATTTTTAAATCAAGAAGATGAATTTATAACTAAAAAAGAGATTGAGGAAAATCCTAGTTTATTTAATGGGCAAGTAATGGATTTATTTGTTATTAGGCTATACAAATGTGTATCTTGTGGAAAATGGATTATAGATATTTTGGAGTAGTACCTTATGGAAGAACTTAAAGAGATAATAAAAGAAGGCTGTAAAAATCTTAATTCTAATTTTTTAAGTTTTATTAAAGATATTAAAAATATTAAAGATATAGGTTTTGGAGTATTATGGGAAAGAAATAAATCTAAATTCGCTATAATGTTTATACCTATAATTGTGATTTTTATATTTTTACTTGGTAAATTTAGTTTATCTAAAGAAGAAGTTTTGAATAAATTTCAATTAGCCTTAATTAATGGAAACTATTCTATGTTATCTCATTATGTAAAAGTAGAGAATGAAGGGGTGTCTTCTGAAGAATTACAACCATTAATTGATGGATATAACAAAGATGAGACAAGAATTAGAAAAATAGTAAATGAAATTAGAAAAAGTGGAAACAGTGGAAACTTTACCTTGAAAAGTAGTAAAGGACTTTTAAAAGAAAGATATTATATTGATATTAATACTGTTACTGTTAATTTTGTTACAAATGTAAATGACGTTGATATAGAGTTTTCAAATAAAAGATTTAATTTACTTGATAAAGCTGAGTTTGATGTGATTCCAGGTATATATAAAGTTTTATATACATATAAGACTGAGTATGGTGATATAAGTGATAGTAAAATTATAAATTTAATGGAAGATAAAACTGTTGAAATAAATGTTGATGGCAATTATATTACAATGTATTCAAATTTTGATGATGCAAAAGTATTTATCAATAATATTGATACTGGTTTGGTGTCTAAAGATATTAAAAATTATGGACCTTTTCCTAAAGATAAGGAGATTAAAATTTTTCTTCAGAGGGAATTCCCCTGGGGAACTATTAAGAGTGAAGAGATATCAATAAAGGATGAACAATACATTAAGCTTGATATAAATATGGTAAATGATGTATTAAATAATATGATTGATGAAACAGTAAATGATTTTTACAGTAGCTCATTCCAGGCATTGAATAATAAGGATAAAAATATTATTTCTAGAGCTACTGAGGAAGTGAAGGAACTGGTTTATAATTATATTAATGAGAAAACTTTTTTATTAAGCAACAATTATGAAATAACTGATTTAGCTGTTGAAATTGAAAAAAGTGACTTTAAATATGAAGATAATATATATAAGGCTAGTTTAGTTACAAGGATTGACTATAGTGTATATAAAAAAATATTGCCATTTGTTAAAAATTTTAATCAAAGCTCTTTTATTTTAAATTTAGAGTATGAAGATGAGGAATTTATAATTAAAGGAATACAGAAAGTAGATATATAAATAGTAATATCAAAAGATAGAAGCTTTCATATGATGATACTCTTTCGTAAGGGGATGTAATCGCAACTGTGGGTTCAGCAGGAAATAGTACAGCTCCCTCCCATTCACTTTGAAATAAGAATTAATGGAGACGCTGTATATCCTTTAAATTATATACCGTATTAAACTTAAAAGATCATTATATAAAAAGGGTTATGTGAAAACATAGCCTTTTTGTATAATAAAGTTTAAGTAAGACAATAATAGTGAGGAAAGGTATCAGTGATAAATTTTGTAAATAAAAAACCTGTGCTCAGCACAGGTTTAAGGGATTACAATCACTTAAGAAAGGGAATAAGTGATTGTGTGGGGTTTTATTAAAACTCTATAATTAAATTAATTTAATTATAGAGCGGTATGGGCTATTAAAAAGTATCTATAAATTAAATACTATATTGATATTATACAATAGTATTTAATAAAATCAAATAATTTTTACAAAAAAAGTTGAAAAAATTTTTTTTATGTATAAATTTAGAATTAAACTTGCAAATTTCTATGTTAATATATGGATTAAAAGGAGGGAATTTACGTGTTAGACAGAGGAGATGTTCTTAAAGATAAGCCAGATTATGAGGATTATAGTGAAAATGAAGTTAAATTAACTATAGAAGAAATGAGGGATTTAGGGATGTTGAGGTGTGGAGGTTGTTGCGCTAATAAAGGTAATAGTAATAGTAAATGTAGTGGATGCAATAAGTCAAAAAAATGCTGTAAATCAAAATAATGGATTGTCGAATAAGGAGGTAGAAAGTGATGGAAAAAAAGAAAATAAGTAAAAAATATATAAAAAAGTAAATAAATGTTTATTAAATGGTTTTTATATGCTAATATTATAGTTGTAAATAAAGTTTTTCTGCAGGGGAGGTGCAGTATGGCAAAGCCAAGTATATTTAGTAGAGATTACGAAAAGATTATGCGAAAGAGAAAGAAAAGAAGAAATATAATTGTTTTATTAGGCGTATTAACTTTATCAGTAAGTATAATAATTATTAAATATGATATGCAGAAAATAAGTGCAGCTTTTAAGGATATAGCTTTTAGTAAGGAATTAGGATTGAGTAGCTTTAGAACAGAAAATATAAATCTATCAATTGATGATTATATATTAACTTTAAAAGTTATAAGGAATAATGATGACTTAGAAATAGTTGATATTAAATGTGATAAACACTTAATATCAACTGATATTAATAAAGATAGAGTTTTAATTATAGATAATAATCAAAAAATTTATTTGATTAATACTAAGAAAGAAATTATAGATTTAACATTAGATGAATATGTAACACAAAATGGGGAAAGAATTTCTAGAAGTGAAATGCTAAGTAATAATTCAAATTATCTTTGGCATACTGAAGGGAAAATAGTTAATGATGAGAAAATAGCATATGTTACGAATATTCCAGGATTTTATGGTGAATTGAAACAATATATTGCAGTTGCTACAGTTAATGATAATACACATAATATTAATGAGGCTTTAAAAGGTAATTCAGTTAAATTATATAAAAGTGATGAAAAAGGATTAAAGGTTGAAATTGATGGCAATATTATGTATATTACTAGTGAAGGGTAAAATATTAAGTGATTTTGTGAACAAACATTTGTAAAGAATAGCTTGAATATGTTATAATAAGCTAGTTGTATTAATCAAACAAGAGATACTTTTTTAGGAGGAATATACAATGGAAGCTAAAATGGAAAAAATCGATGTAAATATCGTTAAATTTGAAGTAAAGGTTGAAGCAGAAAAATTTGATGCAGCTTTAACAAGAGCTTATAAGAAAAATGTTAAGAATTTCAATGTACCAGGATTCAGAAAAGGAAAAGTTCCTATGAATGTGGTTAAAAAATATTATGGAATAGAAGTTCTTTTAGAAGATGCAGTTAACTTTGCAATAGAAGGATCATACAGTGAAGTATTAAAAGAAAACAATATAATACCAGTAGACTATCCAAAGATAGATGTAGTTGAAGTTGGAGAAGGTAAAGACTTCGTTTACACTGCAGAAGTTACTGTTTACCCAGAAGTTGAATTAGGTGAATACAAAGGGTTATCAATAGAAAAGAAGACTTACGAAGTAACTGAAGAAGAAGTTTCAAAGAAACTTAAAGAAATGCAAGAAAAGAATGCTAGAGTTGAAACTAAAGAAGAAGGAACAGTTGAAAATGGAAATATAGCTGTTATTGACTTCAAAGGATATGTTGATGGAGAAGCATTCCAAGGTGGAGAAGGAAATGACTATTCTTTAGAAATTGGATCAAAGACTTTCATTGATACATTTGAAGAACAATTAGTTGGAGCTAAAGTAAATGATACAGTAGAAGTTAATGTTACTTTCCCAGAAAACTATGGAAAAGAAGAATTAAACGGAAAACCAGCTAAATTTGAAGTTACTATAAAAGAAATAAAGGTTAAAGAATTACCAGAATTAGATGATGAATTTGCTAAAGAAACATCTGAGTTTGATACTATAGCTGATTTAAAAGCTGATGTAACTAAAAAATTAGAAGATGCTAATGCTGAAAGAGCTGAAAGAGAATTTGAAGAAGCTGTTATTACTGCTGTAGCTGGAAATGCTAAAGTTGAAATTCCAGAAGTTATGGTAGAAAAAGAAGTAGATAAGATGGTTCAAAACTTACAACAAAGATTACAATATCAAGGGTTAAGTTTAGAACAATACTTCCAATTCACAGGAACTGATGAAGAGAAGATGAGAGAATACATGAGAGTTAATGCTCAAACTAAAGTAAAAGTAGATCTAGTATTAGAAGCTATAGAAAAAGCTGAAAATATTGAAGCAACTGAAGAAGAAATAAAGGCAAAAGCTGTAGAAGTTGCTAAAATGTACGCTGCATCAGAAGATGAAAAAATGGTTGATTTATTAATGCAAAGCCAACAAGCTGCATTAAGAGCTGATGTTATTACAAATAAAACAATGAAATTATTACTTGAAAACAATAAATAGTCTTATATTAATTGCCAGGAGAAATTCTGGCAATTATTAAAATATTTCTTTAACAAAATAAAGTAAATTTTATATAATTTTAATATAATTACTTTTGATTAGTTGGATATATTATAAAGTAAGAAGGGTTTTAAAGAGAAAAGGAGGGAATGCAAATATGAGCAATTATATTCCATATGTTGTAGAGCAAACAGGAAGAGGAGAAAGGTCTTACGATATATTTTCAAGGCTTTTAAAAGATAGAATTATAATGCTTAGTGGTGAGGTTAATGATGTTACTGCTAATTTAGTAGTAGCTCAATTACTATTCTTAGAAAGTGAAGATCCTGACAAGGATATTTATCTTTACATAAATAGTCCAGGTGGTTCAATTACTTCAGGAATGGCTATTTATGACACTATGCAATATATAAAATGTGATGTAAGTACAATTTGTATTGGTATGGCCGCTTCTATGGGAGCATTCTTATTGTCAAGTGGAGCTCCAGGCAAGAGATTCGCGCTTCCAAATAGTGAGATAATGATTCACCAACCATTAGGAGGATTCCAAGGTCAAGCTACTGATATTGATATTCATGCTAGAAGAATATTAAAGATAAAAGAAACTTTAACTAGAACAATGGCAGAGTCTACTAATGGAAAAGTTGATTATGAAACTATGGTTCAAATGTGTGAAAGAGATAATTTCATGAGTGCAGATGAAGCATTAAATATTGGATTAATCGACGAAGTTATTGTTAAAAACAAAAAATAATTAATTTTTGGCGGGATGAGCCAAAGTGAGGTGATGTTATGGCTAAATTTGAAGATAAAAAGCAATTAAAATGTTCATTTTGTGGTAAAAATCAAGATCAAGTAAAAAGGTTAATTGCTGGACCTGGGGTGTATATATGTGATGAGTGTATAGATTTGTGTTCTGACATAATTCAAGATGAATTTGAAGACAATGTAGAATTAGATACTACAGCATTACCAAAACCAACAGAAATTAAAGCATATTTAGATCAATATGTAATTGGGCAGGATAGGGCAAAAAAAGCACTATCAGTTGCTGTTTACAATCATTATAAAAGAGTTAAAGCTAATATGATAGATGATGATATTGAACTTCAAAAGAGTAATATATTATTATTAGGACCAACAGGATCAGGTAAAACATTATTAGCTCAAACATTGGCTAAGTTTTTAAATGTTCCGTTTGCAATAGCTGATGCAACAACTTTAACAGAGGCAGGATATGTAGGTGAAGATGTTGAAAATATTTTACTTAAGCTAATCCAAAATGCTGATTATGATGTTGAGAAAGCAGAAAAAGGAATAATATATATAGATGAGATAGATAAAATTGCTAGAAAATCTGAGAACCCATCTATAACTAGAGATGTTTCAGGAGAAGGAGTTCAACAAGCTTTATTAAAAATCTTGGAAGGAACAACAGCTTCTGTTCCCCCACAAGGTGGAAGAAAGCATCCGCATCAAGAATTTATTCAAATTAATACTTCAAATATATTATTTATTTGTGGTGGAGCTTTTGATGGTATAGAGAAAATAATTCAAAAGAGAACAAGAGTAAGCACAATGGGATTTGGTGCTGAAATTCAATCTAAGGAAACTAAAGATGTAGGAGAAGCTCTAAAAAATATTCTTCCAGAAGACTTATTAAAGTTTGGATTAATACCAGAGTTTGTAGGAAGATTACCTATGGTAGTTTCTTTAGAATCTTTAGATCAAGATGCTTTAATTAATATTTTAAGTCAACCTAAAAATGCATTAGTTAAACAATATAATAAGTTATTTGAGATTGACAATGTAGAATTAGAGTTTACTGAGGATGCACTTAAGGCTATTGCAGATGAAGCTATCGCAAGAAAAACTGGTGCTAGAGGATTAAGAGCAATTGTGGAAGATATAATGATTGATGTTATGTTTGATGTTCCATCGGACGAGAATATAAGTAAAGTTATTATTACTGAAGCAACGATTAAATCTAAGCAATTACCCGAATTAGTAAGATTAGGTGAAAATGAAGTTAGACCAGTTTTAAAATCTAAAAAAACTAAAAAAAGAAAAGGTATGGAAACCGCATAATAAAACACCTCTAGATTTCTAGAGGTGTTTTTGTTTTTACTTTTTTATTATTAGTTCTACTAGAAAAATTATAATTAATTACCACTAATTATGGAATAATACAATTATTAAAGGTTAATAATAGAAATAGAGTTTGTAAAAGTGGAGGGTAGAACTTTATGAATGAAATAATGATAATCCTACAATTTATAATGATGATTCTATTTATAATATATTTATTTAATAGTAATAAAGCGAATCATTCTAGAACGGTAGTAGTAGATAAAGAAAATAAGAAGGAAATGGAAAAACTTCTTAAAATGAGAAGAGTCAAGTTAACAGAACCTTTAACAGAGAAGAGTAGACCAATTAACTTTGATGATATTATAGGACAAGAAGAAGGGATAAAAGCATTGAAAGCTGCTATATGTGGTCCTAATCCCCAACATGTTATTATTTATGGACCGCCTGGAATAGGAAAAACAGCTGCAGCTAGATTAGTATTAGAAGAAGCTAAAAAAAAGGAAAAGTCGCCTTTTAAAAGAGATGCCAAATTTGTTGAAATTGATGCTACAACTATGAGATTTGATGAAAGAGGTATAGCAGATCCTTTAATAGGTTCAGTTCATGATCCTATTTATCAAGGGGCTGGAGCCTTAGGGGTAGCAGGAATACCGCAACCTAAACCAGGAGCTGTTACAAAAGCTCATGGTGGAATATTGTTTATAGATGAAATAGGTGAATTACATCCTATAGAAATGAATAAATTATTGAAGGTGTTAGAGGATAGAAAAGTATTTTTAGATAGTTCATATTATAGTTCAGAAGATCCTAATATGCCTACTTTTATAAAAGAAATATTTGATAATGGATTACCAGCAGATTTTAGGCTTATAGGTGCAACAACTAGAAGCCCTGAAGAAATTATTCCTGCTATAAGATCTAGATGTGTAGAAGTATTTTTTAAGGGGTTACAGGCTGATGAAATAAGAGAGATAGGAAGTAGGGCTATAGAGCGTGTTGGATTAAAGAGTACAGATAAAGGATTGGATATTATTAGTAGACATTGCTCTAATGGTAGAGAAGTAGTTAATTTGGTTCAGTTATGTGCAGGAATTGCTATTAATGAAGATAGAGAAAATATTACGGAAGATGATATAAAATGGGTTATTGAAAATGGTCAATATACTGAAATACCAGAGATAAGAGTTCCTGAGAAATCTCAAATTGGAGTGGTTAATGGATTAGCAGTACATGGAGCTAATATAGGGATATTAATGGAAATTGAAGCTACAGCTAGAAAGATAGCAGATAGAAAAGGCGAGCTTAAAATTTCTGGAATTATTGAAGAAGAAGAGATTACCATGAATAATAGAAAAATTAAGAGAAAAAGTACAGCATACTCCTCAATACAAAATGTATTAACAGCTTTAAACAATATTTTTGATTTAAAATGTGAACAGTATGATATTCATATAAATATACCAGGTGGAATTCCAGTGGATGGACCATCTGCTGGAATAGCAATTGCTAGTGCTGTTTATAGTGCTATAGTAAAAAAGCCTATTGACAGTAAAGTTGCAATGACTGGAGAAATAAGTCTTCTAGGTGCGGTTAATCCTATTGGGGGCGTTAATGCAAAAATATTAGCAGCTAAAAAAGCAGGGGCAACACGAGTGTTAATCCCAGAGGCAAATTGGAATGACAGCTTTTGTGAATACGATGGAATATCAATAATTAAAGTTAAACATATTAAAGAGGTGTTAGATTTGTGTATAATAGATGCTCTAAATTCTAAAATAGATATCTTATCAGCAAAAGGAAAAGAGTAATTGAATGATATTGAGCACCACATGGAGTCGAAAAAATGAAATATTTATTTTCCGGGAAAAGTGAAATTTTCACCTAGAATTTATATAATTGATTCAGTAAAGTTTGCTAAAGTTTTTAAACTTACTTCGCTCAAACAGTAAAAACTTCTTAACGCAACTTTATTTCATCAATTATTAAATTCTACGGTTCAATTTCAATGTTCCCTCCAAATTAATATTTCATTTTTTCTTTTTCGATGTATTTGCTTATAACGTGTCACTTTATAGTTAATGTTTTGTGCTACAAATTTTTTCTTTTAAGGTGGTTACCGCATAAAATTGTATCTTTTAGCTTAAAAGCTAGTGATAGAGAAAAATTAATGATATTATCGGAGGAAATTTACACAATTTCTGTAGGGAATATCATTAATTTTCGTCATCACGGCATTCAAGCTCTAACGAACAGTTTAGTTATTTTGAGTATAAAGTTGAAAAAAAGCGTGTTTATGTGTATAATAGAAAAGTTAAATGTATTAATAAGATGATATTTAGAATGGAGGGGGAAAATGAATACAGATTCAATTTTATTACCGTTAATTCCTCTTAGGGGTATTACTATTTTTCCCAATATGATTATACATTTTGATATTGGTAGAGAAAAGTCTATTGCTTCACTTGAAGAAGCAATGTTACAAGAGGGTAAAATATTTTTAGTTACGCAAAAAGATCCTGAGGTTGAATTACCAACTGAAAAAGAGGACATGTACTCAATAGGGACTATATGCAAAATAAAACAAATACTTAAACTTCCAAAAGGAACTACAAGAGTTTTAGTTGAAGGTATAGAGAGAGCTACATTATTAGAGTTTGAAGAAAAAGATAATCACTTAAGAGGGGTTGTTGAAAAAATATCAGAAGCTGAAAGAAGTGTTGAAACTAATGAAGATTTAGCATTTAGAAATCAACTTGGTAAAGCATTTGCAGCATATATACATGCAACAGAAGGTGACGATAGTAAAGTTCTTCAAATGATGGAGCAGGAAAAAAATTTAGGAAAAGTTACAGATTTAATTGCTGCATATATACAGTTAGAGGATGAAAAGAAGCAGTTAATATTAGAAACTATTGATGTTCATGAGAGAATAGAAAAATTACTTGTTTTCATTGATGAGGAAATACAAATAGTTGAAATAGAAAAAGAGATAGGTAACAAAGTAAAAACTAAGATTGATAAAAGTAATAAGGAATATTTCCTGAGAGAACAAATTAAGGCTATTCAAGAAGAGCTTGGAGAAGATGAAGAAAAGAGAGAGTTCAATAAATACAGTAATCAATTAAAGAAGCTTAAAATGCCAAAAGAAGTGAAGGAAAAAGCAGAATACGAGTTATCAAGATTGAAATCATCTAATTCAAGTGATGGAAATAACATTAGAAGTTACTTAGATTGGATGGTTGCACTACCTTGGAATAAGTCTACTAAGGATTCCTTTGATATAGAAAAAGCTTCGATGATACTTGATGAAGAGCATTATGGATTGGAAGAAGTTAAAGAAAGAATTTTAGAGTATCTAGCCGTAAAACAATATACTAAGTCTTTAAAGGGTCCTATTTTATGTTTAGTTGGTCCTCCAGGGGTAGGGAAGAGTTCTATAGCTAAATCAGTAGCTAAATCTTTGAATAAAAAATTTGTAAGAATTTCCTTAGGAGGAATTCGTGATGAAGCTGAAATAAGAGGTCATAGAAGAACTTATATTGGTGCAATGCCAGGAAGACTAGTTTATGCTTTAAAAGAAGCTAAAGTAAATAATCCATTGATTTTATTAGATGAAATTGATAAATTAAGTGCAGACTATAAAGGTAATCCAGCTGATGCTTTATTAGAAGTTTTAGATCAAAATCAAAATAAAACATTTAGAGATGCCTATATGGAAGTTCCTATTGATTTATCTAATGTTCTTTTCATTACTACCGCAAATTCATTAGATACTATTCCTAGAGCGTTGCTTGATAGAATGGAAATAATTCAGGTTTCAGGGTATACTTATGAAGAGAAATTCCATATTGCTAAAAATCATTTGCTTAAGAGGGCTATGGAAGAGTATGGAATTGATGAAAAAACAATAAAAATTTCAGATAATACTATAAAAGAGATAGTAAATGGATATACTAGAGAATCAGGTGTTAGAACTTTAGAAAGACAAATTAATAAAGTAATTAGAAAAGCTATTACCGAGTTAATTAAGAGCAAAAAGAAAAGTTTAACAGTTTCTTCAAGTAAGTTAGAGAAATATCTAGGTCCTGTTGTATTTGAGTTTGAAAATGAAGAAAAAAAAGATAAAATAGGAGTTGTTACTGGTCTTGCTTGGACAGCATATGGTGGAGATACATTACCGGTTGAAGTAGCTGTTATGAAAGGAAATGGTAAACTTGAATTAACAGGTCAATTAGGTTCAGTAATGCAAGAATCAGCTAAGGCTGCTTATAGTTATGTAAGAGCTAATAGTGATAAATATGGAATAGCCTCTGACTTCTATAAGAAAAATGATATTCACATTCATGTACCAGAAGGAGCAGTTCCAAAGGATGGTCCTTCAGCAGGTGTAACATTAGTTACTGCGTTAGTATCTGCTTTATCTAAAAAGCAGGTAAAAGGAAATATAGCTATGACTGGAGAAGTTACTTTAACGGGAAGAGTATTAGCTATAGGTGGCGTTAAAGAAAAGTGTTTAGCTGCACATAGAATAGGAATTGATACTATTATTTTACCAAAAGAAAATAAAAAGAATGTAGATGAAATACCATCATCAATTAAAGGTAAGTTAAATTTAATATTTGCTGATAATGTTGAAGAGGTATTAAAAAATGCATTAATCGGAGTTGATAAAAGTGATAATTAAAAAATCTGAGTTTATTATATCTGCTGTTAAGAGAAATCAATATCCAATTGACGGTAGAAATGAAATTGCCTTCGTTGGAAGATCTAATGTAGGTAAGAGTTCTATAATAAACGCTTTAACAAACAGAAGAAAACTTGCTAAGGTATCTCAAACACCTGGTAAGACAAGACTTATAAACTTTTTCTTGATAAATGATGATTTTTATCTAGTAGATTTACCTGGATATGGATATGCTAAGGTGTCTAAAAAGGAAAAGGAAAGTTGGGGAAAAACTATAGAGATGTATCTGACAGATAGGGAAGAGTTAAAGAGAGTTATATTATTAGTTGACTCAAGACATAAGCCTACAGCAGATGATATTATGATGTATGAATGGATAAAGCATTTTGATTATGATTGTATAGTTATTGCAACAAAGAGTGATAAGCTTTCTAATAATGATCTTGCTAAGAGTAGAAAATTAATAAAAGAGACATTAGGCCTTGGAAGTACTGATAAATTTTATTTCTTCTCATCTTTAAATAAAAAAGGTAAAGATGAGTTAATAGATAATATATTTGAAGATTTATCAGAAGAGGCTCAAGTTTAGTAAAATAGCTACCCAGATGTGGGTAGCTATTTTATTTTGATAATATTTATCACATTTAAGATGGATTTAGAATAATTAGTAGAGAGGAGAAAATGTTAGGGAGACATGAAAATTAAAATTAATAAATTTTAAGAGAAAATATCATTATAAAGATAAAAATAGTGTCAAATAACATTGAGAAGAATAGTATATAGTATAAAAACAAAAAAAATCAAATCCTTAGGAGGAATGTTAATATGCCTAGTATGCAAGATATGATTGATGAATTAAATGACATTGAATGTCCAAGCTGTCCTCCAACTGATTCAAGTTGTAACTGCTTTGGAGGCTTCAATAATTGCGGCTGTGGATGTGGCTTTGGAAGCTGGATATGGATATTATTAATTCTATTCTACGCTGGACAAGGCGGAAATAGTGGATATGGCGGAAATACAGGATGCTGCTGCAACACAAATAATAACTGCTGTTGTGGAAATTCTGGAAACTATGGAAATAATGGTTTCTTTGGTGGATTAGGAAATTGTGGTGGAGGATATTTATTCTTACTAGTTATCCTATTCTTATGTAATGGTAGCTTCGGATGTGGTAACAATTTCGGATCTTGCGGTAACAATTTCGCATCTTGTGGTAACCTAATATAATTTAGTAGGAAGGAGGAATAGTTATGTCAAAGAAAAAACACAATAAATGTTGTTGTGAACCTTGTTGTGAACCTTGCTGCTGCAATAATGCTGTAGCAAATAATGGTGGATGCTGTGGAAATATATTTGGTGGATTAAACAATTGTGTAGCACCAATTATATTCTTACTAATTGCTTGTGGTTCAGGACTTCTTAATAACAACTGTTCATATTTAATAATCTTATTATTCTTACTATGTGGTGGATCCTATGGCAGCCTATTTGGAGGATATGGTAATGCAGGAAACGTAGGAAACAATTGCTGCTGTGAAAGTAACTGTTGCTGCTAGTTAAGAGGATGGAGGGTCTTATGACCCTCCAAAAAAATGTCTTAATTTATAAACATATATTATTTAATTACATATAATGGAATAAAGAAATTAATTGGAGGAAGCTATATGTCCAAGCGTAAGCATAAGAGCAGAGGCAATACTAGGAGTGAAGTTGCAAGTGAAAATAGAAATAATGCAAATATTAATAATGCCAATAATACTATGAATAATAGACAAACATATAATAATGGACCATTTGGAATAAATCCTAATCAATTATTAAGCAGTATGTTCGGAAATATAGATATGAGTCAAATAAATAGTTTGTTGCAATCTATGAATACACAAGGATTTGATTTTAATAATTTAAATTTAGGAAATATAATGGGAAATATGAATCCAATGGCAACTTCTATGAATCAAAGTAGTAATAATAGCAATGTGAATAAAGAAGTGGACCATAAAGATCAAGAGGAAGAAACTAAGAGTGTTAACAATAGTATTTTAGATGAGAATATTGATAGGAATGATGAGAATATGCAAATGTTAAAGGCTATTAGAAGTATTGTAAATGGAGAAAGAGGAGCTTTTATAGATAAGATTATTTTGATGTATAATGATGGGGCTTTTGATGATTAATATTATTAGTAGTAATATATGAATAAAATCGGCAGAAAGGTTAATACTATTACTGTACCGGAGAGTATTCTCCTATAGCTAATGAAGAGAAATCTTCATTGAAGCTAAACCCCCCCATCCCCCTTTTAGGCCGCTTTTTTAGCGGCCTTTTATTTAGTTTTTTATTATGGAAGATATTTTATATTCATCTGACTCCTCTAGTTCTGCTTTTACATACATAGTAAGCTCTTTAGGGCTGCTGTCTGAATCAATAAAATTAACTTTTTCAAATGAAAGTATCCAATATATTGAAGTTGCTCTTCCTGAATCATCCCATGATATATCATAGAAATAACCTTTTTGAAAAGAATAGCGATAAGTAGATTTATCTAAATTCCATAAGATTCCTAGTTCTTCGCTTGGAATATATGCAGTAAATATATCTGGAGCATCGTCTAGTTCATAATCAGCTTCAATAAGGTTAATAAGTGTTTGAATGTTACCTAAGGATGGGATTGTTGGATTGCTAAATGTAATATCTTTTATTGAATTAGCATTTAATATATATCCATTAGTACCTTTATCACCTGTAGTTGAATTAGTTATATATATTTTGGGGGTTCTTGAATTGTTATAATCTAAAATTCCTAAAATATTATTTTGCGAAAAAAGAACTTCTTGAAAAGTATTATCTTTCCATTGGAATATATAAAAAGTAGGTTTATTATTTTTAAAACCGCTAATAATTAGTTCAGGAATTTTATTTCGATTTAAATCTATGTAGGAAATATTTATATTGCAAGAAGAAGTTATATCTATTAAAGAGTAATCAAATTCATTACTCTTTAATAATATTTCACCAATAGAATTTTTGATTTTTATTGAGTAGGTCGAATTAGTTGAAATAATTGTTAATTGATCATTTTCACCATCGGAATCAAAGTCATATTCCTTATTGTTTTCCAAAGATTTATTAGATAGAGTTTCTGTGTTTTTGGAATATGTATTAATTATAGTTGTTATACTTACACATATTATAAAAATTATTATAATGAAAGCTATAAAAGTATTCTTTTTTACTGTTATAAAATTGAACATAGTATCACCTCAGTTAAGTATATGAAGATACTATATAATAAATACGTCTATAAAATAAAAAAAGCCAGTAGAGGATTCTACTGACAATCTTTACATAGACCATAAAAGAAAAGTTTATTCCATTTAACTTTATAATGTGTGTTTTCCTCAACCATCTTATTTAGAGG
Source organism: Clostridium sp. D43t1_170807_H7 (assembly GCF_015555905.1). Lineage (GTDB taxonomy): Bacteria > Bacillota > Clostridia > Clostridiales > Clostridiaceae > Clostridium. The sequence goes on from NZ_JADNLK010000008.1 coordinate 91,325, forward strand.
AGAGAAATCCATATCATGTAAATCATCTACCTTACCACAGTTAATACATTGAATATGGCCATGTTCGCTGCAATTTCCATCATATCTAAAATTACCTTCACCAATATTGATTTCTTGTATAAGACCAATTTCTACTAAAGTTTTTAAAGTTTTATATACCGTTGCAAGACTCATAGTAGGATAATTTGGTTGTAAAGCTTTATAAATAGTTTCGGCAGAAGGATGTTCACTAGTACTTTTTAGATATTGGTAAACTGCTAATCTTTGAGGTGTTAATTTTAGTTTTTTTTCTTTAAAAGTTAGAATTATATCGTCCATAAGGTACACCTTCCTATATTTATTTAATAATATTATATTAAAAATTATAATTATCTGTCAATAATATTTATCAATTAAGAAAGAAAATTCAGAAATATTTCATTGTAAATTTATACAAATTATGATATTTTATAAGAAGAGTAAGAATTACATATTTATTATATGAGTTGCATAAAATATAATTTGTAATTAGTGTAGATATTAAGGAGGAGAAATTATATGGCAAAATATAAAGTTGGCGATGAGTTATTAATAATTAATGATCCAAATGCTGAAAATGAAAAATTAAAATCTTTAACTAAGTTAACGCTTGAGGGTGATTATGCTCAAATTTCTTGGGGATTAAAAATAGTAAAGGTTGAATATGATAAGCCTTATGTTACATTAACATATACTAATGTTGATGGTGAATTAAATAAAGTTTTTGCCGAATGTAGAGATATCGAAAACTTTGATCAACAAAAAGTTTTAGAAAAAGCTTTATTAAAAGCATTCCAAAATGAAATAATAAAAATATCAGTTGTTAAAAACTCTGCTATTAAAAAATAGAATATATAGTTTTAGGATATCAATTTCTTCTATGAGGAAATTGATATTTTTTTATCAAAAAAATATAAAAATATTGATTTAATGAAAAAATATGTTATATTATAAATAAATAGTATAAAACATTGCAAAAATGGGATAAGGGTTTAATTATGTATAAAAATAGTATATAATAGGCTTATGATTTCGTTTTCAGATAAAGTGGGGGTATGGGTTATGAGTAAATGTCCATTTTGGTCAAGTAAGAAGGAGAAGATAAGTTGTAGTAATGAATGTCCAATGAGTCCGGCTAAAAATCACAATGAAATTTGCCCTTTTGTTGAGCATTTAGTAGGAGAGAAAGTTGTTTTCAAAGAAATTATTGATGATGATTTTATGTATTCACAAGATACAAATTTGGATTATATAATTCCAGCATATGTTGGATATAAAGATGAGTAAGTATAATAGTCACTGAAACAAAGTATCAGTGACTATTAAATTTTTTAGTGATCTTTTTCCATTAAAAGCTCTTGTTTTAAATTCCAAAGCTCTTGCGAAAGGTCCACATAATAAGTATGAGGATTTTCAAATCTTAAAATTTCAGGCCATAATTTAGATGTTTCTTGTTTAGAAAATTCCTTGATTTCTAATACTGAAGGTGAAGAGTAGACTTGTTCACCATTTTCGAAAATTTTAACTAATAATTCTTTTGCATAGAAATTATTAATTTTTTTCCTTTTCCATGTATGAATTGGATGGAAAATTTCAAGTTCAGAATTTTCATCTATTTTTTCGTTATTTAGAGAAATAATATCAGCTATTGCAGTGTTAGTATTTTTATCGAATAATCTATATATTTTTTTGAAACCAGGATTAGTAATTTTTTCGCTATTTTCACTAATCTTTATTTTAGGAATTATTGTAGAATCTTTTTCAACAGCTACAAGTTTATAAACACCACCAAATACAGGTTCAGATTTTGCAGTAATTAATCTTTCACCAACACCAAATGCATCAATACAAGCTCCTTGTGATAAAACGTCTCTTATTATATGTTCATCTAAAGAGTTAGACACAATTATTTTACAATCGCTATAACCGGCCTCATCAAGTATTTTTCTGCATTTTTTAGTTAAGTATGTTATATCTCCAGAATCAATTCTTATTCCTTGTGGTCTTTTTCCAAGTGGCTTTAGAACTTCATCAAAAACTTTAATAGCGTTAGGTAATCCAGATTTAAGTACATTATAAGTATCAATTAATAAAGAACAATTGTCAGGATATGTTTGAGCCCAAGCTTCAAAGGCTTCATATTCAGTATCAAATAGTTGAACCCAGCTATGCGCCATTGTACCAACCGCAGGAACATTAAAGTATTTGTCAGCAATTGTACAAGCAGTAGAGTCACAACCACCTATTATAGAAGCTCTTGCACCATATATAGCGCCGTCATAACCTTGTGCACGTCTTGAACCAAATTCCATAACTGTTCTACCATTAGCTGCTCTACAAATTCTATTTGCTTTAGTAGCTATTAAGGTTTGATGATTTATAGTTAAAAGTATCATTGTTTCTACAAATTGAGCTTGTACAACAGGACCTCTAACTGTTACTAAAGGTTGATTAGGGAAAACAGGATTTCCTTCAGGAATAGCCCAAACATCACATTCGAACTTAAAGTTTCTTAAGTAATCTAAAAATTCTTTTGAAAAAATATTTTTTTCCTCTAAATATTTAATATCGCCTTCAGTAAATGATAAATTGTTTAAGTATTGAATAAGTTGATCAACTCCAGCCATGATGCAGTATCCACCACCATCAGGTACTCTTCTGAAGTACATATCAAAGTATGCGATTCTATTTTGTACTCCTTTATTAAAATATCCATTAGCCATTGTTAATTCATAAAAATCCACAAGCATTGTAAGATTTCTCTCATTAGTAACATCAAATCTCATTAAATTTTCCATTTTTATCTCCTTTATTGAAAAATACCTAAAGATATTGTACATCTATATATAAATTATTACAATATAGTTATTTATATTATAATAGTGGTAATAATTAAAGTATATTAAATTTAAGGAGAACATATGAAGATAGCATTAGATAATTACCAAATGAAAGCAATTAATATTAAAGGTAAAAATACATTGGTAGTAGCAGCTCCGGGTAGTGGAAAAACAACGGTTATAATAAATAGAGTCAATCATCTTATTGAAGAAAGAAAAGTAAAGGTTGGGAATATAATTGTTATAACATTTACTAGAGCAGCAGCTGAAAATATGAAATCAAGATACAAAAATATTTTTAAAAAGGACATAGCTCCGTTTTTTGGAACTTTCCATGGTTTGTTTTATAAAATTTTACTTAGGGAGGGTTTTGATATAAAAATAATAGATGGTGGCAAAGGGCATGGAATAGTAAAAAGTGTATTAGGAAAATATTTTGATGACGTAAATGATGATAAAGTTAGAGATGTCTTAAATAATATATCATTGTTTAAAACATCATTAGGGAAATTAGAAGAGTTTTCACCATCAATGTCTATGGAGATTTTTAAGGAATGCTATGAACAATATGAAAAACAAAAGGAAAAAGAACAGCTTTGGGATTTTGATGATTTATCTGTAAGAGTATTATATTTATTTAAAAATAATTCTAATATATTAAGTAAATATAAGAGTCTGTTTAAGTATGTTTTAGTTGATGAATTCCAAGATTGTGACGAGTTACAAGTAGAATTTTTAAAAATGATAAATGATGGAAATGAACTATTTGCTGTAGGAGATGAAGATCAATGTATATATTCATTTAGGGGATCTAAACCTGAATATATGGTGGAGTTTGATAAATCTTTTATTAATGGGGAAAAGGTATATTTGTCAACAAACTATAGAAGCAAAAAGAATATAATTGATATATCTAAAAAGCTAATTTCTAATAATTTGGGTAGAAATAATAAGGAGATATTATCATTTGAATCTGAAAAAGGAATTGTAAAATTTATGAAACCTTATAATGAGTTTTTACAAGGTGAGGAAATTGTAAATATCGTTAAAAGTTTTGTTGGTGAAGAATATAGTAATAATGCTATATTATACAGAACTAATATGGAAGCAAGAAGTTTGATAGATACTTTTACAAGAAGAAAAATACCCTTTGTTTTATTAGATAAGGGATATAATTTTTTTGAGCACTTTATATGTAAAGATATAATAAATTATTTAATACTATCAATAGACCCGTATAATAGAGAGGCTTTTAATTTTATAATAAATAAACCATTTAGGTATATTAGCAAAAGTAACTTAAGTTATGTAGGAAATTATAAAGAATATAAAAATGTATTTGATATTCTTATAGATAAAAGTGATACTGCGCCATTTCAAGCAAAAAAATTAGATGATTTAAAGAAGGATATTGCATATCTTAATAAGATTTCATTGGGAAGTGCTGTACAATATATAATATCTTCATTAGGATATATTGATTATTTAAGGGAATATGCAAGTAAATTTAATCAAAATTTTAGTGATTTAGAAGATGTGTTGGAAGAATTTAAAGGAGCAATAGAGGGATTTAGAAATATAACAGAATTTTTGGCTCATGTAGATAATGTTAAAGAAGAAATAGAGAAAAGCAAAGTAGTTCAGGATGGTGTAATTCTTAGTACAATACATGGTGTTAAGGGAATGGAGTTTAAAAATGTATTTATTATTAACTGTGTAGAAGAAACAATTCCACATAAATCATCAATAGAAGATAATTTAGAAGAGGAAAGAAGACTTTTCTATGTTGCTATTACAAGAGCTATTAAAAATCTTTATGTATTTTCACCTAAAACTATTAGAGGTAAATTTGGTGATGTATCTAGATTTATTTTGGAGAGTGGATTAGAAGAGGAAAGTAGTGTTGAAGATTATGGAATTAAAATAGGAGATACTGTTTATCATAGACAATATGGAGATGGTAAGGTCAAGTCTATAGAAGGAGATAAAATAACTTTAGATTTTAAAGAGGGAATTTTGAGAAGCTTTTCACTAAGAGTATTAATAGAGAATAACTTAATAATATTAATTAAGTAATATTAATTAATATTCTGTAAAAGGGTAATAATAAGTATATAAAATCTTTTGTAAAAGGTGGATTTATTATGCGTAAGTATGGAAAATATGTAAAGATACTTTTATTTATGATTATTACTAATTTAAGTTTAAATAGTTTTATAGAGTCAACATTTGCTTTTTCACCTGAAGAAGGAAAAAAAATAGAGGCATTTATTGAAAAAAATGATGATTTAATTAGTACAGAAGAGAAAGAAAACTTAAATCAAATAATTTCGAAATTAAATCAATATATGGTGCTGTCTCAAGAAGAGAGAGAATATATTCAAGAGTGTGAGTTAAATGTAATAAGAAAAAAGCTAGGAGATGCACAATTTGAGGAGTATAAAAAGCTTATAGAAAAAAGAGCATCAGGTGCAGAGTTTCAACAACCAGAAAGATTTAGACTATATGAATTAGAAAAAATGTTAAGATAGACTTATAAAAAATGAGATAGATTATCAAATTAATTGAATAAAAGTAATGCATAATATATAATTAATCTAAATAGGCTTATATTTTTAGTATAAGCCTGTAAATTTTTTTGGGGAGAAGTTTTTAGTTTATGAAAAGTTTTGATATGGAAGCAAACGATATTAAAGATGAATTAATAGAAATAAGAAGGACCTTGCATCAATATCCAGAATTGGGATTTGAAGAAACTAATACATCTAAATTTATAAAAGATTTTTTAGCAAAAGAAGGTATAGAATTTAAAGAATTTGCTGGTACTGGTGTATGTGGTATTATAAAAGGTACTAAAGAAGGTGAAAATAATAGGGTAATTGGCTTAAGAGCAGATATTGATGGATTACCAATGCAGGATAAAAAAAGTTGTAGTTATGCATCAAAGGTTAGTGGAAAGATGCATGCATGTGGACATGATGGACATACTACAATTTTATTAGGTGTAGCAAAGTTATTAAATAAAAATAAAGATAAATTTAATGGGATTGTAAAGTTAATATTTGAACCAGCAGAGGAAACTACTGGTGGAGCGAGAGTAATGATAGAAGAAGGTGTTTTAACGAATCCTACTGTAGATGTTATGTGTGGATTACATGTTGAAGAAACATTAGATGTAGGAATGATAATGGTTAGAAGAGGAACGGTAAATGCCGCATCTAATCCCTTTAATATCACAATAAAAGGTTCAGGTGGACATGGAGCTTATCCTGATACAGCTGTTGATCCAATAGTTATGGCAAGTCATGTTGTTACTTCTCTGCAAGGCATAGTTAGTAGGGAGATAAAACCTGTTAATCCAGCGGTTGTAACAATTGGTAGTATCCATGGTGGAACAGCACAAAATATAATACCTAATGAAGTGAAATTAGGTGGAATAATAAGAACTATGACAAATGAAGATAGAGAGTTTGCAAAAGTAAGATTAAAAGAAATTGTAAATGGTGTGTGTACAACTTTTAGGGGGAGTGCAGAGATTGAAATAGAGGAATCATATCCATGTTTGTATAATGATGATAATATGGTAAAAATATTAGAGGATTCTGCAAAAAACATTATAGGAGCTGAAAATGTTAAGTTACAAAAGAATCCTAAGTTAGGAGTAGAAAGCTTCGCTTATTTTGCAAATGAAGTACCATCAGTATTTTATTTTTTAGGAATTAGAAATGAAGAAAAAGGAATAATACATCCAGCACATAATAGTTTATTTGACATAGATGAAGATGCATTACCTATTGGAGTAGCAATTCAATGTGAGGTTGCTATAAATTATTTGACAACTTAAAAAAATAATATTAATCTAATATAATGGGAAATTGTCTAAGAAATATAAGTTTACAACTCTAATTGAATAAAGAAGAGTTGTTTCATAAATGAATCTCTAAATCTTTGATTTAGCAAGATGAATTTACAACTCTGATTGAATAAAGAAGAGTTGTTTCATAAATGAATCTCTAAATCTTTGATTTAGCAAGATGAATTTACAACTCTGATTGAATAAAGAAGAGTTGTTTCATAAATGAATCTCTAAATCTTTGATTTAGCAAGATGAATTTACAACTCTGATTGAATAAAGAAGAGTTGTTTCATATACATAATATAGGAGTTGATTTTTTGAAAATTGAAATAGGAACAAATGAGGCAGGTCAAAGACTAGATAAGTTTTTGAGAAAATATTTAAAGGATGTACCTTTAAGTGCTATATTTAAGGCATTAAGAAAAGGTGATATAAGAGTAAATGGAGTAAAGAAAAAAGAAAATTATTCTCTAGAATTAGGAGATGTTATTGAAATAAGATATATCCAAAGTAAGCAAGAGAAGAAAGAAGATTCATTTATAAAAGTAAATTATAGTGGACTTATGGTTACATATGAAGATGATAATATATTAATTGTTGAAAAATGGCCTGGCGTTTTAGTTCATCCAGACCAAAAAGGTGCGCAACCTTCACTTACTGACTACGTACTATCATACCTACATGGAAAAGGTGACTATTTACCAGAGAAGGAAAAGACATTTACGCCAGCACCATGTAATAGATTAGATAGAAATACTTCAGGTGTTGTTATATTCGGTAAGAATTTTGAATCATTAAGAACAATGAATGAGATGATAAGAGAAGGTAAGGTAAAAAAATATTATAATGCTTTAGTAAAAGGAAAAATCAAAGACGGAATATATAAAGGTTATATCTCAAAAAATGAAAATGAAAACATATCAAAAGTATATGATGAAAAGAAGCCTAATACAAAAGAAATTTCTATGGAAGTAAAAACAGTTCAAACAAATGGAGCATATTCATTACTTGAAATTGATCTTATTACAGGTAGAAGTCATCAAATTAGAGCACATTTAAGTCACTTAGGAAATCCTATAATAGGTGATTTTAAATATGGAGATAGAAAGTTAAATTCATTCTTTGATAATAAGTTTGGATTGAATTATCAGTTCCTTTATGCATATAAACTTATATTTAAGGGAGCAGATGGAAAGCTAGAATATTTAAAAAATAAGACAATAGCAGAATCACTTCCACCAATGTTTAAGAAGATAAAGAAGGATGTATTTAAATTTACGATATAAGAAGGTATAAAGGGGAAAGTTATGGAAGAAAAGTCAGTAGGTCGTAGTTTTCTTATCTTATCTGTAGCAGGGATACTTGTTAAAGTATTATCAGCGGCATATATACCATTATTAAATGCTATTATAGGGCAAGATGGAATTGGAATATATAATGCAAGTTATTCATATTTTGTTTTTATATTAGCTATTACTAGTTTAGGAGCACAACCAGCAGTTGCGAAGGTTGTATCAGAATTAAGAGCTCAAGGGCATCATGAAGATGCCTTAAGAGCTATGAAGGTTGCAAGAACATACTTGGCTATTATAGGTGCTATTATTACAATAGCATTTATAGCTTTAGCTGAGATTATTGCTTCCGGAACAGAGTGGTCAGAAGCAGCTTTATCATTAAGATTTTTAGCTCCTACAGTATTTTTTAGTTGTATATTAGCAACATATAGAGGTTATATGCAAGGTACAGAAGATATGAAAACATTAGCGATATCTCAAGTGCTTGAGCAAATAGTTAATATAGTATTAAGTTTAATATTCGCATATGTGTTTATTCAAATTAGTATTGAATGGGGTAGTGCAGGTGGAACAGTAGGAACTACAATAGGAGCAATTGCAGCTTTAATATTCATATTAATAATGTATGATAAACTTGACTATGAAGGAAAAGCTGAAATAGAAAATAAATCTGAAAAGTATATAAGTAACAAAAAAATATTAAAGAAGCTTCTATTTTACGGAGTACCAATAATAATGGTAGCTGGATTGCAAAATGCAGGAAGTCTTGTTGATACTATAAATGTTAAATCAAGATTGCTTGCAGCAGGATTTTCAAATATAGAATCAAGAAGGTTATACGGTGTATTAGGTTATTATAATACATTAATGAATGTACCTTTTGCATTAGTTACAGCATTAAGTGCTGCAATATTTCCTAAGATAATACAAGCATATACACAAAGGAATAGAAAAGAATTAAAGGCTCAGATGGCGTATAGTTTTAAGATAACTTATTTAATAACTATACCAGCAGCAGTAGGGTTATCTATGTTAAGTAAAGAAATATACTTAATGCTATTTAATACAACAGCTGGATATGAGTTATTGAAATATGGTTCAGTTGTATTAATATTTATGTCTATATCTGCAATTCAAAATATTATATTACAAGGTATTAATAAAGTGTATTTGGTATTAAGTACAGCTTTTTTAAGTATAGTAATTAAATTTATTATTAATTATTTCTTGGTTTCTATAAAAGATATAAATATATTAGGAGCAATTTTTGCAAGCTTTTTTGCATTTTTAGTTCCTGTAATTATAAATCATAGAAGACTTAAAAGGATTTTTAAAATGAAAATTCCTATATTAAAATTAGCAATTATACCTACTATATCTTCAGCACTTATGGCTTTAGGGATTTTTGTTTGTAGAATTCCAATTGATAGAATTATGAATATTATTGGAAGAGGAAGAATTACAATTTGTTTTATTGTATTAATCCTTATAGGAGTTGGTGGATTGATATATTTAGTTGCTTTAATTTTCTTTGGGGGTATAAGCAAAAAAGATTTAGATATGATTTCACCTAGATTATTTACTTTATTACCAAGATTTTTAAGAAAAAATATGTAGAATAGAATTGTTAGAAGTTCATCATCTTATAGTAAGATGATGAGCTTTTTTAGTATTAACTAAAAAGTAAGTATTTGAATATTATATAAATAAGAAATGTTTTTTGGGGAGAGTATATGAAAGGGAAAAGAGAATCAAAAAACTGCAATCTAAATACTGATACTGGAGCACCCATATTTAATGATACTAGCTCCTTAACAGTTGGAGAAGATGGACCGGTTTTATTAAAAGATACTAATTTAGTTGATAAACTTGCAGCATTTGATCGTGAAAGAATTCCGTAAAGAGTAGTGCATGCTAAAGGGTCAGGAGCACATGGTTATTTTGAAGTTACAAATTCTATGAAAGATTATACAATTGCTAAAGTTTTTACTGAAGAAAATAAAAAAGTACCTGTCTTTGTTAGATTTTCTACTGTTATAGGGTCAGAGGGTTCGGTAGACACAGCAAGAGACCCTAGGGGATTTGCAGTAAAGTTTTACACAGATGATGGAAATTATGATTTAGTAGAAAATCATTTGCCAGTTTTTTTTATAAGAGATGCTATTAAATTTCCAGATATGATTCACGCCTTTAAACCATCTCCAGATACTGGAGTAACAGATTTAAATAGGTTTTGGGATTTTATAGGCCTTAATCCTGAGTCAACAAATATGATTACTTTTTTATATTCAGATTTAGGTACAATAAAAAGTTTTAAAGAATGACATTAGATAGAAATCCAGATAACTTTTTTGAAGAGACGAATCAAGCAGCATTTGTACCATCCAATTTAGTTCCAGGAATAGAAGCATCAAATGATAAATTTTATAATATAGTTTGTGATTTGAAAGATGTAAAAAAAGATATTCAAGATAGAGTAATAGCTAATTTTCCAAAAGCTGATAAAGATTTTGGAAATAGAGTAAAGAAAGCTATAGGATACAAATAGTATTAATAAGAAAAGTCTGAAAATTTCAGGCTTTTCTTATTGAGTATATTAATCTTCATCTAGTCCAAATCTGCTTAGATATGCAAAAATACCAAAGGTTAAAGTGATAATAATTAAATTTTTGCTTAAAAATAAACCATCTAACAATCTAGTTGTAAGTAAATTTAACATTAAATAAACTAATATCCCTATAAGGGAAAAAATAATTATATTATAAATGGATAAATTTAATTCAATATGTTTCTTTACTTCATGTAGGTTTATTATTAAACCTAGAGTAGATGTAATAAATATTGTTATAATGTAAGAGAAAATATTTATACTTGGTATTGCAGTAAAGAAGTAAAGGCATAATATTTCGGTAACAGAAACAATTATAGAGTTTCTTAAAATGATACTTTGTCTATTCAATCCATTTAAAATTCCAAACATTGTATTAGCTACAAAGAAAATAGGTGCTGATAAAGAAGAAAGCCTAATATATAGACCTAAGTCATCTCTTTGGAAAAACATTTGACCTAATGAATCAGGAATTAACTGACATATAATAGTAGTAGCCATACCTAATAAAAATGCGACTTTCAAAATAGTCTTAATTCTTGTAGAAGCATTATAATAATCACCACTACTTATAGTTTGAGATAAATCTGGAACAAGTAATGTGTTGATTGAATTAACAACTATAAGAGGAAAGGTAACTATAGTTAAAGCCATTCCATTAAACCTACCAATTAGATTAAGAGCAGAACTGTAATCAAGTCCAGATGCTACTAATTGTCTTGGCACAATTAATGTTGAAATTGTTGAAAATGCATTTCCTAAAAATCCATTTAAACATAAAGGTAAAGATATTATTAATACATTAAAAATTAGCTGAGCTCTACTTTCAGGTATTTCATTACTAGAAGGCATTCTCTTTTTAGTGTATTTATAATAGCAAAATAATAATAATAAGCTTTGCAATTCTCCTAATGCCAGTGATACATAAGCTAAAGTTACAATAGATGATAATGTTTGAGATTTGAAAATATAAATTAATAAAGTGATAGTTATAATTCTCATAGCTTTTTCGGAGATATCTACAATAGCAGGTACTGTAATTTTAGATGTCCCATAAAAGAATCCTTTCAATATATTAGAAAGGGCAATAAATACCATTGCAGGACAAGTTACTTTAATAGCATTTAATGTTCTTGCATCTTTTATACCATATTGACTTATGTATGGAGCTAGAAAAAAAACTAAAAATCCTATAACAATAGACCAAATTATGTTAAAGAAAGCAACAGAACGAATAGTTTTAAATAAATTATTATATTCTCCTTTTGAGCTATATATTGCAGCTCGTTGAGAAATAGCAGCTATAATACCTGCAGTCATTAAGCAAATAAACAGGTTGTATACAGGCATTACTAAACCATAAAGAGCAACTCCTTCAGGTCCAGCTAAATTATTCAAGTACATAGAGAAAATGAAGCCTAGTATTCCGGTTGTTATATTAGCTGCTGTAAGAAAAAATGAATTTTTAAAAAATATATCTTTCTCCAAAGTTAATTAGCCCCCTTAAGTAAAGTTTGTAAGTCTACTTTCAAAATGAATTTTTTAGTATAAAACTTGTAGTGAATTACATTAATACTTATTCGGTAAAACAAGATAATATGATATTAACTAGTTATTATTTAATTATTAAGTAATATTTTATTAGTATGAAAATATAAATAAAAATATAAAGGGGGAGGGAGTAATGTGGCGATTTTTAAAGTTTGTAGTATTTTCAATAATAATTGTGACTTTATCATTTGGAATTTATAAACTTAGTAATAGATATGATTTAAATCTTATTTATAAAAATGTAGATTGGTCTATAAATACAAAAGGTTTAGAGGGTGCAGTTTCTTTTGACTTTGATAAAGAAAATAACTTATACATAGCATTTAAAAATACTATTAAGATGATCAATAAGGATAATAAAGAGGAAATTTTACTTTATGATAAGTGTTTAAATATATATGATATAGCTTGCTATAATGATGATATTATAATTGCAAGTGATAATAGAGTGCTATTGTACGATGTAAATAAGGAGCAATATACAGAGTTAATTAATGGTTTACCTAATAATGGGCTTAATTACAAAACAAATATTATTTTGAATGGAGAGTATTTATATGTGAGTATAGGATCCAATACTAATTCTGGAGTTGTTGATGAGAATAATAAAAATGAGGATAAAGCATCTTTTGAGTGGGAGTCGACTGGAATAGGGTATAGTAACAATTATGCATTTACACCCTTTGGGGAAGGCATTACTGAAGGACAGAAAATTAAGGAAAATGCTTTGAGTAACGCAAGTATTTTGAGATACGACTTAAATAGCAAAGAATTTATAACATATGCTACAGGGATTAGAAATGTTGAAGGGTTAGCAGTAAATAGTATAGGAAAGTTAACAGCTATAGTTGGAGGTATGGAAGATAATGGAGTCAGATCTGTTAAAGATGATGTGGATTATATATATGATATAAAAGAAAAAGCTTGGTATGGATGGCCAGATTTCAGTGGAGGAGATCCTATTACATCTCCAAGATTTTCAGATGGAACTAACAAGTTATCATTTGTTATAGCTAATCATCCAACAGAAGTTACTTTAGCGCCTAGATATCAGCATGATAAAGTATCTGCTCTAAGTGGATTAACTATTGACTATGAAGGAAAATGTTTTCCTAAGGATACGGTAATATTTGCAGATAATGTAGAAAACTATATATATGTTTTAACTGAAGATGATGCATCAAAAGCAATATTAGCATTAGATAAGGAAAGTCATGTAGAAAAAATAAGATATAATGATGCAAATATATATATATTGGATAGTAAAGGGGGTTGTTTATACAAGATAGGTGGCCAAGTAAATACAACTATATTCAATTTACCAAATGTAATTTGGATATTTATTATAGTTTTTGTAATGTCAATAATAATAGCTCTAATGTATAAAATTAAGATTAGAAAAAAATAAATAGTAACATAAAAATATTTTGAAATTTATTTTCAAAATATTTTTTTGCATTAATATAGATAAATGAGGTAATATACATGAGTAAGAATAAATACTACAAAATCTGAATACATAATAAAAAATATGATTTAACTTAAAATAATTTACATAATTATACAAACATGATAGTAAAATTTATAAAGAATTAAAATTTTTTTATTTTAGGGGTGTGGTATTTATGGGAAAAACAATTATATTAAACTTAAGCAATATAAAATTAACAGGAGATGTATTAGACGTTGGAGAAAGTTATGGTGTAATATATAATATTTCAAAAGATACTATAGATGAAGTCTCAGTAGATTTATTAGAAGGTACAATTGATGAAAAAAATACTTATGGAGAGTATGATACTTGTACAGTGTTTTTTTATTTAAGCAGCATATGGAGGGAGTCTAATAAAGTTAATTTAATTAGAGAAGCTAGTAAGTTAGTTAAGGTTGGAGGAGAAATATATATATGGGATATAAATAAAGAAATTGGTGAAGTATCAAATAATAAGGTTATGGCAGTATTACCATCAGGAAAAATAAAGGAGTTTGAGTTTAAAAATTTAAACCCGCTCTCTAAATCAAATATAGATGATACAAAAAGAATGTTGAGTGATATATATGATATAAAAGAAGAAAAAGTTTGGGAAGACATTTTTTTTGTAAGAGGTGAAAAAATAAAGTAATTAAACGAAAGGAAGAAAAAAATGAAGGTATTATTAACAGCTATAAATTCAAAATTTGTTCATAGCAATTTAGCGGTTAGATATTTAAAGGCGTTTACGGAGGATATGGATTATGAATGCCAAATAAGAGAATTTTCAATAAATGATAGAGATGAAAAAATATTAGAGGAGATAATTAAAGAAAAAGCAGATGTAGTAGCTTTTTCAACATATATTTGGAATATAGAAATAGTTAAAAGGTTATCAAATTTAATAAAGTTAGTGGACGAGAATATAAAAATTGTTTATGGTGGGCCTGAAGTTTCTTATGATAGTTTAAATATACTAAAAGAACTTTCTGGAGATTATGTAATTCAAGGAGAGGGAGAAAAAACTTATAGGGAGTTTGTAGAATATTTACTTGGAGCTAGAAGTATAAGGGATATTAGAGGCCTGTACTTTAAGGAAAATAATGAAGTTATTAGTAACGGTAATAGACCACTTATGAATATGGATGAAATAGTGTTTCCATATAAGGAAGATGAAAATTTAGATAATAAAATAGTATACTATGAAGCTTCTAGAGGTTGTCCTTTTAATTGTAAATATTGTCTTTCTTCCACTACACATGGTGTGAGATTTTTAAATATAGAAAGAGTTAAAAAGGAATTACAATATTTTATAAATAAAAAAGTTAGATTAGTTAAGTTTGTTGATAGAACATTTAATTGTAATTTTAAATTTTCAATGGCTATATGGGAATTCTTAATAAATGCAGATACTAATACACAATTCCATTTTGAAATTTCTGCAGATATATTAAAACCACAGGAATTAGAGTTGTTAAGAAAAGCGCCAAAGGATAGATTCCAATTTGAGGTAGGTGTACAAACAACTAATGATGAGGTGTTAAATAAAATAAATAGATTTGTTAATTTTAGTGATATAAAAGAAAAGGTAGTTGAATTGCTTGAGATTAAAAATATTAAGCAACATTTAGACTTAATAGCAGGCTTGCCAGGAGAAGATATAGTATCATTTAAAAAATCATTTAATGATGTTTATAGTATAGGACCAGAAGAAATCCAGTTAGGATTTTTAAAATTACTTAGAGGATCTTCTATGAGAGAAGAAGCTGAAGAGTATGGAATGAAGTATTCTCCATATCCTCCATATGAAATATTACAAACTAATGATATATCATATGATGAACTTTTAATATTAAAAAAAGTAGAAAGTATGGTTGATAAATATTATAACTCTCAAAAATTCAACAACATAATAAAATATTTAATAAAAAGCTTTGAAACTCCATATGATTTTTATTTAGAATTAGGAAATTATTTTGATAAAAAAGGATACTTTGATAGAAATATAGGAAATAGTGAGTATTATAAAGTATTTTTAGATTTTAATATGGATATAACAAAGTTAGATAGTGAAATATTAAGAGATATAATAAAATATGATTATTTAATGTTTAATAAAAGGAGGGGAATGCCTGAGTTTTTAGGAAAAGGATTAGAAAAGAAAGCTGAAAATGAAATTAAGGATCTGCTTAGAGAGGAATACTCTTTTAAAGATTACTACATTGAAAGTTTTGTTATAAATATAGATGATTTTATACAAAATAATTGTATAAATAGGGAAAAGGTATATTTCCTATGTTCATATGAAGGTGAAATGATTGATATAACTAAAAAAGTAAAACAGAATTAATATTATGAAAAGTATATAAAAAACAAATAGATTTTTTGGAAAATGAATAATTATTGTAATATTAAAATGTTGTTTAGGAAATGTTAACAAAAAAAAGTTGAAAAATTGTAAAAACAGTGTATAATTAATAAAGAGATAAAAAGTAATTAATACTATATAAAGTATTAATATTTATATTATCCAACTTGTATATAGTAAAGGTGGTGAGACTTTGGCATTAGAGGCAATTAATGAGATAAAAGAAGCTGAAAAAAAAGCAGAATTAATAATTTCAGAAGCTAAGCAAAAAGCAAAAGAAATTGTTAGTGATGCAGCTAAAGAAGCAGAAGTCAAATATGACGAAATAATAAATGGTGCTAAAATAAAAGCTAATAATTTATTAAATGCGGCTTTAGAAGAAGGAAATAGCAGTGCACAACCTATTTTAAATATGGGTGAAAAAGACATAGAGGCTATACGTAATATGTCTCAAGAAGTAAAAGATAATGCTATTAATATAGTTGTTGAGAGGATAGTGAAGATTCATGGCAATAGTTAAGATGAACAAATTCACTTTGCTAACCTTTGAATCAAAGAAAGAAGAGCTTCTTCGTAGACTACAAGGATTTTCAAATGTAGAGTTTATAAACTTACAAGATGAAAATTTATTAGAAGCTAATGAAGTTTTACAGTCTCTTTCAAAAGATGAGGTAGATTCAAATATAGCAAAGTATGAAGAAGATTTATCAAAGGCTAAAACTACTCTAGACTTTTTAACTAGCTATATGCCTAAAAAGTCAGGATTAAAAGCATTAGAGGATGACAAGGAATACTTAACTATTGATGAGTTAGAAAAAGCAGTTAAAAATATTAACTGGCATGAAATCTATAGCAAAGTTAAGGAAAAGGAAGATGAGCTTCACAGCTTAGAAAGCAAGATTACTAAGCTAGAAGGCGAAATTGAAGTTTTAACTCCATGGCAAGCCTTAGATATTTCTTTTGAAGCTCTAAATGAGCTAAATGCAGTATCAACTTTTGTTGGAAGTATTTCAAAGCAATATGAAGCACAACTTAATGAAAGTTTAGATGCTGAGTATGTTGAGATTATTTCAAGAGGTAATAACGACATAAATATAGTAGTCGTGGCTTTAAAAGAAAGACATGATGAAGTATTAAATCTTTTAAGAGGATTTGGATTTAGTTCATTTAAATCAGAGTTTGATGAAATACCACAAGTAGTTATTACAAATCATGCTCATGAAATAGAAGAATTAAAATCTAAAATATTCTTTGTAAAAGAAGAAGTAGCTTCTTTTGAAGAAGACTACAAAAAGATGAAGTTAGTTTATGATTATCTTACAAATGCTGTTTTAAGATATAAAGCATCAAATAACTTCTTAAGAACTACTAATACTGTTACTATTCAAGGATGGTGTGGAGTAGAGAAAAATGAACAACTTCAAAAAATATGTAAAGAAGTTTTAAAAGATGATTATTACATATCATTTGAAGATGTAAAAGAAGATGAGATAGATGAAGTTCCAGTTAAACTTAAAAATGGACTACTTAACAAAACATTTGAATCTGTAACAGAAATGTATAGTTTACCAAAATATAATGAAGTAGATCCTACTCCATTATTAGTACCATTCTATTTAATATTCTTTGGTATGATGGTAGCAGATGTTGGATACGGATTAGTAATGTTAATTGCTGCATTCTGTGCAATGAAATTCTTAAAATTAAATAAGAAAAATCAAGACTTCGCTAGATTCTTCTTATTCTTAAGTATACCTACTATAGTTATAGGTTTAATTTATGGATCATTCTTTGGAGATGCAGTAAAAATACCAGGACTTATAAATCCAACGAAAGATGTTAATACACTTTTAGTTGCTTCAATAGTATTTGGTGTTATACAAATATTCTTTGGATTATTTGTAAAAGCTTATAGTTTAATTAAAGCTGGAAAACCAAAAGATGCATTTTATGATGTTGGTTCATGGCTTATAACTTTAATATCAATTGGTGTATTAGCTGGTTGTATAATGCTTGGATGGCCATCAGTAATTAAATATATTGCAATTGCAGCAATGATATTTGGTATGTTAGTTATAGTATTAACTGGTGGTAGAGCTGAAAAGACAAAAGGTGCTCAAATAGGGCAAGGTTTATATGCTTTATATGGAATAACAGGTTATATTGGTGACTTAGTTTCATATACAAGACTTATGGCATTAGGATTATCAGGTGGAAGTATTGCGATGGCATTAAATCTTTTAATGAAATCATTAACTGGACCATTTATAGTACTTATACCATTTGTATTCGTAGCAGCTCATATATTTAACTTATTACTTGGGTTATTAGGAGCATACGTTCATACGGCAAGATTACAATACGTAGAATATTTCTCAAAATTCTATGAAGGTGGAGGAAGAGCATTTACTCCATTCAAAGCATCAGAAAAATATATGAATTTAAAAGAAAACTAGGAGGATTTTAAAATGAATACATGGATACAATTTTTTATGGAAAATAATGGTGGATTAATTTTTGCAGCACTAGGAGTTGCATTAGCAGTTGGATTAGCAGGTATAGGTTCAGCTAAAGGTGTTGGATTAGTTGGGGAAGCAGCTTCAGGATTAGTTACAGAAGAACCAGAAAAGTTCGGTAAAGCGTTAGTATTAGAATTATTACCAGGTACACAAGGTTTATATGGTTTCGTTGTTGGTTTCGTTGCATACACTAAGATGTCTTCAGGAATGTCTTTAGAACAAGGTTTATACTTAGTAGGTGCTTGTTTACCAGTAGCTTTAGCAGGTTTATTCTCAGCTATAGCTCAAGGTAGAGTTGCTGCTTCAGGTATTCAAATATTAGCAAAGAGACCAGAACACAATACTAAAGGTATCATCTTATCAGCGATGGTTGAAACTTATGCATTATTAGGATTCGTTATATCATTCATGCTAGTAAGTGTAGCAATGTAATTTTACATGGCAATATGAAATTAGCGTCAATATAAGATTGGAGATATAAATTATGTCAAATGTAAAGAATATAACTTCTAAAATCCTTAAGGATGCAGAAGCTGGAAAGGAAAATATCTTAGCAACTGCTACTGAAGAAAAGAACAAAATTATTTCTAAAAAAGTAAGCAGTGCAAATGAAATTGCACAAGAAATTTTAGATAAAGCTGAAGTTGAAGCTAAATCTAAAAAAGAAAGAGTAATTTCTAGCGCTAAACTAAAGGTTAGAAATAACAAATTAGCAGCTAAGCAAGAAATCATAGATGAAGTTTTTGAAAAGAGCATAGATAAATTAACAAAGTTATCTAAAGAAGAGTTCTTAAACTTTGTAAAAAATACAATTTCATCAATGAATTTAACTGGAAAGCAAACATTAATTTTAAATGAAACAGGATTAAAGTTTGTAGATGCAGCTTTCATTGAAGAATTAAATAAAAAGGTAAATGCAGAAATTACTTTAAGTGAAACTGCTGGTAACTTTAAAGGTGGTTTCATCTTAGAAAATAACGGCATAGAAATAAATAGCACTTATGAAGCTTTAGTAAGCTCATTAAGAGATGAGTTAGAGTTTGAAGTGGCAAAGGTGTTATTTAATTAAGGAGGGGTAGTATGGATGTAATGCAATTTACTCAAGCTCTTTCAAGAATTTGGGTATTGGAAACAAGACTCCTTGATAAGGCCAAAGTAGAAAGAATGTTAGAAGCTAATTCTGCTGATGAGGTTTTAAAAATACTTGGGGAAACTGAGTATGCAAATATAATGGGTAATGTAAAAAGAGCGGCTGATTACGAAGAAATTCTAAGCACTGAACTTAAGAGAGTTTACAAATTAGTTTATGAACTATGCCCAGTAAAAGAAATCGTAGATTTAATGAGCATTAAATATAAATACCATAATATTAAGGTTTTATTAAAGGGAAAATTCTTAAATAAAGATTTTTCAAATATGCTAATAGATTTAGGAAAAGAAGATTTAAGTGATTTAAAGAGAAAAATTGATACAGATAATTTCAGAGACTTAAAAGGAAATGTTGAAAAAGCAGTTCTAGAAGTTATAGCTGATTTTGAAGTAAACAAAGATCCTCAAAATATTGATATTATAGTAGATAGATATATGTTTAAAGAATTAGTAGAAATAAAGAAATCTTTAAATTATAAGTTTACAGATAAACTTGTAAATGCAATTATTGATTCTACAAATATTAGAACTTTATTAAGAATTAAAAAGCAAGGCAAAGGAAGAGAATTTGCTTCAGAAGTATTAGTTAATGGTGGATCTATAAGTAAAGATACATTGGTATCTATATTAAATGAAACACCAGAAAATATTATTTCAAAATTAAGCACAAGTGTATATTCTGATTTAATAAAAGACGGTGTTGAAGGATATATAGCTACAAATTCAGCAAATCTTTTAGAAAAGTTAAGTGATAATTATATTATGGATCTTATGAAAACTGGTAAGCTAGTAACATTTGGGCCAGAAAGAATTTTATCATACATTTATGCTAAGGAAACAGAAATTAAAATAATAAGAATTATTATGGTAGGAAAGCTTAATAATATTGCTGAGGAAGTAATCAGAGAAAGGCTGCGTGATATTTATGTATAAGAAAATCGGTGTAGTTGGTGATAAAGACTCAGTTTTAGCATTCAAAGCTATTGGAATAGATGTATTTCCAGTTGTAGAAGCTGATGAGGCTAGAATCGCTGTTGATAGAATGGCTATGAATGGATATGCAGTTATCTTCATAACAGAGCAAGTTGCAGTAACTATTGAAGAAACAATTGAACGTTACAATAAGCAAATGCTTCCTGCTATAATCTTAATTCCAAGTAATCAAGGAACTCTAAACATAGGTTCAAAGAGAATCAGCGATAGCGTAGAAAAAGCTGTTGGTGTAAATATTTTATAGGAAGGCAGGTTAGAAATTTGAAGACCGGAAGAATAATCAAGGTTGCAGGTCCTTTAGTTGTTGCTGAAGGAATGGACGAAGCAAATATTTATGATATGGTTAAGGTTGGAGAAAAAGGTCTTATCGGAGAAATCATTGAAATGAGAGGCGATAAGGCATCTATCCAAGTTTACGAAGAAACTACAGGAATAGGGCCAGGGGACCCAGTTGTTACAACTGGAGAACCATTAAGTATAGAACTTGGGCCAGGGCTTATAGAGTCAATGTTTGATGGAATACAAAGACCTCTAGATGCATTTGAAAAAGTAGCTCAATCACCATTCTTAACAAAAGGTGTTTCAGTTACTTCATTAAATAGAGAAAGAGTTTGGACTTTTAACCCTACAGTTGCAGTTGGAGATAAAGTTGAAGCTGGAGATGTAATAGGAACAGTTCAAGAAACTGCTGTTGTGTTACATAAAATAATGGTTCCTTATGGAATAGAAGGGACTGTTAAAGAAATAAAGAGCGGAGATTTCACAGTTGTTGATACAGTTTGTGTTGTTGAAACAGCTAAAGGCGATAGAGAAGTTCAATTAATGCAAAAATGGCCTGCAAGAAAAGGTAGACCATATGCACAAAAATTAAAGCCAGAAGCTCCAATGACTACAGGTCAAAGAGTTATCGATACATTCTTCCCAGTAGCTAAGGGGGGGGCTGCAGCCGTACCAGGTCCTTTCGGAGCAGGTAAGACAGTTGTTCAACACCAAATTGCAAAATGGGGAGATGCTGAAATAGTTGTTTACGTTGGATGCGGTGAGCGTGGTAACGAAATGACAGACGTTCTTAACGAGTTCCCAGAATTAAAAGACCCTAAAACTGGTGAATCTCTAATGAAGAGAACAGTTCTTATAGCTAATACTTCAAATATGCCAGTTGCTGCCAGAGAAGCTTGTATATACACAGGTATAACAATAGCTGAATACTTTAGAGATATGGGATACTCAGTATCAATTATGGCTGACTCTACTTCAAGATGGGCTGAGGCATTAAGAGAAATGTCAGGTAGACTTGAAGAAATGCCAGGGGATGAAGGTTATCCAGCATACCTAGGTTCAAGACTTTCTGATTACTATGAAAGAGCTGGTAAAGTTGTTTGTTTAGGTAAAGATGGAAGACAAGGAGCTGTTACTGCAATTGGTGCGGTATCACCTCCAGGGGGAGACCTTTCAGAGCCAGTTACACAATCAACATTAAGAATAGTTAAAGTTTTCTGGGGATTAGATGCTCAACTTGCATATAAGAGACACTTCCCAGCTATAAACTGGATTAACTCATATTCTTTATATTCTGACACAGTTGATGGTTACTTAAACAAAACTGTTGCTGAAGATTGGTCTGTTTTAAGACAAGAAGCTATGACTTTACTTCAAGAAGAATCAGGTTTACAAGAAATCGTAAGCTTAGTAGGTATAGATGCATTATCTGAAAAAGATAGATTAAAATTAGAAGTTGCTAAGTCTGTAAGAGAAGACTATTTACAACAAAATGGTTTCCACGAAATAGACACTTATACTTCATTAGATAAACAATACAAAATGTTAAAGCTTGTATTATTATTCAGAAAAGAAGCTGAAAGAGCTTTAGATGCAGGTGTTTACTTAGATAAAATCTTAGAATTAGAAGTAAGAGATAAGATTGCAAGAAGTAAATATATCCATGAAGATAACATATCTAGAATGGATGAAATTGCTGCTGAATTAAGAGCTAACATTGATACTTTAATCAACGAAGGAGGGGTTCTTTAATGCTTAAGGAGTATAGAACAATTACAGAAGTTGTTGGTCCTTTAATGGTTGTTGAAGGAGTTAGCGGTGTTAAGTATGACGAACTAGTTGAAGTTGAATTACAAACTGGTGAATTAAGAAGAGGTAAGGTTCTAGAAGTTAATGGAACTAAAGCAATGGTTCAATTATTCGAAGGATCATCAGGAATTAACCTAAAAGGAACTAAGGCTAAATTCTTAGGAAAGCCACTTCAATTAGGTGTATCAGAAGATATGCTAGGAAGAGTATTTGATGGAATGGGTCATCCAATTGATAACGGTCCAAAAATAATACCAGAAAAGCAATTAGATATAAATGGGGAAGCAATTAACCCAGTATCAAGAAATTACCCATCAGAATTTATACAAACAGGTATATCTGCAATTGATGGATTAAATACACTTGTTAGAGGACAAAAGTTACCAGTGTTCTCTGCATCAGGTCTTCCACATGCTCAATTAGCTGCACAAATAGCAAGACAAGCGACTGTTTTAAATTCAGATGCTAACTTTGCCGTTGTTTTTGCTGCTATAGGTATAACATTCGAAGAATCTCAATTCTTCGTTGATGAATTCAAGAAGACAGGTGCTATAGATAATGCTGTATTATTTATGAACTTAGCTTCTGACCCAGCTATCGAAAGAATAGCTACACCAAGAATGGCATTAACAGCTGCTGAATTCTTAGCATACGAAAAAGATATGCACGTTCTTGTTATCATGACAGATATAACTAACTATGCTGAAGCTTTAAGAGAAGTTTCTGCAGCTAGAAAAGAAGTTCCAGGTAGAAGAGGTTACCCAGGTTACTTATATACTGACCTTTCTACATTATATGAAAGAGCAGGTAGAATTAATGGAAGAGGTGGTTCAATTACACAAATTCCAATATTAACAATGCCTGAAGAAGATAAAACTCACCCAATTCCAGACTTAACTGGATATATTACAGAAGGACAAATTATCCTTTCAAGAGAGTTATATAAGAAAGGTATTATGCCACCAATTGACGTATTACCATCACTTTCAAGACTTAAAGATAAAGGTATAGGTAAAGGTAAGACTAGAGAAGACCATGCTGATACAATGAACCAATTATTCTCAGCTTATGCACAAGGTAAGCAAGCTAAAGAATTATCAGCAATCTTAGGAGAATCTGCTTTATCTGAAACAGATAAGAAGTTTGCTAAGTTTGCAGAAGCATTTGAAGAACAATATGTTTCTCAAGGTTTCGAAGCAAATAGATCAATCGAAGAAACTTTAAATATAGGTTGGAAATTACTTACGATTCTTCCTAAGACAGAACTTAAGAGAATCAGAGATGAATATCTTGAAAAGTATATGCCAAAGGGAGATGAAGAGTAGAATATGGCAAAATTAAATGTCAATCCTACTAGAATGGAGCTATCTAAGCTGAAGAAAAGATTAGTTACTGCAGCAAGAGGGCATAAGCTTCTTAAAAACAAACAAGATGAGTTAATGAGACAATTTATTAATCTTGTTAAATATAACAATGAATTAAGAAAATCAGTAGAAGCTGAACTTGAAGGTTCATTTAAAGATTTCGTTATGGCTAGTGCTGTAATGAGTTCTGAATTTTTAGAAGAAGCAGTTGCTTATCCAAAAGATAGTGTATCTGTTGAAGTAGGAACAAAAAACATAATGAGTGTTAATGTTCCGCAAATGAAATTCCACAGACAATTACAAGATAGTGAAGGAAGCATTTATCCATATGGTTTTGCCAATACATCTTCTGAATTAGATGATGCTATAGGAAAGCTAGAATCTATACTTCCTAAGCTTCTTGAATTAGCTGAAGTTGAAAAATCAACACAGTTAATGGCTGATGAAATTGAAAAGACAAGAAGAAGAGTTAATGCCCTTGAATATATGACAATTCCTCAATTAGAAGAAACAATTAAGTTTATTAGAATGAAACTTGATGAAAATGAAAGAGGAGCTTTAACTAGATTAATGAAGGTTAAAGATATCATTAACGCAAGAGCAGAGTAGATCTTTACATTATCACAATAGGGAGTTGCTTTATTGCAACTCCCTTAATTTTTTTCTTTAATGTATTTAATATTATATATTTGATAATGAAGTGAATTAATAGTATAATGCTAATAGAATACATAATATTGCATATTATGATAATTTTTAAGGAGAATCTTAATGAAATATTTACTAGCGACAATAATAGCTTTTTCAACAGTATTTATTTTGACACCAATACTTATGAAATTAGCTTTTAAATATAATTTTACTGATAAACCGACTAAGAGAAAAAAACATAAGGGTGAAACTCCACTTTGTGGTGGAATCGCTATGTTTATTGGATTCTTTATATCATATTTTATTGTTTTTCATAATTATAGCTTTGATGAAAAATATGGAATATTTATAGGGTCACTATTAATATTAATTATAGGGGTAGTAGATGATTACTATAAGAGTATAGGAAAAGAATTTGGCATTACTCCAAGATTGATAGTTCAACTTTTAGCTGCAGTAATTGTATTTAAATCTGGAATTTCATTTGAAGGGTTTAAAAACCCATTTACAGATGAGTACATAACATTATCACCTATAGTTCAATTTGTGCTTACTATAACATGGATTTTTGGTGTTACGACTGTAATAAATTGGTCTGATGGAATGGATGGTTTAGCTGGAGGGTTATCATTTATTTCAGCAATGACTTTTGCAGCAACTGCCATAATATTAGGGCAACCACCATCATTGTTATTTTCTCTTATAACAGCAGGAGTTGTATTAGCATTTTTATATTATAATAGGTATCCAGCAAAAGTATTTATGGGTGATTCGGGAGCTAATTTTTTAGGGTTTATTTTAAGTATAATTGCTTTAGATGGAGCATTTAAAGGAGCAACAATATTAAGCTTAATGATACCAATTTTAGCTTTAGCTGTTCCGATCTTTGATAACATATTTGTTATATTTAAGAGATTTTCGGAAGGAAAACCTATATATCAAGCTGATAGAAGTCAAATTCATTATAGACTTCAAGAAAAAGGCTTAAATACTAATCAAATAGTAAGATTTATAAGTATAATTAGTTTAACTTGTAGTGTTATTTCTATATTGTTATTACTAATAAAATTTTAATTTAGAAAAAAATAACTATTTACAAATTCGGAAAAATTTTGTATAATTTAATAAAATCTTATCAAGAGTGGTGGAGGGACTGGCCCGTTGAAACCCAGCAACCTGTTGCAAGTGACAAGTAATAAGTGACAAGTGGCAAGTTAATATTAATAACTTGTCATTTGTCACTTGAAGCCTGTCACTGTTCGAACGTGGTGCTAATTCCAACAGCTTTAAGCTGATAGATAAGGGTATTTTATAGGCAGAGTATTTTTAAACCTAAGGGAAATATCCTTTAGGTTTTTTTTATTTTATAAAAAGAATAAGTAATAAAAACAAGAATAAGAATTTATTAAGGAGTTTTAGTTATGAATATAAAGTTATTGTAATAAACTAAAAACTACTAACTAATTTTAAGGGGGCATTTTTATGAAAATTAATGAATTATTTAATAGTAAGGAGCTAGTATTTTCTTTTGAGATATTTCCACCAAAGGTTACATCACCAATTAGTACTATTTATAAGACTTTAGAGGAGTTAAAGGATTTAAAACCAGATTTTATTAGTGTAACTTATGGGGCTGGTGGAAGTTTAACTAACAATAGAACAACTGAACTCTCCTCAGTTGTAAAAGAAAAATATGGAGTAGAATCAGTGGCACATTTAACATGTATATCATCTACTGAGGAAGAAATAGATATTATCTTAGATGATTTAAAAATGAAAGGTGTAGAAAACATATTAGCTTTAAGAGGAGATATTCCAGTTGGGCAAGATCCTAAAGGAGAATTTAAATATGCATATGAGCTTATATCTCATATAAAAAATAGAGGAGATTTTAATATCTTGGGAGCATGTTATCCAGAGGGACATGTTAAGGGGAGAGATTTTAATGAGGATATGCTGCATTTAAAATTAAAAGAAGAAATGGGGGCAACTCAATTTATTTCTCAATTATTTTTGGATAATAATTATTTTTATAATATGTTAGAGCAAAAAGAGAAATTAGGAATTAAATCACCAATTCAAGCTGGAATTATGCCAGTAGTAAATAAGAATCAAATAGAGAGAATAGCATCTTTATGTGGAGCTCATATTCCAGAAAAGTTTATTAAAATGATGAATAAATATGAACATGATAAAGATGCTTTAAGAGAAGCTGGTATTGCATATGCGGTTGAGCAAATAATAGATTTAGTTTCTACTGGTGTAGATGGAATTCATTTATATACAATGAATAATTCATATGTAGCAAGAAGAATACATGAAAATATAAATACAATTATAAATTCAATTAATAATAAAAAAGTTGTGTAATATAGGAGGGTAACAATGAATAAAGTAGAAAGTTTTGAATTAGATCACAGAAAGGTTAAAGCTCCATATATAAGGAAGTGTTGTTTATTAAATGGTCCACAAGGAGATTTTGTAACAAAGTTTGATATTAGATTTCTACAACCTAATAAAGAAGCTTTTGGAACTGCTGCAATGCATGGGTTAGAGCACTTATTAGCATATAAACTTAGAGATAATTTAGAAGGAATAATAGATTTTTCGCCAATGGGATGTAGAACTGGCTTTTACTTAAGTATTTTTGGTGATAGAGAAGCTAGTGATATAAAAATTGCAGTAGAAAATGCATTAAATGAAATTTTAGAAGCTACAGAAATACCAGCGGCTAATGATATACAATGTGGAAATTATAGAGATTTATCACTATTTGGTGCTAAAGAATATGCTAAAGAAGCATTAGAAAAAGGTTTTTCTTTAAATATTTATGGTGAATAGTTGAAGTATTATTTATAATATAAAATTTAATAAAGGGGTAATAAGCAAGGTTAAATATTTTTTTATTATATAACCTTGCTTTATTTTTTCAAATAATTTTAATTAATACTACTTTTATTTCACTTATAATTTTTATTTTTCAGATTTTTATCTACTTTTTCTAAATAATTATGTTCTTTTACTATGCTGTTTTCGAAAGACTCAACAGCATTTTTAGTAAAGTTACCAACTCTAGCTAAATCTGAAGGAGTATTTACATGCAAATTATTACTCATAGCAGTCACCATCCTTTTAGTGAAATTTTAAATTAGATAATCATATTTCCTTAATTATATTTTGCCATAAACTAAAAAAACTATTATAGAGATAAAAGGATTAATTTGATATTTTGGGATATAAGTGGTAGAATTAATATAATTCAGGAACAAAAGTTTGTTAAATAAAGGTAAGGAGGAATAAAAAATGAAAGCGATTTTAACAGTAATAGGGAAGGATAAAGTAGGCATTATAGCAGGAGTAAGTAGTGAACTTCAGAAATTGAATATTAATATTTTAGATGTTAATCAAACTATAATGGGTGAATTTTTTACAATGATAATGATGTTAGACTTAAAATTAAGTAATGATAATTTTGAAGAAATTAAAAATATTTTAGAGTTAAAAGGAAAAGAGTTAGGGGTTGAAGTTAAGATTCAAAGAGAAGAAATATTTAACTCTATGTATACGGTATAAAATATTAAATCTTTCAATGGAGGAAAATTATGAATGCAAATAATATATTAGAAACCATAAAAATGATAGAAGAGGAAAAATTAGATATTAGAACCATAACCATGGGAATTTCTCTATTAGATTGTATAGATAGTAATGGAGATAAGGTAAGAGAAAAAATATATAATAAGATTACGACTTATGCTAAAAATTTAGTTAAAGTTGGAAATGAAATAGCAAATGAATTTGGTGTGCCAATAGTGAATAAAAGAGTTTCAGTTACACCTATTTCAATAATTGCAGGAGCAACGGATGAAACTAATTATGTAAAATTTGCAGAAACATTAGATAAAGCAGCACATGAATTAGGAGTAGACTTTATAGGTGGGTTTTCAGCTTTAGTACATAAGGGATACACTAAGGGCGATAGAATTCTTATTAATTCAATACCGGAGGCTTTAGCTAAAACTAGTAAGGTTTGTTCTTCTGTAAATGTTGGATCTACGAGATGTGGAATTAATATGGATGCAGTAAAGGAAATGGGACAAGTTATAAAAAAGACTGCTGAATTAACAGCAGACAAAAAAGGTTTTGGATGTGCAAAACTTGTTGTATTTGCTAATGCTGTTGAAGATAATCCATTTATGGCAGGAGCTTTTCATGGAGTTGGAGAAGCAGATAGAGTTATAAATGTTGGGGTTAGTGGTCCAGGAGTAGTACAAAGAGCTATAGAAAAGATTAAGGGAGAAAGTTTTGATGTAGTTGCTGAAACTATTAAGAAGACTGCATTTAAAATTACTAGAATAGGACAATTAGTCGCACATGAAGCATCAAAAAGGTTAGATACACCTTTTGGAATTGTAGATTTATCATTAGCACCTACCCCAGCAGTTGGAGATTCAGTTGCACATATTTTAGAGTCTATGGGTCTTGAGGTTGTTGGAACTCATGGTACAACTGCAGCTTTAGCCCTTTTAAATGATGCGGTTAAAAAAGGTGGAGTAATGGCTTGTAGTCATGTAGGAGGATTAAGTGGAGCTTTTATTCCGGTTTCAGAAGATGCTGGTATGATAGATGCTGTATTAAACGGCTCATTAAATTTAGAAAAGCTTGAAGCAATGACAGCTATTTGTTCAGTCGGATTAGATATGATAGCAGTGCCTGGAGACACAACAGCAGAAACTTTATCAGCAATGATTGCTGATGAAAGTGCAATTGGAGTTATTAACAATAAAACTACGGCAGTTAGAATTATTCCAGCGCCAGGCTGTAAAGTAGGAGATTTAGTTGAATTTGGAGGTTTATTAGGAACTGCACCTGTAATGCCTATAAATAAGTATTCTTCCTTTGATTTTATTCAGCGTGGTGGTAGAATACCAGCACCAATCCATTCATTTAAAAATTAGATAAAAATAAAATTAATATAGAGACACTTAATCATTGTTTAAAAAAACAATAAATAATGGTTGACGAGTCTCTATTTTATTAGATAAAATTAAATATTTATGTTATTAAATTTAAAAAATATATAATAAAATTTAGGAAATATAAAATAAAAATGTTCAATTAAGGTAATACTATAAATAATTATAACTGTACAAATTGGCAACAGTAGATTATTATTAAATGTTGCATAAAATAATACAAAAAAATAGATTGGTCGTGAGGAAAAGTAATGAGTGAAAATTTAGCTTTAGAAAGAGACATCCTTGAGCAAAAGCGTAAAGATATACTAAATGAAGTTGAACAAAAAAGAAAATACCAAGAAGAAATAGCTAAAAAATTAAGGGTATTAACTAAGGAAGCTAAAGGAAGTTATAATCAAGAAAAAGAAAATACGGAGAAAATATATAATTTATTAAAAAAAGAGATAGAAAATTATGAGGAAGCATTAAAGAACCCGTATTTTGGTAGAGTTGATTTTAATGAGAAGTTTGGTATTGAAGAAAAGGTTTATATAGGTAAAAAAGGAATAACATCTACAGTAGATGGTGAAGAAATTGTTGTAGACTGGAGAGCTCCTGTAGCAGATCTTTATTATAGTGGAACTGGAGGAGATGCTTATTATAAGGCTCCTATGGGAGTGGTTGAAGGTGAGTTGAATTTAAAAAGAAAGTTTTTATTTAACGATGAAAACTTAGATAAAATTTTTGATGAAAGCACTAACGAAATCATTATTAACGGAGAAGAAGGGGAGGAGCTTGTTGATGAGTTCTTAAAAATAAATCTAGAAGAGAGTAGAGGGAAAAAACTTAAGGAAGTAGTTGCAACTATACAAAAAGAGCAAAATGATATTATAAGATGGCCTAAGAATCTTCCAATAATAGTTCAAGGATCCGCAGGGTCAGGAAAAACTACAATTGCATTACATAGACTGGCATATCTTTTATATAGATATAGAGAATCCATGGAAGGAAAAGATATATTAGTATTAGCACCAAATAAGTTATTTCTAGATTACATTTCTGATATTTTACCTACTTTAGGGTCAAATGATGTAAAACAAACAACATTTCAAGAACTTGTAATGAAAACCCTTAAATTAAAAGGAAAAATAAAAACTAAAGATGATAAACTTAAGGAGCTTATAGAAATAGAGGACCATAGAGAAAAACAATTTATTGTGAATGCCTCAAGAGTTAAAGGAAATTTAATATTTAAAACTATAATAGATAGATATATAGCTTTATTAGAAAGCAGTTCTTTAGAAATAGATGATATTTTAATGTCAGGTTATGTTTTATTCTCAAAGAGAGAAATAATGAGACTATATTTAAAGGATTTACAAAGTTATCCTATAAATAAGAGAAAAGATGAAATTAAGAGATATTTACTATTAAAGTTAAAAGAAAGAATAGAAAGCCTTATTATTCAAATTGATAGAGAATGGGATATAAAGATTAAAGAAGTGAAAAAAGAGCTAGATGATGGTGACTTAAGAAGACATAAATTAATAGAGATATATAATGAAAGAGATAATCTTAAGGAATATATTAGACATGATGCAAAAAAAGTAATGAATGAATATTTTAAAAATTGGAGAGGAATAACTTGTAGCGATATCTATATTAATTTATTTAAAGATGATCAAGTTTTTGAAATTGCAACTGGAAATAGGATTCCTAGGGCACTAGCTGAATATATAAAGGCAGAAGCAATATCAAATTATGAGAAAGGTATAATAGATGAGGATGACTTACCAGTACTTTTTTATATACATATGTTATTAGAAGGAATTGATGAAAAATCAAAATACAAACATATAGTAGTAGATGAGGCACAAGATTATAGTCCATTCCAAATTTATTTAATTAATAGTTTATCTATGGGAAATTCTTTAACATTAGTTGGAGATTTAGCACAAGGTATCTATCATTACAAGGGAATTAGAACCTGGAATGATATTACTGATGGTGTGTTTGATGGAAAGGCAACTTTTATAACACTGAGCCAAAGCTATCGTTCAACTGTTGAAATAATTGAATTTGCGAATTCAGTATTAAATGCTCAAGGTTTAGGTTTAAAAAGTGCAAAACCGGTATTGAGGCATGGAGAAAAACCAGAAGTAATTAAATCAGTTTCAAGAAGAGAATCTGTAAGAATGATTGAGGAAATTGTAAAAAGGCTTAACTCTAAAGGAAAACATAGTATTGCAATAATAACAAAAACTTATAATGAAGGTAAAGTTTTAGAAAAAGAATTAAAAAAACATACTGATTTAGAATTTACTTTAATTAAGGGAAATGAGAAAGAAAGCCCAGGTACAGATATAATAATAATACCTGCTTATTTAACAAAGGGATTAGAATTTGATGGAACTATAATATATAATCCAACAGAAAAAAATTATCCAGATAATATATTAAATCAAAGATTGCTTTATGTAGCATTAACTAGAGCACTTCATAGTGAGTATATAATTGCAGAAGAAGAACTTTCTAAGAATATAAAATTTGAAATATCTTAGCTATAAAATTATTAATTGATAGAATTTATTAAATTAGAAAAATATAAAAATTAAAATCAAGTAAGCTAATAAGATGTGTAAATACTATTATTAACTTACTTGATTATTTATAAAATATATACAAAAAATTAATTTGAAAGATTATTCTTAGTTAAGGTAGAATAATTTTAGTGAATTTGAAAAAAATATAGGATTTAGGATGAAAAATAGGAGGATGGGAATGAGTTATATATTTTTAATAGTAGGATTTTTTCTATTAATTAAAGGAGCAGATATTTTTGTTAGTGGTGCATCTAATATTTCAAAAAAATTAGGAATACCTTCTGTTATAGTTGGTTTAACAATAGTATCATTAGGAACAAGTGCGCCAGAGCTTGCAGTAAGTGCTATTTCCTCACTTGAAGGAAGTAATGAGATAGCAGTAGGAAATGTATTAGGCTCAAATCTTTTTAATACATTGATGGTACTTGGAGTTACTACTATAATAATGGCATTAACAATTAAGAAATCTGAGGTTAAAAGAGATTTTAGTATAAATATATTAGTAACCATATTACTTTTACTTTTGACCTTTACTACTTTGTTAGGTGGAAAGGACAATTACATATCAAGACTTGATGGGATTGTATTATTAATAGGTTGTATTTCATATATAACTTATTTAATATTATCTGTAAAGAAAGGTAAAGTATCAAGTGAAAATGTACAAGAGGAGCTAGCTTTAGAATCAACTAATGAAATAAGCATTTTCAAGAGCATATTTAAATTAGTTATAGGTGTTGCAGGAATTGTTATTGGGGGACAAATTGTTGTAGATTCAGCAACTTCTATTGCAACCTCATTAGGGATGAGTGAAAAGCTTGTAGGACTTACAATAGTAGCAATAGGAACATCATTGCCTGAACTTGTAACATCTGTAGTTGCAGCCATTAAAGGGGAAGAGGATATTGCCCTTGGAAATATATTAGGTTCAAATATATTTAATATTTTATTAATTATAGGATTATCATCAGCTATAAGCCCCATAGCTGTATCAAGTAATTTAATATTTGATTTCGTATTTTTAATTGTAGTAACTTTAATAATTGGTATTATGATATTTATTAATAAAAGTGAAGAAAAACGCTTTGGTAAAAAAGAAGGAATTATCTTAGTAGTTTTTTATGTAATTTATATGATTTATATAATAATTAGAAATTAAAAAATCTCTACGTGAAAGAATTAAAAATTAATACTTTCACGTAGAGTTTTTTATATACTTAATTAAAATGTTAAAACACTATGAAGACTGTTAACATTTTCTATATGGTGGATCAAAATCATCGTATGGGAATAATAATTGATTAAATCCAACACATGGATCATTGATTACAGATGGTTGACATTGAGGAACTTCTATTGGTCCACTAGAAGCTACAGTCATGTTAGTAATTCTGTATAATTCGATAATTGTAAATAGCCCAATTACTACGTCAGCATGGTAAACCAAACTTGTTGCAGTAGCACAAGGAGTTGATGGAGTTGAAGGATATTGTCCTATCTTAGGAACCAATGGACTAGCTATAGCTTGAACATAAGCATAAGGCACATTGTTTGTATTTTGAGGAATATTACAGTTAGGACAAAGTGCACTATCTCCAATAGCTATAGAAGTATTTGGATCAACAACTCCACCTTCTAATGAAATTTGTTTTGTATAAACTGTATAAGCAGGTACTGTACTTGTAGTTGTACCATCTACAAGAAATTGAAATGCAGTATTACTTGAATTATAGAATGTTAAATCATATGAAAATGTATATTGAACAGTTACATCATAAAATCCAGGAAGTCCAAATTGTCCTGGAGATGCTACAGAAATATTACTAATTGCAGTAGAAAAATTAGAAATTTTAATACTAGTTATAGTATTATCAAAAGCGATAACAGTGCCAGGTGTAATAGGAGAAGTTGTTAATGGGCCAGTTTCTCCAGTTGCATTTGCAAGTGATGTAGTACCACCATATAAGCTTGAACTTATTTTTATAAAATCTGAAGTTTCAGGTGGTAATCCTCCATTAGGACATGGTGGAACTGGTGGTTGTGAACAATCAATAGGTCTTAAACAATCTTGTTGTTTGCAACGACCATATATTTTTTTTGCAATCAAGCACTCATCAGAAAGTGCTTCTGGTTGTAATACGTTAAAATTGTCTTGTGACATATATAATCCTCCTTATTAATAGATTAAGCAACTAACTTAATAATATAATATGAGAGGGTATATAAAGTGTGAAAAAAATCCATATGCAAATATCGATGGTCTTACAGGTAATATTTGCAAAAATATTTTCATACTTTTAATATATAGTATATTTTGGATGATGTTGTTATGAAGGATTTTAAACTACTCAATTATAATGGAAAGTTGTACAAAATATTTATGGAGGGGAAAACTTTATACATAAACTTTAATGGAAAAACTAAAGTAATAAGTGAAAATGTTTTAAAATATTCTTTAGAATATTTCAATAAATCACTGTGGATAAGTATATATAATACAATACAATTAATAATTTTATTAGAAATAAGTATACAAGAGGATAAAGAAATAAAAATTAATAAACAATTGGTTATAGACACAAAAGGATATTCAGAAAAAATAGATTCATTGACAATGATAATTAAGAATACTAATCAGATAAATTTAGTATTTAGAGGATGGAATAATAATAAATCTTTTATATTCAATAGCAATATAAGTATATGTAATAAGTTTAATATAATTTCTGATAATACTTCAAATAGTAGAAAGAGACCTTTTTCCGTCTATTCAGAAGATGATAAAGCTATATTATTAATTTCAGAAAAGGGACAGTGTGAAGAGTACGTATTATATAATTTAATAGAGGATAGAGTAGAAGAAAGTTTTTCATTACCAAACACTTCTGATGTTTCTATGATCAAATATGATGAAAAACCTATTATTTTTTATAACAAAAGAATTGATAGTAAGCTATATATAAGGTATAGATATATTGATATAGAGAAGGAAGAAGAAAATATACATGAAGAAAAAATATTAAATAGTTTACCTCAAGATATAATAAATCCTCAAATATCTGTATATATGGGAATTATATATTTAGTATGGAAGAGTAATAGATGCATTAGAAGTGCAATGTCTAGAAATTTAAGTAATTGGAATATTAATTATAGCGAAGAATGTATAAATAATATAAATACAAGTATCATAAAGGTTTGTGAGGATAGGATTGAAAGAATGAATACTTATATGAAAGAAAATATAGTATATAACTTAATTGTTAATAGAGAAAATTGCAAAATTAGAGATCAATCATATAAACTTTTAGAGTTGATGTTTTATGAGAATAGTCTAAGCAAGAAATTAGATAATATGAATAATTTATTAAACATTCAACAGTATTATAATAGTAAGAATGAGGAATATTTAAGTAAAATAAGAGAATTAAATAGTATAATTATGGAAAAAGATAAAATAATATATAAGCTATTAAGTAGATAAAAATTTATATATTATTAGATAAATTATTCAAGATATAGTAACAATATCATGGAGGAGAATGATGGATTATTATGAAAGGGAAAATTTTTGGATAGAGCTAAAGAATAGCTTATTGAATTTTTATAATAAAGAAAACAAAATATATGTAGCTAGATATGAGGAACATAAATTAGTAGAAGAAAATATTATATTTGATAAGTGTCAAACATTAAATACTGTAATTCTAAGTTCAGATGGAGATATTTCACTTATATATATTAATTTAAAGGGAGAATTATTTTTAAGTAATTTCATTAATAACAAATTAGAAAATAGTGTAATTTTGACTAGAGCTGTATCTAAAAATAATTATATGCAAATTGCTTCTGTAAATAATTCTTTAAACATTTTTTATATTAATGAAGTTAATACTATTAGCACTATTTGTTTTAGAGTATTAAGTAATAGGCTTACTTTAACTCCAGCTGTAATTATAGATGGTGTGGATACTAGGTGCAATGTTCCGTATATAATAAGTGCAAGTAATGATGGACTGGCAATATGTTATGTAAAAATAGGTTATCCTAATACTATTGGATATAGAACTTATGATATAAAACGAAATAATTGGTCAAGTTTTAAAGAGTTAGATCAATGTAATTTTCCAATTATAAATTTTGACTTTGTTGTTAAGGGGGATACTATAGCATATTCATATATATTTGCTAATTATAGAAGAGCAAATATAGTTTGTGGTATAGGCAAAGAGAATATTAAAAACAATCTTATACAAGAAGCAGAACCAACAATAAGGTTAAGTGATATGTATATTTCGGAAGATAATAAACTATATTTAGTATATCTTTTAGAGGATGTTCTAAAAATAAAAGAATTAGAAGTAAATAGAGAAATAAGATCAATTGAAGATATGAAACTTAAAAATATATCTTATTATAAAAAATACAGCTATTCTTGTGATAAAAAAATATCAAAAAATACTATTATCTATATAAAAACAGATGATTTAGATATTTATACAGATAGTAATTTTGTTAAAAATGTAGCTATTGAAAAATATAAGTCTACAATGAAATTTCCAAGTCTTATAAATGATTCTCTTATAACAGAGGAAAATTTAAATGAAAGTATAAGTAGTCTTAATTTAGATGAAGATATAATTAATAAAGAATATATAAGGCCATTTATTTCAAAGATAAAGGGATATGAGGTTGCTATTAATAACTTAACTGAAAAATTTATGATATCTGAAGATGAAAAGAAGAAATTAATGGAAAATATAAACTATTTAAATACACAATTAACTCAAAAGAATTATCAAATAAATAGCTTGCAAAGTGCTTTAACAGAAAATAAAATATCGGTTGCAGGGTATGAAAGTAAAATAAATGAATTAACAAGAAGAGTAAATAAAAAGGAAGAAAAAGTAGTTGATCAAGAATTGATTAGGCTTAGAGAAATAATAAATAAAGATGAAGTTGAAAAGAATAACTATATTGATATTATTAAAGAAAAAGATGAAAAAATAATAAGTATAAATGAAGATTTGAATAGAAAAGCAAATGAGATTCAAAGCTTAATTGAAGAAAATAAGAAAATAGAGTATAACTATAAAATAGAGGTATCAAATTTAAATAAAAAAATATTAGATTTGATGGAAGAGAGTAATTTAGCAAATAAAGAAAAAACAGAATATTTAAGTGAAATAAGTGCTTTGAAAGATAATATTAATAAATTGAATCAAATAATAGACAATAATAATAATGAAATTAATTCTTTGAAAGAAGAAATTATATTATTAGAGGAAAGAACAAATAATGATTCATTTATAAGAAAATTATTTAAGAATGGAGAATAGTTTATAAAAATAGACTGCTTTTATATGATTATAGAAGTAGTCTATTTTTATTATATTTAAGTATTGTATATTTTAATTAATGAATTTATTAAAACTTCAATATCATTAAATGTGTTAAAGTAACCAGGACTTACTCGAACAGTTCCTTTACCTTCAGTTCCTATAATTTTATGAATAAGTGGAGCACAATGATAGCTGGTACGTAAGTAAATTCCTTTATTATTTAAGGCTTCGCCTATTTCAGAACTATCAAATCTTTCCATATTAAAAGATAAAACAGGCGTTTTTATAGAGGAATTAGTCTCTCCATATAATTTTACATAAGGTAATTTTTTTAATTCAGAAGTTAGATATTCCATTAATTCAGTTTCATGATTGCGTATTGTATTAAGACTTGTATTTAATATAAAATTAACACCCTCATTCAATCCAACTATTCCAGGTGAATTTAAAGTACCACTTTCCATTTTATCGGGGTAAAAATCAGGTTGAATCATTGATTCAGAATTACTACCGGTACCCCCTTCCTTAATGGGAGATAGTGTTAAATTATCAGCTATATATAAACCACCGGTTCCTTCTAAACCAAAAAGTGATTTATGGCCAGGAAAAGCTAGTAGGTCGATATTCATTTTTTTTACATCTATATCACAATATCCAGCAGTTTGGGCAGAATCAACAATAAATATTAAGCCAAGTGATTTTGCTAAACAACCTATAGACTCAATATCTTGTACAGTTCCTAATACATTAGAACCATGATTAACGATTATTGATTTTGTATTACTTTTAATAGACTTCTTGATTTCAGATAAATTTAAGTATCCCTTTAAATCTACAGGTAAAAAGGTAGTTTCTACATTATATTTTTTTAATGAGTATAGTGGCCTTAATACAGAGTTGTGTTCAATCATAGTTGTTATTACATGATCTCCAGGTTTGAGGATACCTTTAATGGCCATATTTAAAGAGTCTGTTGTATTAGAAGTAAAGATTATTCTAAGAGGATCATCAATATTGAATAATTTTGCAAGTATTTCTCTACAATTAAAAATTTTTAGTTCACATTTAAGAGACATGTTGTGTGACCCTCTACCCGGATTAGCACAATAAGTTCGTAAGCATTTATCTACCTCTGTATACACTTCATTTGGTTTGGGAAATGTGGTAGCTGCATTATCTAAATATATCATAGATCCTCCTTAAAGATTATATTTAAAATGTTATTTCTTCATAACAATATCTTCTTATTGCTGTATTTACATATTTTTTATGAATAGCTCTTATTGCAATATCATTATTTTTTATTAATTCAATTACTTTTTCAATTTCTGACTCATCAACTTCAATAGACCTTGCACAACCAGCGGATAAGCAACAAGGTGTTTGGATCATATAAATATTTAATTTATTACTCTTTAATAATCTATATAACAACATACTATTATTTGCAGAGTCAAAAGTTATTATATATATAGGTTTTTCAGACATATTATTTCCTCCTAGCTTATCTTTACTTTTAATATTATATTCAATAGCAGTATATAAAGTGTAAAGATATAGATAAAAGCTTTAAAAAGCATAAGTAAAATCATTAATACAAAATAGAATAGAAAAGTAAAATATTATATTAATAATAATTTGTAATGGAATACTATGTTGATATATTATAGTCATTTTGTTTATGAGTATAAAATAGATATTAGAAGAATTTAGTCTATTATAGCTTTATACAATCATAAATATAAAGAAGAATGCTATTTTATATTAGGAGTTGAGTTTAAATATGGCAAAGAAAAAATGGACAGTTATGATGTACTTAAATGGGAATAATGAACTAGGAATAGAGATGGAAAATACATTTAAAGAAGTATGTAAAATTAAAAATAGTGAAGTAAATATAGTTATACAATTAAGTAAAGCTCCCATTGAAATAGTCAATCTAATAAGACAAGATAAAAGTAGATATAAAGATGAATGGGTAGGAGCAAGGAGATATGCAATAACAAATGGAGATTTAAATTTAATAGAGGAATATTCCAATATAAATATGGCTGATTATAAGAACTTATATAAATTTTGTCAGTGGGCAGTAAAATATTATCCAGCAGATAGATATATGTTAGTTATTTCAGGACATGGTTTTATAGTAGCTAGTTTATCAGATTTATGTGGGGATAAACCTTATATTATGGGAATGTATGAGATGTGTTTTTCTATAAATAGCTTAAAACAAGATTTAAATATAGACATAGATATATTATCATTAGATATTTGTAATATGAATACTGTAGAGCTAATATATGAGCTAGGAAAAAATAAGAATAATACAATAAAATATTTAATGACCTATATTAATAATGGACCTCTTGAGGGGATGGAATATAAGGATATAATACCTTTATTAGATAGTAAAGATACTAAGAATATTTTAATGGATATAACTAAAAAGAGTATAAATAATATTGTAGTTGCAGAAGTAAAACATGGAAGGTTAGAAAAGATAAAAGAGTTAAGCAATAAGTTATCATTTTATTGGCTTTTAATAAATAATAAAAAGGCAACTGATAGGGAGATAAAATTATATAATGATCTTCATCAAAGAATAGATAAAGTTATTAATAAATTAGTAATAGCTAAAAATAATAGGGAGCAAAAGAAGTCATTATTGCATTTAATGTTTTATAACAAATATCAAATAGAGGATATTGAATCATTTACGAGATTTTATTATAAATTATCATTTACTAAAAATAATTACTGTAGTAATGTAATCGCAAAAAAAGATGTTAATGAAAAGCCTAATATGCAAAAATCAATTGTAGAACAGGAAGTCTTAGATAAGAGAGATATAGAATTGTTTATTAGAAATTTTAATGAGGATAAAATAGATGAAAAAAATATTGAAGATATAGCAAATGAGATATATAAACATAATAAATGGAGTATTTATTAAATTAATATAAAAACTAAGAATATTTCCAAATGAATAAGTTATTTAATAACTTATTAAAGAATGGTTTAAAACTTTAAAAAAAGTATTGAATTCTATTAAATATCCATTTATAATATTGTTATGGAGGGATAAAAATGAAATTTCAAGGTAATTTTAAACAATATTTAAAGTGGTTATTAGGGAGTTATTTAGTAATAGGTATATTATTAGCTTTTAATAGTAAGCTTATTTTAGATTTTTCACTAAGTACATTTGTATTAGTAGGACCATTCGTATTATGTACAGTAGCGTATGGAGTTTTAACATTAAATAAAAAATATATAATTAGTGGAATAGGGGTTGGATTACTATATTTTGTAGCATTAATGGTATTTAGTCCAATATTTATGCCAAGCACTCATAGAAATTTAATTGGAAATGTAGAAGAAATAGAATTTTCAAGTGAAATTGAACATATAGATTTAAAACAACTACCTATTATTGATAAGGATTTAGCTTACAAATTAGCAGATAAAAAATTAGGAGAAATACCAAGCTTAGGTAGCCAAGTAACAATAGGAGATTTATCTTTACAAAGCGTAAATGGGCAATTATATTATGTAGGCCCATTAGAGCATTCATCATTCTTTAAATGGCTTACTAATAGAGAAGGAACAAAGGGGTATATTAAAGTAAGTGCTACTAATCAAAATGATGTACAATTAGTTACAGAATTAAATGGAGAAGATATACATTTAAAATATATTCCATCAGCTTATCTTTTTAGCGACTTAGATAGACATGCTTATTTAAATGATATGAAAGCTGGACATACAGATTATACTTTTGAATTAGATGATGAAGGAAATCCTTATTGGGTTATTACAAGATATGACAATGCTATTGGAATAACAGAGCAAAAAGCAATAGGGACAGAAATAATAAATGCACAAACAGGTGAAACTAATATTTATGATATAGAAAATACACCAAAGTGGGTAGATAGAATACAACCATCAAGTTATATAAATAATTATTTAAATAAATGGGGAGAGTTAGTTCATGGTATCCTAAATTTTAGTGATAAAGATAAATTAAAATCAACTCAAGGAATGAACATAATATTCAATGATGATGAATGTTATTACTATACAGGAATAACTTCAGTGGGTAATGACGAAGGGCTAGTTGGATTTATGCTAACTAATACTAGAACTGGTGAAGCAAAAATGTACAAGACTTCAGGTGCAACTGAAGCTGCAAGTATGAAATCAGCAGAGGGTAAAGTTCAACAATATGGCTATACAGCAACATTCCCATATTTAATAAATATACAATCAGAGCCAACATATTTTATGACATTAAAGGATTCTAATGGGCTTGTTAAGCAATATGCTATGGTTAATGTTAAAAACTATAATACGGTTGCAGTAGGTGACACATTACAATCAACATTAAATAGATATTTAGAAGCT
The DNA here is from genome assembly GCF_015555905.1 of Clostridium sp. D43t1_170807_H7. Lineage (GTDB taxonomy): Bacteria > Bacillota > Clostridia > Clostridiales > Clostridiaceae > Clostridium. The sequence continues at coordinate 133,406 of NZ_JADNLK010000008.1, forward strand.
TTAACTAATACTAATATTTCATTAGAGGGAAGTAATAGTGAAGAATCATTAGTTGGCGAAGTTGAAAGAATAGGATTAGTTGTTAAAGAGGGTTCAAGTATTTATGATATAAAGATAAAGGGGAAAGATAGTTTCTTCTCAGTATCAACTGAAACATCAAGAGAAGTTGCCTTAACAAATATTGGTGATACTATTTCTATTAAATTTATAAAAGTAGGAGATGGACAATATATAATAACTAATTCTTTTGAAAATTTAACTTTAAAAAATCAGTCTGAAGATAGTAAAAAATTAGAAGAAGAAGTATCGATAAGTGATGATAAAGCTATTACAGAAGAGGATACGACAGATATAAATTAATATAAAAATAAGAAACTATCACATATTAATTGTGGTAGTTTCTTTGCTTTAAATAAGATAAAAAGTTAAGAAGAATTTTAGCCGTAATACCCCAAATAACATAATCATTATAGATATAAAATGGAATTTCGTAAGAGCCAGTAGAGAATTTATAATCATGTTTTTTAGGAATTAATTCGTAAGGAAAGTTGGCGTCAGGAGTAATATGAACTTTATTAACAAAAGTAGATACATTAGTATTTAGTAAAAAATCTAATGGAACAAAAAAAACTTCCTGAACTTCATAAACATTAATTTTAATATCACTAATATCTTCGATAAAAACTAAATAGGGATGGATAAGAGTATTATAAGGAGATATAAAAATATCTAAAGGAGATATAATTCTAACCTTATCTTCACATATTCCTATTTCTTCACAAGTTTCTCTTATAGCAGTAGTAAGTGGGCTTTCATCTTTTTCTATTTTCCCGCCAGGAAAACAAACTTCATTTGGTTGATTGCGCAATGTTTTAGCTCTAACTTCAAAAAGAATGTGTAAAGAATTATTATAATTAATAAGTGGAATAGTAACAGAAGCTCTTTTAAATTTTTCCCATCCGTTAATATAAGGAGTATAATTTGCAAAAATATTATTTATATCATCAATCATAAAAAATCACCTAATTATTTATATTAATAAAAAAATTTCAATATACATAATTTTAAAAAATGAATTTGTGAAATAAGGAAAAACAACTTATAATAAAAAAATATTCTATTTAATTAGTTATAGTTTAGGAGTAAATTATGTATAAAGTTTGGTCTATAACAGATATAAAAATAATTATAAATGAAATATCAGAAAAATGGAATTATCCATGTGATATAAAAATAGAAATTTCTAAAAGAGCAAAGAAAAGAATGGGAGCCTTCTTTTATAAAAAATATAACAATAAGATAAAGCCTTTAAAATTTGTATTTGCTGAAGAGTTAGTAAATGGTAAGTATAGTGAAGAAGTTGTTAAAGAAGTAATAATTCATGAGTATTTACATTATTACTGCAATACTATAACTAATAGTAATAATGGACATAATAAATTTTTTAAGGCTTGTTGTATTAAAAGTGGTATATCTAGTAGTACAACATTTAAATATAATAATGAATCCGGGGATGATTTATCAAAATACAAGTATAAGATATATTGTAGTAACTGTAAAAAACTTGTATGTATGAATGTTAGAAAAGATGCAGCAGAAAGAAAATTAAGATTATATCTATCTAAATGTTGTAATGAAAAGCTATTTTGTGATAAGCTTTTATAGTAAAATTTTTAAAAAGTGTAACACTAGAAGAGAAGGAGAATAAATAATGAGTGAAGATATAAAAGACGTTCAAAACGAAGAAACTCAAATAATGACTTTCTTAGATGAAAATGGAAACAAGGTTCAATTTGAAGCTATTGCTAGAATTTATTTAGAAGATAAGGAGTATTTATTATTAGCACCTGTGGAAGATAAGGATAGCGAAGATATTTACGTATTTAGAATAGATGAAGTAGATGGAAAGCAAGAGTTAAACCTTGTAGAAGATGATAAAGAGTTTATAGCAGTAAAGAAAGAGTATAATAAGTTATTATACTAATTATAAGGAGAAAAAAAGTGCAAGAATCACAAATTATAAAAATATTAAATGAAAATAACTTATCAGATGTAGAAGTTTTAAAAAGTAATGATGAGTTTGCTTTAATAAACTTTTACTTTGATTTTGACAAAGATGTACTAGATGCAGCAAAGGCTTATTCTAATGAAGAAAGTAATTTAGAAGAGTATAGTAAAGAATGGTATAATGAATATTACTTCCCGTATCTATATGATTTTGCCAATGATGAAGTATTAGAGATCATAGAAGAAATAATAGAAGAATTAGGTATTGAAGGCGAAATGATGGCTATTCAGATGACTGAAAAAACTAGCGATTATGTGCAGTTTATGGCTTTATTTACAGAAGAAGATAGTAATATATCAATAGAAGAGGTAGTAAAGGATTACATGTCTAAATAAAATTTCTAAAAAGGAATAGATTACTATTGAACTTTTGATATAATTTGATATAATAAAAGCATGAAATCCTGAGATGTGCGTTTAGCTTATGATGTTCAACCTACATTATATTTACGGGATTTGCAACAGATTTGTGGATGTCGGGCTTCATAAGATCAGAAGATGGCAGAAGCAAGTTGAGCAGAACCCACCTGCGAGCTGCAGGTGTGAATATTTAAGCGACCGGCATGTTGGGAATAAATTAGAATTAAACACCTCAAATTTTGAGGTGTTTTTTTCATGTTATGCAGCTTTTGATTTAGATGCAGAATATTTATTTGAATGTTTTCTTTTATATTTTTTATAAATAATATGTTGATATCGCCATACATGCTCGTCCAAACTTTGAGATATGTATATAACGAATTTATTTCGAGGAGATAGAAATTTCAAAAGTAAATTTAAAGTTATCTTTTGTAGAATAATTTTGTTTTTAAGACTTTTTTTATTCATAAAGCACCTCCTTGCGTTATTAATTAACATTATATGGATTATTATAACATAATTGGAAGAAAAGTAAAATAATATAATTTTACAAAAAAATACAAAATCTTCATTGAATAAACATAAGTATCTTTAAAATTAAATTTGTTAATAATATAAGATAGATTGATGTTAGAGAAAAAGTATGGATTTTGCCGAAAATATCAAAAAGATGAAATAAAAAATATTTAAAGTTGATATTAAAAAGAAATAAATGTAAAATAAAAATAAGCAAGGTTAAAAATTAAAGTTTATTTAATCAAGCTTAACTTAGACTTCAAATTTTTACTTATACTTTTTAAAGAGAATATTCATTTAATAAAATATAATTATTTAGTACTTTGGAAAGTTGAAGTTTAACATTTAAAATATTTACATAAGGAAAGGAAGTAAAAAATGGATTATACAAAAGCAAAAATAGAAGATGTAGTTATTAGAATAAATGAATTATATAAGAAGAGCAAAGAAGAAGGCTTAACGGAACAAGAAAAAGAAGAGCAACAAATTCTAAGAAGAAGATATATAGATAGTTATAAGGCGAATCTTAGAGCGCAATTACAGGGTATTGAGCCTAAGAATAAAAAAAAGTAGAAGGTGATTAATATTGTCAGTTACTGTAGAAAAGTTAATATCAGATTTTGAATTAGAAGTTTTAGTTGAGGGCGAAAAGAATGTAAAGATATCTGTTAACGATATAAATAGACCTGGATTACAGTTAGCTGGTTTTTATAATTATTTTGCACCTGAAAGAATCCAAGTTATAGGAAAAGCTGAATGGAGCTTTTTAGATGACATGGGAATAGAGTTAATGAGAAAAAGAATTAATAAGTATTTTAGTTTTGACTCTAAATGTATAATTATTACTAGAGGATTAGAACCACATAGTGAATTCCTAAAGGCAGCTAAAAAATCAAAGTCATGGTTGTTAAGAACTAATATGGTTACAACAAAGTTCATAAGTAAGCTTACTATGTATTTAGCAGGAAAGCTTGCACCAGAAACTAGATTACATGGTGTTTTAGTGGATGTATATGGTATAGGTATACTTATAACTGGAGAAAGTGGAATAGGAAAAAGTGAAACTGCACTAGAACTTATAAAAAGAGGACATAGATTAGTATCTGATGATGCAGTTGATATTAAAGAAATAGATGGTAGTTTAATAGGTACATCACCTAGAATAACTATTGGAATGTTAGAAGTTAGAGGTATAGGTATTATTGACATATCTTCATTATATGGATTAAGTTCTATCTTACCATCAAAAGACATAAATTTATTAATGCATTTTGAACATTGGAAAGATGATGGAGATTATGATAGATTAGGGATTGATAAAGAAACACAAGATATACTTGGAGTAAAGGTTCGAAGATTAAGAGTGCCTGTAAGACCAGGAAGAAATATTGCAGTTATAATTGAAGCTGCAGCAGGTAATTATAGACATTCATTAATGTCTGATGTTACACCAGTAGATATTATAGAACAAAGAATGTGTGAAATTGGTGAGGAAGAATAAGGAGGGCTATATTATGAGCAAAGATGCTAAAAAGAATGCATGGCTAAAATATGATGAAAATGGAAAACAAGAGGTTTTTAATTTTTGTGAAGGATATAAAAATTACCTTTCAGTGGGAAAAACAGAAAGAGAATGTATCCATGAAGCTATAAGATTAGCAGAAGAAAAAGGTTATAGAAATTTAAACGAAATAATAAAAAATAATGAAACTTTAAAAGTTGGGGATAAAGTTTATTCTAATAATAAAGATAAAAGCCTTGCCTTATATTTAATAGGAAAAGATTCTATTGAAAATGGAATGAGAATTATAGGATCTCATGTTGATTCTCCAAGATTAGATTTAAAGCAAAACCCATTATATGAGGATAGTGACTTAGCGTTAATGGATACTCATTATTATGGTGGAGTAAAAAAATATCAATGGGTAGCACTACCACTTGCATTACATGGTGTTGTAGTTAAAAAGGATGGAACAAAAATTAATGTGGTAATAGGTGAAGATGATTCTGATCCTGTACTTGGAATTTCAGACCTTTTAGTACATCTTTCAGCAGATCAATTACAAAAGAAAGCAAACGAAGTTATTGCTGGAGAAGATTTAAATGTTCTTGTTGGAAATATTCCATTAGAAGGTAAGGAAAAAGAAGCTGTTAAGGAAAATATATTACTTCTTCTAAAAGATAAATATGATTTTGAAGAAGAAGATTTTATTTCAGCAGAGTTTGAAATTGTACCAGCAGGTAAAGCTAGAGATTTAGGTCTAGATAAGAGCATGGTAATGGGATATGGTCAAGATGATAGAATATGTGCATATACTTCATTAATGGCTTTATTAGAGGTTGAAAATGTGGAAAAGACTTCGGTTGTATTATTAGTAGATAAAGAGGAAGTAGGAAGCATTGGTGCTACAGGAATGCATTCAAGATTCTTTGAAAATTCTTTAGCTGAAGTTATGGATAGAATGGGACAATATTCAGAATTAAAATTAAAGAGAGCGCTTCAAAATTCATTAATGTTATCAGCAGATGTTACTGCAGCCTTTGATCCGAATTATCCAGGAGTTTGTGAAAAGAAAAATACTGCTTATTTTGGAAGAGGACTAGTATTTAGTAAATATACTGGAGCAAGAGGTAAGAGTGGATGTAATGATGCAAATCCAGAATTCGTTGCTTGGCTTAGAAAGATTATGGATAAAAATGATGTTGCATATCAAACAGCAGAACTTGGAAAGGTTGACCAAGGAGGCGGTGGTACTATCGCTTATATTTTAGCTCAATATAACATGGAAGTTATAGATTGTGGTGTTGCTCTGCAAAATATGCATGCTCCATGGGAAGTATCTAGTAAAGTAGATATATATGAAACTAAGAATGGATATAAAGCATTTTTAATTGAAGAATAAAAAGTTTTAAAAGATATCGAAAATTTCGATATCTTTTTATATTATTAAAAAAATAAGAGTTGCCAAGGGCAACTCTTAATTATTTAGTATTAAGTTTATTTAAAAACTTTTCAAGTCTATGTTCTTCCATAGATTGAGAACCTAAAATTCCATGTTTTGTATCATCTTCTTCATGACCATGTGAGTCAGAACCACAAGAAGTTAATATGTCTTTTTTATCTACAATCTTTAAGAAGTTTGCAGTCTCTTCTGGGGTATTAAGACCATAAATACCTTCAATACCATCAAAATCTAATTCAAGAACATCTAAAACATGTAATTTTTTTAATAATACAGGGTGAGCTAAAATTACAAGAGCGTTATAAGTTCTTAATAATTTAATTCCCTCTTCTGCGTCTAGTTTATTTGCAGGTATATATGCAGGGCAATGGTCCCCAATAAAGTTGTCAAAGATATATTCTTTTGTATAAGGATAACCAGCATCTATTATAGCTTTAGCTATATGAGGTCTTGCAATAGTATCTTTACCATTCTTAAGAACTTCATTAACATCTATTTCGATATTATTAAATTCCTTTAATCTTTTAACTATTTCATGTGCACGAGCAATTCTTTTTGCCTTTAAATTCTCTAAAAAGTGATTTAAATCTGGATTTTTATAATCATCACCTTTAAAGTAACCTAAAATATGAATAGTTTCTCCTTTATAAGTTGTAGATAATTCTACCCCAGGAATAAAATGCATGTCTAATTTTTCAGCTTCAGATTTTGCTTCCTCTATACCAGATAAAGTATCATGGTCAGTTAATGCCAGGTATTTTACACCCCTATCATAAGCCTTTCTTACAACATCTTTAGGTGAATATTTACCATCTGATGCAGTAGAGTGTGTATGTAAATCGCATATAATCATAATAAATTTAAACTCCTTTCAAGTAAGTGTTTTGTAGTATATAAAGCTATGATATAATTTATTCATCAATAATGCAATAATAATGAATTAACTTTCCTTATAGGTAAAGTTATTAATTCAGATTAATATATTAATAATTTATGTTTAAATTAAAAAAATATAGCTTGAAGTTAGAAAAAATTGAAATTTTACAAATGAAATTGGAGGAATATAATGCTTTTAATGATTGATAATTATGACTCTTTTGTATATAACTTAGTCAGATATTTTGAAGAGTTAGGGGAAGAAATTATTATTTATAGAAATGATAAGATTACTATTAAAGATATAGAAAGTATGAATATAGATGGAATAGTAATTTCACCAGGACCAAAGTCACCTAAAGAGGCGGGATTAAGTTTAGATATTATTGATAAATTTAAAGAAAAACTTCCTATATTAGGGATTTGCTTAGGTCATCAGTGTATAGGGCATTATTTTAATGCTGTTGTTAAAAAAGGAAATGAGCCAGTTCATGGTAAAATGTTTAATATAACTCATAATAATAGAGGGATATTTGAAGAAGTAAAGAATCCTTTAAGAGTTACAAGATATCATTCATTGATAGTGGATAAAGAGAATTTTCCAGACAGTTTAGAAATTATTAGTGAGACTGAAGATAACATAATAATGGGAATTAAGCATAAAGAGTATCCTATATATGGAGTTCAATTCCATCCAGAAGCTGAGATGACAGAAGAGGGGCATAAAATTTTAAATAACTTTATCAAAATAACAAAGGAATTTAGCAAAAAAAGTAATAAATGCTAATAAAAATACTATTGGGAGTGAAGTTAAGTGGGGTTAATTAAAATAGAGTTTAATAGTAAATTAAATGCATTTGAAGTATATAATTTATTTAAAGATGAAAAAGATACTATATTATTAGATAGTTCTAAAGAAGATAAAAACCTTTCTAAATATTCTTTTATTGGAATAAATCCATTTTTAAAATTTGAAGTAAAAAATGAAAAAACATATATAAACGATAATATAGTTGAAGGTGATACATTTAAGATATTAGAAAATCTAGTAAATGAATATAAAAATGATATTGAAGATAATATACCATTATTAAGTGGAGCTATGGGGTATATTTCTTATGATACTGGAAGGTTATTAGAAGAATTACCTAATACAGCTGAAGAGGATTTTAATATACCAGACATGAGATTTGTTTTTTATAAGAATATAATAATATTTGATTTAATTAATGACAAAAAATATATAACTGATTTATATGGAAATGTTGAAAATATAGAGAGTCTTTTGAAGGTAATACATAATGGAAAAAAGATTAATGATGAAATAGTATGTGAAAAAAGTAAAAATATTTTTTACTCAAATTTCATTAAGGAAGATTATAAGAAAGCAGTTACTAGATTAAAGGAATACATAGTGTCTGGAGATGTTTATATTGCAAATATGACACAAAGATTTTGGTGTCATAATGAAGAGGATTCCTTTAATATATACAAGAAATTAAGAAGCATAAATAAGGCTCCTTTTTCAGCATATTTAAACTTTGAAGATTTTCAAATAATAAGCTCGTCACCAGAAAGATTTATTCAAGTTGCTAATAATAAAGCACATACAAGACCTATAAAGGGGACAAGACCTAGGGGACATAATACTGAAGATGATGAAAAAAACAAATTGGAGCTTATTAATAGCGAGAAGGATAAAGCAGAGTTATTGATGGTTGTAGATTTAGAGAGAAATGATTTTAGTAAGGTTTGTAAGCCACATACAGTTAAGGTAACGGAGAACTTTAAATTAGAAGAATATGCTACAGTATTTCATTTAGTTTCTACAGTAGAGGGACATCTAAAGGATGACGTTTCATCTGTAAGATGTATAAAAGAGTGTTTCCCAGGTGGATCAATAACAGGAACTCCTAAAATAAGGGCTATGGAAATAATTGAAGAATTAGAAGGTGTTAAAAGAAATATTTATACAGGCTCTATAGGGTATTTTGATTTTAGAGGTAATTGTGACTTTAATATAGTAATAAGAACAATAATAAAAAAGGATAATAAGGCATACTTTGGTGTTGGTGGTGGAATTACTTATGATTCAATAGAGGAAGATGAGTATATTGAAACGTTAGATAAGGCAAAGGCCTTAATGAGAGTATTATAAGAGGGGAATATATGAGAAAAGTTATATACGATAATGATATTATAAGTATAGATAGTGGAGTCTTTTTTGGTAGGGGAGTTTTTGAAACTATATTAGTAAAGACAATGCCAATATTTTTAGAAGAGCATATACAAAGATTAAATAAGTCAATTATAGAGCTAGAGTTGGGTGAGTTAATATCTATAGAAGATGTAATTAATTTTATAAAGCAACATAATATAAAAAATAAAGCCTTAAAAATTACTGTAACTGAGAAAAATTTAATTTATTCTATAAGAGAAATAAAATATAAAGATAATGATTATCAAAAAGGCTTTAAAGTTGGGATTTCTAAGGTTTTAAGAAATTCAACATCTAGAATAGTATGTTTTAAAACTTTAAATTATTTAGAAAATATTATAGAATATGAATTATGTCAAAGAAATCAATTTAACGAATCTATTTTTTTTAATGAAGAAGGTAATTTATGTGAAGGGTGTACAACCAATATTTTTATTATTAAAAATAAAATAATATACACTCCATCAATTCAATGTGGATTGTTACCAGGAATAGTTCGTCAGTGGATTATTAATAATTTTGATGTAATAGAGAAAAAAATAACAAAAGAAGAATTGTTAAATAGTGATGAAGTTTTCTTAACTAATTCATTAGTTGGGGTTATAAAAGTTTCTAATATAGAAAACAAGTTATTTAAGAGTGAAGTTATTGAAAAAATAAAAAAGCAATATGATAAAGCAATAAATGGAGGCGAAAAACATGAATAAAGAAAAGATAATGGAAGGTGTAAAATTAATATTAGAAGGTGTAGGAGAAGACGTAAATAGAGAAGGTTTAATAGAAACACCTGATAGAATAGCAAGAATGTATATGGAAATTTTTGAAGGAATAGGTAAGGATGCTAAGGAAGTATTATCTAAAACATTCTCTGTAGAAAATAATGATTTAGTATTAGAAAAGGATATAACATTCTTTTCTATGTGTGAGCATCATTTAGTACCCTTCTTTGGGAAAGCACATATAGCCTATATACCTAAGGGGAAAGTAGCAGGACTTTCAAAGCTTGCAAGAACAGTTGAGGTCTATGCGAAGAAACCACAGTTACAAGAAAGATTAACAACAGAAATTGCAGATGCCTTAATGAAATATTTAGATGCAGAAGGTGCTATGGTTGTAATTGAAGCAGAACATACATGCATGACTATGAGGGGAGTTAAGAAACCAGGAGCTAAAACTGTAACTACTACTTATAGAGGAGTATTTAGAGAAGATATAGAACTAAGAAGAGAAGTTATGAACTTTATAAGATAGGTGTAATATGAATAATATTGATGCAATAATGAATAATAAGCTTTATAGAGAAGCATTAGAAAAATTAAGTGAGTATGAAAGAGATAGAGAGTTTTGTAATCATACTATAGAACATTTTATTGATGTGTCAAGAATTGCATATATAATGGCTTTAGAAGAAAATTTAAGTGTTTCAAAAGAAGTTATTTATGCCATAGGATTATTACATGATATAGGTAGAGTAAGGCAATATGAAGAAGGTATTCATCATGATATTGCTAGTGTAGAAATGAGTAGAGAGATATTAAAAGAAACAAGCTTTACAGAGGATGAAGTTAATATTATTTTAAATGGAATAGCTAATCACAGAAAAGAAAGTGATAATAAATTAGAAGAAATAATATATAAGGCGGATAAACTATCTAGGCAATGTTTTAATTGTAAAGCTGAAAAAGAATGTTATTGGAGTAGTGAAAAGAAAAACTTTAAGATAACATATTAAGGAGGAAAAGGCATTGAGAATAGGAAATAAAGAGTATAAGTTAGGTGAAAGAACTTATATAATGGGAATATTAAATGTAACACCAGATTCATTTTCAGATGGTGGAAAATTTAATGAAATAGAGGCTGCTGTAAGTCAAGCTAAAAAATTAGTGGAAGATGGAGCTGATATTATAGATGTTGGTGGAGAATCAACAAGACCAGGAGCAGAATATGTAACTGAGGAAGAAGAAATAAAAAGAGTAGTTCCTATAATTAAGGCTATAAAAAAAGAGTTGGATGTGACTATATCAATAGATACATATAAAAGCAAAACGGCAGAAGAAGCTATAAAAGCCGGAGCAGATATTATAAATGATATCTGGGGAGCTAAATATGATAAAAATATAGCTAAAGTAGCTGCAGAATATAATGTTCCAATAATTTTAATGCATAATAGAGAAGCTAAGCCTTATGAAAATTTAATGGAAGATGTAATAAATGATTTGCAAGAAAGTATTGATATTGCATTAGAGGCTGGAGTGAAAAAGGAAAATATAATTTTAGATCCAGGTATAGGATTCGCTAAGACTTATGAAGAAAACTTAGTGGTAATGAATAATTGTGAAGTTATAAAAGGAATGGGATATCCAGTACTTTTAGGAACATCAAGAAAGTCTATGATTGGATTAACTTTAAATTTACCTGTTAATGAGAGAGTTGAGGGAACCCTTGCAACTACTGTTATGGGAATAATGAAAGGCATGGAATTTATTAGAGTTCATGATGTATTAGAAAATAAAAGAGTAGCTGTTATGACAGATACTATATTAAAAGCAAAGTAGGTAAGAAAATGGATAAAATATATTTAAAAGATATTGAAATTTTTGCAAACCATGGTGTTTTCCAAGAAGAAAAAACATTAGGTCAAAGGTTTATATTATCATTAGAGTTATCATTAGATATTAAGGAAGCTGCAACAACTTGTGATTTAACTAAGTCAGTTCATTATGGGGAGTTATGTCATAAGGTTATAGATATTTTCCAAGAAGAATCTTTAGATTTAATTGAAAGTGTTGTAAATAAGGTAGCTAACTTCATTTTAGATAATTATTCAATGGTTAAAGGTGTTAAAGTATTATTAAAAAAACCATGGGCACCTATAGGAAGACATTTAGATTATGCAGCAGTTGAAATTACTAGAGAGAGACATTTTGCCTATATAACAATGGGAAGTAATATGGGGAATAGAGAAGAAAACTTTAAAAATGCCATGAAGAAAATTGAAGAGGTTAATGGAATAAAGATTTCTAAAGTTTCATCTTTTATAGTTACAGAGCCATGGGGAAATGAAAATCAAGAAGAATTTTTAAATGGTGCAATTAAAGTAGAAACATATTTAACACCAAGAGAACTTATGGCCGAGCTTCTTAGAATAGAGCATGAGCTTGGAAGAATTAGAGAAATAAAATGGGGTCCAAGAGTAATAGATTTAGATATTGTTTTATATGATGATATAGTAAGCAACGATGAATTTGTTATTTTACCACATCCATTAATGCATTTAAGGGATTTTGTATTAAAGCCATTAAATGAAATAGCACCATATGCGTTACACCCATTAAAAAATAAGAGAATTTTTGAACTTATGGAGTAAAAAATAATACACTCAAAATATCTATGATTTTCATAGAGTATTTTGAGTGTATTTCTATTTTTAGTAGGTAACAAATTAATTATTAGAATTAGCTTTATTAATTATATAAACACAAAATGAATAAATATTATTCCTTATAGGAACATCAGTCATAGTTATCATGTCTTCTTCTAAATTTCCATCCCAAGGAAAAAGTGTTATAGAATTTTTATCATAAACATTTATAACATATTTTGAGTTATCACTATCAAATTCAATAATAAGTTTATATTTAACTTTTTCATCTTCTAAATTTAGTTCGCTTACATAGTTATCGTTATTTAAAGATTCTAAAAAACAAGGCAAAATATCTTCATCTTCTTCTGCAACTTCATGATATTCATAAAAGTTAACATCAAAGACTTTAAGGGAATAGCTTTCACTATTCTTTATTTTTTCGTAAATTTCACTTGAGTAATAATAAAGATTAGGTTTAGTTCTAAGGTTTATGTATTTAGGATCATTAAAAACACAGCCAGATAAAAGAGTAACTAATAACAATATATAAATAAACTTTAAGTATTTCATTTTATCCTCCCACAAAATGATTATATAAATAATTATTCTATAAAAGTATATTTTAGAACACGGCAATACTAAATAGCCTTCTATTATTTTATAAACAAATTAATTATTATGAAATTATATTAAGGAAATATATGATAAAAATATAATTTATTTAAATATAAAAGTAACAATATGTAATAAAAAGAAAAATATTATAATAGTATAATTTATAAGCAATATATAGGTAGGGTATTAATGAAAGTAATTGCAACTATTGGACCTAGTTCATCAAATAAAAAGGTTTTATCTGAATTAATTAATAATGGCGTAGATGTTTTTAGGCTGAATTTTTCACATTTTTACCAAAGAGAGTTTATAAGAATATTGAATGATTCTAGAAGTATAAAAAAAGATATAAATATTATGGCAGATTTATGTGGAAAAAAGGTTAGAGTAGCTGAAAACTTAAAAAGCATATTTAAAGTGTATATTAATGATATAGTTTATTTTTGTAGTGGTGATGTATATTCTTTAATTTCAAGTAATAATGATAAGGTTAAAATTATTCCACTTAATATAAAGTCTGAGATTATAGAGAAAAATGATATTAAAAGAATATCTATGAAAGATGGAACTATGAATTTTGATATTATTGATAAAGATAAAGTGTTTTTAAAGGCAATAGCAAAAGATACTGGTGTAATTAGAGGAGGAAAGGGATGTAATATTCCTGGTGCTTATTTAGGAGAAGATTCATTGAATGATAAGGATAAGGAAAATTTAAAGTGGGCTATTGATAACAATATAGATATAATTGGACAATCTTATGTTGAAAGTTCTAGGGATATATTATGTGTAAGAGAATACATAAAAAAAATTAAAGGAAATCAAAATGATATTAAGATATTTTCTAAGCTAGAGACTATAGTAGGATTGAATAATTATAAAGAAATAATGAATTGCAGTGATGGAATTGTTATTGCAAGAGGAGATTTAGTGCCTGAGTGTGGGATAGAGATTTCTGTGGAAGAGGAATTTGAGTTATTAAAGAAGTTAAGAAATGATAATTATGATAAAGAAATAATAATAGCAACTCATGTATTGGATAGTATGAAAAATGGATTAAATGGTACTATAAATGAAATGGAGAGTATATATTCATTTATAAATAATGGAGTAACTGGATTTTTATTAGCAGGAGAAACGTCTATTGGAAAATACCCAGTACAAACAGCTAAGCTGTTAAAGGAATTAATTAAAAAGTATAAAAAATATTAATTGTTAAAGTGTAGACAAACCATTTTTTCCTATGTATTATAAAATAGTACATCTATACTAAGGAGGAAATTTAATGAGTGAACAAGAGAAGAATTTACGTTGGTACAATTTAGCTATGATGGCCTTTGTATCAGTGTGGGGGTTTGGTAATGTTGTAAATAACTTTGCCAATCAAGGATTAACAGTAGTTGTATCATGGGTACTTATAATAGGATTATATTTTGTGCCTTATGCATTAATGGTAGGTGAGCTAGGATCTGTTTTTAAAGATAGTAAAGGTGGAGTTAGTTCTTGGATAAGAGGAACTTTTGGAACTACGCTAGCTTATTTTGCAGGATGGACTTATTGGGTAGTTCATATACCATATTTAGCACAGAAGCCACAAGCGGCTTTAATAGCATTTGGATGGACTGTGAAGCAAGATGGTAACTTTATAAAAGGAATGGATCCATTAGTGGCTCAATTATTAACATTAGCAGTATTTTTATTCTTTTTATGGGTTGCTTCAAGAGGGGTAACATCTTTAAAGATGATAGGAACGATAGCAGGTACATCAGTATTTGTTATGTCTCTTTTATATGTCATATTAATGTTAGCTGCACCTTCAATTAGAGGAATAGAATCAGCAACAGTAGATTTTAGTTTAAAAAATATGATGCCGAACTTTAATTTTTCATATTTTACTACATTATCAATGTTAGTTTTTGCAGTTGGAGGAGCTGAAAAAATATCTCCATATGTAAATGATATGAAAAAGCCAAGTAAAGATTTCCCTAAGGGAATGATTACATTAGCTATAATGGTTGCAGTATCTGCCTTACTTGGTTCTATAGCAATGGCAATGATGTTTGATGCTAATAATATACCAGCAGATTTAAAAATGAATGGACAATATTATGCATTCCAAATGTTAGGTGAATATTATGGAGTTGGAAAATTATTTATAGTAATCTATGCATTAGCTAATTTCTTAGCTCAAATATCTGCATTAGTATTCTCTATAGATGCTCCATTAAAAGTTCTTTTAGCTGATGGAGATAGAAAGTTTATACCTAAAGCCTTAACTAAGACTAATAAATATGGTGCACCTATTAATGGTTATATAATGACAGCTGTTTTAGTTGGTATATTAATAATAGTACCAGCTCTTGGAATTGGAGATATGAACTCTTTATTTGATTGGTTACTTCAATTAAACTCTGTAGTTATGCCAATGAGATATCTTTGGGTGTTCTTAGCATTTATAGGACTTAAAAAAGCAGCGGATAAATATAAATCAAATTACAAATTTGTTAAAAATGACAAATTTGCTATGGTAATTGGTGTTTGGTGCTTTGCATTTACTGCATTTGCTTGTATAATGGGTATGTTCCCAAGTAGTATTGAGGCATTTTCTAGTGATTGGTGGTTCCAAGTATCATTAAATGTTATTACACCATTTGTATTAATTGGATTAGGATTTATATTACCTATTATAGCTAAAAAAACAAATGGAAATTCTGGAGATACTTTAGATTCTAAGAATATAGCATAAACTAAAAGTAAGTAAAAATTATTAATAAAACCATATAAAGTATTAATAACCTCTTAACAAAATATTAAATAACCTATATTGCAAAAGTAATTAATTGATAGTATAATGAAAACATAAGTTAAATATTATAGTGTAAATGAGGTTGATTTAAATGAATAATTTAAAATCTATATTATGGACAATAGTTTGGATAGTAATTTTTATTGCTATAGTTAAATTTTTTATATACCTTTTACCTTTTATTATAGTAATAGGACTAGTAGGTTATATAGTATTTAAAGGTAAAAAAGCTTTTAGAAATAAAGAGCATAATAATGAAACATATAATTCTTATAATCAAAATGTTTATGAAGAAAGTAGTATAGATGATGATAGTAATGGAGAAATAATTGATGTAGATTATAAGGAAGTAGATGAATAGTATTTAGAAGTATTCCTAAAAGAAATAAGATTTGTCTTTATATGAAAAACTTAAATAAGATTATAACCTTATTAATATTAAAGCATAATAGAATGTAAATATAAGAAAAATTCAGTAATGATAAGTTACTGAATTTTTTTTGTATAAATGAATACTACCTGCTGTGCAGGTATGTTCAGAGTAGCTTAAGCGGTGAGTATATAAAAAAACTCCTTTTGTCAATAATTAAAAAAGGTTCGCAGCCAATTTTAATAGACAAAAGGAGGATCCATATAATGGATAACAATAGTTTATCACATACAAAATATAACTGCAAATACCATA
>NZ_JADNLK010000009.1:0-118103 GCF_015555905.1 Clostridium sp. D43t1_170807_H7
ACAAAAAATGGCTGAAAGCTAGATTTTATCTAACTTTCAGCCATTGAAATTTTTATACTTTCCTATACATTAAAAAAACATCCATCCCTAACCTTGGGACGAATGCTATATCCGTGGTTCCACCCAAATTGAATTAAAAAATTCAATTCATCTTTAAAAGTATTATCGATCTTCACCGATGGTATTTCTCATTATCTTGATACTAAACCATAACTCCAGGGTAGTTTTCTTATAGGCATATTTAAAAGTGCTTTCAGCCTATGACACTTTCTCTCTTAAAACTGTATTCTATAATACTTTTCCCCTTCAACGTATATTAATATTAACCATATTTACTATTATATGAAATTTTTATTAAAATAATACTAACACTTTTTCATTTATTTGTAAATAATTTTATTTTTCACCATATTCTTTGTAATACATAACTTTTAAATTTATCTTAGGATATTTTTTAATAAATTGACTAATAACATAATAACAACTAGGGCATGGCTCCCACTTACTATATAGAATAAGTTGTCCTTCATCAATTAAACTTCCATCTGATATAAGACTATGTATTTTTTCAAGTATCTTCTTTTCACTATCATTAATCCTATTATATCCTATTCCTAATTTACCTAATTTATTAACCTTACAACTTTCAAAACACTCTTGTCCTGGTGGTATTAATGTACAACTATTTTCAATATCATTTTTCCCGCTAACAGCTCTAAATTCTTTCCCATTATATAATACTACTGCCATATTTACAGAATCTTGAATTGCGCTACTTTGATTAATTTTATATGTATTGTTATTAGATTCTATAATATATTTATCTAAATTTTTAATTAATCTCCTCATTCTAGGAATATAACTTTTTATATGCTGATGATATTCAACTGTACCTTTCTCTGCCTTTACATAATCAAATCCAATCTTTTGTGGTATTTCAATAAATAAAGTTTTAGTTTGGCTCTTTTCATCATACTCTTCTTTTACATTTTTATTATTGCAAATTATCATTCTTTTTAACAATTCAATATCTTTTGCATAAACATAATCTCTATTAATTTCATCTTCTAAAGCTTCTAGTTTTATTTTTCCCTCTTCATTGATTTTTGTTGATATAGACTTTTTAGTTTCTTCTATTATTTTTAAAATATGCTCCACATCATCTTGAGTAGTTAATATTCTTTCATATTCTACTCTATCTATAATTAAGGTCTTTATCTTATTTATTTTTTCACACAATTTGTTATGTTCATCTTCAAAAATAATTTCACATTCTATGTAATCTATAAATTCCTTAACTCCCCTTACTTTATAAGTAATATTTCCTTTATCAAGAATTTTATATATTTCTTCATATATCTTATTGTTTATATTAAACTCATTAATAATTTCTTTTTTAAACTCTATTTCACTTAATAGCCCAACATTATAATCTTCCTTTTGTAGCATTTTGTTAAAATCTTTTATACTACTAATTTTAATTCTATCTTTTTTTATACTTTTTATTTTATTATTTCTTTCAATCATATTTACCTCTTTATCTTAGAGTTACTATTTTTTCATCTTAAATATTATAATCTAAATATTTAAGATTTTATATAAAAACATCCTTATTTTAAAAATACATAAAAGTTAATTAAAGGGCAAACTTTACAGTTGCCCTTAAAATATACTTAACACCTTAGATTCATCAATAAATACAATTATATTATCTTTGTTTTTTAATGCAATTATATCTGGAAAATCAAATACAATCTCTCCTTCTAAAACTCCAACTCCTGATATTATCACAGATACATTGAATCCCTTATATTTATTTTTTAACTTATTAAATGAACTCTTCTTTTTATTATTTTCTTTATCTATAACACTATCTTTAACTATTGGTTTATTCCCCTTATTCTCTTTTTTTTTATATATTGGTGATAAATTTCTGAATATATCAAAAGGTAAAATTAATTTTATCTCATAAAAATTATAATTTATTTTTCTACTAAATAATATCTTGCAGAAAAAGCTGGCATATCTATTGATATAGTATCTTCAAATTTTTCTTTACTTTCATCAATTTTATCTTTATATTTTTTATTAATTGCTCTAACTATATAAATAACCTCATTATTTTGTAAGTCATCACTATTACTATCAATAATTAATCTCATCTTATTAATTGAATCAACTTTTAATTCATAATTCTTTTGTTCTTCATTGGAGAAATTAAAAATAGCTATAATTCTTTGCTCCTCACAAATTCTTTCAAAAACATATATACATTTATCTTCTTGCTGACAATCTATCCATTTAAATCCACTATATTTATAATCATTTTTATATAATGCTGGATATTCTAAGTACACATTATTTAATTTTTTCATAAATTTATTAAAATTATTATGCATCGGATAGTTTAAAATATCCCAATCTTGTTCTCTTTTCTCATTCCATTCTCTAAATTGACCTATTTCATTTCCCATAAAGTTAAGTTTTTTACCTGGATGAGCATACATGTACATATATAACGCTCTTACTTGTTTAAACTTATCTTCGTATTCTCCATGCATCTTTTGGATTATAGTTGCTTTTCCATGCACCACTTCATCATGTGATAAAGGCATTAAAAAATGCTCACTATAAAAATACATCATAGAAAAAGTTAGTTTATGATAAGCTCTTTTTCTATCATATGGATGCATTTTAAAATATTCCAAAGTGTCATTCATCCATCCCATATCCCACTTATAGTCAAAGCCTAAACCACCATTTTCTACTTTTTCTGTAACTTTAGGATATGCTGTTGAATCTTCAGCTGCTAAAATTGCTGTTGGATGCAATGCTTTTAACCCTTGATTCATACCTTTAATAAATTCTATAGCCCCTTTATTTTCACCTCTATCAGAATTTCCTTGCCAATAAATAATATTACTTAATGCATCTACCCTTAATCCATCAAAATGATATTCTTCAAGCCAGTAATTTGCTGCTGATTGCAGAAAACTTCTGACCTCTCCCCTTGAATGAATAAAGTTTTTACTTCCCCATTGGCTCATTTCAATATCTTCATATGGATATTCATATAATGAAGTTCCATCATAATTAGCTAATGCAAATTCATCAATAGCAAAATGTACAGGTACAAAATCCATTATTACTCCTATATTATTTTCATGACACTTATCTATAAAATACATCAAATCTATAGCTGTGCCATATCTAGAGGTTGGGCTAAAAAATCCTGTATTTTGATATCCCCAAGATTCATCACATGGATGCTCACTTAATGGCATTATTTCAATATAGTTATATCCATACTCTTTCACATATGGAATTAACAATTCCGATATTTCTCTATATGTATACCAAGTATTATCACTTTTTTTTCTCCATGATCCTAAATGTACTTCGTAAATATTCAGAGGTTTATCTTTGCAATCACTTCTTCTTTTTATCCACTCATCATCATTAAACTTATATTTATCCAAGTCTCTTATAATAGATGCTGTGTTTGGTCTAACTTCCATCCCAAAACCATATGGATCACAATGATCTACACAACCACCATTTTTATTGTAAATTTTATACTTATATAACATTCCTGGCTTCGCATTTTCTATGCTACATTCAAAGAAATTATCATCATCAGTTCTCTTCATTTCTATTCCATTCCAGTCATTAAATTCACCAATTAACTCTATTTTTAGAGCATTTGGAGCAAATGTTCTAAAAGTAACTTGATTTTCTTTTACATGAGCACCTAAATATTTATAAGCATCAAAAACTTTCCCTGAGTAAAACCCATACATATCCATACTGCTATCTCCTTTAATTGTAATGTAGTGATTTTATCACTTAGATATATTTTACATTATTTGGAAGATGAAAACTATAATAAATTTCTATAAATTCTAATTACAATAAAATTTATTAAAAAAATACTGATAGATATAAAATTTTGCTTTATATCTACCAGTATTTTAACTTTTTCTTTTTAATTAATTAGATCTTTTTTCTTTCAATTTACTCTTAATAAATATTCTATTTGCAACTGCCATAACTGTTGATCTCAACATTTCACTTTCATTAGTTGTAGTTCCTGTAGCGGTAGGATATGAAAAATCTCTTGTAGAAAATACTGCCCTTATAGCTTGTTCTACTTCTAAGCAAAAATAATCATAAGCTAATTCTATTGGACAACTTTCAATTTGAATATTAATAAGCTCACATATTTCTTGTAAAGTGAATACTTGTTTTAATAAACAAACGACAATTAAATAAGCTAAGTGCTTTTCATTATATTTTTTATCCTTTGGTGGTGAAACAACTTTTTGCTTAACATAATTATTAAGCATAGTCGGTGTTAATAGCTTTTCATCACTTTCAATATTTATTGATTTAACTAAATCCTCTAAATAAGTAATTACCTGATCTTTATAAAGAGGAACTCTTGGTAGTTCATTAAATCTTGGTATATGAAATTCTAAACTTTCCATTAATACCCCCTAATATTCTATTTTAATAATCCATGCTTTCTTATATATTGTATTGATACACATCCTGGTCCACCTTGAGTTGTAAATACAGGACTTAATAAATTAATTTCTATATCAGCATTTTCTATATTATTTAGTATAATATTTTTTGCCTCTTCTGCTAACTCTTCTATACAAGCATGTGAAATATAAATTTTACAGTTTGAGTCAACACCACATTCTATCATTTCTTCAACTATTTTAGCTATTGCCTTTTTAAAAGTACGCTTAGTTGTAAATTTAACTAAAGACTGTTTGTCCTCAGCTAGCGTCATAACAGGTACTAGTTTTATAGCACTTCCTATTTTACCTACAAGGGATGAAATTCTTCCACCTCTAACTAAAAAGTCAAAATCATGTGGAATTAAATATGATTTTGTATCTTCTAACGCTTTATTTATCTCATCTACTATCTCCTGTTTTGTTTTACCTTGCTTTACAAGCTCAACAGCTAAGTTAACTAAATATCTATGCGGTCCACATAATGTCTTTGAATTTATAACCTCTATACGCTCTGGACTAGCTGCCATTCCTTTTGCTACACAAGCCGAATTATATGTTCCTGATAATCCATCCGCCATTGAAATATTAATTATTTCATCATCTGGATATTGATCATATATATCTAATACTTCACCTATTGATGGTTGTGATGAAGCTGGAATGTGTCCTTGATTTATTATATCTATAAATTCCTTTGTTCTTATATCTTCATATTCCTTATAAGTATGCCCATTAATTGTTACTGCAAGTGGTGCAATAATAACTTCCTTTTCTGCTCCCTCGCTTTTTGAGTAAAGTGTCGATGAATCTGCCACTATTTTAATCATAATTTCTCTCCTCTTAATTTAAAGTAATATTCTAAAGAATCTTGATTAACATTCTAAATTATGTAGTTTTAAAAACTATTTGTTTTAGATTATCACCCTAAATCATTTTTGTCAACAATATTAATCTATTCTTAATATATTTTTCTATATTAATCAATAAACATAAAAAAGCCATTGAAATAATTTCAATAGCTTTTTGTATATTTCCAAATTAAAATTTATTATTATACTCACAAAATTTATTAATTATCTTCCAATTCTTCTAATATATCTGGAAGTACTATTTATACATCTTTCTATTTCAGTTTCATCACAAGAAATACTTTTTTCCTCCATATCAGGATCAATTATAAGAAATATCCCTTGATCTTCTATAAACTTACGCATATTAAGTGCAGCCTCTTCAACTATATATACTATATCATTGTTTTTCTTATTAAGTTTATACTTTCCAGTTTCTATCTTTGAACTATCTATGATATCATTTATTATTTTCAATAAATTATTGCAACTTTTACTTATTATATCCATATACTGATTAAATTTTTCATATGTTATATTTCTATTTACATTTAGTGAATTTATCAATTGAACTGTTGAATTTATCACATTTATTGGTGTTCTAAGTTCATGAGATAAATTAACAAAATAATTATTTTTGAATTTTTCATTATTTATTATTTTTTGGCTTAATCTTTTATTTTCTTCTAATTGATTATTTAATTTCATTGTTTTTTGATTTACTAAATGTTGTAGTATTTTAACATAATTAAATATATAAATAGAAAATGCTAATAATATAGATACATATATTATATAAGCCAAAGGTGTTTTCCAAATAGGGTTTTTAACCCTTATATTTATGCTTGTCTCTTTTGTTAATTCACCATGTTCATCTCTAGCTCTTAATTTTAAAATATATTTTCCTGGTTCTAATGATTTAAATTCCAAGATATTCTGCAAATCAATATATATCCACTCTTCATCAATTCCTTCTAGCATATATTCATAAGTTATATTATTTAAACTCTCATACTTAGGTAAAAAATAGCTAATATGTAAACCTTTATAATCATATTCTAAAATCAACTCATTTTCATCATAAACAACTTTATCTTTTCCAATAAAAATATCACCAATTACTATCTCATCTTTACCATTTCTATAATCTACTAAATTATCTGGATTAAAATATATACACCCCTCAGTACTTCCAAATATAATAGTTCCATCTTCAAGTTTTAAACTGGCATTTAAGTTAAATTGATATCCATATAATCCATCCGTCTTAGTATAATTTATAAAATCATTATCTTCTGTGTTAAATTTATTTAATCCTTTATTAGTACTTATCCAAATATCACCATTGTTATCAATTAAAATTGAGTTTATAAAATTATTAGTTAATCCCTCAGCTGTAGTATAAGAAGTAAATTTCTTTGTTTCTAAATCAAATTTACTAAGTCCTACATTACTTCCTATCCATAAATTCCCTAAATAATCAAATGCCATACAATTTATATAATTATTAATTAATGAATTTTTATTTAAAGGATCATTTACATATCTCTCTATAACTCCTTCTTGCTTATGATATTTAACTAATCCAATATCACTTCCACCTAACCAAATAATATTTTCATCTTTATTATCTTGTAGTATATATTTTATATGTCCTGGATTTATTCCAAATTCATTAATACTTTCACTATAATATGTCTTTTCCCTAGTAATTATATTATAACTATAAAAATCAGTTGTAGTAGCTATCCATATATCTTTTTCATCACTATACATATAACTTAATTCTGAAAAATAATCATCTCCAATTAGTATTTCTTTATATGAATAAGTCTCCGTATTAAAATATATAAAATTTTACTTCCCCCTCTTCAATATTATAAATATCTTCTACATCTTTTTCCTTTATATTATACTTTTTAACACCTTGATCATTAATTATCAACAAATTATACCTTTGAGCTTCTTTTATATTGTACATAAATATACTATCTTTAGTTGATATCCAAATATTCCCCAAATAATCCCTTGATATATTTGAAATAAATAATCTGCCTGTATTTCTATTATTATTTATCCCTAAATTTTCATCTATTATATTTAGTCCACTTTTTGTTCCTACCCATAATCTGTGATTACTACATGTGATGTTTTCCATTATAACAGTTGAATTATCTAAATCTATTCCAACTTTACTTTGTTCATTAACAGCCGTTGTATTTTTATCTCTTCCTATTAATTCAATATTTCTAAGTTCTATACCAGAAACTCTATATACAGATATTCCGTTATTAATGTAGTTCTTAATTTTTAAATCTTCTACTATTGTATCATTTGATTTGATTACAAACTTATTAGTTGTATCTGTTGAGTCAACTTGATTTAAATCTAATGTAAATCCTCCACCATTAATAGTTACGTTTTTACCAGTAACATTTAAAACTTCAGAACCTTGAAGTGTTATATCATTTTTTATAGTTATTTCTATATTTGATTTTTTTATAGCATCTGCTAATGATGTAAAGTCAGTTACATATTCTTGTGTGATTACTACAGGTATATCTAAAAATTGTTGCGTTGTATCACCTGTAGCACTCTTATCTACTAACTCTTCCACTACTTGTACTTTATCTACACTTTCAACCTTTTCTTCAGTGGATTGTATTATATCTTTACTTTGATTTTTTTCTAACGAATCCTCATTCCAACTATTTTCCAATTCGTCATCTATAGTCTGTGTTACTTCCACATCTTCATTTCCATCTGCCAACTGATTTTTCATTGTATCACAATAAGCTACATTATTAGAAATAATAGCAGTTATTAATGTTCCTGTTATTATTTTTTTCATTAGTTTTATACTCCTTTAATTCATCGTTACACTTATTGTTTATTGATATAGTAGGTTATTTATGTATAAGTTAAACTATAGAAAATTAATTAAAATGTGTATTTCTCCTTAAAAGATTTATTTTTTATAACTAAACCTCCCAAGATATTATTATAAAATAAATTTATCAATAGGAGGTTTATTAATCTAGTTGCTTATTTTTATACTTATGACTCTATGCAGACTATTTTTTAATATTCAATTTTATCACACTATGTATATAGGATTTTTTTATTTGTTTTTCTTTCCATTATTTATAAATACACTCAACATTAATGTTAATCCTAATCCAATATACCCTAATACTCCAGTCTCCTCTGCTTTTGGAGATTCATTATCCTCATTTGGTTTTATATTTAACCCTACTGTCTAACTCTGTTATTTTATAATATTTCGACTTTTTTTGTCAATACAGCCTATTATCATGATTATATTCCCAATTTTCTATTTATTAATATAATTTTTTTAAATATAATATAAAAAACCTTCTTTTGATGTATCTTATTTCTTTAGTTTTCCTAAAAAAAATTAATTAAACATAATTATCTAATCTCCATAAATCTAATAGTGAATGTTTTATTAGTTATATTATAACTTGTTTAGTTTATCTGCTCTTCTTAAATATACATTTCACTGCTCTTTTTACTACATCAAAAAAACTTAACGAATAAACCATATGCTCTGGATCAACATAATTTCTAATAGTACGAAGTACTTTTGCTGTTTCTTTAGAAGCAAAAGTATAGGTACCATTTTTCCTTGTTCTCATTGCATATCGTGGAATCCACCTTCCTTTAAATAATACTGATGCAATTACATAGTCAACCTCCTCCCAAGGAATTTGAATATATTTTCGAGGATCACGAGAATTATAAAATTCAAAGCCTTTGTCTCCAATCATAATTTTTCCATAATCCGAAACCCCTGTAAAAGATGTTGCATCAATTACTAAATCTACCTTTGTATTAAGTGATTGAACCATTTAATCCACCTCTTTTCAAATTATACATACCTTCATTTTAATTATATATTTTCTACATATTACCATAATCCACTCAAGAGTAATTGAAAACAATATGTATTACAATCCCTGTTTATCTTATATTAACAAAGCCCAGGCTATAAAAACCTAGGCTAAGTAAATGCTACATTAAACCAATTAAGTGAAAAATAATACCAGCTATAAATAACCCAAGAATAATTATAATTGGAGATACTTTCTTCTTAAGCAACCACATACAAAGAAGTGTAATTAATAATCCTGCAAGTCCAGGAATTAATGAATCTAAGTTGTTTTGCAATGTTGTAACTTTCTCCGCAGTTAATGACATACCAGATGCTTGTTGTAAAAGAGCTTGTTTAATACCTTCTGCCCCGGCAGGAAGGCTACTCCAGTCAATGTAAGCACCATCACTTAAATTAACTGATGATACTATTGGTGTAAATTTAACAGATACCCATCTGTTAACTAATGCACCTAAAATGAACATACCAAGAATTGATGCTCCTTTTGTAACACCTTGTAATAAGCCACCTGATAGGTCATCACTAATATGAGATCCTGCTTTGTAACCAAACTCTTGTGTATACCACATAAATGCCATACGGATGACATTCCAAGCTAAGAAAAATATAATTGGTCCGAGAATGTTTCCATTCATTGCAAGTGAAGCTGCTAATGCTCCTAAAATTGGTCTAACAGTAAACCAGAAAACCGGATCTCCAATACCAGCTAAAGGTCCCATCATACCAACCTTAACACCTTGAATAGTTCTGTCTTCAATTGGTACACCGTTTGCACGTTCTTCTTCTAAAGCTAATGTTACACCAAGAACTGGTGAAGCTACATATGGGTGAGTATTAAAGAACTCCAGATTACGTTTTAATGCAGCTGCACGTTCTTCCTTAGTTTTGTATAATCTTTTGATTGCAGGAATCATTGCAAATGCCCAGCCACCGTTTTGCATTCTTTCATAGTTCCAAGAACCTTGAAGGAAAGTTGAACGCCACCAAACAGAAATACGATCTTTTTTTGTTAATTTTAATTCTTTTGCCATTTTATCTCCTCTCCTTTCTTAGTATCTATCAATAATATCTCCTAAAGGATCACCTATATTTGAACTTCCACCATTTCCTGAGCCACCTTGTTTACTAAGGGCTAAGTAAATAAGAGCTAAAGCTACACCGATTACACCAAGTCCGATAAGTGTGATTTCTGAAACAGTTGCTAATACGAAACCGATTGCAAAGAATGGCCATACTTCTTTTGTCGCCATCATATTAATTACCATAGCATAACCAACAGCCACAACCATTCCACCACCAATTGCTAAACCATCTGTTAACCAAGTAGGCATAGCATCAAGTAAGCTACTAATTGGACCAGCACCAATTGCTAAAATTAAAGCTGCTGGAATTGCAATACGTATACCCTGTAAACAAATAGCTGCTATTTGCCATATTTCAACAGCTCTGATATTTCCGTCTTTAGCCGCAGCATCCATAAAATGTACAAATGCTGTAGCAATTGTACGACAAATAATTGTTAATAATAACCCTGCAACAGCTAGAGGAATAGCAATAGCGATTGCTGAAGAAACTCCATCTGTACCTTTTCCTCCAAGCACTAAAATTATTGCAGATGCAACAGATGCTAAGGCTGCATCAGGTGCCACAGCCGCACCAATATTTGCCCAACCTAAAGCTATCATTTGAAGGGTACCACCTAAGATTAAACAAGGTACTAGATTACCTGTAACTAATCCAATCAACGTACAAGCAACTATTGGTTGATGAAACTGGAATTCATCCAATACACCTTCCATACCAGCTAAAAATGCTATAATAATAACTAGTATAATTTGAACAATATTTAAAGTCATTATTATTAATCCTCCTTTTTATCTAATATAATTAGCTTATTTTTCTTTGTTTAATTCATCTTGTGCTTTTTTAATTATTTCATCCATATTTCCTTTTGAATCACTTGGAACTTTACGAACATCAAAACTAAGCCCAATTTTTTTTAATTTATTAAATGTATCAATATCTTCTTGACTAAAAGCTAGTACTTTATTGGGTTGAACCTTACCTATAGAATGAGCCATAGAACCAACATTGATTGTCTTTAAAGGCACTCCTCCTTCTACTACTCTAAGTACATCTTCTGGATTTTCAAAAAGAAGCATTGCACGTTGTCCACCAAAATGTTTATCATCTTTTGCAAGTTTAATCATATGATTAATGGGAACAACATGAGCCTTAACCCCAGGCGGAGCTGCTTGTTGAATCAAATTCTTACGAAGCTGATCTTTGGCTACTGCATCTGAAACAACAATAATTCGAGTAGGATGTACAGCTTTTGTCCAAGCAGTTGCTACTTGTCCATGAAGTAAACGAGAGTCAATACGAGCTAAAACATATTCGAATGATCCAGGCATACCTACATTAGATTGTTCAGCTGAAGTTTCAGAAACTTTGCCTGTATCTACTATTTCTAACTCTTCAGGCTTAACTTTAACTCCCTCTTTAGCTGATTTTAAGATATTAGCTGCAATTTTCTGTGCAGATTCCATTGAAAGACGTGCAGCATAAGCTTCAATTAGCATTGGTAGATTCATACCGGCTACAATTGCCCATTTATCTTTATGTTCTTCAAATATAGTATTTGCTTGGTTGAATGGTGTACCACCCCAAAGATCAACTAAAAATAAGACTTCATCTTGGTTATCAAAAGATGCTATTGCCTCTTTCAGTTTTTCCTTAAAATCATTAGGTCCTTCACTAGGCATCAATGTAACAGCTTTTACGTTTTCTTGTTCTCCGAAAACCATCGCACCAGATTGCAAAATCCCTTTAGCAAAGTCCCCATGACTCGCAAGAATAATTCCTACCATTTCTATACCTCCCATTTTTTATTTATTACAAAAACTAAAAGGCATAATCATTTAGAAATAAAATAATCCATACTTAGATTTCATCACAGTACTTTCATATCAATTTAATCATTAAAAATATAATACCTTGTAAGACAATACAAAACATGTGATATAACAAACAAATAGTTATTTTATTGAATTCTTTATTTCAGTATACTTATGCCTAATAGAATTAGTAACATACTAAATATTTTTATTAATTATAATCTACTTAGGGTCTCTGAATTGAATATCCCTATTTTTGACTATACTTATATATAGTAATGTTTCTTTCTATTTATGTAATATATTTTAAATTTTTATTATTATCTTTTTAATAATAAAACTCCACAACTATCTGTAAGTAGCTATTGAAGTCACATACAACTAGTCATGGATTTTATATGTCTATAAAGTAATAAAACCATACAGACAATCTGTACGGTTTTATATTGATGGCAAAGAAAAATAATTTTTATTCTATATTAATCCACAAATCATCGTGATAAATATCCATCATATTCACTTATATGAAGAAGCTTTTGAGCATTTTCTATTCTCTCCTTAGTAGGAGGTTTAACATCCTTTAAAGGATAATCAATACCAAGCTGTTCCCATTTGAAAGTTCCAAGCGTATGATAAGGAAGTACTTGAACACGATCTACATTCTTCAAAGTCTTGATAAATTCATCAAGTTTTCTTAACTGTTCATCATTATCACTTCCACCTGGTACGAGTACATGACGAATCCATACAGGTTTATTGATTTCTGATAAATATCTTGCCATATCAAGAATATTTGAATTACTCCATCCTGTAAGTATTTTATGGTCAGCTTCATCTATCTGTTTAATATCTAGCATTACAAGATCTGTTACTTTCATAAGCTCATTAAATTTACTAAAGAAAGGTTCTTCTCTTGTAAATGGACCTCCAGACGTATCAAGTGTAACATGAACGCCCTTTACTTTAGCTTTTTTAAAGAATTCAATCAGGAAATCTATTTGAAGAAGAGGTTCACCACCACTTACAGTGATCCCTCCATTCTTTTTCCAATAAGTTTTATATTTAAGAGCTTGAGACAAAAGCTCATCTGCAGTTTTTGTCTCACCGCCATTCATATCCCAAGTATCCGGATTGTGGCAGAACTGACATCTCATATGACAGCCTTTTAAAAAAACAACAAAACGGATTCCTGGTCCATCAACAGACCCAAAACTCTCTATTGAATGAATTCTTGCTATATTTTTATCTAAATTAGAGTTCAGCATGACATGTTCTAGAGATAACATCAAGTTGTTGTTCTCTTGTTAAATCTATAAACTTAACTGCATAACCAGATACACGGATAGTGAAGTTAGCATATTCTTCTTTTTCAGGATGTTCCATAGCGTCTTTTAATTTTTCAATACCAAATATATTAACATTTAAATGATGTGGTCCTTGATCGAAATAACCATCTAATACTTGTACAAGTTTATCAACTTGTTCCTCTTTATCATGTCCTAATGCCGTTGGGTTAATTGTTTGTGTATTTGAAATACCATCTAAAGCCCATTCATAAGGAATCTTAGCTACAGAGTTTAAAGAAGCAAGTAAACCATTCTTTTCTGCCCCATAAGATGGACTAGCTCCAGGTGAAAGTGGAGTCCAAGCCTTACGTCCATCTGGCATATTACCAGTATACTTACCATATACTACATTTGATGTAATAGTAAGAAGTGATGTAGTAGGTTCAGAATTTCTATATGTGTGTCTCTTTTTAATTTTGTCAAGGAATGACTTAAGAACATATATACCAATTTCATCAGCTCTATCATCATCATTACCATATCTCGGGAAATCTCCTTCAACTTCATAATCTGTAACAATACCATCTTCATTACGAATTGTTTTAACTTTTGCATACTTAATTGCAGAAAGTGAATCAATTACATGTGAGAAACCTGCAATACCAGTTGCAAATGTACGTCTTACATCTGTATCTATAAGAGCCATTTCTGCTGCTTCATAATAATATTTATCATGCATGTATTGAATAAGATTTAATGTATTTACATAAAGACCAGCTAACCAGTCACTCATTCTTTCATATTTTTCAATTACTTCATTATAATCAAGGTATTCTGATGTAATTCCTTTATACTCAGGTCCAACTTGTTTACCTGATTTTTCATCAACACCACCATTTATTGCGTAAAGTAAACACTTAGCAAGGTTAGCTCTAGCTCCAAAGAACTGCATTTCTTTACCTGTTTGAGTAGCAGATACACAGCAACATATTGAATAATCATCGCCCCATTCTGGTTTCATAGCATCATCATTTTCATATTGAATAGAGCTTGTGTCTACTGAAATCTTTGCTGCATACTTCTTGAAGTTTTCAGGAAGTGCAGAAGAATAAAGTACAGTAAGGTTTGGTTCTGGAGAAGGTCCCATATTTTCTAATGTGTGAAGGAAACGATAGTCGTTTTTTGTTACCATGTGACGTCCATCAACACCTATACCACCTAATGCAATAGTAACCCATGAAGGATCTCCTGAGAATAATTCATTGTAAGAAGTTATTCTTGCAAATTTAACCATCCTGCATTTCATTGTTAAATGGTCGATTAATTCTTGAGCTTCTTCTTCCGTAATAACTCCATTATCAAGATCTCTTTGGATATAGATATCAAGGAAAGTAGATACACGTCCTATTGACATAGCTGCACCATTTTGAGTCTTGATTGCTGAAAGATATCCAAAGTATAACCATTGAACAGCTTCTTTAGCATCCTTTGCTGGTTTTGAAATATCATAGCCATAGCTTGCAGCCATTTTCTTCATATTTTCAAGTGCTTTACGTTGTTCTGTAATTTCTTCTCTTAGACGGATAACTTCATCTGTCATAGTTCCATCCCCACAGTTAGCAAGGTCTTTTGCTTTTTCTTCTATAAGGTAATCAATACCATAAAGAGCAACTCTTCTGTAGTCACCTACGATACGTCCACGTCCATAAGTATCAGGAAGTCCTGTTATTATATGGCTGCTACGAGCTTTTCTCATTTCTGGTGTATAAGCGTCGAATACCCCTTGATTGTGTGTCTTATGGTATTCAGTAAATATCTTGTGTAATTCTGGATTTGGTGTGTATCCATAGTTTTCACAAGATTGCTCAGCCATTTTTATACCACCGTATGGCATGAAAGCTCTCTTAAGAGGCTTGTCCGTTTGAAGACCTACTACTTTTTCAAACTCTTTTAAAGATTCATCAATATATCCTGGACCATAAGCTGTAAGTCCAGAAACAACTTCTGTTTCCATATCAAGTACTCCGCCTTTAGCTCTTTCTTCTTTTTGCAATTCTTGTAATCTGCCCCATAGTTTATTGGTAGCATCTGTTGGACCTGCTAGGAAACTTTCATCACCATCATATGGTTTATAGTTTTTTTGAATGAAGTCTCTAACATTTATTTCCTCTCTCCATATTCTCCCTTCAAAGCCAGCCCATTGTTCATTTTCTAACATGTTCATTCCCCCTTGTACGCTATATACATATATTCTCACAATTTATACTACTAATTTGGTATAAGCTAAATTTATTCCTTTTTAACCTCTGAATTATGCTCTTGCATTTCAGAAAACTATACAATGTATGATTTAAAAACTAATTTCATTTCATATGTTAACTTATTTTGTATTTATTGTCAATTTTTTCTAAAAATATATTTATATATATTTCTCTGATAATTTACCTAAAATTATTAATATTAATTTTTATAACGATTACAATATTTATATTTTCCATAAAACCCTCCCCCTAGTAACGATTATGTGAAATTTTATATTTTAAAATTACAATGCTTAGTTAGCCATTTCATCAATAAAAACGCACACCCCTAGTGAAAATTCCACTAAGTGGTGTGCATAAATACTCAAAATCCCTAAAAATGACTAAACTATCTATTTTAACAATCCCATTGATTTTCTTTCATATCAACATGATTCTCATCTTTAAAGGATACACCTTCTTCTAATAGCAAAAATCGTTGCTCCTGCCACCTTGGTACCAACCTTCCAGCATGATTTACCACACGATGACATAAATACTATTTTATATTTTTTATATTAGGGAATACTATTTTTATAAATATAAAAATAGGTAGGGATAATTTTAATATGACAGAAACTGAAAAAGCTTATATAGCTGGAATACTAGATGGCGAAGGAAGTATTATGCTTCAAAAATTTCATGCAAAAGAACATCCATCTCCTTGTGTATCAATAGCATCAACTACACTTGAGTTGTTAGAATGGATCAAAAAAACAGTTGGAAAGGGTGTTATAGTTAAAAAAAAGAATTATAATCCTGAAAAACATCAAGACTGCTATAGCTATAAATTAAAATATAATGATGCTATTAATCTAATTAAAGATCTTTATCCATATATAATTATTCCAGCCAAAAGAAAAAGAGCAGAATTAATATTAAAAAAATATAAATCTATAACTCCTAGAAATGGGAGATATTCTGAAGAAATGCTTAGAGCTAAACTTGATTTTTATAACGAATTTATGTCTATAAAGTAATGAAACCGTACAGATAATCTGTACGGTTTTATTTTGGTGGAGGCGAGGGGTCATGTGCATCCATTATTTCTATATGGCACTGACTATATCTTCTACTATTACTAGAATAGTAGCCTGGCATATTATAGAAGCTTAGTATAGTTTATATCTTCTATCCTAGTATTCCATAGATTACTCCTTAGGAACCTATAAGTCGATACGAGGCTGTTGAATTTCTTCACATACCTCTCGGTATTGCCGTCAGCATTCTCTGTTACGGTTTCACCGATAAAGCCAAGTTATCACTTAAACATCACTGCTTAAGGCGACTTTCTTTCAAAATCGAACCCCTGTCCGAAAGCAGACCAGCCTGACTTTCTACGAGCGTAGTTTGTGACTAAAATTTCGGTCCTCAGTTCGCTCACAAACAAACTCCTGATTCCCTAGCTTCATAAATACCCCTTTAGCTCAAAGCTTTGCTAAACTTCGTTCCCCACTTTAATGACACCAGTGATCCTATGCGTGGGCACACAGGGCTGATGAGCAAGCTATATTAAGCTGCTAATGCAAAATTGTCTTCTGCGTTTATATTTAATGCATACTTTATTATCGAGGTGACATGCTTGCCTCGGCCCGCTTATCAAACCCATCACACCCCCGTCGAAGCCAAAACGCCCCCATGTTAGGTTAATAGGTCATAAACGCTTTTTACCTATTCAATTTTAAATCGATGATTAACATCGTGATTTTATTATAAAACATACAGTTTCAACTGTCAACTTAACTATTCCATTAAACTATTGGAAAAATAAAAGACTCTTGCATTTATTGTCGAAAGATGTTATTCTAAACAAGCAGTTGGTACGTTAAAGTGCTAATTACCTGTAGAGTCTAGTTTGTCCTTCGCCGGATGCTAGACTCTACTTTATTTTAAAAAAATTTTTTAAAATTTATCCACATAAACAAAAAAATAATCCACATCTTAATTCATATTTTTTGCAAACATTTGTTTATAACTGCATAACTTACTTTTCTTTAGGTAAAATAATTATAAATTCTGATCCCTTACCAATTTCACTAAATACTTTTATTTCTCCACCGTGAGCATTTACTATAGATTTAGATATTGTAAGTCCGACTCCTATCCCCTTTTCACTACCACCTCTTGATTTATCTACTCTATAAAATCGCTCAAATATATTTTTAAGTTCATCTTTAGGTATACCAATTCCACTATCCTTAATACTTATATTAACATTACTGTCTTTAGTAAATGTCTTAATATATATATCACCATTTCCATTATTATATTTAATAGCATTTGATAGTATATTTATAATTACTTGTGCAAACTTTTCCTTATCAATTAAAACCTTTAAATCTTCTAATTCATATTTAATTAATAATTTTTTTTCTAGTGCTTTTCCTTCATAATTATAAGTAATATTTTTTATATAGTTTCCTAATTTAATTCATTAGATAATTTATTTATAGAGTCTATAAGATCATCAACTTCACTTATATCGCTTTTATAAGTTA
Organism: Clostridium sp. D43t1_170807_H7; assembly: GCF_015555905.1. Taxonomy (GTDB): domain Bacteria; phylum Bacillota; class Clostridia; order Clostridiales; family Clostridiaceae; genus Clostridium. The sequence goes on from NZ_JADNLK010000009.1 coordinate 18,275, forward strand.
ACTCCTTTTTATAATTTCCCCTACCTATAGCTTTTGTCATCTTCGATACTTTTGAAATAGGATTCGTTATTGATCTAGATATTATTATTGAAATTACTATAATACTTCCTATGGAAATAGCACCTATTATTGCTATAATTCTATTAACAGCATTAAAAAGTTCCACATCATTTTCCATATAATAAGTAGATGCATAATGACCTATATAAGCATATCCAACTAAATTATCATTGTTGTCACTAACATCAACTTTATATTCCTCAAAATAATTGTTCCATTTCTTTTCTATACTTTGCATATTTTCACTTACTTCTCTTATAGTAGTATCCGATAATACCTTCTCATCTTCAAATACACTCCATATTTTATTATTGTTCTCATCATATATTTCAATGGCAATTCCTTTTCTTATTGCATCTACTCCTAAGTTTTCTATAAGTTCAATATCCCAAGCATTATTTACATATATACTTTTTAAATCAAACTCAATTAGATGCTTTACTTCTGCTTTATTACTATCATCAACATACTTTTCAAAGGAGCTCTTAAAGTTTGTATTTACAAAAAACCTTATAGCTATAATTGTTACAATCATAATAAAAGTGAAAGATATTATAAGCTTACTATTTATTGATTTTAATTTACTTCTATAATCCAAATCTATACCCTACCCCATATACAGTTTGAATTATCTTTGGATTTCTTGAATCAACTTCTAACTTTTGCCTTAAGTTCTTTATATGACTATCTATAGCCCTATCACCTTTTTCATAATATCCTTCAATAGTGCTTTCTAATAACTTATCTCTTGAATATATCTTCTTAGGGTTATTTATTAGTATAAGTAATATTTTATACTCCGTATTAGTTAAAATCACTTGTTCTCCCCTAACCTTAACTTCATGCGTTGAAGTATTTATTTCTAATTCATCACCATAACTTATTATTTCTTTATCATTAAAATTTCTACTTCTCTTTAAAATAGCTTTAACTCTTAATATTAATTCATTTATATTAAACGGCTTACAAATATAATCATCACAACCTAACTTAAATCCATCAATCTTATCTTCATACTCTATTTTTGCTGTTAACATAATTATTGGAATCTCAGATTTACTTCTTATTATATCTACATATTTCTTCTCCACTTATATCTGGAATCATTCTATCTAATATTACTAAATTATATTTTTTTGAATTTAATTTATCTATAGCACTATTTCCATCATAAGCAACATCTGTACAGTAGCCTTCATTATCTAAAAAGGCTTTTATAAACTCACATATTTTCTTTTCATCATCAACTATTAATATGCTAATCATAATAACCTCCTAAAAAACTCTTCTTCAATAGTATAACTCACTTTCTTCTTATAATATTTAAAGAGTTGCCTGTAAATAACTCTTATTGGCAACTCTTAATTTAATATTATATTCCTAAAAGTAATTTTGCAAAACCAAAATACACTATTAATGCAAAAGCATCTACTATTGTTGTAATAAGTGGGCTTGCCATTATTGCAGGGTCTAACTTTAGCTTCTTTGATATTATAGGTAAAACTCCACCTACAATCTTTGCTAATACTACAGTCAAGAATAAGCTTGCACATACTGTAAGAGAAATCATGAAATCTGCACTAGTAAAGAAAAGTAACTGTTGCAGATACCATTAGTACCAAAAGCCATACTATTCTCTTTTTGGCTAGCGTCAAAACTGAAGTTTTTAAATATGGTTCTTCACTTGGCTCCATTGCAGCCATTTTTTGAAAATCCTCTGTATTTTCTTGTTCAATAATATCTACGATATCATCTACTGTTATAATCCCAACTAATCTATTTTCAATGTCTACTACCGGCATAGAAAGTAAATCATAAGTTTTGAATAAAGCTGCTACCTTCTCTTGATCTTCAAAAGTTTTAACTGAAACTATATTAGTCTCCATAACCTCTGAAACTAACATATTTTCATCACTTAAAATTAAATCTTTTAATGATATAATTCCTTTCAATCTTCTTTCTCTGTCAATTATAAAACAGTTATCTAAGGATTCTTTATTTACGCCAGTCTTTCTTGTATGATTTATAGCTTCCATTATAGTCATTTCTTCTTTAAAGTCTATAAATTCTATAGTCATAATAGCACCGGCAGAATCTTCTTTATACTTTAAAAACTGATTAATTAACTGTCTTTTTTCTAAAGAAGTGTTTGAAATAATTTTACCTACTATATTAGCTGGTAATTCTTCTATTATATCTACTGTATCATCTAAGTAACCTATTAAATTTTGTTGTTTCATCATTTTCTAGTGGTATATCATCCATATAAATCACGCTCCTCACCCAATCTACCTGTTAATTATATAAGATAATTGTGGAGAAATTATGAGTTTAATTAATCTTATATTTAGGCATAAAAAAATGATAAGACCTATGCTATCATAAGCCTTACCATCTTTAATACATACATTAGTATATATTATTCAATATTGTCGAAAATGTTCTAGAATCCCCAAATAAATTTCTATGGTGGTAAAAGTCTAAATATTTCAGAATTCCCTTATTTTAATTATACATGTTAATTTAGTAGTATCAACAATTAATTTTATTTATTATAATATTAATTGCTTTAAAAATAAAATATTTATAAATCATTTCTTTGTTTAACTTATGATATTAATATTTTTCCTTCATTATTTAAGAAATATCTTTTCCTAGAAATCAAGTATCTAACTTCAACTAAGTAAATTTAAATTTGGAATTTCAGTTATATGGTAATATTTACTCTTGTATTTATATATATTAAAACAACTATTATTGTAATTTTGGTAAATAATTCTTTTAAAATAGATAATACTATATATAGTACTTTTTTCTATAATATAACTTATTTTGAATTTATTATTTATAATTATAACTTAGTTTAACTATTTTACAATTTTACCTACTGAATTTCACTAAAAGGAGTGACGATATGTTTCCAAATGATAAGAATAATAAATCTAAGATAAACATCAAAAACATTATGTTTAAGATGGTTTATTACATCTTAATAATAAACTTATTTGCTTACTTTTTCTATTGTATAGGTAAAGTGCCCCCAAACAATTATGTTTCTAAAAATACTCTATTAAATAATATCAGCCTCAGTACTAGTGTTGGTAACTTTAACAGTAATGATATACCTGAAGACTCTATAGATCCATATGAGGATGAGTTAAATACATTTATAACTTCAGCTTTTAATACAAGAAATGATGGTTTTTTAAGTGGAAAAGTTTCTAAACTTTATGATTACTATGGTACCTCCTCGGCAAATGGTCAATATTCATTAGGTTATGAATTTAAAAGAATTTCTTACTTACGTGATTGGGCATTAGAAAGAGCTATAATTTTTACTTCTATTAATTCATTAGTGATTATTAACAAGATTATTAGAAATGATGACAAAATAATTGTTTATTTAGATGAACATTATACTTTTAACTATATTCACAATAAACAATTTGCTATAAATAAATTTACTCTAACAATACCTCATATTTTAACGCTTTATACTACTAACGATAACTCTAAAAACTATTTTTATATAGATAAGGATTATTATTCTGATATATTTAATGATGATTTAGATGAGTATATCTTTACATTATCAGAAACATTTTTACCTTACACCAAAAGAATAAATCCTAATTATGAGATATCTGGTACCTATAAAAAAGATGATATTATTAGATTTGATAAATCATTTTTTACAGATCACAAAGCTATAATATCTGGATTTGATTCAAATGGCTATCCTTTAATAGATAGTAATTTATTTAATATTTCAAATATGCCATTTGATTTAGGTTGGAAAGAAAAAAATATAAAGCCTTCTTATTAAGCAAAAATGACAAATTATTAATGGCAAATTAACTTTAAGTTTGAGTTTGCCATTTTAAATTTGTCATTTCTCATTAATAACGGTTTCTTTCTTTCATTTGACGCTCAATATCTCTCTTATGAGCTTTTTCTAACATTGAATCTCTTTTATCATAATTCTTTTTACCTTTACAGATTCCAAGAGCAACTTTAACTCTTCCATTCTTTAAATATAAAGATAATGGAACTAAAGTATATCCATCTCTAGATACTAATCCTGCAAGTCTACCTATTTGCTCTTTATGAAGTAAAAGCTTTCTTTCTCTCAATGGATCAACATTAAATATATTTCCTTGTTCATAAGGACTAATGTGCATATTTGAAATAAATATCTCTCCATTTTTTACATCAGCGTAACAATCTTTTAAATTGCATTTACCACCTCTAATAGATTTAACTTCTGTTCCTACTAAAGCAATTCCCGCCTCCATTGTTTCTTCAACAAAATAATCATGACGAGCTTTTCTATTTTCAGCTAAAGAATTACTATTCTTAACTCTTGCCATATCCTCACCCACTTTTTATTTACGTGTTTTTCTTAATTATAACAAGAACCCCTCAAAATCACAATATATCTAAATTACTCGTTAAATTCCTCTTCTGGTTCAAAGCCCTCTGCAGTTTCCATAGATTCTTCAGTTTCTGGTTTTGTTCCAAACTCTTTCTTAACTTCAGCTATTATTGAAGCTGTCTCTTCACTTGGTAGGATTTCTTCTAGATTTTGTTCGCTATCTAATATATCAAAGAATATTTCTCTATTATCAATATCAATCTTAGCACACTTAACTTTTACAGAATCACCCAATCTATAAACCTTTTTATTTCTTTGACCTAAAAGCATTAAATGTTGTTCATCATATATATAATAATCATCATCTAAATCAGTTATATGAACAAGGCCTTCTATAGTATTTGGAAGTTCAACGAATATACCAAATGATGTAACTGAAGAAATAATGCCTTCGAATTCTTCTCCAATTCTGTCCATCATATATTCTGCTTTCTTTAAATCATCAACTTCTCTTTCTGCCTCTTCTGCAAGTCTTTCCATTTCTGATGATTGCTTAGCTGCTATATCAACTATTGGTGCTAACCTAGTAGCTCTCTTCTCATCAATCTTGCCATTTAAATACTCCTTAATTATTCTATGAATTTGTAAATCAGGATATCTTCTAATTGGTGATGTAAAGTGACAATAGTAAGTTGCTGCTAAACCAAAATGTGATGAACATTCTGGTGTATATTTTGCTTTCATCATACTTCTTAATAAAAGAGTACTAACTACAGTTTCTTCTTTCTTACCTTTTACCTTCTCTAATACTTCTTGAAGAATTCTTGGATGTATATCTTGTGCTACCTTCATTGTATATCCTAAGTTATAAATAAAATCTCTAAACTTTTCTAGCTTTTCTTCATCTGGATTTTCATGAACTCTATATACAAAAGGTAAGTTAGTCCAGAACATATGCTCAGCAATTGTTTCATTACAAACAAGCATAAACTCTTCTATTATTCTATTGGCTATTTCTCTTTCATATGGCTTTATATCAATAGGTTTACCATTATCATTTAATATTATTTTAGATTCTTCAAAATCAAAATCTATAGCTCCTCTTTTCATTCTTTTTTCTCTAAGAATTAAACAAAGCTCTTCCATTGTTTTAAAGTCATCTACTAAATAATCATATTTCTTAATAAGTTCTTCATCTTTGTCTCTTAATATCTTAGTTACATCTGTATAAGTCATTCTTTCAGATGTTTTAATAACTGTTTCAGCTATTTCATGATCACAAACTTTTCCCTTATTATCAATAGTCATAAAACAGCTTAGTGCCAATCTATCAACTTTAGGGTTAAGTGAGCATATACCATTAGAAAGTTTTTTTGGAAGCATTGGTATAACTCTATCTATTAAATAAACAGACGTACCTCTTTTTAAAGCTTCTTTATCTAATGGATTCTTTTCCCTTACATAATGTGTAACATCTGCAATATGAACTCCTAATCTGTATTTACCATTATCTAATCTTTCTATAGAAACAGCATCATCAAGGTCTTTTGCATCTTCACCATCTATAGTAACCATTCTAAGATTTCTAATATCTTTTCTTCTTCTTATTTCTTTTTCTTCTATCTCTTCAGAAATTCCATCAGCATAAGCTAAAACCTTTGGTGGAAATTCCTCTGGAAGACCATGCTTCTTAATTATAGTTAAAATATCTAGTCCCTTTTCTCCTTTTTTACCTAAAACCTCTTTAACTATTCCTTCTGGACTTCTTCTCTTTTCTGGCCATTTAGTTACTTCTACAATAACTACATCTCCATGTTTTGCTCCATTTTTATCTTTTTTTGAAACAAATATATCTTGATTTAATCTAGTATCTTCTGGAACTACAAATCCAAAATTTCTACTATCTTCATATACACCAATTATTCTACTATTTGCTCTTTCAAGTACTTCTACAACTTCTCCTTCTCTTTTCTTACCATTAATATCATCTCTAGTAATTTGTACAAGTACTCTATCATTATTCATTGCACCATTAATAAATGAACTTGGAATAAATACGTCTCTTTCGCCTTCTTCTTCTGGTATTAGAAACCCAAATCCTTTTTTATGTGCTTGAAGTTTACCTTTTATTAATCCTAACCTTTCAGGAACTGCAAACTTATCTTTCTTGGTTCTTACTATTGAACCCTCCAATTCCATTACTTTTAATGCCCTCTTAAAAGCCTTGTACTCATCTGGATTAATATCAAAAACTGCAACAAGCTCTTGAATATCCATAGGTCTATATGCTTCTTCTTTCATAAAGCTAAGTAATGTTTCTTTTATTCCCATGTAATTTCCTCCGTTTAAATTATATTTAACCTCATCCAATATTTTCTTATACGCACTATTTATTATAGTACCACATGTGAGTTTTTTTATTCAATAAGCAGTGCTTATAATATCGTTATTATATTTTATTCAATACCATACCTTTTCAATTCATAATAAATATAATAAACTCCTATATTATATTATTTACAAATTTTCGCTTAGTAAAAACAATTAATATAATTTTTCATTAGAAATTCCTAAAAAAAATAGATCACCATTCTTTAGTGATCTACATTATATTTTAAATTATATTTAAAACTACTGTATTTATAGCAAATAAAAGCATTGAAACTATAGTAACTTTAACTAACATCGCTTCTTTAGTCTTTGACTTATTCTTAGTAAAGAATGTTTCACTCTTGCTACCTTGAACTAACCCGCTTAATGCATCAGCTTTACTTTTTTGCATTAATATTGAAACAACAACTACTAATCCTAAAACCGCTTCTAAAACAAATAAAAAAGTCTTCACGGTTACACCTCCCATATTGTACTTTCGTGCATTTTCACTTAATTTTATCATAACATAATACAAATTATATATCAAGATTATTTACAAATAACTCCATTATTAAATATAATTACTTATGTATTATTATATTTTTATTACTTAATATTTTTATTATAAAATTACCATTGCCTTTATTTCTTAATACCTTAATAAAAAAGTGCATATAATCAAAAAAAGACTGCGCACATAAGTACAACAGTCTTTTTCCCTTGCCAAATAGCCTAGTTAAAACACGCTAAAACCTTATATTTTTGTATTACTTTTCATCCAATTTGCTATTTACCACTTTTATTGTTTTCTTTTATTCTTTTATATTGAAGAAAGCTTTCTTTCCTCTATATTCTGCTACATCATCAAGTTCTTCTGCTATTCTGATTAATTGATTATATTTAGCAACTCTTTCAGATCTTGCAGGAGCACCAGTCTTAATTTGACCTGCATTAACAGCAACAACTAAATCTGCTATAGTAGTATCTTCAGTTTCTCCACTTCTATGAGAAATAACTGCTGTGTAACCAGCTCTATTAGCCATTTCTATAGCATTTAAAGTTTCTGTTAAAGTACCAATTTGATTTAATTTAATAAGAATTGAGTTAGCAACTCCTCTATAAATTCCATCTTCTAATCTTTGAGTATTAGTTACAAATAAATCATCACCAACTAATTGAACTCTCTTACCTAATCTATCAGTAAGTAACTTCCAACCTTCCCAATCCTCTTCTGCCATACCATCTTCAATTGAGATAATAGGATATTTATTTACCCAGTCTTCAAAGAAATCAACCATTTCAGCTGCAGTTAAAGTCTTTCCTTCATGTTCTAATACATATTTACCATCTTTATAATATTCAGATGAAGCAGCATCTATAGCTATGAATATATCTTTTCCTGGTTCATATCCAGCCTTTTTAATTGCTTCTAAAATAACTTCTATAGCTTCTGCATTACTCTTTAAGTTTGGTGCAAATCCACCTTCATCTCCAACCCCTGTTGAATATCCTTTTTCATTTAAAGTCTTCTTTAATGCATGATAAACTTCTGCACAAGCTTGAACTGCTTTATCAAAGTTATCAAATCCTACTGGCATAACCATAAATTCTTGAAGATCAACTGAGTTATCAGCATGTGAACCACCATTTATTATATTCATCATTGGAACTGGTAATACTTTGGCATTTACTCCACCTACATATTGATATAAAGGTAAGCCTAAATAATTAGCTGCTGCTTGTGCTACTGCTAAAGAAACACCTAATATAGCATTTGCTCCTAATTTACCTTTATTATTGCTTCCATCAAGTTCTATTAACATTTTATCAATATATGTTTGATCGAAAACATTGCATCCTATTAATTCTTCAGCTATTGTATCATTAACATTTTCAACAGCTTTTAAAACACCTTTTCCCATATAATAATCTTTGTTTCCATCTCTTAGTTCAACAGCTTCATAAATACCTGTTGATGCTCCTGATGGCACTGCAGCTCTTCCCATTGTGCCATCTTCTAGATATACTTCTACTTCTACTGTTGGGAAGCATCTAGAATCTAATATTTGTCTTGCTACAACATCTACAATTTCAACAAAATTTTTCATTTCATATCCTCCTTGTTTTTAACATTAAATGAAATATTTTATTCCAAACTCTAATATCTACCCATTTATTTTTTACAACAGAAAGAAATAATATTCATAAGTGAGCCTCCAAATTTTAATTTGGTTAGGCGAACTTACTCCTACGAGCGAATACGAGTAGGAGTTTCCTAAAAAAAATATAAAAGTCAAAAGCTTAATAATATAATTTATATTACTTCTTAGCTCTTGACTCTTATATTTAAACACCTAATTATCTTAGTACTCCTTTGCATAATATTGATTAATTTTCTGCTCCCATTCCGAAGCCCTTCTTTTATCTATTATATAAATTCCTCTTAAAAACTCCTCTAAAACATCTATTCCATCAAGACCTTTCATTAAATGCCTTGGATAATCAACCTTTCGTCTATAGCATTGCTTTGGATCAATAACCTTTAATCTCTCATTCTTATCAACATATATATCTCTACATCTTGCATCCAATTTGGTAAACTTTAAAGACTTAAATTCATTAATTAATCTGTATAAATTATATATAAGTTGCTGACTTAATCCATTTTCTTTGATATAGTCATCCAATCTTTTACCATTAACCATATCTCTTAATATATAATAATCTCCGTTTTTATATATCCTAGGAAAATATTTAGATTTTTTTACTTTATATAATATATCAGCTTCACTTTTACAAACATTTTTGTCTGTAAATATTTTTATAGCTCTATTACCAGGTACTTCATAAACAATTCCATTATGTCCCTCACCCAATAACTTAGCGTCTTTAAATAGACTTTCTATATCCTTATCGAAATCCGCTGAGTATGCATATGTTCTAGCCATTATAACCTACCTTAATTAATATTTGTACTATTATATTAATTACAATATAAATTTATAACAACTATAAATCATAATTGACTATAATTTTTAAAACGTCATAGATTAGTCACTATTACTGATTTTTTATCAGTTTATTTATTAATTTATACCGTGATTTTTTACAGTAACTTTGATCCTATATATTTTTTCAAAAAATAAACCGTATGGCTGATATATTACTAATCTACCATACAGTTTATTTTTATATTTATCTATTTTTACCTAAGAATATAGCTGCTAAAACTCCTGGCCCTGCATGTGCTCCAACAACATTACCAACATAATTTATAATTACATCTTTAAATTTAACTTCTTGTAATATTATATCTCTTAATGCTTCAGCCTCTTCTAAACAATCTCCATGACATATATATAATACTTCGTTTTCAGTTTCTACAGCTCTTTCTTTTACTTCATTAGCTAAAAATCTTAATGCTTTCTTTTTACCTTTTATTTTTTCTCCTTGTACTAGCTTTCCTTCATCATCTAAATATGCAGATGGCTTAATATTTAAAAGGCTTCCAATAGTGGCTGTTGCACCTGATATACGTCCACCTCTTTTTAAATGATTTAAATCATCTATTAATATTGAATGTATTACTTTTCTTTTATTTTCTTCAAGCCATTCTACTATTTCATCTATACTTGCTCCATTATCTCTCATTTCACAAGCTTTTAAAACTAATAATCCTTGTCCCATTGAAACACTTGAAGAGTCAACTAATTCAATTTTTGCTTCTGGATATTCTTCAATTAAATTATTTCTTGCTATATTTGCGCTATTAAATGTACCACTTAAGCTTGATGATATTGATATATAAATTATTGAATCCCCATTTTTTATATATTTAGTAAACTCCTCTTCAAAATCATGAGCATTTATTTGAGATGTTGTAGGTGTAGCCCCATGTCTCATCTTATTATAAAACTCCTCATAACTTAAAGATTTTCCTAAATCATCTTTTATAGCTTGTCCCTCTAAGTTTAATATTAATGAAAGTAAAGCTATATTATTTTTATCTATATATTCTCTTTTTAAATCACATGCTGAATCCGTTATTATTTTTATTCCCATCTTGTTTCATCCTCCACTAACTTTATAATAGTTGTGTTTTTGTATTGTAAGGAAATTATATATGTAAATATTAATATTGTCAAATGTCTTGACTTTCAAATATTATATAATTCAAATTTTATTTCATATTACTTAAAAAATTTATATTAATTTTACTTATATTAAGTAACAAAAAGAGAGGGGTAACCCTCTCCTTATAATACTATTTTATTAAAGATTCACCTGTCATTTCAGCAGGAACATCTAATCCCATTACTGTTAACATTGTTGGTGCTATATCAGCTAACTTACCATCTTTTAAAGATTTACCTTCTGTGTGGTTAGATACCCATACAAATGGAACTGGATCAGTTGTGTGAGCTGTAAATGGCTTTCCTGTTTCAGCATCAATCATAGTTTCAGCATTTCCGTGGTCAGCAGTAATAAATACTGTTCCATCTAATTCTAAAACTTTATCAACTACTCTTCCTAAGCATGTATCCACAGCTTCAACAGCCGCTTTAGCAGCTTCTAAAACTCCAGTATGTCCAACCATATCTGGGTTAGCATAGTTTAATATAACCATGTCATATTTTCCTGAATCTAATCTATTTATTAATTCATCAGTTAATTCTGGTGCGCTCATTTCTGGCTTTAAGTCGTAAGTTGCAACCTTTGGAGATGCAATAAGAGCTCTGTCTTCACCTTCGTTTTCTTTTTCAACACCACCGTTGAAGAAGAATGTAACGTGAGCGTACTTTTCTGTTTCTGCTATTCTTAATTGATTTAATCCCTTAGAAGCAACATATTCACCTAAAGTATTAGTAATTGCTTCTGGTCTGTAAGCAACTTCAACACCTTCTAAAGTCTTATCGTATTGAGTCATTGTTACAAATACTAAATCTAAAGTTTCTCTTTCAAATCCTGCAAATTCTTTATCGTTTATAGCTCTAGTTATTTCTCTAGCTCTATCAGGTCTGAAGTTAAAGAATACTACTGAATCTCCATTCTTTATTGTTCCAGTTGGAGCTCCATTTTCTTCAATAACGCATGGTAATACGAACTCATCTGATTTGTTATCAGCATAAGATTTTTCCATACATGCAACAGCAGATGTAGCAGTTTCACCTTTTCCAAGTACCATTGCATCGTAAGCTAATTGTACTCTTTCCCATCTGTTATCTCTATCCATTGCATAGTATCTTCCTGAAATACTAGCAATTTTACCTACTCCGATTTCAGCCATGTAGTTTTCTAATTCAACTACGAAGTCTTTACCTGAACCTGGAGCAACGTCTCTACCATCCATGAAGCAATGAACATATACGTTCTTAACTTCTTGCTCTTTAGCTAATTTTAATAATCCTTTTAAATGATCTATATGAGAGTGAACTCCACCATTAGATAATAATCCCATTAAGTGTAATGCAGCATTATCTTTCTTAGCATTTTCAATAGCTTTTAATAAAGCTTCATTCTTGAAGAATCCACCTTCGTTTATTTCTTTAGTTATTCTAGTTAATTCTTGATATATAATTCTTCCTGCACCAATATTTAAGTGTCCAACTTCTGAGTTACCCATTTGTCCATCTGGTAATCCAACAAACATACCACTTGCTTGTAATTGTGAGTGAGGATAGTTTGCAACTAATTTATCATAGTTTGGTTTCTTTGCAGCAGCAACTGCATTTCCATCGCTCTCTGGAGCTATTCCAAATCCATCTAATATCATTAACATTACAGGTTTCTTCGCCATAATTCCCTCCAAATATATAAATACTTTTTTAGTTTCAAAAAAAGTGATAACTTTGTCTTTGTGAGTTTCATTATGCAATTAAAGTGTCTTGAATCTCACTCGTCATTAGTATCATTAATTGAACCATGTTTATTATACTATAATTATTATTACTAAACAATATAGTTAGTTTTTTGTAAACGATTGTCTAAAAAATTTTCTGATAATTTATTTTTTACTAAATAACCCAAAAATATTTAATTGCTTTATAAAATAAAAAAGAAATCCCTAGCAGAGGATTTCTTTTTTATTAAATTCTAGTAGTTTACGATTTGAGCAAAATCAGTAGCAACTAAGCTAGCTCCACCAACTAAAGCACCATCGATATCAGATTGAGCCATTTGAGCTTTTATAGTTCCTGGCTTAACTGATCCACCGTATTGGATTCTTACTTTGTTAGCAACTTCTTGACCGAACATTTCAGCAACAACGCTTCTTACAGCCATAATTGTTTCGTTAGCTTGCTCATCAGTAGCAGTTTTACCAGTTCCAATAGCCCAGATTGGTTCGTAAGCTATAACAACTTTTTCTGCTAATTCTGGTGCTAAACCTTCTAAATCAGCTTTGATTTGAGCTCCAACAACTTCGTTAGTTGTTCCATTTTCTCTTTGTTCTAAAGTTTCTCCACAGCAAAGGATTGGAGTTAAGTTGTGAGCGAAAGCAGCTTTAACTTTCTTGTTTAATGCTTCATCAGTTTCGTTGAAGTATTCTCTTCTTTCACTGTGTCCTAAAACAACATAGCTAACACCCATAGCTTCTAACATTCCAGGAGCAACTTCACCAGTGAAAGCTCCTTTTTCTTCAAAGTGCATGTTTTGAGCTGCAACTTTGATGTTTGATCCTTCAACTGCCTTTAATACAGCATCTAAGCAAACAAAAGTAGGACAAACTACTACATCACAAGTAGCATCCTTTACTAATGGTTTTAATTCGTTTATAACTTTAACAGCTTCTTCTGGAGTGTAGTGCATTTTCCAGTTTCCAGCGATAATAGCTTTTCTCATTCTATTCACCTCTAATAAAATTTTTTGAAAATTTTTAGTGACAAGTTTACAGTGACAAATGACAAGTTAAGGTAGAAACTCCTAATGGAGTTTCTAAAAATATATTTTTCTAAAATTCAGCTCTGCTGAATTTATTCCTCAACTTGCCACTTATCACTTGTCACTCTTAACTGTTTCTACTTGTCGTTTAAAGCAGCAATTCCTGGTAAAGTTTTACCTTCTAAGAATTCTAATGAAGCTCCACCACCTGTAGAGATGTGAGTCATCTTATCTCCGAATCCTAAGATGTTAACAGCAGCAGCTGAGTCTCCTCCACCGATAACTGTTGTAGCATCTGCATCAGCCATAGCCTTAGCAACTGCAATTGTTCCTTTGTTGAAGTTTTCGAATTCGAATACTCCCATTGGTCCGTTCCAGATAACAGTCTTAGCATCTTTAATTGCATCAGCATATAAAGCTTCTGTCTTAGGTCCGATATCTAATCCCATGAATCCAGCTGGAATGTTTTGATCTTCAGTAACTGTAGCTTCAACATCCTTGAATCCATCAGCAATTCTGTGGTCTACTGGTAATAAGAATTTAACACCGTTAGCTTCAGCTTTAGCGATCATTTCCTTAGCGTAGTCCATTCTATCATCTTCACATAAAGAAGTTCCGATTTCATATCCTTGAGCTTTTAAGAATGTATAAGCCATTCCTCCACCAATGATGATTGTATCAACTTTTTCTAATAAGTTGTTGATAACAGCAATCTTATCAGAAACCTTAGATCCACCTAATATAGCAACGAAAGGTCTAACTGGATTATTTACAGCTTCTCCTAAGAACTTTAATTCTTTTTGAATTAAGTATCCGCATACAGCTGTGTCTACAAATTTAGTAACACCTTCAGTTGAAGAGTGAGCTCTGTGAGCAGTTCCGAATGCATCATTAACGTAGATATCACATAAAGAAGCTAATTCTTTAGATAATTCTTCTCCATTCTTAGTTTCTTCTTTTCTGCATCTAGTGTTTTCTAATAATACAACGTCTCCGTCTTTCATGTCAGCAACAGCTTTTCTAGCGTTTTCTCCAACAACTTCTTCATCTCTAGCGAAAACAACTTCTTTACCTAACATTTCGCTTAATCTTACAGCAACTGGTGCTAAAGTCTTAGAAGCATCTTTTCCTAAGTGTGAGCAAAGTATAACTTTAGCTCCGTTTTCAACTAAGTATTTGATTGTTGGAAGTGCTCCTACTAATCTGTTTTCATCAGTGATAACACCATCTTTTAATGGAACGTTAAAGTCACATCTTACTAAAACTCTTTTACCGTTAACTTGAATATCTTCAATTGTCTTCTTATTAAAGCTCATTCTTTTCACCTCATAAATTTATTCATAGTTTTTCATATAATTTTAAAATAGGCCCGGTCTTATAAGTATGCCTTAGAGACCGGACCCTTTTTAGGATCTTATAAGAGTGCTTTTATAAGCATCTAAATCCGTATATAATTATCTATTAAAATTAAGCTAATTCAGCGAAGTATTTAATAGTTCTAACCATTTGGCTAGTGTATGAGTTTTCGTTGTCATACCATGAAACAACTTGAACTTGGTATAATCCTTCTCCGATTTCAGATACCATTGTTTGAGTTGCATCGAATAATGAACCGTAAGTGATTCCTACGATGTCTGAAGAAACTAATTCTTCTTCAGTGTATCCGAATGATTCGTTAGAAGCAGCTTTCATAGCAGCGTTTATAGCTTCTTTAGTTACATTTTCACCCTTAACTACTGCAGTTAAGATTGTAGTTGATCCAGTTGGAACTGGTACTCTTTGTGCAGAACCGATTAATTTTCCGTTTAATTCTGGAATAACTAATCCGATAGCTTTAGCAGCTCCTGTTGAGTTAGGAACGATGTTAGCTGCAGCAGCTCTAGCTCTTCTGAAGTCACCTTTTCTGTGTGGTCCATCTAATACCATTTGGTCTCCAGTGTAAGCGTGGATTGTTGACATTATACCAGATTGGATTGGTGCAAAGTCATTTAAAGCTTTAGCCATTGGAGCTAAGCAGTTTGTAGTACAAGATGCAGCAGATATTATGTTATCTTCAGCTGTTAATATGTCTTGGTTTACGTTGAATACAACTGTTGGAAGGTCGTTTCCAGCTGGAGCTGATATAACAACTTTCTTAGCACCTGCTTCAATGTGAGCTTGAGATTTAGCTTTTGATACGTAGAATCCAGTACATTCTAAAACTACGTCAACACCGATTTCTCCCCATGGTAATTTAGAAGCATCAGCTTCAGCATAAATTCTGATTTCTTTTCCATCAACAGTGATAGAATCTTCTCCAGCAACAACTTTATCACATAAAGCGTATCTTCCTTGTGCTGAATCATATTTTAATAAATGAGCTAACATTGATGGGCTTGTTAAATCGTTGATAGCAACTATTTCATACCCTTCTGCTCCAAACATTTGTCTAAATGCAAGACGTCCTATACGTCCAAAACCGTTTATTGCAACTCTTACCATTACAATTACCTCCTAAAAATAGATATTATATATTTAAAATTAAATTTTAAATCAAATTAATTAATGCAAAGCTTTGCTTTACTTATAACTTTTAATTAACTCCGCAATCTTTCTTGCTGCAGATTCATCAGTAACTAAAACAGCATTAGAATTATTCATTTCTGTTGCAATTATAGCCTCTACTTTATTTTCCCCTGCAGCTACAGCAATATGTGTATTAATTTTTTTTGCATCGTTAATATTAATTCCGACTGGAGTATTTTCTGAAACTACTTGAGATGCTTTATTAAAATAACACCCAAATGCTTCTCCTACTGCTCCTAGTTTTTCAAGATTACTTATATATTCTTCTGATAATCCACGCTTTTTAGCCATGTGAATTGCATTTCCTATTCCATAAATTAAGATATCAGCATTATGAATATTTTCTATAACTTCTTTTATTTGCTTTTCTTTAAGAAGTCCTTCCAATACTTCCATACTAACATTTTCCGGAATATGCAGAAGCTTATAAGTACCATTAACTTTATTAGCTAATGCTGCTGCTAAATAATTAGCTTGACTTTCAACTTTTCTTCCCATTCCGCCTCTAGCTGGAATAACAAGAACATCGGAAAAATTACTTACTTTCGGAAATGCTTCAACAACTTCTTTTATTGTGCTTCCTCCAGTAATGGCGATTATATCATTATCTTTAATTATATTTTTCATATAATTAGCTGCTGCTTTTCCTAATTCCTTAAGTGTTGCTGGATTTTCTTCAACATTACCTGGAACTATAACAACATCTTTTAATCCTAAGAATGATTTAATACTTTCCTCAATATCATTTAACCCCTTTATTTGATGTATAAACTCTTTTAAACCTTCTAAGACATGTTGTCCATCTTTGGTAACTGTCATACCTGGAGTATTAATTTCTATTAAGTTTTGTGATTTTAATAAATCAATCTCATTTCTAACTACTCTTTCGCCAAGATTAAGTTCGCTTGCGAGCATTCTTCTTCCAATAGGTTGGTTATAAAAAATTGTCCTTAAAACATTATATCGTTTTTCTAGGACTTCCACCAGCTCAGGAACTATCTTTCTTTGCAAATCTAATATTTCCTGCACTACAGACCCTCCTTTGGACTAAAAACGTCCCAGCAATGACTTTTATGTCCCACATCTATTATTATAAAACAGATATCTAAATTTTGAAAGTCTTTCTAGTAATTTTTTTAATATTTTTTTATTTTGCTATTTTTTTCATTTATATACGTAATAAAGTTAAGTCATTTTTGCATATTTGAATAGCTTCATTACCCTTTACAACCTATATTAAAAATCTCTTTTTAAATTTTCTCTAATATTTTATACTATTTTCGCATATCTATTCAAAAAACAATTCCATTTTTTATTCCAATAAGGGCTATTTAATGATTTAAAGTAAAAAAATAGCAAGCAACAATCTAAAAACTGCTGCTTGCTATTTAGAATTTTATTTTTCAATAAAGAAAATTCCACATGCTCTAGTTCCTGAATGTATTCCCACTGTACATCCAACTTTAGCATCTATATAACTTATATTATTCTCTTCAAAATATTTTTTTAATCCTGAATAAATTTCCTCATTTAAAATTTCTAATAATACTATTGGAGAATTAGTATCTACATTTCCATTTTCAAAATCAGAAATTACTTTCTTTAAAGCTTTTTTGCTTCCTCTTACTTTATCTTTCACTGCCATTTGCCCATCTTTAACTTCTAAAATAAGCCTTAAACCTAGAACACTTCCTATAGCACCAGCTGTCTTAGAAAGTCTTCCACCTCTTACTAGATTTTCTAAAGATTCAAAACTTAATGAACTTTTTACTTTAGGAATTATATTTTTAATCTTTTCTTCAATTTCAAATATACTATCTCCATTATCTCTAAATTCACAAACTTTTAATACTAAAAGCCCTAACCCCGATGTTACATTTCTAGAATCAATAACTACTATATCATCAGTATCTAACACATTTTTAGCTATACATGCAGATTGGTATGTTCCACTCATTTCTGATGATAATACTAAAGTTACTATCTTATATCCTTCATCTAGATATTTTTTAAATACTTCCTCAAATCTATTTGGTGTTACTTGAGCTGTAGTTGGAAGTATATTATCTCTTTCTATTCTATCTAACATCTCTTTAGTATTTATCTCTACTCCGTCTAAATAACTTTCTTCTCCAAAGTTGATTAATAGCGGTAAAACTTCAATATCTTTCTCTTTTATAATATCTGACGGTAAATCTAAAGTACTATCAGTAATAATCTTAATTTTTTCCATACAAGTACCCCCTGCTTTCTATTTCATATTTGGAAAGTCTATCTGCCTTAATGCCTCATATGCTATAATAGCTACTGTATTTGATAAATTTAAACTTCTTGTACTTGTTTGTACCATTGGCACTCTTATTCCTTTATGTGCATTATGTACATCATCCGGCACCCCTGATGATTCTCTTCCAAACATTATGAAATCTCCCTCTTGAAACTTTTCATCTGAGTATATATTTCCACCATGTGTTGTAGATAAAAATATTCTTCTGTCTCCGTATTTAGCCATAAAATCTTCATAAGATTCATGAACTTCTAATTTTAAGTCCTTCCAATAATCTAAACCTGATCTTCTAACAGCTTTATCATCAATACTAAATCCTAAAGGCTTTATTAAATGAAGAGTTGAGTCAGTTAAAACGCAAGTCCTTGCTATATTTCCAGTATTTTGTGGTATCTCTGGTTGATATAAAACTATATTTAAATTCAATGAATTCACCCTCCAAAATAAAAAGCAAGATGTTATAACATCTTACTTTACACTATTTATATACCTTCAATGATACTATATAGTTTTTTAATAGTCAAAGCATTTTACATTTTGTTAAATTTTTTAATTTTATATTATATTTTATAATCTAGCATCTTAAATCACCTCTTCTTTTAGTGAACATTTTTACTATTTAAAATTATAAATAAAAAATAATCACAATATATAAAATCATAATAATACGAATTATATATTGTGATTATTAGAATATTTATTTTTTCTTTAAGCTGCTGGAGCTTCTTCTGTTACATTCTCTTCTGGGGTTGTTTCATTTTCAGAAGGAACCGCAGGTGTTTCTATCTTCTTCGTTCCAACACTAACAACTTGATTTCTAGTGGAATATATATCAGTTGATATCAGTTCCTTATTTACTTGAACACCATTTTCATAAGTAATTAAATATCCACTTGCTTTATATCCATTAGCACCTGATGATGTTACAACTCTTGTTCCTTCAGGTAAAGTAGGATCTTGTACCTCTTCTGTACCATAAGTATAAGTTTCTAATATTTCATTAACAAGTTCATAAGTTTTTCCACCCATAGCTTCTTTATTTCCCCAAATATTAAACACCACCTGATTGCCAGATAAATATCCTTGAATATATATTGGGAAATCATATGTATTTACAAACTTATAATCTATGTATCCAGCCGCAACTGTTGCATCTAATCCTGGTTTTGCATAACTAACAGTCATTGAGTGATTACGTCTTTCAGTAGATCTTATATTAGCTTGTATAACAGCTCTATAAAGAGTACTTGAAACTTGACATACTCCTCCACCATATCCTGGTACTATTTTAGAACCAACATATGTATTTGCTTCTTTATATCCCCTTTCTGGAGTTGTTGGACCTATTGTATTATTATAGCTGAATTCATCTCCTGGCATTAATAGCGTACCATTAATATACCCGCTTGCAATTCTTAGATTTTCAACTCTTCCTGTATCAGCAGTTCCAAAAGTACTTGAATAAGATGACATTACTCCAGTAATTTTATTTAAATCTGCTGAAGTTATTCTTGGTGAATAATTTTGTAAATCTACGGTCACAGTCTCAATTTTTTCTGGATCTGGATCTATACACTCTTTTATCTTATTGCATAAGTCATCTATATCTATATGCTTTCCTGTAACCTCTGGGGTAATAGAAACATTACTACCATTAACTGATATTTTTGCATCTACAGCATCAACCTTAACTTGATCATTTATGCTATTAACAAATTCTTTAACTTTTTCTTCATCATAGCTTAATACAGTATCAACTTTATAATCAACACCATTTTCTATTATTTTTTTCTTTTCAAACATTTTCTTATCTTTTCCATAATCCAATGCTTCTTCAACTGTTTCATCAGCACTTACTGATGGGCTAATATCAGAATACTTAAGCTCAAAAGTTTTATCACCAATAGTTACAGTGATAACCTTATCTCCAATTAAAGAAATTAACTGATCATTCATTATGTTTATTGCTTCTTCCTTAGTCCTACCACCTAGGTCTATACCATAAGCTTGTACCCCAGGATATATTTTATCTGCCCATGAATCAACTTCATTTTTTACATTCATGAAATATCCAAAAATTATCCCTGCAATTAATACTATAATAGTTGATATTATAATTATTAATTTCTTACTTTTAGACATAGCTTTTTTAACCTTACTATCATTTGCTTGTTCGTTACTCACAGTTCCACTCCTCCCAAAAAATTTATCTATAATTGCTATAATTGCATTATGTTCTAATTATATTCTATTATTCTATTTAATACAATTAATAAAATTATTACAATTTCATCAAGTTTAAATTAATAGCTTTAAGAATAGCTTTATATATCCATGTCTACTTAATTCTATCTTTATTATACAAAGCTATTCTAAAGTTACTATCTTATTTTATATTGTAAAACTACTTCTATTCTTAGATGTTTCACCATCTCTATCAAAGGCTTCTATACTTATCTTTATAGGTCCATTAACAGTAAACGGCAATTGATTTATATTTATTGAAAAATTAGTATCATCAGCATCTACTGTTCCTATCCAGTAATTATTGGCAAAAATATTATATCCTAATAAATCTGTATCGGTATTTTTCTTCCAACTAACATTTAAAACATTTCCTTTTCTATTAACTGTAAGTCCTGTTACATTTCTAGGTTGAGTTAACAAGTCTATACTATCTGGTCCCCAATTTGCATCAACTGGATTTCCAACACCACCTACAAGTGCACTTTCACTATATTGCCATATTCTCCAGCTAGTCCATCCACCTACATCTGGCGGAATAGGTGCATTTCCTGCAATTGCAGTATAATGAGCAATCCACAAAATCATATTCTTTAAAGGATAACCTTGATCAGGAATAAAGAAATTATTGTACATCTCAACAAAGAATACACCAGTATAAAGCATTAATCTTCTTCTTGTTTTTTTCTCAAATCTCTTTCTAAATCTTTCTATCCAATTAATTAAAGTAGAAGTAGAAATTGAATTATCTGTAGGTGTTTCAACATCTAGAACTGGAAATAAATCTCCATAATCTTTTTCTCCAAACCCTTCTTGAAGTATATTAATAAAATCATCACATTGTGAATCTGCAGTAGTTAAATCTGCACTTGGAACTCCAAAATGATATGCACCAACAGGTATCTTTAAATCCCTTGCTTTTTTAGCAAACTCTAAAAATTTTTTATCTACCCTAAATCTACCTGTAGCTGATCCTGAAGATCTTAGGTATAAAAAGTCTATAGTAGTTGCAAGAAATGTAAAGTCTACATCTTGTGTATACTCGTTAATATCTATACCAAAAAGACTTTTATCACTTCTATTTTGCATAAAGCCCTCCAATAAAAAATTCTCCTTACTACGTATAATATTTAAAAATTTTGTTATGGTTACATCAAAAAATATTGAAAAGCAATATTTTAAATTACTTTATAAATATTAGACAATTTACATACCTAAAAAGTTTCATTTAAAACAAAATAATTTTAACTATATAAAAAACTCAGCTTACGCTGAGTTTTAAAATACATATATTAAATACTTCTTTTAACTTTTAAAGATGTTTCTATTATCTTATCTAAAAGGCCAGCATAGCTAATTTCTATTGCTGCCGCACTCTTAGGGAAAAGACTTGCTGGAGTCATTCCTGGTAATGTATTTACTTCTAATATATATGGAACTCCATTTTTATCAATAATCATATCAACTCTAGCATATACTTGACACTTTAAAGCCTTATAAGTTTCTAAAGCCATTTTTTCAACTTCTTTATGAAGTTCCTCTTCTAATTCAATAACTATTTCATCAGCCCCATCAGCAGCATACTTTTGAGTATAATCAAAGAAATCAGATTTTGGCTTAATAGCTATAACAGGCCACATTTTACCATCAAATACTGGGCAAGTTATTTCATCACCTTCAACGAACTCCTCAATCATTACTTCTGTATCCCATTTTAATCCTTCTTCAACTGCTGCTTGAATATCTTCTTTATTCTTTATCTTAAATGTGGCAACACTCGAACCTCCGTTTGTTGGCTTAACGAAAACAGGATATCCCATTTCATCTATTTTATCATAATCTATTTCCTCTACAGATGAAACGTTAATCCATCTTGCAGTTCTAACATCATTTGCTTTTAATATTCTTTTTGTAAAGTCTTTATCCATACATACCCCTGAACTTATAGGCCCACATCCAGAATAAGGTATATCTAGAGTTTGAAGTACTGATTGAACAGTTCCATCCTCACCAAATTTTCCATGAAGAGCTAATAAAGCAAAATCTATATCTTTAACCTTATTTATTATATCTTCTTTATTATCAATAACTACTGGTACTACTTCATATTTATTTTTATCTATTTTTTCAACTATTGAATTACCACTTTTAAGCGAAATTTCTCTTTCTGAAGAAATTCCCCCCATTATTACTCCAACTTTCATATACATCCTCCTAAAACTCTAGTAATTATGTAGATATTACTACATATTTTTATATTAATTATATCATAATTTAAAACTTTTATTTCTTTTTAGCCTTTTGCTCCTTAAAATATTTACATCTATTAGTAAGTGGACATTCATTACACTTAGGATTTCTTGCTATACAACATCTTCTGCCATGAAATATTAATAAATGGTGTGTCAAACTCCACTCTTTTTTAGGCAATTCTGCTTGAAGTTGCTTTTCAACTTCTAAAACATTATCTGAATCTGCTAATCCAAGTCTATTAGAAACTCTAAAAACATGTGTATCAACTGCAATAGATGGAACTCCAAATGCATTTGATAATACTACATTTGCAGTTTTTCTTCCTGCACCTGCTAAACTTGTTATCTCTTCCATAGTTTTAGGAACTTCTCCATTGAATTTACTCTTTAATTGATTACACATAATTAATATATTCTTAGCTTTACTTCTATATAATCCTATTTGTTTTATTCTTTCTTCAAGCTCATCTATAGATAATGTTAGAAATGCATCAACATCTGGATAATCTCTAAATAAACTCTCAGTTACTTCATTAACCTTTTTATCTGTAGTTTGTGCAGATAAAATAGTTGCAACTAATAATTGAAAAGGAGTTTCATGATTTAATTCACATTTAGCATCTGGATATAATCTTTTTAACTCCTCTAATATTATCTTAGTCCTTTGTTTCATTTAACTTTCCTCCTAAATTTTTTAAGATCGTCACTCCACTAATATCCTAATCCCCTAATATTTAAACTTTTTAATTAATATAAGCTCCCAATCTCTTAATTCCTTAACTATTTATAAACGCCTCTATATTCTTCTGGCAACCCATTAGCTATTGATTTCATTATGTAAGTTAGGCATCTATCATCATATTCATGCTTAGATTCATCTTTATATTTTTTAGGAAGTTCTATATACTCTCCTATCTTTACATTTACCTCTGCTTCATTCCACTCTTCACCAGCCATATCACCATTTTTATTAATAGGTAATAGTTTTTCAGTTCCATATAATGAAATCGGTACTATCTTTGCTTTACTCATTCTAGCAACTAATAATACTCCCTTTTTACCCTCTATCATACTTCCGCTTCTACTTCTTGTCCCTTCAGGAAAAAGAACAAGATTTTCTCCATCCTTTAGTACTTTTATCATAGACATAATAGCATCTTTATCAGCACTATTAGGTTTAATAGAAATATTTTTAACTACTTTAGTTCCTAAATTAGTAACTGGGTCATTTGAAAGTTTAACTCCAGCAACAAAGGTAGGATCATATTCATCCTTTAATACTTTTTCTATAATAAATCCATCTGAATTACTTAAGTGATTACTAATAAATATTTTAGGTCCATCTGCTTTTTTTATATTTTCATATCCACTTACATTAATTTTTGCATATTTTTTTAAATACCCATTTATCTTATTTCTTGCTATTTTTATAACTAATTTTTCTGGCAAAAGCTCTATAAGCCTTGCAGTGCTTTTAGACATCATATTCAATCCCCCCTTAAACTAACTATGTATATAGACATTATATTTTTTATATTTTCTCAAAACAATTGACTTATTTTAATCTTTCTATGTATTCATTTATATAAGGTGAATCTCCTTTATATCTTTCTATATTTTCACCTTCATTATATAACTTTATTATAGCATTTCTCTTAATAACATTTTTTCCTCTCCAACCACAAGACGTCCTTGAAATATTCTCTTTAAAAAACTTGTTGTTCATATCAGCATAAATATCACTTTGTAAACTACCCATAAATTCTAAAGGCTTAAACTCTTCAATCTTTGAAAAATCTATTTTATTATTATATGGACATACATTTTGACATATATCACATCCAAATATCTTTCCCTTTAAAAGCTTTATTTCAATATCTGTTAAATCTTTCTTTTGTGTAATATATGAAGAACATATATTAGGATTAATTTTACTTATATTAATAGATTTTGTTGGACATCCTTTATAACATTTAGTACATTTCCCACACTCTCTATATTCTTTTATCTGTTCAAATTTTCGTATTTCTTCATTAGCTAATTCTAAATTAGTAATTATTTCACCTAAAAAAACATAAGAACCATATTTTTCAGTTATAATCATATTATTTCTCCCAATAAATCCAACATTGGCTAAGTAAGCAATATATCTTTCTGGTAATGTATTACTGTCTACAAAAGAAATAGCTTCACCACCCTTAGATTTAATGAAATCACAAATCTTATCTAAATATTTTTTTACAACTCTATGATAGTCTAATCCTTTAGTATATTTTGAAAATCCATTTTCTATATTATTTTCAACCCAAAGATAGGGGAAAGCTATTGAAATAATAGTTTTTCCCCTTTCCATATACCACATTGGATTTATTCTTTTTTCTATATCAGCTTCTTCAAACTCGTTTTCTAAAGCCATTTCTTTTCTATCCTTATAAAATTCTATTAATTCATCAAATCTTCTACACTTAATAAATCCAACAGTATCTAGATTTAATGAATTACAGTACTCCTTTATCTCTTCCTTAAACATAAATTAAATCACCATATCATTATAAATTTCTTTATTATTACCCCTATAATCTTCTATTCCTATTATTGCTGACATTTCTTCCTTGACCTTAATTATATTTTTAGCTGGAATTCCAACTGCTGTAGCTCCTTCTGGAACATCTCTTAAAACTACAGAATTTGCACCAATTTTAGAATTACTTCCAATATATATAGGTCCAAGCACCTTAGCCCCAGCTCCTATTATAACATTATCACCTAAGGTCGGATGTCTCTTTCCTTTATCTTTCCCTGTTCCACCTAATGTTACTCCATGATATAAAAGTACATTATCTCCAATTTCTGCTGTTTCACCAATTACTACACCCATTCCATGATCTATAACCAATCCTTTTCCAATCTTAGCCCCTGGATGTATCTCTATCCCTGTAAAAAATCTAGATATTTGTGATATAAGCCTAGCTAAAAAGAATAACTTCTTAGTATAAAGAAAATGAGCTATTCTATATGCAATCAAAGCATGAATTGTAGGATAAAGTAAAAATACTTCAATCTTACTTCTAGCAGCAGGATCATTCTTCATAACTCTATTTAAATCATATCTTAAATTCCTAAACAAATCTACTCTTCCTCCTTTAACTAAATTATTGGTTACGTGGAAGCGAAAAAATGAAATATTTATTTTCCAGTAACCATGAAATTTTTACCTAGAATTTATATAATTATAATTAAGTTTTAGAAATTAATTTTTCGGCTCCACGTGATGAACAATATTATTCGTATATTCCCATTGAGATGTATTTTTCTCCACCGTCTGGAGCTATTGCTAATACTTTTTTTCCTTTTCCAAGCTTCTTTGCTATCTCTATAGCCGCATAAATGGCTGCTCCTGATGATATACCAACTAATATTCCTTCATTTTTAGTAAAATCTACTGCAGTTTTAATTGCATTTTCATCACTAACAGCTACCACCTTATCAACATATTCTTGTTTGTAGTTTTTTGGCACAAATCCAGCCCCAATACCTTGAATTTTATGTGGTCCTGGGTTCTTTCCTGCAATAACTTGTGAATTGCTTGGTTCAACTGCCACAATCTCTATACCATCTATTTTTTCTTTTAAACTCTTGCCTATCCCTGTTATAGTTCCCCCTGTCCCAACTCCAGCTACAAAGGCATCTAAATCATTTATATCTTCATATATTTCTTGTGCAGTTGTCTCATAATGCTTTTCTGGATTAGCTATATTTTCAAATTGTTGAGGCATAAAATATCCATGCTCATTTACCATTTGAGTAGCTTTTTCTATAGCTCCCTTCATCCCCTTACTTCCTTCTGTTAATACTAACTCTGCTCCATAAGCCTTAATTAAATCTCTTCTTTCCTTACTCATAGTTTCAGGCATAACTATTATTACCTTATATCCTTTAATTCTTCCTATCATCGCTAATGCAATTCCTGTATTTCCACTTGTAGGTTCAACAATTACTGATCCTTTCTTAAGCAATCCTGCCTCTTCTGCCTTTTCAATCATTCCAAGTGCAGCTCTATCCTTTACGCTTCCACCAGGATTAAACTTCTCTAACTTCACATATAGATCTGCACTATTTTCATCTATCATATTTGTTACTCTTAATATTGGTGTTCTTCCTATTAACTCAATTGCTCCATTATAAATCATATATATACCTCCAAAAATATTTTTATTAACTATTTAAATTTTTATATAAAAAAACTTCGTCTCTATGCTAGAGACGAAGTATATTCGCGGTTCCACTCTAATTAAACCATCATAATAATAATGATTTCACTCATTCTACGGTACAACACAATACCTGACCACTATAACGGGTGCTACCGTAAAACCCTACTATTATTTCAGGCATAAACTCCAAAGGGCACTTCATATAAAGTGAATCTTAGCTTCAATAGAAGCTTAGAGGAACTTATCTAGGCTCGTGCTAATGTTAACTTCATTTGAAGTTTTACAGTAGCTAGACATCAGATAAATTACCAGTGAAAAGTTCTCAGCACTCTTTTCTCTCTGTAACCTTCCTTTATACTACTTTCCTTTTTCATAGTTTTATTTTCCAGTATTTAACTAAACTTTATACTATAATTATATGCTTCTTAAGCAAAAAGTCAACAACCAATTTGGAAAATTTTGCTTATTTTTTCTTTTTCCAAATTGGATATAAAACTTCATCAATTAAATCGTGAGTATTTACAACTCCTATTAAAACATCATTATTATCAACTACTGGTATAGCTAATAGATCATATTTAGCCGCTATTTCAACCGCTTCGTCTATATCCTCATTATGCTTAAGTATATTTATATTTTCATCCATTATTTCTTTGACTTTAACTTTACTATCATTTAGAATTAAATCTTTTAATTCTATTACCCCAATTACTTTTTCTTCTTCATCCTTTATAAATATTGAATTTAACTCCTCATCTTCAGGATTACTTTCTCTTAAAATATCTATTATTTCTCCAACAGTAATATCTAAATTAAATGAAATAAAATCCTTACTCATTATGCTTCCAATTGTTTCATCTCCATATTTAAGAAGCTCTTTTACTTCTTTAGCATCTTCAGTTTCTAAGTTAACAAGTATCTTTTCTCTTTCATCATCATCTAGTTCATCTAATATATCTGCAATTTCATCATTAGGCATATTTTCTAATACTTCTACAGCTTTTGCTTCACTTAAACCCTTTATGATACTACTTTTATATTCTGGTTCTATTTCTTCTAAAGTATCTGCTGCTAAATCTTCATCCAATGATTCAAAAACTTGTTTTCTTGAACTTGCATCAAGATTTTCTAATATATCTGCTAAATCTGCTGGATGTAATGTTGATAGTTTTTTATAGGGAACTGCTATTTGAAGATTTTTATTAACCATTTCTAAGGATTCAACGTCATCCCACATAATAACCTTATCTTCAAAATCCTTGTTCAACACTTTATAGAAAAACTTTCCTAAACCTTGACAATTCATTCTTCTAAATTTAGCAAGAGGACCTGTTTCAACTGCAATTACCCTATATTCACCAGCAATTTCTGCAATTCTTAAATCATCAACTCTAACAACTTGCTTTCCATTAATATCTACAATCTTTTTATCCAATAAATTTCTTGATAATAAATAAGAATAAGTTCTTGGAAGTATTTCCTTACTTCCACGAGTCATTATTTTAACCTTATTATCAACATTATAGAATAATATGCTTCTAAACTCATAATGGAATGTTACTCCATCACGTTTAACTTTATATCCAATAACTCTTGGATATCCTTGCTCAGTAGTTACATATATATCTTTTAATTCACCAAGCACATCGTCAAATTCATCATATATCTTTCTTCCTAATATGCTCGTAAATAAAAAAACAGATAATCTTTGCATAAAAATTCCTCCTCAATTAATAGAGGAGATGTTTCACTTAAATCTGAGTTTCCCCTCTATTACTTCTTATATTCAATTTTCTTAAATTAATACTCTGAGGGACACCCTCCATTTAATCTCACCACCATTATTTTTCAAAGATTATTCATTACAAATTTTACTTTAAAGTTGCAATAAAAATGCCCTTTATTGGGCATCATATATTAATATTATATTAACAACCCGATAAAAGGCAATACTATAAAAACAATATTTATTATTTAATTCTTATTTTTTAATTTTAAATGTGGATATTGCCTTATAAGAACATCCTATAATACATACTTCCCCAATTAATGGATAAGGGAAAATTCTAACTCCCCCTAAGAATATTATGAACTCTATAACAGTAATTATTAACGATAGTAAAAGTAATCTCATTCCACTTGTGTTACTATATGGTTTATCAACAAATAACAAGGTAATAACTACAAATGAAGAAATTATTATTAGATAAATCAAATTTGGAACTAAAATATCCCTGTAACTTACTATAAATCCAAATACAGTATCTACCCTTATATCTATCT
The DNA here is from genome assembly GCF_015555905.1 of Clostridium sp. D43t1_170807_H7. Lineage (GTDB taxonomy): Bacteria > Bacillota > Clostridia > Clostridiales > Clostridiaceae > Clostridium. Next base: position 47,807 of record NZ_JADNLK010000009.1, read on the forward strand.
TATAAAATATATTTATTACACAGTACCCTAAAAATAATATAATCATAAAAGTATAATTATAATCAAAGCTTCTATTTTCATCTCTTAAAAATATATAAATAGCTGCCAATATTAAAAGTGGAATAGCAATAAAACTTAATTGAGTTAATACTTTAATAAAGTAAATTATTCTCTGCCTCTGTATTAACCATAAAGAAAGTAATGACAAGTATCTCACTACTATAATTGATAAGCTTACTAAATAAAATTTTCTTATTTTTATTGGACATTTATTATAACTTAAATAAATTAGGTATAAAGAAAAAATAATTATAAATAACAATATACATAAATAAATAAAGGCAACCACTTTTTTTATCTCCTTTACAAAAGTACTATTATTTATAATTATTAGATTGCTAATTTATTTATTCTCTTTTTTCTATTTAACACCTAAAATTTTCAATCCACCTTTTATACATTTTATATCTAATGGGAAATCTGGACCCTTTTCTCCATCTATATCTGTAACTATATCTTCACTACACTCTATATGCAATCTATCAGTTTTAAAATATATAACCTTATCAGAATCTAGATGCTCTCCTTTAAGTACCTTTATAAATAGAGGAATTAATTCATATATTTGAACAGCCTTAAAAACTATTACATCTAACATTCCATCTGTAGCATCAGCTCTAGTAGCTAAATTAAAATTTCCTGCAGTTTTACCATTAAAAATTAACATAAGATACATAGTACCATCAAAATTTACTTGTTCTGATGATATTTTTACTTTTAAAGGCCTAAAACTAGGTAATTCTTCTAATCCTTTTAAATAATATGCTAGCTTTCCAATTGTGTTTTTTAAGTTCACATCAGTTTTTTGAGACACATCTGTAAAAAGTCCTGTGCTAGCAACATTTACAAAGTATTTATCATTAATACTTCCTAAATCTACTGTAGTTGCTGTGGACCCAATTATTTGCTTACAAGCTTCTTCTATATCAAATGGTATTCCTAAAAATTTAGAAAAATCATTTGCTGTACCTACTGGCAAAATACCTATAGGCAGTGAAATCCCTTGTTTAGCCATAGCATTTACCACCGAATCAACAGTTCCATCACCACCAGCAACTAATACATATTCATATTCTCCTGGTTTAATATCATGAAACGCACTTTCTATCCCACAATCTTTTCTTATTCTATATGGCACTATAGTAAGTCCCGCTTGTTGATGTATATTAATTATTTCATCTAATTTGGATAAAATAATATTTTCTCCTGAATATGGATTATAAATTAACTTTACCTTTTTCATCGTATCCCTCCTATTATCTATATAAAATTATACCACATATATTTTATTACGCTATATCTCGAATATATTTAAAACTCACGATATATACTAGGTATATACCCCTTTAAACCTTTGTGTTTTCATGCTTAACAAAATTTTAAATATTGACTTTTGGATAATATTAATTTTTTTTTAAAATTTATGTTATAATTATATTTATGTAAGATAGAATTAGGAGTGATTATATGAGAAAAAGCAGTATTCCTAACATCTTTACTTTTATTAATTTATCATTTGGAATATTATCATTGCTTTCTACCTTTAATAGCAACTATTCACTGGCATGTATTTTTATATTACTTGCTGCATTAGTTGATCGATATGATGGTAGAATAGCTCGCTATTTACAAGTTACAAGCGATTTAGGGAAAGAACTAGACTCATTGGCGGATTTAGTTTCCTTCGGTGTTGCACCATCTATATTAGTATTTCTATCATTTGATTTTTATACACTAGGCCCTTCAGGTATATTAGGAATAATTCCACTTTTATTATTTCCAATATGCGGCGCTTTTAGATTAGCTAGATATAATGCAAGTGAATTTAATGGAGTTTTTACAGGTGTTCCTATTACTGTTACAGGTAGCTTTTTAGCGTTATTTTGCTTATTTACCATTAATAAAGCCATTTCCGCAATTATTCCATTATTATTATTATTATTAGGTTCTTATTTAATGGTGAGTTCATTTAAATTAAAAAAATTCTAAAAAAAAGCTATATCAAAGATATTTAAATAATTTACACTTTGATATAGCTTCTTTTTAATTATTTAACTTTTCTTCATGTTCTTTTTTATAAGCTTTTAACCTTTCAAATTCTTCTCTAGTAGAAGAATCTTGGAAAAACAATTCATTATCTACTTCAGTTAAAATTATCTTATCATCACTTTTCTTTAAAATATAATCTCCAACTAGAGCACAGTATTTAAAATAGGTTTGTCCACATTCATCCAATAAATCAATTACATTATCTATTATATCACCTAATTCATTTGCTCTATGGACAGCTTCTTTAACGTAACTACTTTTCGCCTCATATATATTATTTAATTCCGCTGCCCCTCCTATTAATAACCTATAAGAGTCTACCATTGTTTTTAATAATTGATTTAAATTATTAATATCAACATAATATTCTTTCATTAATTGTTGATATTTCATTTAAATACCTCCAAATTATAATTGTTTAACTGTCACTTTTATTGCAGCCTTTAAGGTTAATATTAATATTTTCTATAAATTCATCATCTAATTCTTCAAATACCTTTCCTTCATCACAACAGAATTTTTCATAGTCTTCTTTTTCCTTCAAAGACATGTACATTGTTATTCCATTTTCTTTTTCAGTCTTAGCAGTACTTCCTTCTACTTTAGCTTTATTTCCACATTGTTTTTCATCCATATTTACTTCTATATTAACAATATCTTGTTTTTCTTTTGCAGTCTTACTCTGCTCTAAATACTCTTTATTCATTTCTAAATTACTGGTAGTTTTTTTACCAGTACTTTCTCTATACATACTTAAATCTAACTCTAAATTATTATTTTCTTCATTTAATGTAAATCCCTCTCCAAAAATGACAGGAACAAAAAATTCTTTTGGTATTGATATAAACATTATTTATAACTCCTTATACATTTTTAATTTCACAATATGGCTTAAAATAAGCCTTTGGATATCCACCCCTTCAACCTTTGCTTTTCCCCATATAAACTATATTTAGTTCTTGCTCTACTTTCTCCAGCAAAGGTTCTATACAGATTTTTCTCTGTTTTACTTCCCTTTAAATCCATTTTTATCCCCTCTAAAATACTCCTAATATTAAATTATTCAAAACATATAAAAATGATGAATCATAAATGATAGTAAACATGTTACTTCTCATTTTTAATTCATCATTTTATCTTTAATATTAATTTACAGTTACTCTTCTATCATTATCGCAGACTATTTCTATACTTCTACCTTCCTTAGTACGTGTGTTCAATACAACTTTATGACCCCAAAGATCAAATAAATACTTTATTGTTTCTTTTGCATAAAGCAATTCTAATTCTCTACCATCAAAAACATGCTCTAATGTTAAAGTACCATCACGTTTATTCAAATCAACAATTCGTATATAAGGAATAGATCCAACTCCACAGGAATCTGACATAGTATCTCTTATACTCTTCCATCCTTCTTCATCAGAAACCTCGTCTACTACAAACTCAAAACTCTTCTTTGCATACTGGAATAATCCTAAATCCTTACACAAATCTTGAGTTAAATACTTACGTAAAAATGAATTGTCTCTTTCTATATATCTAACTTCAAATAATTTATCTCTTCCATATCTTCTTTCAATATCTTCAAACACTTTAAAACCAACATAATAAGGATTTAGGCCACCTAATATTGGTGCTATAACATCATTATGACGCTTTATAAACTCTAAATATAATCCATCTGGTAAATCTAAGCTTTTTAAGATATTATAATGACAATAACTTGCCCATCCTTCATTCATTATCTTAGTTTCAATTTGTGGTATAAAATATTGAGTTTCTCTTTTAACTATTTTAAGAATTGATTTTTCCCATTCTTCTAAAGAACCATATTTCATTATGAACCCTATAATATCATCACAAGGTTCTATAGGTGTCTTACTTAAATCTGGCAATTCAATTTCTTCATCACTATTTAATATATCTCTACCTTGAATTTTCATATTATATTCTTCTATTAAGTTAGCTTTGATTTCTTCATCACTTAATTCTTTCACACCAACTACCCTTGGTATTTGATATCTAAGTGCATGCGCCGCATCCAAAATCTTTTCAACCCTACTATATCCTATACTAGGATCATTTATATAACTTCTAATTATATCAGCATCTAACTTAAACATCTCTAAAGTGTAATAAGCCTTAGTTCCTTCTCTAAATAGCCTATTATTTTTAAAGAAATCATTATGACCATAAACATGAGCCATAGTTAGGATTTGTAAAAGCAATGTATTTTCCTTCATTAAATATGCAAGAGATGGATTTGAATTTATAACCATTTCATAAGGTAAACCAGTTAAATTTAATGAATATAATGTTTTATTTTTTTCATATGCCTTACCATAACTCCAATGAGGATATTTAGATGGCATACCAACATAAGCTTCATAAGCTAACATTTCATTAAACCCAACTATTTCAAACTCTTGAGGATAGTAATCAAGTCCAAATTCAGTTGCTTTTTTCTCAATCCTTACATTCCACTCTTCTAATTCTTTTAATGTGTACTCCATTATTCATCCTCCTTCAGCTCCTTGCTTAACATCAACTTAAGAGCATCCCATAAATTCTTTTTCTCTTTAACAATAACAGAGACAAATTTCTTATCTGAAATTTCCTTATTAAATCTATAGTACATTGTTGTTGAATAAGTTGATGGTAAAAGTTCAGCATAGCCAAACATATTACTTATTTCACAAAGCTTCTTTACAGATTCAATGGCTCTTTCATTATCCTCAGACCAGTTATCACCATCACTAGCATATACCGGATATATATTCCAAACATCAGGCGAATATTTTTCTTCAATAAGCTTTAATGCTAAATTTAAACCACTAGAAATGTATGTTCCTCCTGATTCTGCTTTATGGAAAAATTCATATTCATTAACTTGTTTTGCAACTGTTGTATGAGAAATAAACTCAAATGCAATATTGTTATATTTTCTTTTTATAAAAGTTGATAATACAAAGAAAAATGATCTTGCTAAATACTTTTTAGTGCTATCCATAGATCCAGATACATCCATTATGAAAATCATTACAGCATTACTTTCCTTTTTAGGCTTAGTTTTAACTCTATAATATCTGATATCATCTTCTCTAAAAGGAAATCTCTCTAGTTCAGTATCTAATCCAGCTTCTTTAAGAGCACGTTTCTTCCCTTGCTTTCTAGCTGTCTTAGCCATAACTGTTTTTTTCTTTGCTAGTCTTGGATTAATTCCATGCCTTTGATATCCTCTTTTTCTACTAGCACTTTCAGTAATAACTTCTGAATATTTCTTTTTATCTAAATTAGGCAAATCCAAATCTTCAACAATATAATCCATTAACTCTTCTAAAGTTATTTCTGTTTCATATATATCATCACCTTCGGAGTTACCTGCTCCTTTATTTCCTTTTTTGCCACTAGACTCAGCTGACCCTATTTTATCACCACGTTTTTCTTCACCTGTACCGGTAGCAACACCTTTATTGTTGCTACCATATACAAATTGATATTCCTTTATTCCCCTAATAGGAATTTTAAACTTCTTATTTTTAGTTTCTCCTACTATACTTTCTTCTGATAGTATATCTCCTAAGTTTTCCTTAATAGATTTTTCCACCAACTGCCTATGTCTTCTTCTATCTTCAATACTTCTATCATGCTCAACAGGATTTATAGTATTGTCTCTAAATATAGCCATCCTTATCAATCCTTCCACAAGTTGTTAGCGGCATATTTAAGAATTACATCACAGCAGTGTGGACAATATCCGTTTCTTTGCATTTCATCAACCATGGCATTATATTTTTCTGTTTGCTCTTTATCTCTCACTCTTGATTTAGTAATAATTCTAGATAAATCTCTTACAGATGCTATAAGCTTCTTTTCTATAGCCTCTTTTAATGGTTCATAAGACTTATAATCTATCTTTGATCCATTTCTAACTAGATAGAACATATAAGATGTTACATCTGCTCTAAACCCTTTACTTGAGGCTTCTGAAATGCCTATTTGCTCTTCTATACTCCTCATAAACTCTTCATCTGGTTTTAATTCTTCACCAGTTTGGGCATCCTTAATTCTAGTTTTATTAACAAAAGCCTCAGCATTATCTATATAATTATTGAAAAGACTTTCTGCTTGTTCTCTAAATGAATGGATAAATGCTTTTGTTATTTCTTTCTCTAAAGTTTTATTATATTCTTTACGGATAGTATCTTGGATAAATGCTAAATACTTTTTCTTATCATCAGCAGCTATATCCATATCTTTAATAGACTTAATTATACTTTCCATTATGCTTAAAGGATTTATACAGTCATATTCAGAATTTGAAAGTGCATTATCAATTGATTTTATAATAAATCTTGTACTAATACCTTTCATTCCTTCATAAGGTCCTGCTTCTTCTCTAAGCTCTGTAATATCAATCTTCTTGGTTGTTCCCTTTTCAACTAAATCCTCACCATTATAAATCTTAAGCTTAGTCATAGGATCAACCTTTGCAGATGGTGTTAATCTTGAAAGTATAGCAAACATAGCTGCAACTTCAATTGTATGAGGTGCTATATGAGCTTTAAAATTACTCTTCTTTAATATTTTTTCATAAATTTTAATTTCTTCTTCAAGCTCTAAACAATAAGGAACTTCAATTTTTACAATTCTGTCTAGAATAGCTTCATTAGTATGATCTGATTTAAACTTATTCCATTCAGCCTCATTAGAGTGAGCTATTATTAATCCATCAAAGTAAATCATTGAACCTTTACCTGGTGATGGTATAGATTTTTCTTGAGTTGCAGTTATGATTGTGTGTAAATATTCAACATCATTTTTAAATACTTCTATAAACTCTACTAACCCTCTATTACCTACATTAAATGCACCATTTAATGAGAATATTCTTGGGTCATCTTCTGGATACATATCCATCTTAGAGATATCAATAGAACCTGTTAATATTGAAGTATCTTGGTTATTAGGGTCAACAGGTGGAACAACACCTATTCCCTTTCTTGATCTTATAGAGAACCCTTTTCTTTCAACTGGGAAGTTTTCATATTCTCCATTAAATTCATGAAGTAATCTATACTTGCATACTGGACATAAATCTCCTTCTATTTGAACACCTAACATTTCATTAAATTTAGGTCTTAAGTGGTTTGGAACTAGATGCAAAGGTTCTTCATGCATTGGACAACCTTTTATTGTATATATTGGTTCACATTGAACTAATGCACTCTTTAATGATTCAACTAATGATGATTTACCAGCTCCAACAGGCCCTACTAAGTATAAAACTTGCCTAGATTCCTCACCCTTCATAGATGCAGAGTGTAAATAATTAACAAGCTTCATTAAGACTTTATCAATTCCAAAGAAATCATCTTTAAAATATCCATATTCCCTAATTGTTTCATTACCATATATTTTTCTTATTCTTGGGTGTTCATCACCTTTTAAAACTTCTACCCCCTTACTCATAATAAAGTCATATAACCTCTTATGTGCAAGTTTTGCTATATCTGGGTTTTGCTTTACTATTTCTAAGTAATCTAAAAATGTACCCTCAAATTTTTCTTTATTTCTACTTTCTCTATCTGTAGTTATAAATTCCTTAAAGTTCATAAACTCATCCCTCCCCTTTAATTTAATATATTATTGTATTAAATAGTTATATTCCTATTTTTTTATTTACACTTCTCTATATTTTATATGTTTGAATTTACCAATTATTATTAATTAACCATATTTTTTTTATTTATTATATTTACAGCCTAATATACCTTATTAATAATAAAAATTCCCTATAAGAAAATTATATTAACTATAATTTTACTCATAAGGAATTTATATTTACTTTATTAAATTTTAACTTTTTAATCTTTTTAAAAGCTCTTCTCCGTATTTTTTAAATTTCTTTTCTCCCATACCTCTAATTTGTAAAAGTTCTTGCTCAGTTTTAGGTAATTTATTACATAATTCAATTAATGTTGCATCCGAAAAAATTATATATGGCTTTACCCCTTCTTTAATTGCAGTATCTCTTCTCCAAATTCTTAGCTTATTAAATAAATCACTATTAATAACTTTTTCCTCATTTTGATAACTTAACTTTAACATTACTCTTTGCTTCGACTTTAAAATACTGTAGGATTTTTCATTTAATTGTAGCATTGAGTAAGTACCTTCTTTTAAATTAACGTACCCAAAATCAATTAATGCTTTTATTAAATCTCGTATAAACTTACTACTATACTCTCTCATTATTCCATATGTAGTTAATTCATTTAATTTATCATTAATTATCTTAGGACCAACCATTCCTCTAAGTACATCAATAAGAACTGCAACTCCATAACGTTCTCTAGTTCTATATACACAAGATAATATCTTTTGAGCTTCTATAGTATAATCTCTAAGTTCATCACTATTTAGGCAATTACTACAATTATTGCAATACTCCCTAATATTCTCTTGTCCAAAGTATTTTAAAATAAAGGCCCTTAAGCATTCTTTACTCTCACAAAAGTCTATCATGCTTTGAAGCTTCTTTATTTCTAATTCTTTTCTATCTATCTGAACAGTTGTATATATTAAATATTCTAATGTTCTAATATCACTTCTATTAAATAAAATATGGCACTCAGATATAGCTCCATCTCTACCAGCCCTTCCAATCTCCTGATAGTAACTTTCTATATTTTTAGGCATTGTAAAGTGAACTATATATCTCACATTGGACTTATCTATTCCCATTCCAAAAGCATTAGTTGCAATCATAACATTGCAGTTTTCATTTAAAAATTCATCTTGATAATACTCTTTTTCTTCATCCTTTAATCCACCATGATATTTTAATACATCATATCCTAAATCCTTAAGATAAAAATATAATCCATCTACTTCCTTCCTCGTAGCACAATAAATTATACCAGCTTCATTTTCCTTATCCTTAATTATATCTTTTACTAACTCTAACTTATCTTCTTCAATATGTACCCTTATAGATAAGTTATCCCTATCAAAACTACCTATGTATATGTAAGGCCTCCTCAATCCTAAAAGCTTAACTACATCCTTTCTTACAATTTCTGTTGCTGTAGCAGTAAATGCAGTTACTACTGGTCTAATACTTAAAGAGTTTATAAAATCATTAATTAATCCATAACTTCTTCTAAAATCATGTCCCCACATTGATACACAATGAGCTTCATCTATTGCTAATTGACTTATATTAAGTCTTCTAAGCTTTCTTTTGAAAAATTCATTTTCTAACCTTTCAGGAGAAATATAAAGTAATTTTATTTCACCTTTTCTACACCTCTCCATAATGCTATCTATACTCTCTAAACTTTGAGTGCTATTTATATATTCGGCATTTATTCCATTTGATTTTAAATTATCTACCTGATCCTTCATTAAAGCAATCAATGGTGAAATAACTATAGTAACTCCCTTAAATAAAAGAGCTGGAATCTGATAACAAATTGATTTTCCCCCACCTGTTGGTAAAATACAAAATGTATCTCTTCTACTTAATATATTATTTATAATTTCATACTGCCCTTTTCTAAAGGAATTATATCCATAATACTTATGAAGTACTTCAAACACATTATTCATAATAGCTCACCAATTTCCATAAATATATTTCTTTTATATTATCACCTTTTTCACTACTATTACATATTTTTTTATTTTTTTTAATTTTTCTATTGACTTATTCTTAATGTCATATTAAAATAAATCTTGCCTGCTGAAGTGGCGGAACAGGCAGACGCACAGGACTTAAAATCCTGCGGTAGCGATACCGTACCGGTTCGATTCCGGTCTTCAGCACCAAAAAGACTGTATAAATTATACAGTCTTTTTTTACTATAAATTCTAAATTTCTTTATATACTTTTATTCTTTTTTATTAATATCAGAAAACTCCATTTCAAACATATATTTTAAAGATGAATCCCCTATTAAATTTTCTTCCTCTTCATCTGCTACAGTTCTTATTGGTAATGTAATTATAAATGTAGTTCCCTCATTAAGCTTACTCTTTACATCTATATTTCCATTATGTAAATCTATTAACCCTTTTACAATAAATAGCCCTAAACCACTTCCCTCATTTTGTCTATTAAGGCCTCCATTAAAATCTGCTCTTTTGAACTTTTCAAAAACATGTTCTTTCATTTCCTCTTCCATTCCAATACCATCATCACTAATTTCTATAACAACATTATTAGTCTCTCTCTTTACTAAAACCATTATATTTCCACCATCATTCGTAAATTTTATAGCATTAGATAATAAATTTAATATAATTCTTTCTATTTCCCCCTTATCTATAGCTGTAATTATTTCTTCTTCTTCCGTATCGAAAATTACATTTAAGTTATAAATTTGGGCTAAATCTACAATAGTTAATGTTATATCTTCAACTACTTCTACTATATTCTCATTTGTAAAATTAGCATCCATATATCCCATTTCTAATTTACTTACATCAATTAAATTATTAATATATCTACGCAATCTATTAGCATTTTTCATTATATAATTTAATCTTTCAGTAAAAAAACATGCATTAAACTCTCCTTTTTCCAATTTTATTTTTAATAAATTAGTAGCATTTATTATTATATTTAAAGGTGTTCTAAGTTCATGGGATATTGTAACAATAAAATCAGTTTTTATTTTTTCTCTTTCCATCGATTCTATTAATAGCAATTTATTTTCTCTGGCTATTTTTGTATTTTTAATAAATAAATAAATTAAAAATACTATACCAACTATGGCTAATAAAACTAATGTCCATACTATTATAAGTAAATATTTAGGAAGTAATAGATCAAATATATTTTTATTAATAAACTTACTATTTTGTGGTAATCTTAAAGGATTAATATCATATTCTAAAATAGCATCATAATTAAAAATTGGTATACTAAATGTATTACGTACAGGTACTACATTATAGGCAAAACTTTCTTCTACAATATTATTCAAAAGTGTATATGTTACTTCTCCTAACTTATAACCATCATTAACTATCCCCCCTACTGCTCCAGCATAAACATATTCTTCTAATTTCGTATAAATAGGAGCCTTAGTTACTTCTTTAATTCCATTTATAACATCCTCTGGTTGAACTAGATCTGTTTTATTGGAATCTTTAAATGTCCCGCATAAATATATCGCACAACGTTTATCTTCTATTTCCTTACATTTCTCTTTAACATCTTTAAAATGTGTTTCTTGAATAATATGATAATTAAATGGCTTTTCTGATTTATCAATAATTTTTGAAAACTCTTCCTTAATAGTATTACAATAAATACTATTATCTAAAATTAAATATATATCTGAAACCTCTTTACTAGCCTCTAAAATTGTATTTACTATAGGTAAATTATATTGATACTCTAATATTCCAGTAATATATTCATTTTCATCTTTGGTTAAAAATATAGTTTCATTTATCCCTACATAAATAACTTTTTTCTTATAAATAAATAAATTCTCATTAAATAAATTTTTTCTAACTAATTGAAAAGCTTCATCATCTAAAGTAATTATATATTCAATATTTGAATCCTTATATTTAACATTTAAAAAGTTAATAAAGCCCTCATCATATTCTTTAGATTCTAAAACTTTACTATCTAAAAATTCAGTTTTCGCTATATACCTATCATTACTGTTCTCAAATCCCTGTAATATAGAACTTTCCCACTTATTAGCCGGAGAATATGATCCTATTATAAGAACTTTCTTTCCTCCACTTACATCGTCGCAATAACACTTACTATAATCCATACCTATAAAAACATATAAAATCGTAATTAAAAAAACTAAAACACTTTTTTTATTCATATGGTTTTCTCCTACTTTTTAACATCTCTTTATATATTGTGTATTTATTAAAAAAATATTAAATTTTACTAATGTTCTTTACAAAAAAAAGATAGAATATTAATTTCAAAATCAACATTCTATCTTCAACTTATTTATTAATTAAAGTAATTTTTCAATATTTAATAAACTGCTATCCTTATTAATTGCACCTATATAATACTCTACGCCCTTACTTACAGCACCAAAATCACCATGTCCATCAGAGCCTGCTGTTATTATCATGTTATTTTCTTTACAGAATTCTAAACATGTTTCTGTCATTAAATCACTATTTGCAGGGTAATAACATTCAACTCCATCAACACCTAATTCTTTTAGGATTTCAAGTTTTTCTATTATTTCCTCTTTAGTTTTATCTTTATAATAATTACAAGGATGCGCTAATACTACATATCCTCCAGCCTCATGAGTAATATCACAAACCTCTTTTACACTCGGAAAATCAAACTTTTCATGTCCACACTCATATTTTCCATAAAACTTCATTCCATCAAAAAGGCCTTCTGTAATACCTTTATCAAATAAATAATGTATTCCCTTCCATCCACCTTTTCTTCTATCATATTCATAAGAATTATAATCTTCTAAAGATATATTTTCATAATCTTTTTCCATTCTTCTTATAAGCTCTACACTTGTTTCTAATAAATTTTCTTTAGCTTTGTTTACTAACTTAAAGAAATTCTCATTATCATTAAACTTATATGCTAATAGATGCACTAAGTGCCCCTCAAATATTGAATCTATTTCAACTCCTCTTATTAGAGTAATACCTTCTTTTTCAGCTTCGATTTTTACTTCTTCATATGAATCTAAAACATCATGATCAGTTACTGAGATAATTCCTACGTTCTTATTTTTAGCATCCCTTACTATTTCTTGTGGTGACATTGTTCCATCAGAATAATAACTATGTATATGTAAATCTGTTAACATATTTTCCTCCTTAGTTTTAAAAATATTTATTAAATAAATTTAAACTAATAATCTTAATATAAGCTTTAATTAGTTTAATATACCTACTTAGCAATTTAATCAATTTAAACCACATATTTTCTCTTATAAAAAGGTACTTATCTAATAATATTATCATATCATATTTTTTAATTTATTTTCATTTTATAATAAATATCATAATTAAAATAAATTATCTTTTCTAGGCTTAAAGTTAATTTACTTATTTTTTTGTTTTCATTCTTATTATTTTAAGGTATAATAACCAATGGAGAATAAATTGATATACATAATTGTTAATTTTATAACATTAAGTAAAACTTAACGAATTCTCTATAATATTTTAAAATGTACGGAGGTATTGCCATGTTAGTTTCAGCTAAAGAAATGTTAAACAAAGCAAGAGAAGGAAAATATGCTGTTGGTCAATTCAACATCAATAACTTAGAATGGACTAAAGCTATTTTATTAACTGCACAAGAAAATAACTCACCAGTAATCTTAGGAGTATCTGAAGGTGCTGGAAAATATATGTGCGGATACAAAACTATCGTAGGAATGGTTAACGGTATGTTAGAAGAATTAAACATCACTGTACCAGTTGCTCTACACTTAGACCACGGTAGCTACGAAGGATGCTACAAAGCTATGGAAGCTGGATTCTCATCAGTTATGTTTGATGGATCTCACTACCCAATCGCTGAAAACATCGAAAAGACTACTGAATTAGTAAAAGTTACTTCTGAAAAAGGATTATCTTTAGAAGCAGAAGTTGGATCAATCGGTGGAGAAGAAGACGGAGTTGTTGGTAAAGGTGAAGTTGCTGATGCTCAAGAATGTAAATCAATCGCTGACTTAGGAGTTACTATGTTAGCTGCTGGTATCGGAAACATTCACGGAAAATACCCAGAAAACTGGCAAGGACTTGCTTTTGATGCTTTAGAAGAAATCAACGCAGCTTGCGGAAACATGCCATTAGTATTACACGGTGGAACTGGAATCCCAGAAGATATGATCAAGAAAGCTATATCTTTAGGAGTTTCTAAAATCAACGTTAACACAGAATGTCAATTAGCATTCCAAGAAGCTACAAGAGCTTACATCGAAGCTGGAAAAGATAAAGAAGGAAAAGGATTTGACCCAAGAAAATTATTAAATCCTGGATTCGAAGCTATCAAAGCTACAGTTAAAGAAAAAATGGAATTATTCGGATCAATCAATAAAGCTTAATTCCTTTAAATATAAAAAGAGCACAAATGTGCTCTTTTTATATTTAACCTCTTTTAAAACAATAATATATATCTCCATATGATTTTATTTTATCTATATCAATTTTATATATCTCATCTAATATATAGACTTCTATATTTTTACTATCAGTATTCTTACCACTTACAAAGTTTTTTAAAGCTCTTTTTTCTCCAATGTAAAAAGCTATTGTTGCAATTAATATTGCTTGAACTATTTCACTTTTATTTTTGCATACTCCAATGCTAACAGCTATCATTCCTGTATATATATCATCTAATACATCTTTATCATATAAATCATTATCATTACTATTATTTTTTATGATAAATTCGCTGTATCCATCGGTTATATAATAATTATCATCTTTTATAATTATTACACTATTATTTCTCTTTGAAAAATTTCTAAATCTACATTTATCATTTTCATCATTTATACTATTTTCTTCAACATTCTCTTGAAATTTTATCAAAGTTTCTATTTCACTCTTTGTTCCTTTAATAACATTAATATCATATCTATTGGTAATACTTAATGCTAAATTTCTTTTGTTAATTAACGAATCTATTCCATTGGCTTCTAATAATACTATCTCTCTTTTATTCATAGCTATCAAAGCTTTTTCTATATCTAATACACCTTGTGAATTTATTTCATCTAAAAAAATCAGTAATGTATTTATTGAATCAAGCTCTTCGTATTGTTCGCTATTTTTATAACTTAATCTGCCATTATAATGATTAATCGAAGCTTCTAAAGTACGTAATCTTTCATTATTAGCACAGCAATAAATAAGAGGTAGCATACTCTTTTGCAAGTCTAATATATATTTTATAGACTCCTCATTAAGCCTCATAGCTCTTCCTCACTTTATTATCTATAGTGCAACCTTTGCCCACCAATATAATATTCGACAAAATCTACAATGTGCACAATATAACTAAATTGTTCGTTACGTGGAAGCGAAAAAATGAAATATTTATTTTCCAGTAACGGTGAAATTTTCACCTAGAATTTATATAATTGATTCCGTAAAGTTTGCTAAAGTTTTTAAACTCGCTATTCGCTCAAACAGTAAAAACTTCTTTACGCAACTTTACTCCATCAATTATTAAATTCTACGGCTTAATTTCAATGGTCCTTCCCAATTAATATTTCATTTTTTCTTTTTTTCACGTAACTATCTATAACATAACACACCTTTACAGTTAATGTCTTTTGCTACATACTGTATGACAAGTCGTTAACTTTTAAGGTGTCATTGCAGTTCAGCAAGTGGAAGAGAAAATATTAATGATATTATCGGAAGGAATATTGTAATTAAGTTTTAGAATTTAATTGTTTTTGGAAGAAAAAGAGCGTTAATAAGCTGAGGGAACAAAGTGACTTTCGAAGCTTTAGCTCTTTTTCTGGAAAAAACAATATAAATTCTTAACGCAAATTACACAATTCCTGGAGGTTATATCATTAATTTTTCGGCTCCACGTGACGAACAATTTTATTCTATTCTTCACCAAAGACTTTTTTACGAAGCTCAAGTCCTGCTTTTGTTACAGCAACTCCACCCATTGCTGTTTCTCTAAGTGATGCAGGAAGACTCTTTCCTATCTTATACATTGCTGAAACAGTGTCATCAAAAGGTATTTTACTACTTACTCCAGCCATAACCATATCTGCTGTACAAAGTGCACTTATAGCTCCTGCTGCATTTCTTTTTGCACATGGTATTTCAACAAGACCTGCTACTGGGTCACAAACAAGCCCAAGAATATTCTTCATAACTATAGCAGCTGCATCTAAACTCATTCTAGGAGTTCCACCCATCATTTCAACAACTGCTGCTGATCCCATAGCTGCTGCTGATCCACATTCAGCTTGACATCCACCTTCTGCTCCTGAAAGTGTAGCATTCATTCCAATTATCATACCTACTGCTGCTGAAGCAAATAATCCATCTATAAGTTCTTCATCTGTTTTTCCTAACTTCTCACCTGCTGATAAAATTACAGCCGGTAATATCCCACAAGATCCTGCTGTTGGACATGCTACTATTCTTCCCATACCTGCATTAACTTCTGATGATGATAATGCCATGGCCATAGCTTTTACAGTTACATCTCCAGTTAAAGTATCTCCTTTTTCTAAATACTTTTGAATCTTATATCCATCTCCACCAATAAGACCACTTAATGAATATACCTCTTTTTCTCTACCTTCAGTAGCTCCATCCTTCATTACCTTTAAATTTTTAGCCATCTTCTCATATACTTCTTCTCTAGATAATCCCTTATCTTCCATTTCAACTCTTATGGCATATTCGCTTAAAGATATATTTTCCTCTTCACATATTCTTAATAACTCTTCACCAGATCTTGCTAGCATACTATTCACCGTCCTTAATTGGATTAATCATTATTACTTTATTTATACCTTCAATTGCTTTAACATTACCTATTATTTCTGCTGTAACTTCATGATCGACTTCAAATACCATTGTTGCATCTCTACCCTTTTGATTTCTAAATACTTTCATAAAAGCAATATTTATATCATTATCATAAAGTATTGATGTTACTTTAGATACTACTCCTGGAACATCTCTGTTTGAAATAATAATAGTAGGATACGCTCCAGTAAAGTTAACTGAATTTCCATTAACAGAAGTAACCTCTATACTTCCCCCTCCAATAGACGAGCCTATAAGCTCATATGTACCTTCTTTTCCCTTTATAACAAATTCAACAGTATTAGGATGAACATCACCTAAATCTGCTTCTCTAAATCTTATTTTTAGCCCCATTTCTTTAGCTATCTCTAAAGAATCTCTAAGTCTTAAATCACTTGGCTCCATTCCTAATATCCCGGCAACTAATGCTCTATCAGTTCCATGACCTTTATATGTTTTAGCAAATGATCCATGCAAATAAAATGTTACATCTTCTATATCTGCTCCTGCAACAGCTCTTGCAACCTTTCCAAGTCTTGCAGCACCTGCTGTATGAGATGATGATGGACCAACCATTATAGGCCCTAATATGTCAAAAACTCCTACACTTTTCATTATGTAACCTCCAAATTTATTATGTTAAGTAACTAAATTACTCTCTATAGCTTAGATACTATGATGATGAAAAATTGATTATATATATTTTTTTAAATAACCTAATAATATTAATATAAAAACTAACTATCCTCTCATAATAATTTATAGCACAAAACATTAACTATAAGGATAGCGTTATAAGCAGATACATGGAGAAAAAAATGAAATATTAATTTGGAAAGAACATTAAAATTGAACCGTAGAATTTTAATGTTCCCGGAAAATAAATATTTCATTTCTTCTCCCCATGTAATGCCAAATGTTTTAATATTTATAAAAAATGCTTCCTCCAATAAATTCTCTTAAAATTGAGTTTTGCGGAACTATATCTTTATCAATTTCTCTAAAGAAGTTTAATAATCCCTTTAACCTTTTAGCTTCATCATAAACTATACTATCTTCTTTAATTTTATCAAGCTCTTGAAGTGCATATTTCTTTAATACACATAACTCATAAACTAAAGTGGAATTGAACATTACGTCTGCTTCCTCTTGATAAACGAAAATATTTTTTTGCTCACCTCTTTTTATCTTATGCCACATCTTTAAAGTATCTTCTGCCCCATGTCCTCTTGATAATTGATCTCTTACAATTCTTCTAATTTTTCTTACATCAGTAGTAGTTATTCTATTATGATTATCTAAATTTAATTGAGTTAATGCTGAAATATAGATTCTAAATTTATATTTTTCATCAATATGAGATGTTAATATAGGATTTAATCCATGAATTCCTTCCACTATGATAACCCCATTGGCATGTAATTTAACTTTCTTACCTAACCATTCTCTCTCTCCTTTTATAAAGTTAAACTCTGGTATTTCAACTTCTTCACCTTGTAATATTAAATTTAAATGTTTATTAAATAATTCTGTATCTACTGAACCAATAGTTTCAAAATCATATTCTCCATCTTCATCTATTGGTGTTTGATCCCTATTTACAAAATAATCATCTAAAGATATTGGAACTGGTGTAATACCATTAACTCTTAATTGAATTCCTAATCTATTAGCAAATGTTGTTTTTCCTGAAGAACTTGGCCCTGCTATTAATATTAATTTAACCTCATTTTTTGAACTAATTTTATCTGCAATTTCTGCAATTTTCTTTTCATGTAAAGCTTCAGAAATCATTACTAAATTAATTAATTCGCCTTTATCAATTTTATCATTCAATGCTCCAACATTTCCTACCTCTAAAATATCTAACCATTTTTCAGTTTCTCTAAATATTTTAGTCATTTTCCTTTGTTCTACAAACTCTGATAATGTAAAAGTTTGATAATCATTTGGTCTTCTTAATATAAATCCATTTTCATAATAAATCAAATCAAAAGCTTTTATATCACTTGTTCTTTTAGTCATATGGCCATAAAAATAATCATATCTTCCATCTAATTCATATAAATTAACTGTTTTAAAATCCATTTGTTCTAATAAAAGCACTTTATCATTCATATTATAAGATTTAAAAATATTAATTGCTTCTTCTTTTGTTACCTTAATTTTATTAATAGGTAAATCCTTATCTATTAATTCTTTCATTTTTACTTTTATATCTTCTATATCTTTTACATTAAGATCTCTTTCTTTAAATACTTCTCCAAATATTCCCTTACCGACACTATGTTGAATTGTTATTTTTGCATTTGGAAATAAATCCAAGGTTGCTTTAATAAAAATAAACTGTAATGTTCTAGTATAATCACTCTCAATAGATTCATTCTTATTATTTACTAAATTAATATTTTCTTTCATCCTTACTCCACCCTTCTAAACCCTTATAATACCATTGCTTAATTAAAAAATCATATTATAAAAATCAGTGCGAAATTTTGTTTCATTATAAGTTTTTTTAATTAATCCTTTATACTCTTATTATATACTGCTTTAAAAATTATTCTATTATTTTATCGATTAATTTATCAATTAAAATCACTATTATTCTAAAATTCGTAGTGAAATTTGAATTTGGAGTTTTAGGCAACTTCGAGTGACTAAATATAAAATTTGGACTAATATTATTCTTTCAAAGGAAACTCCTTCTCCTAACGTCGAATGAGTACACTAAAGTGTACCTTCAACTGGCCAAATTTAAATTTGGAGTTTCAGGCAACTTCGAGTAACCAAATATAAAATTTGGACTAATATTATTCTTTGAAAGGAAACTCCTTCTCCTAACGTCGAATGAGTAACTTCGAGTAACCAAATATAAAATTTGGACTCTCAGTTAGAATAAAAGTATTTTTTATACAAATACTTAATTAGAGGTGATTTAATTATGTTCATTGTTCTAATAAGAACTATATTTTTATATTTTCTAGTAATACTTGTAATGAGATTAATGGGGAAGAGGCAAATTGGAGAATTACAACCATATGAATTTGTTATAACAATAATGATATCTGACTTAGCTGCTCTTCCAATGCAAGATACTAGGTTACCTTTAATTCTTGGTATTATTCCAATTATTACTTTATTGTTTATTAAAACAATACTAACTCAATTACAACTTAAAAGTCAGTTTACTAGAAAAATATTAGAAGGTGAACCTTGTATTCTAGTTTGTAAAGGTAAAATAAACTACCAAGCTCTAAAAAGACAACAAATTAATTTAGATGAACTTATGGAAGAACTTAGGCTTTCGGGCTATTTTGATTTAAATGAAATTCAATATGCTATTTTAGAAAATAATGGTCAACTATCATTTTTAACCTCTCAAAGTAGTAGTGGTGGTTCTTGTAATACTTCTTGTGACTCTAGTACACAACCTTTATCATCAGGAAGCCCAAATTCACCATCTTCTCAAAGTAACTCTAGTTGTAGTCAAAATACTAATAGTAATGCTTCTGGAAGCGAAAGTTCTTCTAAAAATAATAAAAAAAGTAACTCTGCTAGCTCTACTTCTTCTAATAGTTCTGACAATAATAATTCTACTAAACCACCTAAACTACCTATAATTTATGTATTAGATGGTCACGTTAATAAAAACGCCCTTACTACTAGCGGTAAAAATAAAAATTGGATTGAACATGAATTAAAAAAATATCATATTGATTCAATTAAAGATGTTTTAATTGCCATGATTGATACTCAAGGAGAATTTTTTTATCAATTATATGATAAAAACGAAAAAGACAAAGGAGCTAAAAAATGAAAAACTCATTATTTTCTATTTTTCTATTTGTATTATTATTAGGCTTTCTAACTTATACCGATATAAGCTTTAAAAATCTTTGCTCTGACGTTATAGAAATGTGTGATGAAATGGAAGAAAGCTTAAATTATTCTACTAAAGAAGAAAATTTTGAAAATGCTATGGAAATTTTTAATCTAATTCAAGATAAAGGTAAGATTGCTGCCATCTATATAAATCATGTAGATTATGACGTAATGTTAAATGAAGCTTTAAAATTAACTGTATATATTGAAAAAGATGATTCTAGCGAAGCTGAAGCCTCTCTTCATTTATTAAAATATAGTACTGAACACATGAAAGAACTCCAAGTTCCCAAAATGGAAAACATTTTTTAAAACAGTAAGCAAAAGATATAATTTCTTTTGCTTACATTTTTACATTCTCAATTATATTTATGCATAAATCACTTTATTTTTGCATAAACATTTTTATCTATTTGCTTAGCACACTCATTCGCCTTGCTTTATATACTAAACATTGTTATTTTATACAAATTTTAAATTAACTATTGAATATTTATACATAGTTTTGTATAATTATAAACATAAAGTAATTATACCAAATTATAGAAATAATAGGTAGTCAGTAGCGTTACGTTATACATTATAAGTTTAGAGGCAAATTTGAAGTAAACTTGTCTCTGAGTTTTTACTAAACTAATAATTTCACCCTACTAACTCCTAACTAATTTAAAGGGGGCTTTTATATATGAAAAAATTTAATAAAGTAGTCTTAGCTTATTCAGGAGGTTTAGATACATCAATTATAATTTCATGGCTTAAAGAAACTTATGGTTGCGAAGTTATCGCAGTAGTTGGTAATGTTGGACAAGCTGATGAGCTAGAAGGTTTAGAAGAAAAAGCATTAAAAACTGGAGCATCAAAAATTTATATTGAAGATTTAACAAAGGAATTTGTTTACGATTATATCTTCCCTACACTTCAAGCTGGAGCTGTCTATGAAGGTAAATATTTATTAGGAACTTCTTTTGCTAGACCTTTAATAGGAAAAAGACTTGTAGAAATTGCAAAAAAAGAAGGGGCTGATGCAATTTGTCATGGTTGTACTGGTAAAGGAAATGACCAAGTTCGTTTTGAACTTGCAGTTAAAAACTTTGCACCTGAAATGCCAATTATAGCACCATGGAGAATCTGGGATATTAAATCTCGTGAAGAAGAAATTCAATATGCTTTAGATAGAGAAATTCCAATAAAAATTACTTATGAAACTAACTATAGTAAAGATAAAAATTTATGGCATTTAAGTCATGAAGGTTTAGATTTAGAATTCCCTGAAAATGAACCTAAATATGATAAGATATTAGAACTTTGCAACACTTTAGAAAATGCACCTAACGAAGCAACTTATATTACTTTAACTTTTGAAAAAGGTATACCAGTTGCCCTTAACGGCCAAAAAATGGATGGTGTTAAGTTAATTGAAGAATTAAATAAAATTGGTGGAGAAAATGCCATTGGTATTATGGACATGGTAGAAAATAGACTTGTTGGTATGAAATCAAGAGGTGTTTACGAAACTCCAGGTGGAACTATTCTTTACAAAGCTCATGCTGATTTAGAAGAACTTTGTTTAGATAAGGCAACTCATCACTTTAAACAATCAATTGCATTAAAATTTGCTGATTTAGTTTATAACGGTGAATGGTTCACTCCACTTAGAGAAAGTCTTTCAGCTTTTGTTGATAAAACTCAAGAAACTGTTACAGGTGAAGTTAAGCTTAAACTATATAAAGGTAATATTATTAATGCCGGTATGACATCTCCTTATTCATTATACAGCGAAGAATATGCTACTTTTGGTGAAGATGGCGTATATAATCAAAAGGATTCTGAAGGATTCATTAATCTTTATGGTTTACCAACAGTAGTAAATTCAAAGATGAAAAATTCTTTAAAGAAACCGGGTAAGTAATATGAAGCTTTGGGGCGGAAGATTTACTGAAGGAGTTAATGAGTTAGTTAATACCTTTAACTCCTCAATTTCAATTGATTCAAGAATGTATAAGGAAGATATCGAAGGAAGCCTTGCTCATGTTAAAATGCTTGGAAAGCAAGGAATTATCCCATCAGAGGATAGCAAAAAAATAGTTGAAGGCTTAAAAGAAATATTAATAAGAATTAACAGTGGAACTATAGAAATAGATAAAGATGCTGAAGATATTCACAGCTTTGTTGAAAGTATATTAACTTACTATATTGGCGATGAAGGTAAAAAACTTCATACCGGTAGAAGCAGAAACGATCAAGTTACTTTAGATACTAAACTTTATCTAAAGAAATATATCAAAATTATAATAAATGAAATATTAAAACTTCATGAAACCTTACTTGAAAAGGCCAATGAAAATATTAATACTATTATGCCAGGGTATACCCATATGCAAAAGGCTCAACCAATTACTTTTGCACATCATATCTTAGCATATTGTGAAATGTTTAAAAGAGATATAGGAAGACTTTTCGATTCCTATAAAAGACTTGATGAAATGCCGCTTGGAAGTGGTGCTTTAGCAACATCTACATACCCTATCGATAGAGAGTTTGTAGCATCTGAGCTTGGCTTTTCTAAAATAACACTTAATAGTTTAGATTCTGTTTCAGATAGAGATTATGCTATAGAAACTTTATCTGCACTTTCATTAATAATGATGCACTTATCAAGATTCTCAGAAGAAATTATACTATGGTGTACTGGCGAGTTTAACTTTATAGAACTTGATGATAGTTACAGTACAGGAAGTAGTATAATGCCTCAAAAGAAAAACCCTGATGTTGCAGAATTAGTTAGAGGAAAAACAGGAAGAGTTTATGGAGACTTAATGACTTTACTTACAGTTATGAAAGGTATTCCTCTAGCTTACAATAAAGATATGCAAGAAGATAAAGAGGCATTATTTGATGGATTAGATACTGCTCTTCTTTCACTTCAAACCTTTAATGGAATGATTAAAACTATGAAAGTTAAAAAAGCTAATATGAAAAAATCTGCATCTGGTGGATTTACAAATGCTACTGATGTTGCTGATTATCTTGTTAAAAAAGGTATGGCATTTAGAAATGCTCATGAAATTGTAGGTAAAATAGTTCTTTATTGTATTGATAAAGATATTGCTATAGATGATTTAAGTATGGAAGAGTTTAAAAACTTCTCTCCTATTTTTGAAGAAGATATATATAATGCAATAGACCTATTAACTTGTGTTGAAGAACGAAGTGTTATTGGGGGGCCTAGCTCTTTATCAGTTAAAATGCAAATTGAAGTTTTAAAAAAATTTATAAAAGAAAATAAGGAGAATTTATCATGTTTAAAGTAGGAATTATTGGGGCGACAGGATACGTTGGAGTTGAATTGTTAAGACTTTTACTTAATCATGATAAGGTTACAGTTACCGCTATCTCCTCCTCTACTTTTAAAGATGAGGAGATAAGTTCTGTATATAAAAGTTTTTTCAATAAAACAACTCTAGTATGCGAAGATAAAAGTGATGTTATTGATAAATGTGATGTTATATTTACTGCTCTTCCTCATGGTTTAAGTGAAGAAATAGCAGTTAAAGCAATAAGCAAAAATAAAAAAGTAATAGATCTTGGGGCTGATTTTAGATTAGAATGTGAAGATTCTTATGAAGAATGGTATGGTAAAAAATTTACCTTCAAAGATATTCATAAGAATAGTATATATGGACTACCAGAGTTTAATGGTTCTAGAATTAAAAAATTTAATATAGTTGCTAATCCTGGATGTTATCCAACAAGTATTTCACTTGGACTTATGCCACTATTAAAAAATAACTTAATTAATACTAAAAATATAATTTGTGATTCAAAATCAGGAATTACTGGTGCTGGAAGAGGACTTTCCTTAAAGACTCACTTTGCAGAAGCCAATGAAAATTTTGCTGCATACGGTATTGGTAGTCACAGACATACACCTGAAATTGAACAAACCCTATCATATATGGCAAATGAAAATGTAGAAGTAACATTTACTCCTCACCTATTACCTGTAAATAGAGGAATACTTTCTACAATTTACTGCCAACCTAAAGATCAACTTACCCTAGAAGAAATTCATAAAATATATAAAAAACAATATGAAAATGAAGAATTTGTCCATGTATTACCATTAGGACAAACTGCTGAAATAAAACACGTTAAATATACAAATAATTGTCATATTTCTATTCATCAAAATTATAGAAAAAACAAACTAATAATTGTTAGTGTTATAGATAATATGGTTAAAGGAGCTGCAGGACAAGCCATTCAAAATATGAATCTATTACTTGGCTTACCACAAAATACTGGACTTAAATTAATAGCTCCAAGCTTTTAAATAAAGGATGTGTAATTTATGATTAAAATAGATGAAAATTTGACGGTGACTTCTCCTGTTGGCTTTAAAGCATCTGGAATTCATTGCGGACTAAAAAAGAGTTTATTAAAAAAAGACTTAGCCTTAATATATTCTGATGTTGTAGCTACCTCTTGCGGAGTTTATACAAAAAATAAGGTAAAAGGTGCTCCACTTACAATAACTAAACAACATTTAATTAATAAAAAAGCTCAAGCAATAATTATTAATAGTGGAAATGCTAACACTTGTAATGGTGATGATGGTTTATCAAAAGCAAAAAAAATGACTCATCTTTGTGCTAAAGCATTAAGTATTAAAAACGATGATGTACTTGTTGCTTCCACTGGAGTAATAGGTGTTCCCCTTAATATAGATGCAATAAAGAATGGCATTCCTCAATTGGTAGGTAATTTATCTAGTGATATTGAAGGTGCTAAAAATGCATCTATGGCTATTATGACTACTGATACAGTTGAAAAACAAGCTGGAATCCAATTAAACATTGGTGGTAAGAAAGTTACACTTGCTGCTATGGCTAAAGGATCTGGTATGATTCATCCAAATATGGCTACTATGCTTTCTTTTATAACTACTGATATTTCAATCTCTCCTTCTTTATTAAAAGAAGCATTAAAAGAAAGTGTTAATATTTCTTATAACAGAATAAGTGTTGATGGTGATTCTAGTACTAATGATATGGTTTTAATAATGGCAAATGGACTTGCTTCAAATGAAACTATAACTGAAAAAAATGATGATTATAACTTATTTTTGGAAGCATTAACAACTTTGAATATTTATATATCTAAAAAAATTGCAAAGGATGGTGAAGGAGCCACCAAGCTTATAGAATGTACTGTAAAAAATGCTAATTCTATTGAAGAGGCTGAAGCTCTTTCAAAGAGTGTAATTACTTCAAGCCTTGTTAAAGCTGCAATCTTTGGTAGTGATGCTAACTGGGGAAGAATTCTTTGTGCATTAGGCTATTCTGGCATTGACTTTGATCCTGAAAAAGTTGATGTTTCTTTTGCAAGTACTGCCGGAGAAATTCTTGTTTGTCAAGATGGTGCTTCTGTAAGCTTTAATGAAGCTAAAGCAAAAGAAATTTTATTACAAGATGAAATTAAAATTTTAATAGATATGAAATTAGCTTCATATGAGGCAACAACATGGGGCTGCGATTTAACTTATGATTACGTAAAAATAAATGGTGACTACCGCAGTTAACAATATATAGGTGGACCTTCGGGGTCAATCCATATATTGGATTGACCTCGGAGGTCCACCCATTTTTTAGGAGGTGTAATAATTGAACTATACTCAACATGCAAATATATTAATTCAGGCATTACCTTATATTCAGGAATATTACGGTAAAACTATCGTAATTAAATATGGTGGAAATGCCATGATTAATGATGAATTAACTAAAACAGTAATAAATGATATTATCCTTATGAAATGTATTGGAATTAATCCAATAATAGTTCATGGCGGTGGTCCTGATATTAGCAATACTTTAGCTCAAATGAATCATGAAAGTAAATTTATAAATGGTTTAAGATACACTGATGAAATCACGATAACAGTTGCTCAAATGGTTTTAGCCGGAAAAGTAAATAAAGATTTAGTTAAACTTATTGAAAAAAATGGTGGTAAAGCAATTGGCTTATCTGGAATTGATGGCTCATTAATAAAAGCTAAAAAGCTTACTAATGATATTGATTTAGGTTTTGTAGGCGAAATAACTTCTGTAAATACAGAACTTCTAAACTTATCAATGAATTCTGGTTATATTCCTGTAGTTTCTTCTATTGCAATAGGTGAAAATGATACTAATAGTTATAACATAAATGCAGATACTTGTGCTTCAAAAATTGCTTCTGCTTTAAAAGCTGAAAAATTAATTCTTTTAACTGATGTACCTGGTGTAATGACAAATCCAGATGACTCTTCTACCTTAATTTCAACTTTAAGATTACATCAAATTCCAAAACTAACTGTCGATAAAGTAATTAAAGGTGGCATGATTCCTAAAATAAACTGCTGTGTTGAATCTGTAAGAATGGGCGTTAAAAAAGCTCATATAATTGATGGCAGAATTAAACACTCTATCTTACTTGAATTATTATCTAAAAAAGGAATCGGAACAGAGATTTATTAAATAATTAAACGAGGTGATTAAAATGACTTTATTTCAACAAGAAAGTAAGTATTTAATGAATACTTATGCTACCTTGCCTATTGAAATAGCCTATGGCCAAGGCTCTTACTTATTTGATAAAAATAATAAAAAATATATAGATTTTACTAGTGGAATTGGCGTTAACTCTTTAGGATATAACAATTCTGAATGGAAAAACTCAATAATATCTCAACTAAACAATTTTCAACACTTATCTAATATTTTTACTAACAATTCTACTGTATCGCTTGCAAAAAAACTTTGTGAATTATCTGGAATGAGTAAAGTTTTCTTTGCCAATTCTGGAGCTGAGGCAAATGAATGCGCTATTAAACTTGCTAGAAAATATAGCTTTAATAAATATGGTGAAGGTAGAGGTACTATTCTTTCACTGAAACAATCTTTCCATGGCAGAACATTAGCTACATTAACTGCAACAGGACAAGATAAATTTCATAATTACTTCTTTCCATTCCCTACTGGGTTTAATTATGTAACTGCTAATTCCATTAATGATCTAAAAGAAAAACTTACTTCTGATGTTTGTGCAATAATGATGGAAGCTATTCAAGGTGAAGGTGGTGTTCATCCATTAGATAAAAACTTCGTTTTAGAAACTTGTAAATTAGCTAAAGAAAAAGATATCTTGATTATATTTGATGAAGTTCAATGTGGAATAGGAAGAACTGGAACACTATTTGGATATAACCATTTTAATATAACACCTGATATAGTTACTTGTGCTAAGGGATTAGGTGGTGGACTTCCTATAGGTGCAGTATTATGTAATGATAAGCTTTCAGATACATTTAATCCTGGAGATCACGGTTCAACTTTTGGTGGAAATCCTGTTATATGTTCTGGTTCACTTTCAGTTTTAAAACAAATTTGTAATACTGACTCTTATAATCAAATTATTCTTAAAGGGCAGTTAATAAAAGATACTATCTTAAATAGTAATTTAACTTCTGTAAAAGATGTTCGTGGTCTTGGTTTAATGATAGGTATAGAAATTACAGGAGATTCTTCTTTTATCCAAAAGAAAGCATTAGAAAATGGGCTTTTAGTATTAACTGCTGGTAAAAATGTTATACGTTTGTTACCTCCTTTAAATACTTCAATAGATAATATTAAAGAAGGTATTAATATACTTATCTCTACTCTTAAAGAATATTAATAGATATTAGTTAAAATTTATTTTTATTAAGGAGAATTTTATGAATAAACATTTATTACGTATGGATAATCTTTCGAAGGATGAGATTTTAGATATATTAAATCTTGCCGACCAATTAAAATATGAACAAAAACATGGTATAGAGCATCATTTACTTAAAGGAAAATCTTTAGGTATGATTTTTGAAAAAGCATCAACTCGTACTAGAGTTTCCTTTGAAGTAGGAATGTATCAGCTTGGTGGACATCCTCTATTCTTAAGTTCAAAAGATCTACAAATAGGTCGTGGAGAACCTATTCAAGATACAGCTAGAGTTTTATCTAGATACTTAGATGGAATAATGATAAGAACTTTTTCTCAAAAAGAGGTAGAAACTCTTGCAGAGTGCTCTTCTATTCCTATAATTAATGGACTAACTGATGATGAGCATCCATGTCAAGTTTTAGCAGACTTAATGACTATAAGAGAAAAGAAACTTATTCTTGAAGGTTTAAAAGTTGCATATATTGGTGACGGTAATAATATGTGTAACTCTTTAATTGTTGGTTGCTTAACTTTAGGAATGAATATATCTATAGCTAATCCTATTGGCTATAAGCCACCTAAATATTACATTGAAAAAGGTATTTCATTAGCTGAAGAAAATGGAGTTTCTTTCGAAATGACTGAATATCCCTCTGAAGCTATAAAAAATGCTGATGTAGTTATAACTGATGTATGGGCTAGTATGGGACAAGAGTGTGAAAGTAAGAAACGCCAACTAGCTTTCCAAGGATATCAAGTTAATTCTGAAATAATGAAATTAGCTAATAATGATGCTATAGTATTACATTGCCTTCCAGCTCATAGAAATGAAGAAATTACCGAAGAGATACTAGAGGCTCATGCTGATGAAATATTTGAAGAAGCTGAAAATAGACTTCATGCTCAAAAGGCAGTTCTAGTTAAGCTATTATCTTAATTTTTTATTAATATAATTATATATAAAATATAACTTAAAAAATTGTTATTTCAATATATTTTTAATATATAAGACCTATTACACTTATAATTACTGTAATAGGTCTTAATAATTTTATAAAATTACATATTTAAAGGAGTATAAACTCTTTTTGCTAATTCATCATCTAATAGATATAAAGCTGCTGGATTATCCTCACATCTTCTAACCTTCTTTAAAATTGCATTAAAGCTATTTTCCTCTTCTACTTGCTCATCAATAAACCATTTTAATAAGCTTATTGTAGCATGTTCTTTAACTTCATAAGCAATATCAGTTAACTCATAGATTTTCTTAGTTACTAATTGCTCATGTTGGTATCCCTTTTCAAATACATCAATTATTCCGTTATAAGTAACTTGTGGTTTATCAATTTTCTCTAATTCTATTGAACCATTTTTTTGATAAACATATTCATAGAATTTCATAGCATGATCTAACTCCTCTTTAGCTTGAACTCTAAAGAAATTAGCAAACCCAACTAAATCTACTGACTCGCAGTATCCTGCCATAGCTAGATATGTATATGAAGAGTAAAACTCAAAGTTTACTTGATCATTAAGTGCTTTTAATAAAGTTTCATTTAACATAACTCTAATCCTCCTAATTTTTTCATTATAGCAATATATATTTTCTCATATATATCATTTTTTATCAAATATCTAATAACTACTATATTAATATTTTTTTTAAATACATTAAAAAATTTAATTTACATAACATAATATTATAAATAATTTTTATTTTAATGGAGATTACATTTATGAAAACTAGATTATTTAAATTAAATGAAATTGCTATAGGAAATGATGATCAAGCTACAAAAACACCTTTTTATTCAACTGATCTAACTTCTGGAGTTGTTTGGGTTGTTAAGCCTGGTCAAAAAGTACCTACTCATATGCATACGACTTCTGATGATGTATGGATATGTATGCAAGGAAAAGGAATATTCTATCCTGAACAAGGCAAAGAAGTTGAAATTTCTAAAGGCGATATAATATTATCTGCTAAAAATGAGCATCATGGAATGCTTAATACTGGAGATGAAGATTTTATATTTATAGGAATAATTGCACCTACACCTTCTGATTATCATCCAGTATAGTATTTAAACTAATAAAGATTATACATAATAAAATGTATAATCTTTATTAGTTATTTTTCAATATAATTAATTACATGTTTAATTATCATATTAATGCTTCCATCACCATTACGTTGAATCTCAAATTTACTATTATCATGGTAAGCTTCTTCATTAATATATAAATCTATATCTTTATCTATTTTTAGTCTTATTCTCTTAAGCTTTTTCTCAACCCATGCCTTATCAACTGAAATTTCTTTTTCTAATCCATTTCCACTCATAAAGGTTTCAAAATCTTGCTTTTGAGTTATACTATCCTTAAACAATTCATTAGATATTTCTTGAATATTAATTGATTCTTCTTCTTTTAGTTTGCTTTTAACAGTAGTTCTTATCATCTCTGCCTTTTCAGCATCCTCTGTAATATTACTTCTAGTCCAACTTTCTGTTGCTTTTAAAAATGTTTTAGTCATATCTCTCTTATTAGCAACAATATTACACCCTAAGAAGCTATTCATAAAATAATTTGCTCCATATTCGTCATCTTGACTAGATTTTTTTTGCTTATCAATTACATATAAATCAAATGCTTGATTTTCTCTTATTGGCTTTATAAATGCAGCCTTCTGAATTCTTTGACTACTACTTGGTAATCCTGCTGCTTGAGGAATTATTCCTATTCCTATTTTATTATCTAAAAACTCAACTGAATGTGTAAAGTTTTTTACATAATCCATCTTAAGTATTCCTATCATAGGTCCTATATCTGTAACTAACGAAACTACTATTAAATCACAAGGTGGAATATTAATATTTCCCTTCATAATAGAAAAAAGCTGTCTAGATAATTCTTTAGATAATTCTAAAAAGTTATTATCTATTCCATTCAAATAATCTTGTACTATTTCTTTTACAATGTTTCTTTCTAATTTAAATAATGCTGTTTTTAATTCATCATCTTTCAAACACTTATCTATATGTTTATGTAAAAACTTATATATATCTTCATTTAATTCTAATGTATATTCATTTAGTATTGGCTCAGATGTATTCGTATCTAAAATATGTATTACCGCTTCTTGAATATTTATATCATTAATATATTCCAAAATATCACCTCTATTTTTACTTTTGTAATTACTTTAGATATTATATCATCATCTCATATTATATATAATTTATTTTTTTAATTTATTGCACATACTAAATCCATAGAATAAATTATTAACGAGGTTAATTATGGATAAAAATAGTTTAAAAAAGAATATAATATCAAAGACTATATTATTTATATTTATAATGCTATTTATTAGTATCTTTAAAGCATTGTTTGGAGATGAAAATACTCCTGTTGCAATTACAACAATAATAGTTCTACTAATGCTTTTAGGTAGAGATTTAACTCAATATCCTTTAAAAAACTTTTTAACACTTCTTGGAATAAACTTAGCATTAGGTTTTGCTGCTTTTATATCCGCTAGTAATGTATGGCTGGGAATAATTTTAGACTTTTTATCTCTGTCATTAATTGGATATTACTTTAGTTATAATCTCACTAAAGGATTAGTATTACCTTATGGATTGCAATACCTATTTACTTTAAATGCTCCCGTTTATGGCGAAGTTTTTGTTAAAAGAATTTTAGGACTAATATTCAGCGCTGTAATTATTATGATTAGTCAATTTATAGTAAATTCAAAGAAAACTAATACATTTAAGAAAGAAAATTCATTAATAGGATTTAAGACCGATGAAAGTGACTCTATATATCGATATGTAAACATATTTGGTAAAGAGGTAAAAATTCATACTGTAAGAGCTTCTTATGCTATTCGAGTAGGTATACTTACAGCATTAACATCTTTTATTACCTTTTATTTTAAGTTAGCAGAAGGACGTTGGATGGCATATACCATCTTCTCTTTAACAGAATTATATTCAGAGAACTGTAAAATTAGAGCTAAAAAAAGAATTCAAGGAACTATTCTAGGTGCAGTAATAGTATTAATCTTATTTATATTTATAAAAAATAATACCTTGAGAGTACTAATAGTATTAATAGCTGGATATTTAAATTCATTTGCTGTAGATTATAGAGATGTTATAGTATTAGTAACTATTTCAGCAATTACACCTCTTGCAATTACAAATGGTTCTGTAAAAACTGTCTTAGAAAGAATATTTTATGTTGGGGTAGGTACTATTCTAGCTTTATTAGCTAACAGATTTATTTTAAGAAAAAATCAACCTGATGATATAAGTAAATAATATTTACTATTCCTCATAGACTTTAATGTAAATAAAAAAGATGATTTCAAATAAATAGAAATCATCCTTTTTACTTCTACTATATTAATATATTGATATTAAACATTTCTTACATTCCACTTAATAAATAACATAAGTCCAATATTAAATATAGCTGTTATTATAAGAATTACTCCTAGTGGCATTCCCATATCAATAACTTGTCCAAATAATAATTGTCCTGGTGCAACACTTATAGTTGCAATTGCTGTTGAAAATGCTGATACTCTACCTAACATATTATCTGGAATTTGTTTTTGTATAAATGTTAAAGTTAATACATTTGATAATGATAAAGATAACATTATTGCAAGTCCTCCAAATGCAAATGTACTAGCTAATACATATGGATTTAGTTTTAAAAATCCTAACGTAGCTATAATTATAACTCCTGCTATCATAGGTAGATATGTATAATGCACCTTTTTAATAGAGAACATATCCGGTTTTACACTTATAAGAAAACCTCCTAATATCATTCCTAAAACACATACTGCTTCTACTATTCCAAAAACTTCTGATGGAAGTCCTAAAAATACATTTATAAAGTATGGTGCAACTATTGATAATATAGGAACTAAGAAAATATTGCATAATGCATAGGAAGCTATTATTCCCAGAATAACCTTCTTTTCATTTTTTAAATAAATAAAACTTTCTTTCATATCTACACATGATTGCTTCACAAATTTCATAGATATTACTTTTTCATTATCAGCATTTTCTATATTCTCTTTTATTACATCTGGAATATCTAAGAACATTTCCATAATAGCTGATACTAAGAAACTCACTGCATTTACAATCACTATTGCTTTAATTCCTAATAATCCATAAACTAATCCTGCAAGTATTGGTCCTGCAAAATTTACAATTGATCCTACTTGATTTATAACTCCATTTGCAGATGTAAGTTTTTCTTCTTCTACTATTTGTGGAATAGATGAAGTAACTGCTGGTCCGTATAATGTAGCACATATAGATAGTATAAACATTACAGTTCCAACTATAAGCTCATGGTCATACCCCTTTAATAATATAAATGCATAAATCCCAATTACTACTGAACAAATTAAATCTAAATAAACCATTATCTTTTTTCTATTTATATTATCAGAAAGTCTTCCTGCAATTGGTGCAAATATAATATAAGGTATGGTTGATATTGCTAATATTCTAGCAAAGACAGCTGTACTGCCTGTAAATTCTAATAAGTATAATGACATACTAAATCTTTGAATTGCATTTCCAAAAAGAGAAATAATTTGCCCTATAACTATTATTATAAAGTTTTTATTTTTCATTCGTCCCCCTGAATAAATCATATTCCATACATATTGGATACTTACCATCTTCACTTATTGTAAGGTTGGCATCTATTCCATATATTGTTTTCAGATTTTCCTTATTAATTACCTCTAATGGCTTTCCTTCACATATAATCTTTCCCTTTTTTAGACCAATAATATTATCTGCAAATCTACAAGCATTATTAAGCTCATGAAGAACTATAACTACTGTAATATTCTTCTCTTTATTAAGCTTTTCGAGAACTTCTAAAACTTCTAATTGATAAGACATATCTAAATATGTAGTAGGCTCATCAAGCATTATTATTTCTGTTTCTTGAGCTAAAGTCATAGCAATCCAAGCCCTCTGTCTTTGTCCTCCAGATAAATTTGCTACTTCTCTATCTGCAAATTCACTAAGACCAGTCTCTTTTATTGCCCAATCAATACGCTCCTTATCATGACTGTTAAGACCACCTATCATTTTTTGATGTGGAAATCTACCAAATGCAACAA
This sequence comes from Clostridium sp. D43t1_170807_H7, assembly GCF_015555905.1. Taxonomy (GTDB): domain Bacteria; phylum Bacillota; class Clostridia; order Clostridiales; family Clostridiaceae; genus Clostridium. The sequence goes on from NZ_JADNLK010000009.1 coordinate 82,272, forward strand.
GTTCTCTTACAGTAAGTCCATCTGGACAAACCGGCCCTTGTGGTAAAAATGCAACTTCTTTTGCTATATTCTTTTCTTTTACCTTTTTTATATTTTTATTATTAATGAAGATATCACCAGTCTTAGGCTTATTAATTCTTGCTATAGTCTTAAGTAAAGTTGATTTACCACAACCATTTGCTCCAATTATTATACTTATCTTTCCCTTAGGTATAGATAAACTCATATCTTCAATTATAGTATTATTTTCATATGCAACTGTTAAATTCTTTACACTAATAGCTTCCATCAATTATTTCTCCTTCATCATTAAATAAATAAAATATGGTACTCCAAATATTGATACTGTTATTCCTACTGGAATTTCAATTGGAGAGAATAAATTTCTTGAAACTGCATCTGCAAGAATAACTATAATAATACTTATCATTGCTGAAATTGTAATGAAGTTTTTATGATAAGATCCAACTAACTTTCTTGCAATATGAGGAGATATAAGCCCTAAGAATCCAATATTACCTGCAAATGCTGTTGCTGTTCCTGCTAATATAACTGCAAAAGTTAAAAATTTCTTTCTTTCCTTTTCTAAATTTAACCCTAATGATATAGCAAGTTCATCTGAAAGATTTAAAACATCTAACTTTTTATGATTTAATAAAACTACTATAAACATTAAGGCTACTATTGGAATTATCACCTTTGCATAACTCCATCCTGACCCCCAAAGACTTCCTGATGTCCAAACTAATACTCTATTATAATCTCCAATTCCACCTCTAAATGTAAAGAAAGTTATAAATGCATTAAGCCCAGCATTTAATCCAATACCTATTAATAAAAGTCTCTTAGGTTTTATTCCTTTTCTACTAGACATCATATAAATTATAAGTGCAGAAACACCTGCTCCAATTATAGCCATAAAAGGTAAAACAAATATAGAAAGTTCACCTAATTCACTATAATAAGCTCCAGTAGAATATGTAATGAATAATACTGCTGCAACTGATGCTCCTGCATTTATCCCTATTATTCCTGTATCTGCTAAATCATTTTTAGTTATAGTTTGAAGAATACATCCAGCCGTTGATAAGGCTATTGCTACAAATATACCTACTAACATTCTTGGAAGTCTAATATTTATTATTGCTGTATTTTGAAGTTTACTTCCGTTTCCTAAAAGAGTATTTAAAACTTGAGAAGGTGATATCTTATATGTACCCCAACATAATGTTACCATAAAGGAGATTAGTAATAATGCTATTAAAACTGCTAATACTATTTTAAATCGTTTTTTATTCATTATCCTCTCTCCTTTCTAGCTATTGATATAAAGAATGGTACACCTATTAATGCTGTAAATACCCCAATTGGTGTTTCATATGGGTCAAATAACATTCTTGCTGCAATATCTGAAAATATTAAAAGAACTGCTCCAAGTAAAAATGAACATGGAATATTTCTTCTATAATCTTCACCTAATAATTTTCTTACTATTTGTGGAATTATCAATCCTACAAAAGCTATATTTTTACCTACTGCTACAGCTGCTGCGCACATTGGTATCATAACCATAAGAGTAATAAATCTTATTTTTTCTGGGTTTTCTCCAAGCCCAATAGCAACATCATCACCTAAGTTTAATATATTTATTTTAGGTGATAGAATCATTGCTATAATAAGTCCTATAACACCTACTATAAATATTAACCTAAAGTCTTGCCATGTTACATTTCTAAATCCTCCTGATACCCAAAATCCTATCATTTGAGATTGATTTGATAAAAGTCCAATTATAGTAGTTAAAGAAATAAAAAATGTACTCATGGCAGTTCCTGCTAAAAGTATCTTTGCAATTGAATTGTTATTTGCTTTTTTTGATATAAATCCTAAAACTATTATTCCAGTTAATAATGCTCCTATAAAAGAAGCTATCATTACACTATTTGTAGTTATCCCTATTCCTGCTGCATAAAAAATAGCTATTACTAAAGTTGCTCCTTGGCTTATACCTAATATAGAAGGCTCAGCTATTGGATTTCTAGTAACCCCTTGAATCATTGCACCTGTTACTCCTAATACTCCTCCAGTAAACAATACACAAAGTGCTCTTGGAATACGTACATCCCTGACAAGAATAAGATTTAAATCTTCGTTATAATTAAATATACTATTCCAAATATCTGAAAAAGTAATATGGACTGACCCTAACCTTATGGCTAAAGTCAATCCTCCTACTAAGAGTAACAAACTACAAATTATAAAAATTATTGTACGTTTATTACTTTGTTCCATTTAACATGTCACCTATTTCATTTACTAATAATTCTCTACCTATTGAGCTATATCCTTGGTTAAAGTATGGTGATGATGGTAATTCTATTACATGACCTTCTTTAACTGCAGGTAAGCTGTTCCAAATTGGATTTGATTTTATTTGAGCTAATTCTTCATCTGATCCCATTACAAATATATAATCAGCTTGAATTGATGCTAACCCTTCATAACTAACAACTGGTAAACTAACATCTGTTTGTTCTGGCATTCCAACTGGCTTAGCAAGTCCCATATCGCTATATAATACATCTCCAAAACCTGCTCCATCAAATACATTGAAACCGTTAGGATTTGCTAAAATTGAAAGGTAAGTTGTATCTTCACCAAATTCAGACTTGATCTTATCACCAGCTTCTTTAGCTTTAGCTTCATAATTAGCTATCCATTCATTTGCAACTTCTTCTTTACCAAACACTTTTCCTAAAGCTCTAACATCATCTTTCCAATTTAAAGCTTCTAATTGAATCATAACAGTTGGTGCTATTTCACTTAACTGATCATACATCTTTTCTTGAATTGTTGATATAACTATTAAATCTGGATTTAAGTTCATTATTGCTTCTACATCCATAGTATCTTGGTAGCTATATCCTAAAATTTCTGCTCCACTTAATGTTTCTTCTAAATATGAAGGTAACTTAGTATAGTCATATGCATCACTATTTGCAGTACCTATTACGTCATATCCTAATATTGATAAAATATCACTGTTTCCACTTAAGTCTACTATTCTTTGAGGATCTGCTGGTATTTCTACTTCTCCTCTTACATCTGTAACTGTTACAGTATTTCCATTAACATTTTCTTCATTTGTAGCACTATTGCTTGCACATCCAACAAACATCATAGCTGTCATACAAGTTGCTACTAATGTTTTTAATAATCTCTTTTTCATTATGTACCTCCACTTATACTTTTATACTTAACTCTTATTTTTTCTCTCGACTTCATTCATTTTATATGAGAGTGATTCTCATTTCAATCTTTGCATCTAATTTAATAATTTTATCATCTTATAGAATAATTTTTAACTTAATAACTCTTTTTTATTAGTATTTCCATATTATTCACAAATAATATTACACTTAAATAAAAAACACATGTGAAATTTAAACTTTCACATGTGTTTTAATTATTTTTAATATAGATAATTTTTTCATTCATTCTTTCTAGTTCTGGAAGATAAATCTTTATTATTTCTTGAGTCATTTTATTAATTAATAAATAATCACAATTATGTTTATAATCATCTAATCTTAAATCTCTTGTCTTGCAATTAAAAATCGCTATTACATTATTCTAGTGTTGGATCTGCAGCAAACCACGTATAATTTTCTTGTTGTTCATTATTATCCATGCAACAAATATATTAAGTTGATTTATTAAAGCTTCTTTACTAATTTTAATACGCAATCCATTTTTCATATATTCATATTTAACTCCACATATATCTCCTTCAACGCCTATACTTAACTAAATATTTTCACATGTAAAGCTAATGAAAGCTAATCCTTCTCCGCTTTCTTCTCCACTATCTAAGTTAAATGTTTCCTTTGCATCTAATACACACTCTATAATATTTTCTAATTTACTAGTTTTATTGTTATTAATTATTATTTTATATCTGCCATCAACAACATAATTTTTTCCTATATTAGAAAGTTTAACGGGTGTATAATCCAAATTTTCGCCATTAATAATAACATTAATCGCTTTTTCTTTTTAAATTAGACTATGTTATCCTACTTTGTGATAATATTAGTATAAAAATAACCATACCTAAGCATTTTCAATGATTTGAATTGCAAGGTATGGTTGTTTATCTAATTTATTATAGACATTATTTATTAAGTATATTATATAAAAATATTATTTTGTTAATTTTTCAGCCCAATTAGGTATTTCTTTATCATTCCAAACTAAATTTCCATCTTTGAAATAAAGTATTTCTTTAAACCTATATGTATTATCATATATATTTACTTCATCACAAACTTCAATAATTTGGCTAATATTCTCTAAAGACTCATAATATCTTCTTTCTATGTCTTCATCAGGTATCCCATGACCACCTTTACTTACTCTATATCTAACTCTTTCTTTAGCTATATCAAAACTTTCTACTCCAATATAGTTCACTACTATATAAAATCCTTTAGACTTCGCTTTTTTTATATTCTTAATTATACTTTTACCACATAACGTAGTTTCTTGATTAAAAGAGATGCCTTTTTCAATATATTCTTTTATAAGTTTCACAGCTTCTCTTGCACATTTTAACTGTAGCGTATTATCTTTCCACGATCCTATACGAGCTACCATTTCATCTGTATTTATTCTTTTTTCACCCTTATTTTCTTCATAATATACAGATTTATATATTGATGTTTTTCCACACCCATTGACTCCTGCAAATATTGTATATGTTGGCATACTATTTACCTATTACCTTTGATTGTTGCTTTTGAAGTAGTATATTTGACAATGCCATATAAAAATCTTGTTCCTCTTTAGTTTTTGCATCTTTAAATAATTGTTTTAGTTGGCTATATGAATATTTTTGAAATATATCATATAAATTTACTTCTTTATTTTCCACTTTCAAATACCTCCTAAAGAATTAGTTACTTTATTATACCTTATTTATATATGTATTTTATACATATCTTTTATTACAAAATACAACTGAAAATTCTTCCATGCAAACACGAATAATTTTAAGCATGTATATTTAAAAAATTATTTGTTTAAGTTTTTTATACAAGCCTTAGTTTCTTTTAAACAGTAACAACTCCAATTCATATTAATCACATCCTTAGTTATTTTAATAAATCATTAAACTCATTTAGCACATTAAATGAATTAGTTGTTATTTCATCATTATAATCAGATAAATAAATAATTTTATTATTATTTTTTAGTACATAAAAATTCAATTTTATCAATACTTATGTTTGTGGTGTAAGTTTCTTGCAAATATTTAACTGCGTTTAACATACAATACCATTCTAGACTATAACTGGTATTATAAATATTTTATTTAGTTAATAGAAGTTACTCCTATGAACAAATGTGAATAGTGAGTTTCATTTTAAAGCAATACTCATTTCCATTAAGATTTAAACTATAGAAAAAGAGCCTATGCTTCTTTATTTAGAAACATTGACTCCAATCTATGATTATTATTGCTTTATATTTACTATACAATAATAATTTTTTTATTTAATGTATAATCATTATATTTCTAATATATTGTTTTTAAATTAGTTTAAGTAAAATTTTTAGCTGTATTGTAACATATTGGAATTAATCTTATTAATATATTTACTTGGATTTTAATCAAAATTAATCATTTCCTCAATTGCCTCTCTAAACCAATCCCAAAATGTACTATATACTTTTCTTTGTTCATATCCTGAAGATGCAAAATCATGTATTATTTGTACTTCATCACCTTTATTTAATTCAAAGCAAGCAATATCGTCATTGTCGTCTCGTCTAGCAAAAGGTATTAATACTCTATTAGGATATCTTTTTTTCATTCCTTCATACCTATATATCATCTGCTTCTTATCCATAATATACCATAAGTCAAAGTCTATTAAATTTAAATTTATTACTTTTTTGATTGCTTCTGGGTATTCAAACCCTTCTGGCAACATTAATTTATCTAATAATTCAATTTGCATAACTATTTACCATCCCATCCTATAATATTTAATCTATTGGATATAAATTTCTATATGTGATATTTTGTTTGCCTATTCTTAAATTAACAGCATCTCCCCATATCAGTAGCACTCCTCTTTGGGTAGTAAATCTGCATATCAAGTTTTATAGTAGTTAATAGTACTTTTAATTATTTACGAATGCATAACATTGATCTGGTTTTATTGTCTTTAAAGAATTATTATTACCTTTAACACATTTTACCATAAAATTACTATAATAGTCTATTAATATAATTGTACTACATCTAGTGACTAACACTCTAAATCTTTGATTTATCTATTAGAAGTTAAAAAAGAACTCATTGAAAAGTTTTTATTTTCAATAAGTTCTTTCTTTATTCTTTTATTTAATATCTAAACTTCAAAGACATTTATTAATATGTTTACATTAACTTATATCCTTGTTCAAACAAATCAATAAGTGGTTTAGAAATATATTCTTTACGTACTCCCCAAGTATCAACTAGCTCTGTTCTAGGAACATTTTTTCTTATCCATTTACATAATTTTTTATACCATTCATCTAAAGCACTATCTTTTGAAATTAAATTTATATTTAATATCTTAAAACACTACTCTAATCTTCTCCATAAGTCTATATCTTCATTTCCCCTGTAATATTTTCCTTTTGGTAAATCTTTATCCTTTACGTTATAATGTTTTCTATCTATTTCAGAATAAACATAACTTAAGTTTTTACATTGTTCTAAATCACCATCATCTACATACATATTAAATACGAATGTTTTTAGATTCTTCATCTTTTTTAAAAAATTTAAATTTGGTAAGTGATTCTTACCACTTAACTCTAATAATTCTAGATTTTCTAATTCAGCCAATACTGAAAAATCTTCGATTTTAGGACAATTCTCAATTCTTAATGCCTTTAAAGTTTTCTTGTTTTTTATTAAAGATGATATATCTTTTAAATTTCTATTATAATATAGATATAAACAGGTTAAATTTTGAGTTATTTCTATTCCATCTAATGATTTTATTCCACATTGTAGAATAGTTAATGTATCTAGTATTTTAGATGTAAACAATTCATTCAAGTTATTACTTTTAAGTCCTTTTACATACAAAGATTTTAATGTATCTATATTATTGTAATTTAAAGTTTTTTTATTAATATCTAATACTAAATCCTCTAATCCTTTTACTCTCGATAAATCTATTGTAGTACTATATCTATCTTTATTACCGTAAATATTTTTAAACCTTAATAATTTTACATTTTCTAAATTGTATAGTGGTGAAAAGTCAAAATTATCGCCTGCACTATCTATTGGTTCTATTAATAAATATTTCAACTCTTTACATTGATTAAGAATTTCTAAATTATCTAATAAAATTCTCGCTTTTTCAATTTTATTTTTATTAATATAATGTATATATTCTTGTTGTTTTTTATTATTCAAAATAATAATTGCTCTGTTTTCTTTATCTGAGTTATCTATTGACATAAAAGCAAATCCATCTCTATAACTTCTAGCTCTCATATACTTCCCCTTCTTTTACCATTTACTAAAATATTTTTTTCCTGGACTCCAAATCTTATTATACAATATTGTTTTTTTACCATAACCTAACTTTTTTTGAATTCTATATTCTAAAATAAAAGCTTCTCTATTTGTCTTAGCTTTAATCCACTTCATTTTGGTTACTTCATCTGCATATTTTTCACTTTTACTTATAGCTGAAGTTAACATTCTATTAATTCCACCTTTTCCAACATAAGCCTTTCCACTTTTAAAAGTTATTATATAAGCTCCTGTTGCTTTTTTAATATCGCTATTTTTATTAAGAAATTTAATTGCTGTCTTAGCAGTATCAATAACTTCATCTGCTTTACTTAAAGTTTTAACTGCTCTTGTTGCTTCTCCTACACCAGTTACAAAAGGAAGTAAATCTATTGTATCTCCAGCTAAACCAGCCCAAGCCCATGAATCAGTTGGACTCTTCACAACTTCTCCTAGACTCGCAGCTAAAGATGCTATATCTAAAACCGTCTCCCAAATATACCCACTAGAATCTCTTCTTACAATTGGATTATTATCACAATATGCAAATAAATTTTTATCCGTTAAATCATCAAGAGAGCTAGTCACTACACCTATAGCGTCTGCATTTAACATACGACACCACTCTGGATTATAACTGATATTCTAAATCTTTGATTTAGTTAATAGAAGTTGCTCCTATGAACGAATGTGAATAGTGAGTTTCTTTATCTATTTAAATAATATAATCCTGTTTCAGTATCATACCTATATCCTCTATACCTATATGGATTTTTCTTTCCTACACTTTCGCTTAACTCTCCTGTTATGCTCTCTAGTTTTCCCCATCTATAAGTGAGAATCAAAATCTTTGATTTTGCTCTTCAAACTTACTCCTACGAATTCATATGAGTAGCGAGTTTCTTTTTACTATATTTTACCACTCTATTTCCATAATTGTCTATTAATCCAATTATGTCACCTTAGCTGACTCATACTATAAACCTTGATTTATATATTAGCATTAAATATATAACTTTAAATCTAAGAAATAATAATAAAATAATAAAATTAAATTATTTTTTATGTTATATTATTTAGTAATACAATTTACTAATATTGAGGTGAATCATGATTTCCAAAACAACAAAGGAATTTCAAAATGAAGTTTTAAATAAAATGACATTTACTCCTTTTAAATTAGAAAACTATACAATTTATAAAAATGAAAATAGGCCTGAACTAGGATATTTTATTAAATATAGCCGAGAAGATTATTATGAATTTGAAATAGGTGATTATACTATATGTAATGATTTTTCTATCTCTTTTGAACACAATGAGCACTTAATGAGATTTGGAACTGTCTATACTGGAGAAACACAATTTGAAATTGAGGATAATCCTATCTCTTCTTTTAGTCCCTCTTCTTTTTTTGTATCTGAGAAGGGAATAAAAGGAAAGCAAACTTGGAGAAAAGGACAACACTTTCATGGTGCTGAAATAACAATTTATAAAAAATACTTTGATGAAATAATAAGACCTAATTTTCCTAAAACTATAGATTTTGATAATTTTATTAGTAACTATACTTATAGATATTTGCCACTTGAAATATCTTCTATTATTCAAGGATTAAGAAGTATGTCCGAAGTTGATAAAATAACTCCTATATATTTAGAAAGCAAGATATTAGAGTGTATTGCCTTACTTTATAACGAAATATACTCTTCTCCAGAAAATGTTTTTACTAATCAATTAAATTATGGAGAGATAAAAATAGGAAAAGATAGATATATTACATTAACTGCATCAGATGCACATGCAATACAAAAAGCCCATGATATATTAACGGAAGAAGCCTGTAATCCACCAACTATTAAAGCTTTAAGTAAAATGGTATTTTTAAATGAGCAAAAATTAAAGGCTGGATTTTCAGCAAAATATCATATGTCAATTAGTCAATATACTAATTCTATTAGAATGACACTAGCCGAAAATTTATTATCTACAACTGACTTAAGTATTGATGAGATAGCTAAACAGCTTGGATATAATTATAGCGGCAATTTTGTTAAAATGTTTAAAAAGACACACGGCAAAACTCCCTTGGCCTTTAGAAAACTTAAAATTTAATCCTATAATAAAGTTCCTTCTTAAATATACTATCTAAGAAGGAACTCTTTTCACTTTTTATTTCTCTCCATTATAATTCCAATTGATTCAATTGCTTCAATAAAGCTAGTTACTTCAATTGTCATTGAAGGATTATCACAATATTTATCTATTAAATTCAAAGTATTTATAACATCAATATTTCCATTATTAAATCCACAATGACTATCTTTTTTGCCATCATTATTGCTTAAATGTAAATGTCCTATTCTATTGCCTAATAACTTAATTATCTCTTCTAATGATTGATTAGAATAACAATTAGCATGACCTATATCTAAACATATAGAAAAAATATTATTATTCACTTTATCAACAAGTTCTTTTAAAACAGATAGATCTTTTTCATACATATTTTCAATATATATCTTTACACTTGCATCTTTATCACTTAAAAACTCATTCCAAAATTCTAAGGAATTATTTATATATGTTTCCTTGAAATATATATCTTCATAATAACATGAATGAAAAACTAGTCTATCTGCTCCTAATTTTTTAGCTACAGAATATGCTTGATTATAACGAGTTAATGTAGCTTGCTTAATCATGCTATCAAAGCTTGCTGTATTTAAATCTAAAAATGGGCCATGTATAGATAAAGATCTTCCCTTTATTAAATCCCCCATTCTTTCGCAATACTCCACTACTCCATTATCATCTTTATCTAAAGTATATCCTATTCCAAACTCAATTATTTCAAGTCCAATTTCATACTGATTTAATATCTCACTAACTCTATCATCAGAAAAAAGCTGTGATACATATATTTTTCCCATATTTATATACTCTCTCTTTAGTTTAATTTTTATATTTGTTTTTCAGGTAAATACACCGTTATTCTTGTCCCTATTTCTTTTCTACTTAAAACACTAAAATATCCATTATGATTATCAATGATCCATTTAGCTATAGATAATCCAAGACCTGTACCTCCATTTTTCCTAACTCTTGCTGTATCAGCTCTAAAGAATCTCTCAAATATATGAGGTATATCCTTCATATCCATTCCTATTCCATTATCTTGTACAGAAAAATAAGGTTCTCCATTATTACTTCTTCCTGTTTTAAGTATTATATTTTCTCCTGATTCTGTATATTTAGCCGCATTTTCAACTAATATTCTAGCAGTTTGCTTAAGAAGCCCCACATCTCCATAAACATTAACATCTTCTAAATTAATATAACTGTATACATGTTTATCATCTATCATTTTAGACTCTTCTACAACTTCCTTAATCATATTACTAAGTGAAAATTCTTTAATAGTAAGCTGTGTTTTCCCATTAATACCCCTTGCTAAGAATAATAATTGCTCAACTAAATTTTTCATATTTTCTGATTCAGACTTTATAGCTGTAATAGATTCATCTAATACACTTTCATCACTTTTTCCCCATCTATCAAGCATATTGGCATAACCTTGAATTACTGAAATAGGAGTTCTAAGTTCATGTGAAGCATCTGATACAAACCTAGCTTGCTGTCTATAAGAATCCCTCATTCTATCTAACAATTTGTTAATAGCATCCTCTAACCCCTTAAACTCACTATCTCCAATATGAATTCTTTCATCAGAAGCAACTGGACTAATTTTTGATATAGCATCTTCTAAACTATGGAACTTTTCTTCATCAAATACCATATTACTAAGCCTCTCTGCTGTTTCTGCTATTTCATTAAGAGGCTTTAATATTTTTCTAACTCTTGCTGTTCCCAATATTATTTCTTCTAATAAAAATATACCTTCTAATATTCCAATTATTATTATTATTTTTCTTAGATTATATAAAAAATAACTAGCGGCCTTAACCATAGTTTTTCCATCATCCCATATTACTGTATAAGTTGCTGTTTCTATGGGATAAAAATTAATTGTTCTTTCAGCATTATTTACTAATTCTCCATAAAAGTTTTTCTCAGAATCAATACACCATAGCCCTATTAAAATTGCCATTAAAATAGTATCAATTATAAGAAATTTAAAAAACAAATCTCTTACTTGTATAGCATTAAGCTTTATTGCAATAGATGTAACATTTTTTGTTTTTCTTATTCTACTCATCTTTTATTACGTATCCTACTCCACGAACTGTAGTAATTATTTTAACATTAAATTTATCATCAATTTTTGTTCTTAAATATCGTATATATACATCTATTACATTCGTTTCTCCAACATAGTCATAACCACATACTTTTTCCATAAGTACATCTCTAGTTAAAACTATATTTTTATTTTCCATTAATATTTTTAAAAGCATAAATTCTCTATTAGTTAATTCAATTTCTGTATTATCATAAAGTACTTTATGCCTTAATTTATCTAAAGATAGTAAACCACACTTTAATACATCTTCATCTTTTTTTACAGTAACTATTCTCTTTTTTAGAGCATTTCTTACTCTTGCAAGTAATTCTTCAATTGCAAAAGGTTTTGTTATATAATCATCTGCACCGGCATCAAGACCTGATACTTTGTCCATAACAGCATCCCTTGCAGTTAGCATTATTACTGGTATATCAGAACTTTTTCTAAGCCTTCTTAATACTTCGAGACCATTAAGTTCTGGTAGCATTACATCTAAAAGTACTAAATCTACCTCACCCTTTTCAGCAATTTCAAGACCTTCTCTACCATTATTAACTTTTACTACTTTATACCCTTCATGAACTAGCTCTAACTCTATAAATCTTGCTATTTTTTCTTCATCTTCAACTATTAAAATCTTAATCATTACCTTTCTCCACCTTTCCCTTTTGCTTTAATCTTCTGCACTTCTTTTGATATTTTACTTAATATATCATTAACTTTATCTGTATTAATCTTCTTAGATTCTACAGAAAATTCTATATCTAAAAATAATCCAATAACAATCAAAGGTATTAGTAGCCAAAATCCAAATATTAAAAGAACAATAACTACTGTAAGTGGAAATTTTAAAAAGAAATTATTTTTACCTTTTATTTCTATAAAAATATTATTACAGTTATCTATAAACTTACATATAGCCTCAAAAATTCCCTCAAAGGTACTATTAGATTTATAATTACTATCTTTTTTAACTTCCTCAAAGTTAGATTCTGTATTTTCTTCTTCATAACTTTCCTTATATTCATTAGTATAAAATATACTAACAGAAGGTGCTTTTACTTTTCCTTCCTTCTCCAACTCTAAAATAGCATCAAGTATATCCCAATTATTTATTTCTAATACCCTTTTTGCATCTTCATATGTTATTCCTGTCTTTTCCCTTAACTTTTCTACAAGATTAAGTTTATCCACAAATGCTCCTCCATCTTTTATTTAATAACAACTAATTTAATTATATCCTTATTTATTAAATTATACCATTTGGCAAGATATTTCTAAAGATTTCATAAAAAGAAAAAGACCTTGAATTATATTCAAAGCCTATTTCTTTTAATATTCTAGTTTCCTTCATATCCTTTTTTAAAATCTTTTTTTATAGTATCTGCTGATTCTGATACTTTTTCAAAAACATCATTTACTCCATCACAATTCATATTAGGTCCTCCCACTGAATACTTATATCCACAGAATAAACCTATTATTAATAATATTACAGTCGGTGGCATAAAGAATAATAATAAAAGTATTGAAATTGTTAATGATATTCTTATTGGTTTTTCATTATCTTTTTTAACTTCAAAATAATTCTTATTCCCTTTAGATATAATCTTTCCTAAACCTTTAAATATTCTTCCAATAACTTCTCCAATTCCACCATAGCTTTCGTGCTTTTTTTTAGTACTATCTTCTTTCTTTTGGTCCTCTTCTTTTATTTCAATAATAGTTGTAGTATAATTATTTTCTACTTTTCCACTTCTCTCTAGATATATTATTGCATCTAAAAGATCCCAATTACATTTTTCTAATACCTCTTGTGCTTCTTCATAAGTTACATGAGCTTTCTCCATTAATTTTTTAATCATTTCATTTCTTTCCATTTATATAACCCTCCCGAAATTTGTTTTTCTCATTTACTATGGTTATATAATACTTTTAGTAAATTAATCTAAAATATAAGAAAGATTAAAATTAGATTAAAAATTATATTTATTAATATAAAATACCTATATTTCTTATTAACACATCTTATAGAAATTATTATTTAGGACGCTTCTTAACTTGTTTTTGAGAAAGTCCTTTTTTTATTTCAAAGCATCCAACTACAAATAAAAAAATACCAAAAGCTTTCTTTAATATTTCAGAAGACAAATAATTTGCTAAAAAGGCACCTACAATAGAACCTAAAACTCCAAATAAAGCTATTGGTATTACTAACTTAAGTATAACATTTTTATTTTTAATATGGATTATAAGAGCAAAAATAGCCATTGGTATAGATGACAGTAAATTAATACTTTGAGCGATTTTAGGATCAATTTTTACAAACATAATTAAAGCAGGTATAAGAATAGTTCCTCCTCCCATTCCCATTCCACCAATTATTCCTGCAAAAAAACCTATTATTGTATATATCATTAAAACACCATCCTAAATGCAGCTATTATCATTATTATTCCAAAAATTATTCTTAAAAATTTTCCTGTAACTTTAGATAATAATTTAGCTCCAATAATCCCACCTACTATACTTCCTATTGCAACTCTCCATGTCAACTGAAAATCATAAGTACCTTTAAAAATATAAACTGCTGAACTTGCCCCGGTTAAAAATACTATTATAGCTAGTGCTGTGGCATGTGATTTATGCTCTTCTAACTTAATAATATCATTTAAAATTGGTACTAAAAGAGTGCCTCCACCTGAACCAAAAGATCCATTTATGAACCCTGTAAATAAGCCTATTAAAGAATTTTTTATATTAAAACTCTTTTTTTTATTTTCCATCTTACTCACCACCTAATTGTATTTTAACCAATTCATATTGTTTTAATTAGTGATAGATTATTTAAAATAATATTATACAGTTATTCTTAATAAATATTTATTAAAAAGGCTGTGCATATTATTGCAACAGCCTTTTTTTACTAAAGTCTTACTTATTTTTAGTTATATAGTCTTCTAAAGCTTCCATAGCTAAAACATAACCTTTTTCACCGAATCCACATATTTGCCCTATACAAGCTGGGGCCGTCTTAGACTCTTTTCTAAACTCTTCTCTAGCATGCACATTTGAAATATGAACTTCAACTGTTGGAATTCCAGTATTTCCTTTTATAGCATCATGTAAAGCTATGCTGTAGTGAGTATATGCACCTGGATTTATAACAACACCATCAAACTTTTCAAAGTATGCTCTTTGTAAGAAATCTATCATAGTTCCTTCACAATTACTTTGAAGTAAAGTGACTTCGTATCCTCTCTTTTCTCCTTCTTCTTTTATATATTCACATATTTCAGTAAAACTCTTTGATCCATATATTCCTTTTTCTCTAACACCTATCATATTTATATTAGGACCATTTATTATCATAAACTTCATAACTTATTCCTCCTATATGCACTTTTACAACATCTATTTTTTTTATTTTAATTCTATCTTTCTTTAATTATAGCCTTTCTAATTAACAAAAATGCAACTCCAGATAATATTACTACTAATACTAAAAATGTAGTTATACAAGCAAAAACATTTACTGGATTAAATCCAAAAATATAATCAAGAAATTCATTTATTTTCATCATTAATCTAGGATTTGTTATAGAAAAATTAGCATTAAATATTATGAATACTACTGGAATAACTGATACTAATACTTTTAAATATTTATTAGATCTATAATAAATCATGTTAATAACTATTCCAATTACATAAACTAGTAAACATAAAGAAAATTGAAATAAAATTGTATTAAAAATAGTACTTAAGCTATTACTTTGTGTCCAAGATCCATTATGAATATCTCCTATGATTCCAACTAAATTTCCATAAGCCATGTCATAAAGTGTTGGGTTCTTAATAAAAATATTACTTATTCTATTAATTATAACATCTATAATTGACATAACTAAGGATATTGGAATGCTTGATATTAATAATCCTTTAATAAATGTTTTTCTTGATATACCATTACTCTTAGCAAAATAAAAATTTGATTTAAATGAATTTAATCCACAAACAAATAAGAAAATTACAGTTGAAAATTCTACACCAGACATTGAACTTCTACCACCTGATACAGCTATTAGTCCTATTATTACACAAACAAATATACAATAATATATTATGCTCGCTTTCACAATCCCCTCAATATTCATCTTTGCAATCTTTAAACTTTTCATCTTAAACCTCCTCCTTTTCAGTTAAATATATAAATAACTTTTGTAATTCAACCTTTGAAAATTTTAAATCTAAATCTTCTGCTAACTTTTTATCTTCATTAGTTAAATTACCTATTATAGTAGCAGATTTAAATGATGTTATCTCCTCAATATTAACTATATTTTTTGCACTTATAAACTTATCTATATTTTCAGTTAATCCAGAAACTGTATATGACTTATCTAATAATTCTTCAGCTTCATCACTACTAATAATTTTGTTATTATTCAAAATAATTACCTTTTCTATTAAATTTGAAACCTCTTCAATAATATGAGTAGATAAAATTATAGTTTTAGGTTTTTCAATATAGTTTTCCATTAATTCTTTATAAAATAATTCTCTATGATTTGCATCAAGTCCTAGTACTGGCTCATCAAATATTAAAATTTCTGCATTTGAAGCAAGTGTAGTTATTATTTTGCATATTGAATTATATCCCGTTGAAAGATTCTTTATTTTAGTATTAATATTTAAACTAAATTTCTTTGATAATTCTAAGGCATACTTGCTATCAAAATTACTGTAAAATTCTTTAGTCCATTTAAATACATCTTTTACTTTAAAATCTTCTGGATAAAGAGTTCTTTCAGTCATAAAATATATCTTTTCTAAAGCATTATCATTTTCATATACATTTTCGCCATCAATTGTAATTTCACCTGAATCTACTATTGCTCTATCAGTAATTAAATTTAATAAAGTTGTTTTTCCTGCTCCATTTCTTCCTAGCAGCCCATAAATTTTATTTTCTTCAAATTTTATATTTATATCTTTTAAAACTTGTTTTTTATTATAGATTTTATTGACCTTTTTAACCTCTATTATAGCCATATTCTTACCTCTCTTTACTAATCATTTTTATAATATCTTCTATTGATATATTTAGTTTCTTTGCCTCATCTAAAAGTGCAACTATATAATTATTAAAAAAGCTTTCTTTTCTTTTATTCATTAATATCTCTTTACTTCCTTTAGAAACAAACATCCCAACACCTCTTTTTTTATATATAATTCCTTCATCAACTAAAATGTTAAATCCCTTTCCTACAGTAGCAGGATTAATTTTATACTTTACTGATATTTCTGTAGTTGATGGTATCATCTCATCCTCTTTGAATATTCCTTTTATAATATTATCCTCTATTGACTGAGCTATTTGAATGTAAATGGGAATATCATTATTAAACTCTATAATCATATTATATTTTTACCCTCCCTTCTCTTAGTTAGTTAATCAGTTAATTACTTATATAATTAACTATATGACTATTAAAGTGTTTTGTCAATATTTTACTGTATTTTTTTTCTAAAATTATAAAAACCTTTATATTAAATTTCTTTTTATTTCTTATTTCTATATTATTTATTGTATAATATAAACATTGCTATTTTAAAATTGAAAGGAGCATTATCAATGAAAGAATTAGAAACTAGAGTAATGGATATCGACGTTGATGATATTAGAAATAAAATGGAATCTTTAGGTGCAATTAAGATTAAATCTGAAGATCAAGTTAATGAAATATATGATTTTGAAGATGGTAGACTTTTAACTGCCAAAGGATATGCTAGAGTTAGAACTACTATCGATAGGCTTACTGGAAAAGAAACTGTCTTTATGACTACTAAAAAAATGTTAAGTCAAGGTACATTTAAAGTCATGGAAGAAAATGAAACTATAGTAGAAGATGGAGAAATGGCTAGAAGAATATTTAAATCTTTAGGGCTTGTACTCCAAGAATCTATTTCTAAATATAGAGAAAGTTATAAAATTAATGATTCTTTAATTGAAATTGATATTAATGATAAAAATTTTTGCCCATTTCCTTATTTAGAAATTGAAACTACTTCTGAGGAAAAACTTGAAGAAACTCTAAAATTAATTGGATACACTTTAGCTGATACTACATCTAAAACTATCTATGAAATTTTAGCTGAAAGAGGAATTGAAGGTAAAATTAAAGGAAGATAATAAAAAAATACCCACTTTCGTGGGCATTTTTTTATTTAATTGTTCTAAATTCAAAACCTTTGCTTTGTAAATATTCTATTATCCTTGGAAGAGCTTTAACTGTTTCTTCCTTTCCATATGTATCATGCATTAATAAAACTACACTATCTGCATTAGGTCCTAAAGCTTCAACTGTTTCTTTAGTACACTCTACTAACTGATCTGCATTTTTCTTTGAGCCTTCAGCATCCTTATCTAATGCATTCCAATCAACATTGTAATACCCATCCTTCTCCATTTCAGCTTTCATAGCTGTACGACCTTCCCATGACCAATATCCACCTGGTAATCTAATAACTCTTGTTGAGAAATCTTTACCTAATACTGCTTTCATTGAATTTTGACTTTTTTCAAGGTCTGATACAATATTATTTACATTCATTACTCCATTAGGATATAGATATGAATAATCATGTCCGTATGTATGGTTACCTATTGCATGTCCTCTCTTAACTTCTTCTTTTAATACCTGTTTGGCTTGATCATTCTTATCTATTGATGATCCTAAAACAAAGAATGTTGCCTTAACATTATATTTATCTAATATATCTAATACTTGTGGAGTATTTGTTGTTGATGGTCCATCATCAAAAGTTAAATATACAACTTTTTTACCATCTGTTCTTACTGGATAATGTTTAGTTCCATTTAAAAGTCCTTTAGTATTTTCAGCAACCATGGCTGCATCATCTGCATTAGGATCTTCCTCAAATGATAGATATCCACTATTATCTAACTTATTATTATCCACTTTATCTTTGTCATTTGCTTCATCTTTATTATTTTCTAATTCATTTTTATTATTAGATTCTGTATTATCACTTGTCCCATCTTTATTATCATTGGGATTTGTAATTTGTACATTTTCTTGTTGATGTTTAGGAATAAATTTTATACCTACAAATATTCCAACTACCATTAAAATACCTGCTAGTAAAATTTCTTGATTTCTTTTTCTTTTTTTCTTTCTGTTAACTCTTTTCCTTCTTTGACCCATGATTCTATACTTTCCTCCACATTTTATATTTTTCAATTATCTTATCTAAATATAAATTTCTTTACCTTACATTTATTTTTTCTTTAATACTAATATACATCATACACATAGGCAAATTCGTTACAAAAGTGTTACAAATTAATTTCATCCCCAAAACATAATAGGGACAAGTTGAAACTCATCCCTTTAACCTTAATTTTATTATTACTTAATAGTTCTAAATTCAAATCCCTTTTCTTGAAAATACTCTATTATTTGTGGAAGTGCTTTTACTGTTTCTTCTTTTCCATATGTATCATGCATCAGAAGAACAATACTATCTGCATCAGGTCCTAATGCCTCAACAGTTTCTTTAGTACTTTGTAATAATTCATCTGCATTCTTCTGCTTGCCTTCAGCATCTTTATTTAATGCATTCCAGTCTACATTGTAGTATCCATTCTGCTCCATAGATTCTTTCATAGCAGTACGACCTTCCCATGACCAGTATCCACCTGGGAATCTAATAACTCTTGTTGAAAAATCCTCACCTAATACTTCCTTCATTATACTATTATTTTTCTCAATATCTGATATAATATTATCCACATTCATAGTTCTATTAGGATATAAATATGAATAATCATGACTATATGTATGATTAGCTATAGCATGTCCTCTTTTAGCTGTTTCTTTTAATATGTTTTTTGCTTCTTCATTTCCCTCAATTGATTTTCCTAAAGTAAAAAATGTTGCTTTCACATTATATCTATCTAATACATCTAATATTTCAGGAGTATTAGTTGTTGACGGTCCATCATCAAAAGTTAAATAAACAACTTTTTTACCATCTGTTCTTACTGGATAATGTTTAGTTCCATTTAAAAGCCCTTTAGTATTTTCAGCAACCATAGCTGCATCATCTGCATTAGGATCTTCTTCAAATGATAAGTAACCACTATTATCTACTATGTTACCTTCTACTTCTTCAGAATTACCTGTTACCTCTTTATCCTCAGAACTCCCCTCTACTTCCTTATCCTGAGAGTTTGTTTCTTCATTAGGTTTTGTGGTAACTTGTACATTTCCTTTATTCTGTTTTAGAACAAGCTTAGTTCCTATAACTGCTGAACTAATTATTAAAGCACATGTAATTAATATAATAATGTTTTTTTTCTTTTTTTGTTTTCTGTATCTACCTCTATTAGATCTTTTTTTTTGCATTATTACCCTACCCCCTATTTTTTTACATTACATCATTACTTTTACTAATATAATAACACATCTGAAAATATTCTTCCAAAATTCTTTTATTAAATTTAGATACTATTTCTCTTTAATAATCTTATAAAAAATAAAGACGGAAAGCTTTTACTTACCATCTCTATCCTATATTTTATACCTAATTTTCAAAACTATTTATTCACATGTTCTCATGTTATATTCATCTCTTTTTAATTCTTCCTAATCATAAGTTTTTTAGTTTCTCTTCATTTAAAATTAACTAATTATCAGATAAAGGTACACCATCTGCATCTGTAGTTATTGTAGTACCACATAATATAAGTATTCCTTCAATAAATCCCCAAAGACTACCTGCACCACAAGTTAAAATAGTAACTACAATTTGTAGAATCCCTATTCCTACATATCCTAAATAAAATCTATGAATTCCAAGCCCACCTACTAAAATTCCTAATATTCCTGCTGCAACCCTAGATTTTGGTCTTTTTGCTACATAATTTAAATTATAATTTTGATTATTGTAATTATTAGAATAACCTTGATTGTTATTTGCAGAATAATTTTGATTGTTATAAGTATCTTTCTTTAAATCTTCATTATAATTTTCTATAACATTTCCACAATTGCTACAAGTGGCTTCATTTACCTTTACTCCACATCTATCACAATATCCTTGTCCTTCACCTGATTTAAAACCACAATTAAAACAAAAGTTAACACCTTCATTTAATTTTTCTCCACAATTCTTACAATACATATTACCTTCCCCCTTAAATATATATATAAATATTATACAGTATCAATTTAAAGCATATCCATATATTTTATATATATATTCCATTATTATTAATATTTATTCTTAAAAAGATTATTCCTAATATAATAATAACAAAAAACCTAAGATACTATTACCTAGGTTCTTGTTTACTTCTATATTAAATTATTAACTTTTCTATTATATAGTCTCTTTAGCTAATACTTTACTAACTTCTTTTATTTCTGATAAAACCCCTCTTATACTTGAAAAAATTATCTTATTATCAATTCCATTTGCTGAATTTATATGTTCTTCTACATTTTTTATTGCTTTATTAATATCTATATTCTGTATATTTGATAACAACTTTAAATCTTCAACCATATGTTCAACATTATTATTTTTAATTTCATTTATTCTTACTAATGTATATAATTGATAAATATCAATAATTAAAATTCTCAATTTATCAAAGTAACTACTATACTCTTCTGTAATAGAGTCACCGTTATTAACCGCTAATCTTTCTTCTATCATAGTAGTTACAAGTAATAATGTATCCATTTCATGAGTATTATCATTTTTATTAATTGCTTCCTCATATACTTCATTTAACATTCCATAAAGAACTTCCCTATAGGTACCTAAAAGTTCTTTATTTGCATCTTTCATTCTTACAGGTAATACAAATCTATTAATGATAATAGCTATTATAGTACCTAATATAACAAATACTATCCTATCGATAGTTAATACTACCGCTCCTCCAGTCATAGCAGCTGCACCAATTGCACATATTGTAGTACAAATAGTTCCATATCTATATGTTGAAGTATATGATCTTAAATAACCTGCAACCATTATTATTAACATTCTAATTAACGTATTTTTAAATATTGTAAATGATATAACTATTATAGCTCCACCAACTAAAGTTGCAAACATTCTATCTCTTAGCTTTTTCTTTGATAATTCATATATAGGAATTATTATTGCAAATGCTGTGAAGTATATCCATCTACCTTCTGGTAATTTAAAATAATCTGCAATAAAAACAGCAATAGTTATTCCCAAAGATACTCTAATAGCATAAGAAAACTTTACTGATTTTGTATAAAACTCCTTCTTATGAATATTAACCATTTTATAAGTTTCTGGTATATCTTTACAAGCTTTTATAGTATTATAATTTTCTTTACCTAATGATTTTAATTCTTCTAAAGATATATTTAACATATTAATAGTATTTAATATTCTTAAGCTAATTACGTCATAAATATTATCTTTTCTATAGTTATTTAGTATTTTACTTATAGTACCCGTAATATTTTTTAAATCATCTTCTTTTCCTAAACTACCCTTTAACTCTTTCAAACAAATTATTAAGTCATTTAATACTTGTTTGTTAGTAGTATTTTCATCTAATAAATTTGATAACTTTTCTAGAATTATAACAATATTTAATTTTATTCTACCTTCTTCTGTTACATAAAAGTTATCTTTTCTATTATCATAAATAATTTTTCTAAACTCATTAGCATTACTTTTTATTGCTTTGTTTATTTCGTTTTTATCTCCATTGTTATTTATCTTTGTTATAAGATTATCGCAAATACCACCTATTAACTTATTTCCAACTTTAGTAGTTTTATTTTTATTAACAACAAATTGTATTAACATAATTCCAATTGGTGCTACTAAAAGGGAAAGCAGTCTCATTGGTAATTCAGCTGCAGTAATAGGAGTAGCTAATAAAAACATATATTGTAATGTAAATGGTAAATATACCGGTGATTTTAAATTATAATAAAAGGTATAAGCTATTACAAATATACCTATGAAATTTATTGGTATAGCTGCCCATATATTAAGATTTGCTAAATATGTAAATATGCCTATTCCTAAGTTTATTATAAGCAACTTCACTAAATTTTTTCCTGGAGAAACAGTAAGATTAATTTGGGTAAGCATTAATATTGCTGTTATGCCCATTACTCCAACAAGTATATTTTTATCTCCAAAAATAATTTTAAATGTTATTACAAATGCCATTATAAAAACATATAAAATAGTCTGTGATATAATAAATTGCTTAGTTATTTTTGTCTTTCCAGCCAATGTAACCTCTCCCTTTCCTAATAAATATGCAAGAAATAATTCTACTCTAAATTTAATCTTATATTAATTTCATTCTTTTATAGTATTTTCTTGTGTTGCTATACTTTTTACTAATAAGCGATTTCACTTATATTATTCTCTTATAACTATAAAATTATTAGTATTTTTACTTATAAATGCTAAAAAGATGATTGCTATTAACTATAACAACCATCTTTTCTAATTAATATATTATAATTTTTCTCTTCTTAAAGAAGATTTAATAAACAACTCTTGTAAAGCTTCTTTATCCTCATTTTCCAAACAACTTTTAATTTTATCTAGTTCTTCTTCAAAATTATAAATTGCTTGTAATAAATTTTCTTTATTACCTAGAAATAATTGACTCCATAAAGATTCATTGATATTTGCAATTCTAGTTAAGTCTCTATAACTATCTCCTATAAACTCCCCTGTATTTCTGCCTTCAATATCACTATTTATAAGAGCTACAGCTAAAGCATGAGGTAATTGACTGGTAAATGCTATCATTTCATCATGATATTTAGGACATATTCTTTTTATATGCTTAAATCCCATTTTATATGCTAAGTTTTCTATTAAATCTAAATTTTCATCCTTATTTCTATCTGTTACTGTAATTAAAAAGTTTGCACCTTTAAATACTTGATTTGTCGCATAATCTATACCTTTTTTCTCCCTTCCAGCCATTGGATGAGCAAAAACAAAATCAATATTTTCTGGTAATATTTTTGTTATCTCATTAATAAATAACTGCTTAATTCCTGTAACATCCGTAATTACCGCTCCATCTTTAAAATGCTCTTTATTATTAATTATAAAATCTTTAACCAAATTAGGGTAAACAGCTAATACAATTAAATCAGCATCTTGGATTATTTCCTTCTCGTCTTCATAGCCCTCTTTAATAATCCCTAAAGACTTCGCCTTTCTTAAAGTTTCTGTATTCTTATCTATACCATAAACTTCTGTATATCCAGCTTCCTTAAGTGCCATTGCATATCCACCACCAATAACACCAAGCCCCACAATAACTATTCTCATAATACCCCCATTATTTAGTGGCAAGTTTCAAGTGACAAGTTAAGGTTGAAACTCCCAAAGGAGTTTCTGAAATATATTTTTTCTAAAAGTATGACTTAGCAGACTTTTTTCCTCAACTTGTCACTTATCACTTGTCACTTGTCACTATAAAACCTTTCCTTCCATTTCAGCTAAAACTTTTACCTTTTTCATTATTGTATCAAACAATTCTGGTTTTACTGATTGTTGGCCATCACTTAATGCATGTTGTGGGTCATTATGAACCTCTATCATAAGTCCATCTGCACCTGCTGCTATTGCTGCTTTTGCTAGTGGCTCTACTAAGTACCAATATCCTGAAGCATGACTTGGATCGACTATTACTGGTAAGTGAGATAACTTTTTAATTACTGGTATTGCACTTAGATCTAAAGTATTTCTAGTGTATCCTTCATAAGTTCTTATTCCTCTCTCACAAAGAATTACATTTTCATTTCCACCAGCCATTATATATTCAGCACTCATAAGCCATTCTTCTATAGTTGAAGATAATCCTCTCTTTAATAAAATTGGCTTATTAGTTTTACCAAGTTGCTTTAATAAATCAAAGTTTTGCATATTTCTTGCCCCAACTTGAATTACATCAACATCTCTTACAAATTCATCTATATAATTAGTAGACATTATTTCTGTTACTATTGAAAGTCCTGTTTCTTCCTTAGCACGCTTTAATAATCTTAATCCCTCAAGCTCTAATCCTTGAAAACTATAAGGTGAAGTTCTTGGCTTAAAAGCTCCTCCTCTTAAGAAGTTGGCTCCTGATGCTTTAACAGACTTAGCTATTTCTATTATTTGTTCTTCACTTTCAACAGAACATGGTCCAGCCATAATACCTAAGTGATTTCCACCAACTAGAGTTCCATTTACATTAATAACTGTATCTTCTGGCTTAAATAATCTATTTGCCTTTTTAAAAGGCTCCTCAACTTTTAATATTTTATCTACTCCATTAAAAGTTAATATACTATTTGAATCTATACTTCTAGTATCTCCTACAACACCTATTATACAGAAAGTTTCACCTTGAGAAAGGTGAGTTCCTAACCCCTGTTTAGTTAATTCATTTTTTACATCAGCAACTTCTCTTTCGCTACATTTAGGATTCATTACAATAATCATTTCTACCATACCTCCATACTTCATTTAGTTTCAAGTTAAGAGCGGCAAGTGACAAGTTAATGTTTAAACTTCTAAGTAAGTTTCTTAAATTATGTTTTTCAAAATTCAGCCTAAGCTGAATTTCCACCTTAACTTGTCACTTGCTACTTGCCACTTGTCACTCTCTAAGTTTTGCTATTTTATTAACGACCTCTTCTAGGCTTCCTATGTTTTCAACTCTATAATCACAATAGTTTTTATAAAGCTCATATCTTTCATCATATAATTTATATAATACTTCTTTACCATTTGCTAGTAAAGGTCTCTTTTCAACTTCTATATCTCCTAAGATATTTTCTACTGGTCTATCAATAAAAACTACTATAGAATTTTTCTTTAAATACTCTATATTTATTGCTTTTTTAACAACACCTCCACCTGAAGAAATAATTGTTTTTTCTTTTTCTCCAAGTTCTCTACAAGTTTCAGTTTCTATATTTCTGAAATAATCTTCACCAATTTTAAATAATTCAATAATAGTCTTTCCTTGCTTTTCTTCAATATAGTAATCCATATCTATAAATTTATAATTTAATTTATCTGAAAGCAAATTTCCTACTGTAGTCTTTCCACATCCAGGTAACCCTATTAGTGTAATACTCTTCTCCATATCCTTCATACTCTCTCTCCTACTTAAAATCTTTTGCCACCTCAGTGTATATATAATTTATTAGTTCTTCACTTATTTCCCTATCATTAAAGATAGCTTGACTTTTAACTGCTTGACCAACCAGCATATGCAATCCACCTATAGCAACTTTTCCTTCTTCTGTTGCTATTTGAAGAAACTTAGTTTTTGTAGGATTGTATACTAAATCTACAGCCACATCAAAATTTTTCATTATATCATTACCAACTGCAGATTTATCAATATTAGGATACATTCCAACAGGAGTTGTATTAATTATTAGATATCCATTTATATTAGATAATTCATCATAATTAATTATTGATATCCTTTTATTTATGTTATTTAAATTAACATTTTCTGGTGTCCTACTTACTATATATATTTTTTCTACTTCATTATCTAATAAATAAGTAATTACAGCTTTACATGCCCCACCAGAACCTAAGATAACTGCAGTTTTATTTTTTACATTTATATTTTTACTTTTAATCATAACTTCAATCCCAAAATAGTCAGTATTATATCCATAAAGCTTATTATCCTTTAACATTACTGTATTAACAGCACCAATTCTAGTTGCTTCATCTGAAATACAATCTAAATATTTCATTATACTTTCCTTATATGGAATTGTAACATTAAACCCTTTTATCTTAAGTAATTTCACTGCTTCCACAAAATTATCTAATTTATTTTTAGGAATCTCAAATAATTTATAAGCACCTTCAGTATTGTTTTTCTCCAATATTATCTTATTGATTTTTGGGGATAAGCTATGACTTAACTTTTCACCTAATAATCCATAGAACTCCATTTAATCACCACTCTTTTTTAGCAATTAAGAAATTAAGATTATAAACAACGCTTCGCTAGTTTAAAATATTAAGATTTAGCTTTGCTAAAATTAAGAAATTTCTTAACTCCTTAATTCCTTAGTTCCTTAATTCTTTAACTTCTTCATAACATCCAAGTAATTTGAAATATTGACTTTTTTCTTCAATTAACTTAATTGCTTTTTTCACATCTTCATTTTCTATATTACCTTCAAAATCTACATATAAAAGGTATTGCCAAGGTTGATCTTTACTTGGTCTAGACTCTATTTTTATCATATTAATATTATTTTCTGCAAAGTGTCTTAAAAGGTTATATAACGTACCAGCTTTATCATCTAGTGAAAATACAACTGTAATCTTATTACACTCTTTAGATGATTCAAGTTTTCTTCCTACTATAATAAACTTTGTATGATTATTATCTTTATCATTTATTTCTTTTTCAATTACATCTAATCCATAAATTTTTGCTGCTCTTAAACTTGCAATAGCAGCTTTTGATTTATCATTAAGCTCTGAAATATATTTAGCACTTATAGCTGTATTATGGAATGGTATAAGCTTTAAGTTATTTTGTTTACTTAAAAATTCACTACTTTGTTCAAATCCCTGAGGATGTGAATATATTTCTTTTATATCTTCAAGTTTACTCCCTTTTACTCCTATTAAGTTTTGATCTATTTTTATACATTCTTCTCCAACTATATAAAGACCATACTTAACTAATAAATCATAAACAGTAGTTATTGCTCCTGTACATGAATTTTCTATAGGTAATATTCCATAATCTATTTCATTATTTTTTAAAGCTACAAATACATCTTCAAACTCTTCATAATCTATAGTTGTATGACTTTCACCAAAGTATTTAATCATAGCCTCTTCACTAAAAGAGCCTTTTACACCTTGATATCCAATTTTAATATTCCTTAACTCTCTTTTATTTTCGTTAGTTGATATATTTTCTCCTATAGAATCTATTATCTTAGTTTCTTTTTCATTATCCTCAATAATATCAGCTTGAAGACTTCTACTTAACTCCATTAAATTAGTAAAAAACTTTTCTGTAAGCTTTGAATACTCTTTATTATTAAGTCTATTAATATTCTTTTGAATAACTTCAGCTTCTCTAGCTCCATTAAAAATTGGAATATTATTTTCAATCTTATATTTTGCTACATTTACCGCTACATTCATTCTCTTTTCAAATAGTTCAACTAACTCTTTATCTATTTTATCAATTTCATTTCTGCATTCTAAAAGATCCATGTTTTCCCTCCATATTCACTTTTAATCAATCCCAATATTTGTATGCTCCCCGGAGGTCGTTCCAATATTTGGATTTCACTGCATCAACTCTAAAATTCCAATGGCAGTTACTGCTTCTATAACTGGAAGTGCTCTTTGTACAATGCATGGATCATGTCTACCTTCTATGCTTAACTTAGTTTCCTCCATTGTAGCTATATTAACAGTACTTTGCTCTTTAAATATTGATGCTGTTGGCTTTATTGCAACATTGAATACTATTGGCATTCCATTAGTTATTCCACCTAAAATTCCACCATTATTATTAGTTTTTGTTTTTATAATTTTACCATCTAAGTAATATTCATCATTAGCTTCTGAACCTCTCATTTTAGAAATATCAAATCCTTTTCCAAATTCAATTCCTTTAACTGCAGGAACTGAAAACATTAAATGAGCTAATGTTGATTCTACTGAATCAAAGAATGGATTACCTATTCCAGGCTTTATACCTAAAACAGCACATTCTATAGTTCCACCTATAGAATCCATATCTTTTCTTGCATTCATAACTTCTTCTCTCATTGCTTCTTCTAATTCTGAATTAATTAAAGGTAATTCTTTTCCATTAAATGATGATATTAATTCTTCATTTATATCTACATCTAAAAAGCTTTTATCTTTAATACTTCCTATAGAATTAACATGAGCTGCAATTACTATTCCCTTACTTTCTAATATTTGCTTACAAATAGCTCCTGCAAATACAAGTGGTGCAGTTATTCTTCCTGAGAAATGCCCTCCACCTCTATAATCATTAAAGCCATCATATCTCACAACCCCAGTATAATCTGCATGTCCTGGCCTCATTACATCTTTAAGCTTTGAATAATCTTTAGATTTAGTATTGGAATTTCTTATTATTGCACAAAGCGGTGTTCCTGTAGTTTTTCCTTCAAAATATCCACTTAATATTTCCGGTACATCTCCCTCTTTTCTAGGAGTTGATAATGGGCTTTTTCCTGGTGCTCTTCTTGCCATTTCTACCATTACCTTATCCATATCAATAGAAAACCCTGAAGGTAAACCATCAATATTTATTCCTATAGCATTTCCATGAGATTCTCCAAAAATAGATACTCTTATATTATTTCCCCACATTCCACTCATGCACGTCTCCTCCTAAAGTTTTAAAGTCTTCAAAGAAGTTTGGATAAGATTTAGCTATACATTCATAATCTTTTATCACTATTGGTTCTTCACATCTTGTAGAAGCTATCGCTAAAGTCATTGCTATTCTATGATCTTTATGACTCCATACATCTACTCCACCTTGTAGCTTTTCTACTCCTGTAACTACTAATCCATCTTCTTTTTCTATTATCTTAGCTCCTAATTTGTTTAGCTCAGATGTTACTGCTGCAAGTCTATCACATTCCTTAATTCTAAGTCTTCCTGCATTTATTATTTCTGTTGTACCTTTTGTTAATGCAGCTACTGATGTAAGCACCGGTATAATATCTGGACATTGACTTCCATCAATTACTGTACTAGCTAATTCACCATTAGTAGTACCCTTTACCCCTATATCATTTGCATTAAATACAACATTCATTCTTTCTAATATATCTATTACTTCTTTATCACCTTGAAGAGAATTTAAATCTAAATCCTTACATAATACATCATTACCTAAGCTATCTGCACAAAGGAAAAATGCAGCTTGAGAATAATCTCCTTCAACTCTATAATTTCTTGCATTATATTTTTGATTTCCCTTAATAATAAACTCTCTATAATTATTATTAATTATTTCTATTCCAAAATCACTCATTGCTCTTAATGTTAAATCAATATATCCCCTTGATTCCATTTCAGTTGTAATTATAATTTTAGAATCTTCCTTTAATAATGGCAATGTAAATAATAATCCAGTTATAAACTGAGAGCTTACATTCCCTTCAACTTCAAAAGTTCCAGGCTTTAATTCACCATTTATAACTAAGTTAAGATTATCTTCTTCATAAGAATACTTAATTCCCTGTTTTTCAAATATATTATAATAAGTAGTTAATGGTCTTTTCCCTAAATTACCTCTACCTATAAATTTACTACTCCCCCTAAATAATAGTGAAATAGGAACTAAAAATCTTAAAGTTGAACCTGATTCATTACAATCAATAACTCTAGTTTCTTGTGCTTTTTCATCACTTCCATATACTCCTATTACTTTAATGTGATCTTTGTGTTTAACTATTTTAGCTCCTAAAGAATTCATTGCATCAATAGTTGCTATAATGTCATCTGAATAATCTATATTTTCTATAATGCATAATCCATCACTTAAAGCTGCACAAATAATTGCCCTATGTGCCATACTTTTTGAAGGTGGTATTTTTACTTCTCCTTTAAGCTTTGATGGATTTATCTTTAAATCTGCCATACAATCTCCTCTTTTATTTCTTAAAAAATTCTGCTGTAGTTTTATATATTTCTGAACTTCCTATTTCCTTTAAAATAATTACATTTAAATAATTTCCTAATTTCTTCTTATCTAAATTAATTACTTCTAAAGTTTCTTCAATATTAACATCTATTTCATATGGAAGGTTATATTTAACTAAAATATTTTTAATTTTTTGAGAAGTTCCTTTTTTAGTTAATCCTTTTTCTTCACTAATTTTACTTATTACATACATTCCAATGGCAACACCTTCACCATGACTATATTTAGTATAATTATAATATTGTTCTATGGCATGACCTAAAGTATGACCAAAATTTAAAAGCATTCTTTCGCCTTTATCTTTTTCATCATTCTCCACAACTTGCCTTTTAATATCGCAACATTTGTGGATAACCACTTCCATATTGTTGATTAATTGTTTATTATTTTCCATTTTTTCAAGATAATCAAAGAATTCTTTATCCTTAATGCATCCATATTTAATAACTTCCGCCATTCCATCTATAAAAAATCTATCTTCTAATGTATTTAATACTTCTGGATCTATTAATACGCATTTTGGGTGATAAAAACTCCCTACTAAGTTTTTCCCTCTATCTAAATCTACTGCTACTTTCCCACCAACACTACTATCAACCTGTGCTAAAAGTGATGTTGGTATTTGTACAAAGTCAACTCCTCTTAAATATGTAGAAGCTACAAACCCTGCTAGGTCTCCTATAACTCCTCCCCCTAATGCAATTATCAAATCACTTCTAGTTAAATTAAAATCTAGAAGTTCATTATATACAATAGGTAATGTGTTAAAGTTTTTAGTTTCTTCACCTGGTTTTAATGATAACAACTTAACTTCAAAGTTACTATCCTTTAATTTCTCACTAATTTTTTCCCCATAATATTTATTTACATTATCATCTGTAATAATAAATATCTTCTTTCCCTTGTATACCTTTCTAATTTCTTCTGAAACCCTATTAATAAGTCCCTTTTCAATTATAATTGGATAACTTCTATCTTTTAAATCAACTATTAGTTCCATATTACTATCCTTTCTATATTTCACGTCCTACTGCTGCTGCAATAAGTTTTAAATCTTCCATTAATTTTGCAAATACATCTGGCTTTAATGATTGTTGTCCATCACATAATGCTTTTTGTGGATCATTATGAACTTCAATTATAAGACCATCAGCTCCTACAGCTACTGCTGCCTTTGATAGTTGTTCTACCATCCACCATTTTCCTGCTGAGTGACTTGGATCAATTATTACTGGTAAGTGACTTAATTTTTTAATTGCTGGTACAGCACTTAAGTCTAAAGTATTTCTAGTGTATGTTTCAAAAGTTCTTATTCCTCTTTCACAAAGAATAACTTGTTCATTACCACCAGCCATAATGTATTCTGCACTCATTAATAACTCTTCTATTGTTGCAGATAAGCCTCTCTTTAAAAGTATTGGTTTATTAATCTTACCTAACTCTTTTAATAAATCAAAGTTTTGCATATTTCTTGCACCTACTTGAATTATATCAGCTTTTTCAACAAATGTTTCTATATCATATGGTGACATAAGTTCTGTCACTATTGGTAATCCTGTTTTAGCTTTCGCTTCATTTAATAATTCTAAACCTTCATATTTTAATCCTTGGAAACTATATGGAGAAGTTCTTGGTTTAAATGCCCCACCTCTTAAGAAACTAGCTCCATGTTTTTTAACTTCATCTGCAACTAATGCAATTTGTTCTTTATTTTCAACTGAACAAGGTCCAGCTATTACTGCAATTTTATTTCCTCCAATAGTATGACCATTAACATCAATTATTGTATTTTCTGGATGGAATAATCTATTTGCTTTCTTAAAAGGTTCTTGAACATGCATTACCCTTTCAACATTAGGATTTGCTTCAATGTATGAAGGATCTATTTTTGTTGTATCCCCAACTAATCCTAATATACTCATTTCTGCACCAATAACAGGATTTACTGTTACACCTAAAGATTCTAATTCTCCTGTTAATTTTTTAATTGTCTCCTGACTTGTTTTTGGTTTTAATATTACTACCATTTAAAATGCCCCCTTAAAAAATTTTTAAAATTGAAAACTTTATATTTTTTTATTTCTTAGTTTTCAATATATAAAAAAGAGAACCCTTAATGAGCTCTCTCTTATAACCATACTTTAAATACACTTTTAGATATTAAGATATATAAAAAGGTTCCCTAAACACTCATTAGAAAAAATTTATATTTATTTTTGCAAAAGAAATAGCTAGCGCTAAAATAAAAGCCCCAGAATATAAAATAAAAAAAGCTATAAAATTTTGCTGTTAAATTCTTTTCTAATCCTTTCATAATATATCCCTCTCTTAATTATCATTAATTTACTTTTTATTAATTTTAACCATATTTAACCATCTTGTCAATCTTTTTACATATTTTTTTTATCATTTTATATTATCCTACAAAATAGGTGCTAACAATCTTATTAATGATTCTTTAATTTTTAAATTTTTAGATCTTTTATAATATTCTTCTTTTATAACTAATTTAGATTTTAATTGATCCTCTAAAAATATCTTTTCTTGTTCTTTAGCTACTGTTTCATTATAAATAAATGCATTTATCTCAAAATTTAATTTAAAACTTCTTATATCTAAATTTGCGGTTCCAATACTACATACTTCTCCATCTGCTACAATTGTTTTAGAATGAATAAATCCATTACCGTAACGATATATCTTTATTCCATATTCTATTAGCAATCCTATATTAGCACTTAACATCCATTCCATAAAAAAGTGATCTGGAGCTCCAGGAACTATAATTCTAACATCAACCCCCGAAAGAGCTGATATTTTTAATGCCTCCATCATTGGACTATCCGGTACCAAATATGGAGTTTGAATATAAACATAGTTTTTTGCATTATTTATAATTTTCATATAAGAATTTTTAATATATTCTTCCATATGATCTGGTCCAGAAGATACTATTTGCATTCCTACATCGCCTACTATCTCTGGAGTCGGAAAATACATTGACATATTACCCATTTTTTCATCTGAAGCATAGTCCCAATCTAATATGAATCTCTTATTTAACTCATTGACAGCTTCCCCTCTAACTCGGATATGAGTATCTCTCCAAAATTTAAATTGCTTTCCTTTGTTAACATACTCATTTCCAACATTAAATCCACCAACATATCCAATTTTACCATCAATAACAACTATCTTTCTATGATTTCTATAATTAATACGGGTATTAATATGTGGTAAAACTCCTGGAAAGAATATAGCCATCTTTATTCCATAAGATTCTATTTCCTTAATTATTTTTTTAGTAATTCGCTTTGATCCCATGCCGTCTATAAGTAATCTTACTTCTATACCATCTTTAACCTTTTCATGTAGTTCTTTTATCAACGCTCTTCCTAAATCATCATATCTAAAAATATAGTATTCGATATGTATAAAACTTTTTGCAGCTCTAATATCATTCAATAATTCTCTAAATTTATCTTCTCCATTAATATAGGTTTTTACTTCATTCCCAGTAGTATAAACTGCTCCTGAATGGTTATAATTCATTAAAATCAAATCTTCATAATTCTCATTAATTTCACTATCAAAACTAGGTAGTTCATGATTACTTCTTAATTTATATCTTTTAATTTTATCTGCAAGCTTTTTTTCTCTAAATATTTTTTGCCTACTCAAATTTTGCCCCAATAATAGGTATAAAATAAATCCTATACCTGGTAATGCAATTAGTATTATAAGCCAAGCCCATGTTGTTGTCGGTTCTTTTCTTTCGATAAATATTAATGATAGTGCAGACAATAAATTTAATAAAAAAAACATTACTAGTAATACTATATATGCCATAAATCATTAATTCCTTTCAAACTTTAGCTCTCTCTTCTTATATATATTATACATCAACCAAGTACTATTTAATACCATCTAAGTAAATTACATATAAAAAGAACCATGCTTCATAGCATGGTTCTTTTTATAGTAAATTTTATATATTAAGCAAAGTATCTGTTTAATAGACCTTCGAAAGCTTTTCCGTGTCTAGCTTCATCTTTACACATTTCGTGAACTGTGTCATGGATTGCATCTAAGTTTAATTCTTTAGCTAATTTAGCTAAATCTAATTTACCTTGAGTTGCTCCATGTTCTGCAGCTACTCTAGCTTCTAAGTTAGCTTTTGTATCAGCAACAACTACTTCTCCTAATAATTCAGCAAATTTTGCAGCGTGTTCTGCTTCTTCGATAGCTATTCTCTTATAAGCTTCAGCAACTTCTGGGAATCCTTCTCTATCAGCTTGTCTTGACATTGCTAGGTACATTCCTACTTCTGTACATTCTCCAACAAAGTTAGCTCTTAATCCTTCGATTACTCTTTCGTCTACACCTTGAGCTACTCCAATTCTGTGTTCATCAGCAAATACTAATTCTCCAGCTTGTTCTACGAACTTATCAGCTCCAACATGGCATAATGGGCATTCTGCTGGTGCAGTTTCTCCTTCATGAACATATCCACATACTGTACATACAAATTTCTTCATAATTTTACTTCCTCCTAAAATTTCATATCTTTCATTTATTTTCTTATTTATTTTAAACTATATACTACAAAAGTACAAGCATTCTATACTTTTGTAGTTTTTTAAAATTTATTAAGCAAAGTATCTGTTTAATAATCCTTCGAAAGCTTTTCCGTGTCTAGCTTCATCTTTACACATTTCGTGAACTGTGTCATGGATTGCATCTAAGTTTAATTCTTTAGCTAATTTAGCTAAATCTAATTTACCTTGAGTTGCTCCATGTTCTGCAGCTACTCTAGCTTCTAAGTTAGCTTTTGTATCAGCAACAACTACTTCTCCTAATAATTCAGCAAATTTTGCAGCGTGTTCTGCTTCTTCGATAGCTATTCTCTTGTAAGCTTCAGCAACTTCTGGGAATCCTTCTCTATCTGCTTGTCTTGACATTGCTAAGTACATTCCTACTTCTGTACATTCTCCAACGAAGTTAGCTCTTAATCCTTCGATTACTCTTTCGTCTACACCTTGAGCTACTCCAATTCTGTGTTCATCAGCAAATACTAATTCTCCAGCTTGTTCTACGAACTTATCAGCTCCAACATGGCATAATGGGCATTCTGCTGGTGCAGTTTCTCCTTCATGAACATATCCACATACTGTACATACAAAC
>NZ_JADNLK010000009.1:118202-144937 GCF_015555905.1 Clostridium sp. D43t1_170807_H7
GCTCCAACATGGCATAATGGGCATTCTGCTGGTGCAGTTTCTCCTTCATGAACATATCCACATACTGTACATACAAACTTCTTCATAATCTATTCCTCCAAAAATTCATTTATTATATATTTCATTTTCTTAAATTCTTATTTATTTACTTTTGTGTTTTACTCTTTGTTTTGTGATTACTTCGAATCACCTTACATCTATTATTATATAATAATAATTATTAATTACAAGTCTTTTTTGAAAAAAAATTAAAAAAATTTTCTAATTGATAATGTGTATCAGTTAGCTTTATTACTTAGTTTATAAAATCTAAATAGATACTGATTATCAATTGATATTAATTTATTAAATGAATATATTTAAAAATTTATAAGTTATATATATGTATACTTTTTTACGACAACATTCCACTTAAAAAATATAAATATTTATTTTTTTTGCTTATTTTATTAAAATGCGCACTTTTTTTTCTTTACCCTATAGTTAATAATTGGTATTATATATAATATATTGTTTTTTTACATTTTATTAAAAGGAGTGTTTGTTTTTGGAAAACTTAATCGAATTTAAAAATGTTACAAAAAAATATAAGGTAGGTGATGTAGAAATTAATGCAGTTAATGGTGTAGATTTTTCTATTAAAGAAGGTGAATTTGTAGTAATCTTAGGTGCAAGTGGAGCCGGCAAAAGTACCATTCTAAATATTCTTGGTGGTATGGATACTGCAACATCTGGAAAAGTTATTGTTGCAGGTGAAGATATAACATCATTTAATGAAAAAAAACTAACTTCATATAGAGGCGAAAAGGTAGGATTTGTATTTCAATTTTATAACTTAATTCCTAACTTAAATGCATTAGAAAATGTTGAATTCGCTTCTGAAGTTTGTAAAGATCATTTAGATGCAAAAGAAATTCTGCATACTGTGGGATTAAAAAATAGACTAAAAAACTTTCCTTCTCAACTATCTGGTGGTGAACAACAAAGAGTTGCTATTGCAAGAGCTGTAGCTAAAAATCCTTTATTGTTACTTTGTGATGAACCTACAGGAGCTTTAGATTATGTTACTGGTAAATCTGTACTAAAATTGCTTCAAGATATAAATAGAAAAACAAAAAAATGTGTAATTTTAATTACTCACAATTCAGCTATTGCCCCTATGGCTGATAAAGTTATTAAAGTAAAAAGTGGACTTATAGAAAGCATAACCATCAATAAAGAAAAAAAGAGTGTTGAGGAGATTGATTGGTAATGAAAAAACTACTTTTAAAAACACTTAGAGATATTAAACAGTCAAAGGGGCAATTTATAGCTATTATCTTAATTATTGCTGTTGGAGCTTTTTTTTCAACTGGATTGCTAACACTATCTACTGGACTCAAAACATATACAGAACAATATTATAAAGAAAATAACCTAAGTGATCTTTATGTATATTATTCTCAAATTTCAGATTCAGATATTTCCTCTCTTGAAAAGATAAAAGGAATAAATAAAATTGAAAAAAGAATTACTTTTGAAGGTAAGCAAAAATTTGATGACTTAACAACTGATTTAAAAATTCATTCAATTCCTAAAAATAATAAAATAAATCGTTCTACAATTATAGAAGGTTCAGTACCAACAAACAAAAATGAAATTATGATCGATAGTCGTTATGCAAAAGAACATAATTTTAATGTTAATGATCAAATTACTATAAATGTAAATAATGCGGATTATAAATTTATAATTAGTGGCTTGTGTGAAAATGTTGAACATGCTTATAACATAAAAGATGCTTCGCTTGTTGTTCCTGATCATAAAATTTATGGTGTTGCTTATATATCTGATGAAAGTATTTCTGAACTTTTTGGAGATACAATTTATAATGAATTAATGATTGACATAGATAATAGCTATGATTCTGAAGCTATAGGTGAGACTATAGAAGAAAATTCTAAAGACTCAAATTATTTATATTATTTAACTAAAGAAAGAACTATTAGTTATTCAAATACGGCTAGTACTATTGCATCAAACGGATCAATGAGTATTATACTTCCCTTAGTTCTATTTATGGTAGCTTCAGTTATTATTTATTTAACTCTTTCAAGAATCGTAGATTCTCAAAGAAATCAAATAGGAGTAATGAAAGCACTTGGTGTAAAAAACAGTAAAATAATACTTCATTATATTAATTACTCAATTTTTGTTGGTATATTGGGTTCAATAATAGGTTCTATTTTAGGATTTGTATTATTTACTCAAATTGGAAATTCTCAATTTGATGCAATATACTCATTCCCTTATTTCAAGTTATCAATTAATGTATTATTTGCTATTCCAACTATTGTTTTATCAATTGTTTTAGGAATAATTGCTGCTTATTTTTCTTGTAAAAAAGTTTTAAAAGAAAATGCAGCACAAGCAATGAGACCTAAACCACCAAAAAACTCTAAGCCTATATTATTAGAAAGATTTCCTTCTATTTGGACAAGACTTTCTTATGGAAATAAGCTAATTTTAAGAAATATATTCTTAACTAAGCAAAGAGCATTATTTACTTCATGTGGACTTATAGTATGCGTTGTTCTTCTTATAGTAGCTTTTGGATATATATTATCTATGACTTCATTAGTTGGAAAAGTTGATACGTTAAATAAATATGATTTAAGATTAGATTACAAAACTCCTTTAGTAGATAATTCACTAGATTTACCTAATTTTATTGAAGATCATTATCTAGTATCAGAACTAGCAGTTCAATTTATTAATTCAGATAATACATCTAATAAAGTAGACACTACTTTATTAGTAACAGAAAAAGATAATAAATTAATCAAAATCCATGATATTAACTCTAATGAAATATCTTTAGATGATACTGGAGTGATAATATCAAGAACTTTTGCAAATAAATATAAAATATCTGAAGGAGATAAAATTGACCTAAGCTTTATTTCTCCTAATTTAAAGGATAAATCATTAACTGCTAATGTATCTAAAATATCAGAACAATATATTAATGACGTAATTTATTGTACTCCAAAATACTTAGAAAGTTTTGACATTGATTTCTTACCATCAACTATATTAGCAGATATAAATGATTCTAAATCTTTTGATGATGCAATAACTACATTTAAAGAAAATGATTCTATTATTAAAGTTTCAAGTATATCAGATTTAAAAGACACAATAACTGCAAGCATGGAACAAAGCTATCCAGCTATGATAACTTTCATATTTAGTGCAGTAATATTAGCTGCTGCTGCTATTTATACAATATCATCTATAAATATATTTGATAGAACTCGTGAGTTAGCTACATTAAAAGTGCTAGGCTATCAAAAAAATAAAATTAACAACTTAATATTTAGAGAA
Source organism: Clostridium sp. D43t1_170807_H7 (assembly GCF_015555905.1). GTDB lineage: Bacteria > Bacillota > Clostridia > Clostridiales > Clostridiaceae > Clostridium. Next base: position 121,569 of record NZ_JADNLK010000009.1, read on the forward strand.
AATATTATGATTGCTATTTTTTCTGCAATTGTTGCATTGCCTTTAGGATACTTAGGATTTTCTGCACTATCACAAGCACTATCAGCTGCTGATCAGCTTGCACCAAATAAACTTAATATTGCTTCTATAATTTTTGCTATAACTCTAACTTTAGTAGTAACAGTAATATCAAATTTATTACTAAGAAAGAAAGTTAAAAAAATAGACATGATAGAATCTTTAAAAAGTATAGAATAAAAATAATAAAGCTAGAAGATAAATTTTTAATTATCATTATCTTCTACCTTTATTTATTTTATAATCTTATAAAAACTCAAAACACATAAATATATGGTTATAAGTATTAAAAATACTCCTACTTCAATTTTATAATAGACTTAAACAAATCTCCATCAGCTTCAATCTTAAAACTTCCATTATGAAGCTCTACTATACTTTTAGCAATAGCAAGACCTAATCCTGATCCTTCTGTACTTCTTGATGCATCTCCACGTTTAAATCTATTAGTTATTTCATTTGTATCAAAACTTAATTCATAAGCCGATATATTCTTCATTACTATAATTACTTCCTCGTTCTCCTTGAACATATCAATATATACTCTTGTATTACTTAAGGAATATTTAACAATATTAGAAATAAGATTTTCAAATACTCTATATAGTCTTTTCCCATCACCATTTATAAATACTTTATCATTAGGAATATTTAATTTTACCTCTAGATTACTATCTTTAAATCTCTCATCATTTTCACCTAAGGCTTGTTTTAATAATTGTCCAATATCTATTTTAGTAATATTAAGTTCCATTGCCCCACTAGCAGCCTTAGATGCTTCAAATAAATCTTCTATCAATATCTTAAGTCTTTGAGACTTTTTATCTAATATACTTACATAATCTCTAGCATTCTCTGGTTCAATATTTTCTCTCTTTAATAAATCAATATAATTAATAATTGAAGTTAATGGAGTCTTTAAATCATGAGATACATTAGTTATAAGTTCAGTTTTCATATTCTCACTCTTCATCTCATTTTCAACAGACTTTCTTAAACCTTCTTTTATATTATTTATATCATGTGCTAACTCCCTAAGATGCCCTCTTCCCTTTTCATCAATCTTATAATTTAGCTTTCCTTCTGCTGCAACTTTAGCTCCAACCATTATTTTATCTAAATAAACTAAATCCTTAATTAGCATTACAATATATATAATTGTTAATATTATTCCAGCTACTATTCCAATTGGCCATATCCATAACCATGCTGATAAGAAAAACAAGACTAACCCAATTGATATATATAAGGCTGTCATTATTAAGAATGTTCTTATTATGGATCCTCTATTCATTACATAACTTAAATAATTCCAAACTTTAATTGTAATATTATTCTTAAATAGTGTTCCTTCATGATAGTTAATAATTATTATTTTAATTAAGAAGTAATAAATAACTACTACTATAGTTGCCCAAATCATTGAACTTAAATTTAATCTTCTTACATAATAACTTGAATTATAATATATACGAGGCATCATATTCCATATTATCCAAGCTAATATTGCTACTCCTATTTTATATTCAATAGGATAAACTTTTAATTTATTTACTATTCCTTCTATTAATTCTGATTTTGGTTTATATTTAGCTAAATATAATATACAAAGAATTAATAATACAAAAAATATTACAAATACAATACAACTTAAATAAAAACTATTAATATTTTTCTTAATCCCCTTAAAGCTTTCATAAACTATATCTCCTGACTGAATTTCTTTTGGCATCCATATATATAAAGTTACATTATGCTTATCTTCATTATTGTAGTCATAATACGATCTTTCAATGCTACTTGTAGTCTCATAAGAAGAATAACCAATATATCTAAATCCATAACTATAATTATCAACAAACCTACTTAATACATTATTTCTCTCTACTTCTTTACCATTCACATATATTTTTTCTATTACATTTCCATTGTAATCAATGTTTATTTCTTTGAAGTATCTACTAGTTTCTCTAATTTCGCTAGGATCAATTTCACTTCCACCAATCCAAAGATCACTTAATTTATCATAAGCTCTAAAATTTAAATTAATATAAGATTTTATTTTATTATTTAAATCACTTGCACTATTACTTTTTCTATTTAAAATATACTCATTCATTTCTTCATCACTTAAAGTATATTTTTCATTAATTTTTTCTCTTTCTTCATTTAAAATCTTTTCTTGTTGTTCATAAGTTAAATTACTAAAACTACTATCATTATATTTAGAATCTTTATAATCTTCATATTCAGAATCTGCTTTGCTTTGCAATTCTGACTTACATATTTCTATATCATTTTGGGTAATATTATCTTTATCTTTCGTATAACTAGATGATTTATAATATAATGAATATTTTTCTACTAAATTAGTATAATCATCTATATTTGCAGCTACTTCAGTTTGAGTATCTATTTTATCTGGTATAACGTATCCTAAATTGTCTTTAACTTCTAATCCAGATAAGATTGTAGTTACTAATGTTATAACTATTAAAATATAAATTATATATTTTTTATTACTATTTTTCTTAAATGTTCTTTTACTATTACTTTTTTCTTTTTTTATATCTAGTTTATTTTCCTCTTCTCTATTAATATTTTTCGATTTTGTATCCAATTCCCCACACCACCTTTAAATATTTAGGCTCTTTAGGATTAATCTCAATTTTTTCTCTAATCCTTCTTATATGAACCGCCACAGTATTTTCAGCATTATAACTTGGCTCTTTCCAAACTTTTTCATAAATCTCATCTATAGAAAATACTCTACCTTGATTTTTAAGTAATAATTCTAATATTCCAAATTCAGTTGCTGTAAGTTTTATTCCTTCTCCATCAACTAGAACCTCTTTAGTATCTTGATTTAAAGAAAGACCTCCACTACTTATTATTGATTTAGTTTCTTCTTTATTTTGTCCACTATAATTCCCCAAAACAGTATATCTTCTTAATTGTGATTTAACTCTTGCTATAAGCTCTAATGGATTAAATGGTTTAGTTATATAATCATCTGCTCCCATATTAAGACCTAATATTTTATCTGTATCTTCAGACTTTGCTGAAATTAAAATAATAGGTATATTTTTTTCCTGTCTTATTTTCATTGTTGTTCTTAATCCATCCATCTTTGGCATCATTATATCCATTAAAATAAGATGTACATCATTTTCCATTAAAGCTTCTAATGCCTCTATCCCATCATAAGCCTTAATTACATTAATTCCTTCGTTTCTTAAATATATATCAATTGCATCAACAATTTCCTTATCATCATCTACTACTAAAACATTATTTTTTATCATTTCTCAAAACACACTCCCTTCACATTGTATTATTATACCATGGCAATTAATTTATATTTATATACTATCAAGTAAGTCTTACAAAAAATTTATCATATTTATTAAGATTTTATTAAGTTAAAATATAATCACCTCCGAGGTTATTCCATATAATGGATCGACCTCGGAGGTGCTTACATTTTTTGTATATTATATTGTTAATAAAAGTCCTGCTATTGTTGCACTTAGAAGATTAGCAAGAGTTCCTGCTATAATAGCCTTCCATCCTAAACGTGCTATATCAGGTTTTCTACTAGGAGCCATACCACCTATACCACCTATTAATATAGCTATAGATGAAATATTAGCAAATCCACACAATGAAAAAGTAACTATTGCTACTGTCTTTGCTGATAATGTAGACATAATTTCAGAAAGACTTGAAAATGCTACGAATTCATTTAATATAACCTTTTGACCAATTAATGATCCTGCTGTTACCGCTTCTCCCCATGGCACACCAATAATAGCTGCAACTGGTGCAAATATATATCCTAAAATAGATTGTAAGCTTAAGTTTGCAATTCCAAACCATCCTCCTATAAATCCTATAAGACCATTTATAAGTGCTATTAAAGCTACAAATGCTAATAATATAGCTGCTATATTAAGCACTAATCCTAATCCATCTATAGCACCTTTAGCTGCTGCGTCAACAACATTAGCTGAATCATCTTTAACCATTTCAATTTCCTCATTTACTTTTGCTTGCTTTATCTCCGGTATTATAATCTTAGCCATTATAAGCCCTGCAGGTGCAGACATAAAACTTGCTGATACTAGATATTCTATTGGAATACCAAGTAATGAATATCCAACTAATATTGATCCTGAAACAGATGCAAGTCCTCCAACCATAACTGTAAATAATTCTGACTCAGTAAGTTTCTCTACATATGGTTTAATTAAAAGAGGCGCCTCTGTTTGACCTAAAAATATATTAGCTGAAGCTGATATAGTTTCTAATTTAGATGTTCCTAGAAGCTTTGATAAAGCTCCACCTATTATCTTTATAACGAATTGCATAATTCCTAAATAATATAAAACTGATACAACAGCTGATATAAATATAATTACTCCTAATACATTAACAGCAAATATACTTCCATCATTAGCTAATGATCCAAATAAAAAACTTATCCCTTCTTTTGCATAATCAATTACTGATTGTACTCCTAGTGCTACTTTACTTAACACATATTTTCCTACACTCCACTTTAATACAGCAAGAGCAAATCCAAATTGAATTAAAAAACCAATTATTACAGTTCTCCAGTTAATTTTTTTCTTGTTATTTGAAAGCAAAAATGCTACAAGAAATATAAACGCTATACCTATAACACAATTTAATATTGCCACAAAATCACTCCATCCTTTGTTAGATATTTTTTCTTCTTTAGTTTTATCAAAAATATAATGTTGTATTCCTATCTAAATCAAAATTTAGATAAACACTATTATCGAAGGCTTATTATCTAACTTCTTTTCCAAATGGCATTAATGATAACTTGGCCATTTTTAGAGATTGCATTGCAAAAGGTATTCCTATAATAGTAATACATAAAAATAATGCACTAACTAAATTCGCAATACATAACTCCAATCCACCAAATATTATCCATAATATATTTAATATTAAGCTTCCTCCACTATCACTAACTGTAATTACATCTTTTCCAAAAGGCGCAAATTGAAGCCTTGCCATCTTAAAACATTGTAATCCTACTGGTATTCCTATAATACTAATACACCAAAGTATTCCTACAAACAGCCATCCTAGTGCTCCCAAAAAACCTCCAAATATAAACCAAATTATATTTCCTAAACATGACATATTATCACTCCTAAAGTTATCCTATTATTAATACTAAAATTTAAACTTTTATCTAATAAACCTTAATTTTTAAATAATCTATATAATCCTTTACTAATCAGATGTTTTATTTTTATCGAATTTTGTAGCATGAAACAGACTTCATAGATTATATATCTATATACATATAAATATCAATAATAATTTATTAAGCCTATAAAATATTATTATATCATCATATTTTTATTATTTAATAATGTAGCTTAATACTATTAGCCCTATAAACTCAAAATATGCAGACATCTTGACTTATTCTAATAAATTACTATATAATTAATTATTATTTAAAATATTAATAAAATATTTTTACTGCTTTGAAAAGGAGTAGTACTATAATATTGTAGTCTTAAGAGAGCTGTTGGGTGCTGAAAAACAGTGATACATTTATAGGAACTTGCCTTGGAGCTTACTTGTTTAGAAGCAAGTACGGAATCCCCGTTACGGATTTAAGTGAGAAGTTAGTCAGTTTCAAGTGATAAGTGGCAAGTTATTATATTTGCTACACTTAAACTAAACTACTAAATTCTAATAAGAGTGGTACCGCGAAATATAGCTTTTCGTCTCTTAATTGAGATGAAAGGCTTTTTTTATATATTTTTATTAATTTAGGGAATAATTAATTGATATATTTCCATTACATCTAAGGAGGGTTAAAACTATGAGTAACTACGGAACTGCCATCGATAAAAAATGGCAAAAGAAGTGGGAAGAAACTGAACTTTACAAATTCAATCCAGATGCAGAGGGTGAAAAACTTTACGTTTTAGAAATGTTCTCTTATCCATCAGGAAGCCAATTACATGCTGGTCACTGGTTTAACTACGGACCTGTTGATTCATGGGCAAGATTAAAGAAAATGCAAGGATACAATGTATTCCAACCAATGGGGTTTGATGCCTTTGGTTTACCTGCAGAAAACTTTGCAATTAAAACAGGAATTCATCCATGGGATTCTACTGAAAAGAATATAAAAACTATGGAAGAACAATTAAAGGCTATGGGAGCAATGTTTAACTGGGAAAATGAAGTTATAACTTGTACTCCTGAATATTATAAATGGACTCAATGGGTCTTCTTACAATTATTAAAGAATGGATTAGCTTACAGAAAGAAAGCTCCTGTAAACTGGTGTCCATCTTGTAACACAGTTTTAGCTAATGAGCAAGTTGTTGATGGTGCTTGTGAAAGATGTTCAACTGAAGTTACTAAGAAAGACTTAACTCAATGGTTCTTCAAAATTACTGAGTATGCTGATGAACTATTAGAAAAACTAGATACTTTAGATTGGCCAGAAAAGACAGTTGCTATGCAAAAACACTGGATTGGTAAATCTACTGGTGCTGAAGTTAACTTCAAAGTTAAAGATTCAGACATTAACTTTAATGTATTCACAACAAGAGTTGATACTTTAAACGGTGTTACTTATGTTGTTTTAGCTCCTGAAAATCCATTAGTAGATGAAATAACTACTGCTGAAAATAAGGCTGCTGTTGAAGAATATAAAGAAGCTGCTAAAAAGCAATCTGATATAGAAAGACAATCTCTTACAAGAGAAAAAACAGGTGTATTCACTGGTTCATACGCTATAAACCCTATAAACGGTAAGGAAGTTCCAGTTTGGGTTGGAGACTATGTTCTTGCAACTTATGGTACTGGTGCTGTTATGGCTGTTCCAGCTCACGATGAAAGAGACTATGCTTTTGCAACTAAGTTTAACTTACCAATAGACCAAGTTATAACTAGCAAAAAAGGTGAAGAAGTTGAATTACCATACTGTGAATACGGTGTTTTAGTTAACTCTGGTGAATTCGATGGATTAACTACAGAACAAGCTAAAGAAGCTATTGTTGAAAAATTAGCTAAACAAGGTTTAGGATCTGCTAAAGTTAATTACAGATTAAGAGACTGGTTAGTTTCAAGACAAAGATATTGGGGTGCTCCAATTCCAATAATCTACTGTGAAGATTGTGGTGCTGTTCCAGTTCCAGAAAAAGATCTTCCTGTCGAATTACCATACAATGTTGAATTTGCTCCAGATGGTAAGTCACCACTTGCTAAATGCGAAGAATTCGTTAATACTACTTGTCCTTGTTGTGGTAAGCCAGCTAAGAGAGAATGTGATACTTTAGATACATTCGTTTGCTCTTCTTGGTACCAAATGAGATATGTAGATAACAAGAATACTGAAATTGCATTTGATAAAGAAAAAGTAGATAAGATGCTTCCAGTTGACAAATATGTTGGTGGACCAGAGCATGCTTGTATGCACTTATTATATGCAAGATTTATAACTAAGGCTTTAAGAGATATGGGTTACTTAAGCTTTGATGAACCATTCAAGAGCTTAACTCACCAAGGACTTATCTTAGGACCAGACGGATTAAAGATGTCTAAGTCTAAAGGAAATACTATCTCTCCAGATGATTACATCAAAGAATATGGTGCAGACGTATTTAGAATGTACTTAATGTTCGGATTTGCTTACACTGAAGGTGGAGCTTGGAGTGATGATGGTATTAAGTCTGTTGCTAGATTCGTAGATAGAATTGAAAGATACTTAACTATCTGCAGAGAAGCTATTGAAGCTGGTACAAATAACAAAGATACTATGGATAAAGCAGAAAAAGAGTTAAACTTCTGGTTAAATAACGCTATTAAAGGTGTTACTGAAGATGGAGAAAAAATGCAATTCAACACTGCTATTGCAAGAATGATGGAATTCATCAATGCTTTATCTAAGTATGTTCAAGAAGAAACTAAGAACTTAGATTTCTTAAAGACTGTATGTGAAAGCTTTATTAAGATCTTAGCTCCATTTGCTCCTCACTTTGCTGAAGAACAATGGTCATTATTAACTGGTAAGTATTCAGTATTTAACGAAGCTTGGCCAACATACGATGCTAAGGCTTTAGTTAAAGATGAAGTTGAAATAGCTATCCAAGTTAATGGTAAGATTAAGAATAGAATTAATGTTGCTTCTGACTTAAATGAAGAAGGAATTAAAGCTGCTGCTTTAGCTGATGAAGCTATTGTTGCTGCTACTGAAGGAAAAACTATAGTTAAAGTTATCGTTATTAAAGGAAGACTTGTTAATATAGTTGTAAAGTAGTATAAGTTAAGTAAATAAATAGAAGCTATATCAAGAATCAAATTTTCACACCCTTAAATTCTTGATATAGCTTTTTTCTATTTTTTAATAAACAATTATAATTTATATTTTATTCCTCTACCCTATGCTCTTAAAAATTCAGTATTATCACTTTTATTAACAAAATATAAAGATATTATAGTTGAAATAATCCCTGATAATATTAATATCAATGATGTAATAATTAATACTAATATCATTTCTGTATCTATTAATTGCTCTGTAAGAAACTCACTAATAATAATACTTCTAACTATTAATCCAATAATTACAGATATAATTAAACTAACAGTTCCATATATACTTCCTTCTATTACAGATATATCTCTAATTTCTCCCTTTGTAATTCCTACAGCATTATATAAGAAAAATTCTCTTCTTCTTCCCATAATATTAGTACTAATAGTAGTATAAATGTTAGTAGCTGCTAAAACACCAAGTAGTATAGCAAATATTAAAGTCATATTATCTGATTTTTTATTTGAGGCTTTCATACTCTCAAATTCATCTTTAAAATTAAGTACCTGCCCTACTCCAGCTTCTTCAACAATATTTTGTAATTTATTTTCTATATATTCTTGATCAACCTCTTTATCAGTCCAAATATCAACTCTTTCATATCCACTATTACCTACCACTTTATTAAATTGTGATGTGTGCATAAATAAATCAATCTTACTTTCTGCTTGTCTATTAGCTATAGTGCTTTCTGTAATAAAACCAACTACTACAAACTCTACAGAATCATTAAAAACATACCCTTCTTCTGTTAATACTACAAATTTAATATTTATTAAGTCACCCTTTTTAATATCTATTATATCTTTAACTTCTTCCTCAATATAAACATAGTTTTTCTCTTCAAAGTCCTGTAAATATTCTCTTCCCTCAATAATATTATCTTCAAAGACACTTATGTCATCAACACCAAAACTATTTAAATCAATATTATATATTTTTTCTCCATTATTCTCTACAGCATTTGATTCATATGTTTCTTGACTACTTTTATAGATATCTGATTGCTTATTTAATATCTCTTCTTCAGCCTCAACAACAAGTGTTTTACATCTTACAGGTAAAATTTTACTTATACCTTCTGAATCTTCAATTTTTTTTACTAATTCTTCGCTATATATAACTTTACTATTTGTAAGATTATCATAATCAACACCTGAAATTAAATACTCACCTTTAATCCAATTATTAAATTCTCCATCAGTTAATACATTGTTAGTAAAAGAAGAATACATTATAATTATCATTATTCCTATAATTGTCATTGATGTAATTGTAATAATTGTCCTCTTTTTATTTCTAATCATATTTTTTATTGCAATATTTATTTTATCAGAACAAAACTTACTAATAATTCTATTAAATTTTGAATTTGCTTTAATATTTATTTTTTCTGCAGTTGCTTTAATTACTATCATAGGATCAACATTTGATGCATCTATTAATGGTTTTATTATTGATAAAATAATTGTAATAATAGCTAATATAGCAGTACTAATATATAACCATATAATAGTACTAATATTATTTCTCAAAATACTAATATCAAACATTGTTGCAAATAAGTATTTTCTTACAATGTTTGATAGTATTCCTCCTAATATTAAGCCTATTGGAATAGCAATTATTGCATAAATAGTAGATTCTAAAATCAATAATTTTCTTACATCATTTGGTACAAATCCAATAGCTCTTAATATTCCATAATCTTTATTTCTCTTTGCTATTAAAATACTCATAATGTTGTGTATTAATAGAACTGTAGCAAATATTATTATTAAATTAATAATATAAAAAGGAAACTTTACACTATTACTATCACCTAATCTATAAATTAAATCTTGATTTTTTTCTATATTATCTTCTTGTAATTGCGCATTAACAATCACTTCATCTATTTGATTATTAACATTACTTTCATCTTTAAATCTAAACATTATTCTAGATACTAAAGCATTTCCCCCACTATTACTTTCTACGGTTTCTTCTGTTACATATCCTAAAGCTGTTCCTTTTGCCTTCTCTACTGGATCTGATGAAATAATTCCAGTAATCTTAAATGTTGTTTGCATTAATTCTTTTGTGGTGTTATTTATATATTCAAATTGAATTTCTTGTCCTATTGGGTTGTCCATATTTAGCTTTTTTAAATGCCAGTCTGTTAATGCTATTTCATTTTTATTTTTAGGTAGCTCACCTTCTAGTAAGTTAATGTTAATATTGACTTGATCTCTATAATTTTCATCGAAATAAGCTATTTTAAGAATTTCTTGATTATTAATACTATGAACTCCTAAAAGCTTCTCTATACCGCTATATTTTATATTATCTTCATTTAATATATAATCTACTTGTTCATTATTTGGATTTACATAAACTGAATGATAATCTCCACTTTCTTCTTTTGATTTCTCTATATTTAAAATGCTGATATCTTCACTAACAATGTTAACAGTTAAAAACATTGCTGTTGATATAATAATACTTAATAATATTATAAGAGTTTTCTTTTTTTCTCTTTTAAAATATTTGTAAACAACATTATATAGCTTCATCTTGCTTGTCCTCCCAATCAATAATATTCCCATCTTGAATATTAATGACTCTATCTGCATATTTTGCAATGTTTAAATTATGTGTAATCATAATTATTGTTTGATTATATGCCTTTTGAGATTTTTTAAGAAGCTTTAATACTTCCTCTTCAGTTTTTGTATCTAAATTACCTGTTGGTTCATCTGCTAGAATAATTGCAGGTTTATTAACTAAAGCTCTAGCAATAGCCACTCTTTGTTGTTGTCCACCTGATAATTGATTTGGTAAGTGATTTCTTCTATTTTTTATATCTAATAAATCCATAATATCTTCGATATATTTTTCATCTTTATTTTTATTATTCATTGTTGCTAATTTAATATTTTCCTCAACATTTAATATTGGAATTAAATTATATGCTTGAAATATTAAACCTATCTTTTTTCTTCTCATAAGTGAACGCTCTTTTTCATTTAATGAAGCAATATCAACTCCATCAATAACTATTTTCCCTTCTGTAGGTGTTTCTAATCCTGCCATTAAATGTAATAACGTACTTTTACCCGAACCACTTTTTCCAACAATAACTACAAATTCACCTTTATTAATTTTAAAATTAATATTGTTTAAAGCCTTTACCTCAATTTCTTTGCTTCCATAAACTTTTGTTAAATTTTCAATACTAAGTATAGACATATTATTTACTCCTTTCATACTCTTTAGTTATACTTATACAACTATATTTTCTAATAATATCTTCAACATGTTTCTTTTACTATTTAGCTGTACTCATAAATTCTCATGTAATGTTGAACTTTATTTCTTATATAATAATTGCATCAAATAGATTATTTGTTATCAATTTTACACTATTTTTTACAATAAGTAAAGTTTTTACATATTTCCTATTATATAGGCATTATAATTTTAATTAAATATTATATAGCAACTATTTTATAAAAAAATCATATAATAAATCCCAAAATACCTCCTAATATATTTATTATTAAATCGTTGATATCAGTTTCCATAATAGTAAATGATTGTAACACTTTGATATTTTACTTCTTATTATTTCATTGTAACATCAAGTTGAAATATGGTAATGTAATAATAAATATTTAACTATAAAAACTGGAGGGATACAATGAATGTGAGAATAGCCAAACCTGAAGATGCAAAAGAACTTATTACCATATATAAATATTATGTTGAAAATACAGCTATAACCTTTGAATATGATACTCCAACAATAGAAGAATTTGAAAATAGAATTATAAACACATTAGTAAAATATCCTTATATTGTTGCTGAAAAAGATAATAAAATTTATGGCTATGCTTATGCAAGTGCTTTTAAAGGTAGACGTGCTTATGATTGGGCTGTTGAAACTTCTATTTACGTAGAAGCCAATTCCTCTAGGAATGGAGTTGGTACTTTACTTTATAATGAGCTTGAAAGATATCTTAAACTTCAAAATATAATTAATGTAAATGCATGTATTACTTATCCTAATGAAAAAAGTGAAAACTTTCATAAAAAATTTGGATATAAGACCGTTGGTCATTTTACTAAATGTGGATATAAGTTTGGACAATGGCATGATATGTTTTGGATGGAAAAGTTCCTTGGAGAACATAGCATTCCCCCTAGGGATGCAATTCCATTTTCAGCACTTAATTTGAAATAATAAAAATGTTCTATTCTATAGTGACATTTTTTTACATTTAATGTCTACTATAAAATAGAACATATTAATAGATTTCATTTAAATTTCTTTCTTAAGTTCTAACACTTTTTCTTTACTTAATCCTGTTGCTTGAACAATTATTTCTACATCTACACCTAACTTTAAGAAATTCTTAGCATTATTAATATTTGCTTGTTCAATCCCTTGTTCAATCCCTTGTTCAATTCCTTGTTCAATCCCTTTTTGTATCCCTTTTTGTATCCCTTTTTGTATCCCTTTTTGTATACCTTTTTGTATACCTTGCTCTAATCCTTGTTCATATCCTTCCTCCATAGCTTCTTCAATTTTAGTAGCTTCATCATGCAGTGCCATTTCACGTGAAAGATATTCTGCTCTTGCTTTTTTATCTTGACTCATTGTAGTTAGTACATTTACAGCTTTATCTATGTTAGGATTTACTTTCGCCATTTTCTCTAATACCTCCTTTGAATCTGCCTTTATAAAACTTACCCATTGTGATAAGTCATCATTTTCTTTATACTCATCTAACTTTTTCATTTCTAAAAAGTGTATTTCTAATAAATCTGTTAAAACATAATTTTCTTCATTTTCCTTTAGCTTAAACATACTATGATATTTGTTAGTATCTAAAGTATTGAAATCTAATATATTTATACATATTGTCTTTTTTAATTTATTATATTTTTCGCCACTTTCTAATTGTTCACAATATATTTTTGACCAATAATATAAACTTCTTTGTGGCATATAAATTGTTCTTGATACTTGTATTTCTATATCAATTTCTACATTCTTATTTATAGTTGCTCTTATATCTAATATGCTTTTTTTATCTGCTATATTTTCCTTTGGTAGCTCACTATTTAATATTTGTACATCTTCTATATCTATTTTTAAAACCGCTTTTAAAAATGCTATTAATATATCTTTATTCCTTTCATCACCAAAAATCTTTTTAAATACATAATCATTTTTAGGCTTCAAAATAAAGTTACTATTATCTATATTCATTTTTAAATTTCCTCCTAAATTTTTTATCTTTAGTTAAATTATTTACATTTATATGATAATTATATCATTATACTTTTATATTTAAAATAAAAGTATAATGATATACCGATATACTTATATATAAAAAAAGCTAGCATTATTGCTAGCCTCAAATTTTACTTTAAATTTATAGTTACCTTCTCATTTTCATCAATAACCAAATCTGTAGTTACTGGAATTGCTATTGTATACTTTTTGCTTGGATCAATCTTAGTTAATTTAACAGTTACTATTTTTTCTTCAATATCATTTAACACAGTGGTAGCTCCTTCAAAAGCACAAGCATCATTCATATCTTCATCAAATAATACCATTCCACTTAATAATCTATAATTATAACTACCATCAATTTTCATAACAACTTCAGTATAATCATCATGAGTTACAATATCTTTAACTATTATCTTATCGGTATTATTAACAGCTATTTCTTTACCTATTAAAGAGTCTATATTTTCAAATGCATTATCTCTATCAATATCAACATTATAATTTACACTACTTAATGCATATCCATCACTTAACTCTTCTTTTGTAGGCTCTCTAGATATAATTTCATTACTTCTATTAGCATTACTTTCATCACTAGATGAAGCCTTTAATAAATATTCATTAAATCCATTAATTTCTCTTTCTATAGCTGTATTTCCTTCAACTTTGATAACTTCAATATATTCTGTATTTCCTAAATCATTTAAAATGTTATATGAATATTCATATTGCCCCTTATTACTAACACTTCCGGATGTAAAATCTAATAATAATATTTTTCCACTATTATCTCTAATAATAAATTTATTTTCATCTACTCTAAAATTCTCATAGTCATCAGTTATACCTGAAAATGTTAATCTATTATTTAATGGTGTAATGACTAATTTTTCAATATTTATTTCTTCATCAGTAAGCTTTAAACTTTTGTTAACTTCATAAATATTAGACTCACTACCTTTTATAGTTTTGATATTAAAGTCCCAATTTCCTTTTGCCAGAGTTTTTCTTCCTCTAGTAAAGTTATTTATATCTAAATCTATATTAACTTCATTACCAATCTTAATGTGTGAAACATTAGCTTCTAATATAATAGCGGCTGTACTTTCATTAACAATAGTTACCTTAGGACTCCAACTACTTGGTATTTCTCCATTAATAAGTATATTTAAATCAGTATTTAAAAAGTCTTGAGGACTTCTCCATTCATCATATCCAATAAATTTATCTGACTCAACAAGTAATGATGCAACTAAAATATTATCATCAATAATAACTTTATTAAGAGTAACTTTAACCCCATTATCTTCAATCGTTACATTTACATCTTTACCTAACTCTTCATATTTATCTGAAGCTTGTTTATATACTCCATCATTAAAATATTCAAATACATCTCCAACTATAGGAATTGCACTTACAAGCTCTGGGTTAATCATTCCTGCCATTGTTGTTCCCGCTACTATAATACCTGCTGCTATTGCACTTCTTTTAAATATTACCTTTTGTTTAGCCCTTTTCTTTTCTCTCTTACCTTTTTCAAAACCTTTTAATACAGCATTATCTAATTCTTTAGGTATTTTTATTATATCCTTAATATTATTATTCATATTAAATTATCTCCTTTTTCATATCATTTCTCAAAATAGAAAGACCTTTATACAGATTTGTTTTAACAGTGTTCTCCGACATATTTAAAATTTCTGCTATATCTTTAAAAGTCAAATCATCAAAATATTTTAATATAATTATTTTTTTATATTTATCTTGAAGCTTGTCTAAAGATTCCATTAAGAATAATCTTTCATCATGATTAGTATCATGTTTAATATCCATTTTACTTATCAATTCATCTTGCTCCATACATACTATTTTATTTTTCTTATTATAAAAATCTGTAGATATATTAATGGCTATTCTCATTATCCATGTATTAAAAAATTTTGGTTCTCTTAGATTTTCAATTGATTTATATGCCTTACAAACAACTTCTTGAACAATATCTAGCGCTGTTTCTTCTTCTTTTACATAAGCAAATGCCGTTCTATAAATTTGCTCTTTGCATTGATTCATAAGAATAATAAAGGCTTTGTCATTTCCCTTAATAGCCTTTTTTACTATCTTCTCATCAAACATATATATTCTCCTTCTACTTCTTAAAATTTAACTGCCCATAGGTACCTATATCAATTAGACCCTAGATTTTAAAATAAAGTTTTAATTTAAAGAAACTAATTAATATTTTAGCAATATTTAATTTCTCACTATTATTTAAAATAAAATTTATAATAAAAAAACACTACAAAATGAACTTATCACTTTATAGTGCCTACTTAATATTATAATACTTAATCTTACTGTACCGCTTTTCTTATTCAATTTTTATAAACTTTAACATAAAATCACTATATAATTATAATAATAATCTATTCATAACTATTTTAATCTTAATTTATATGTATTACTAAATTTACCAAATGAACTGCATTAATTAAAATATATGCTCCAATCAATATCTGTCCAACTAATATTGATCTATTCATTTGAATGATATTAGCTTTTTCACTTCTCCAATACCAATAAATTAATATCAATGCCATTACCCCAATCTTTAAAAAATAAGGTTCTAACCCATATATTAGAGGCCTTAAAAACATATTCACATCATTAAATAAATCTGGTACTTTCCATAATAAAAACTTTGTAAATATTAAATCTATAATATTTAATATATATATAGCAATCAAAAATTTACCTAACTTTTCTCTTCTATTTCCTCTTATATCTATTACAGCACATCTCATACCCTATACCCCGAATAAATTTATTATATTACTTTTTTAAATATCTTATAAATATATTATTTCCATTTTATGTAAATAAGTCAATATATTTAAGTTTCTTTTTTATTGAATTAGG
This sequence comes from Clostridium sp. D43t1_170807_H7, assembly GCF_015555905.1. GTDB lineage: Bacteria > Bacillota > Clostridia > Clostridiales > Clostridiaceae > Clostridium. Next base: position 138,215 of record NZ_JADNLK010000009.1, read on the forward strand.
AAAATTTCCAATAAAAAAAGCGCATGGGGGGAGAATCCTGCACTTTTTTTAGTAAAATATATATTTAAATTATTAGGGGATATTAATAATATTTCCACTTTTCCAAAATTTAAACATGAAATTAAAATTTTTTGTAAATAAATGGAGCCGCCTCCGGGGTTAATCCAATATATGGATTGACCCCGGAGGCGCTTACATTAAATGTCATTTAGTACAATTTTAAATTCTTCTAGCACTTGAGATACTAAGTTTTCATCTAGTTTTTCATAATAATCTAAAAGATTAGACTCTTGTATTGATTCAAAAGCTTTTCTGCTTGATTCCATCCAGTTTTCAGGTATATACACCCATACTATTTCTGTATAACTACAACTTAATAAAAAGTGTTCCATTCCAAAGAAGCTATACTCTTCAATCTCATGAAGTTCATTAAACTTTTTATAATCCTCAACTATTTGCGATGTTATCTTATACTCATAAATATCGGCATAGAAGAAATCAAACTTTCTACTTTCTGCCTCAAAAGCATTACAACAGACTATTTTTATTTTAGGATTCTTAGGAAAATTGCTATAATATAAATCTATTACCTCTTGGCTGATTTCATAAACAACTATTTCCTCTACCTCTGGCTTTTTGGCCATTTCTTCTATCACATATCCAAGACCTAATCCAACAACGCCAACTTTTCCTTTTGCCATACTTATAGCAAAATATGAAGCTTGTATTTCTAATGGTGTTAATCTCATCCAAATATGGCTAGGACCATGTAATTCAAGTATTTCTATATTATATTCATCTTCTTTTTGGTATAAATATCCTTGAACTATTCCCTTTAATCCATCTATTGATTTTATCTCATAATCACCGATTTTACTTTTATTTATTTTACAATTATATTCTTTTATTTTATCCAAAACATAACTTTTATCAAAAGGCCTCAAATTTAACAATCCTCTCTTTATAACATAATATTAATTTATTATATAGCTTAAACCTTATGTTAACTAACTCTTTTTTATTTATACAAAATTTATAATTTAAACTAGTCAAAACCTCATCAAAATATCTCTTAATAAATAGTATCTTCAATACCTTTTATATTATATTGCCAATTTATTCAAAATTCAATAATAAAGTCGGCCTTAGCCGACTTTATTATTAAACTATCCTTTATTCTTATAATATGGATGTTTACTTGAGTAGTAATCCTTAAAATTAGAATTTTCTATTATATATGGCTCTTCCCCATTCCAATCATTATAATAATTTTTTTCATAGTAACTCATAAACTCTGAGGAATTATCATCATAAATATTTTTATTAATATTGCTGATAAAATTATTACCTCTTACAATGTTTAAATAATTTCCTTTAGTAATATAAAGACCATACTCTCCATTATTAATTATGCTATTCCCTTTTATTATAACTGTATTAGTTGCATCTATATTTTTTAATTGTGATAATAATATTCCATTAGTTACATTATTCATAATATTATTTTCTAATATTTCTGTAACATCATTTTTACTAATTAATATAATTCCATTTCCCTGGCTTTCATTTAAATTATTACCCTTAATAGTATTACAAATATTATTATAATATAAATAAATTAATGAGAAATTAGTTATTATAGAATCCCTTTTAGCAATATTATTTTCCTTCATAAAAAAGTCATTATCAATTATATTATTAGTTTTATTATTAAGATTCAAATATACTCCACAAACTAAATTTGCAGCCCTATTTGGCCCTGGTTCAAATGATGCTATATTTTCTTGTAGAACTACTTGATTTTCCTTTATCTCATTATAACTATTATAAGAGTCTAATAGAACTCCTATAAAACAAATATATTTAACACTATTTACATTTGAATTTAGATTATAAATATTATCTTCTACTGAAATATAATTATTCTTTATACTATTAGCATTATTTTTATTATAATAAAGAATACCATAAAAACCTATTCCGAAAACATTACAACTAGTATCAAGCTTATTAAATTCTACTACAATATTATTTTCTTCAACATCTATTCGTGTATTGTTAGAATCTAAATAAATTGAAGAAAAATTTAATTCTACTAAATTGCAATTATTTAGATTAAAAGTATTATTTTCAATATATAAATTATTATATTTTACAAGTGTATCCTGAGTTGAATAGCTATTAATACAATATCCATTTACACAATAGGATTCTAAATTTTCTATTTCACAATTTCCATCAATAATTTCAATTTCATTATTTATTATATAAATAGCAGTTGAATTTTCAGTTGTTATTCCCGAATAGTTATCTTGCATATTTTTATTAACAGTAGCGCTTATCTTAAGATATATAGAATTATCTTGTATCAGTACTTTTCCTGAATCTAATATGAATATGCCTACACAAGAATCTTTTGTTGATTCTATTAAGTTATTTTTCACTCTAATTTCACTACTTCTATTTATTGAAATTGCCTGCTTATTTTCTTTAAAAGATATATATTGAATAGAAACTCCTTGTGAAAATTCTATATACATACCCAATTCACAATTTTCTATTATAAAATTTTTTAAGTTTAACTCTTTTTGCCCTACAATATTTATTGCTACATTATTATGCCCAATAATTACTCCTGTTCCATCTATTGTAGCATTACTAACCTTTATTATAAATAACTTTCCTCTTTGTTCTATTTTATTATCTAAAGTAGCAATTCTAGAATCTCTATTCCAAGTTCCAACATCTACTTTATTTCCATCACTATTTATCCATCCATTCTCTTCAGTTAAAAATATTGTTTCTTTAATATTTCCTATAATTGAATGAATTTTATCATGATAATCCCTATGTGAATATCCACTTAATACATCTTGCTTTAATATATGGTTATTCATAAGTATCCTCCAAATCAGTTATACAAGATATACTATTCATAAATTATTATATTTGATAGTAGCTTTTCCAAATTATTGAGGTATTTTTTTACATTTTGCTTATAAAAAAACATATTGCTATTTCCGAGTAATATGGTATACTATAAACATAATTTGAATAATTTGAAGAGGTGAATATTATGAATAAATTTTTAGTAAGCGAAGAAGCATATAACGAGTTCAAGGCTTTCCTTGTAGAAAACGAAGTAGAAAACTTTAGTATAAGAATTAACTTAGCTGGATTTGGTTGTAGCGGACCAGCTTTTAACATAACTGTTGATGAAGCAAAAGAAGGAGACGTTTCTGAAAAGATTAACGACATAACTTTAATTGCAGAAGAAAAATTAGTTGATGAATTCGGTGGATTTAGATTACTTTCATCTGAAGAAAACGGTGGTAGAGGGCTATCTTTAAAACCAGTTATCGAAGTTGAAGGCGGTTGCGGATCTTGTGGCGGTGGATGTCACCACTAAGATACAAAAAAGCTAAGCAAAATTGCTTAGCTTTTTTATTATAAATAAAATTAACTACAAACTTAAAATTTTCAAATCATAAATGACTTGTCTATAATTTAACTAGGATATTTTTAATTATTAATTGCATTTTCATATGTAAAACTATACTCTACATATTTATTATTCACTTCCTGAATTCCTTGTAAAATATCAACCCAATAATCTTCTTTAATCATTATATCCTCTTTTTTACTTTCAGGAACATTACAGTTTTCCTCATAAAAACTATTAAAATAATTATTTAAATCTAATGCCATGCTTCTTAATGTTTTAAAGTCATTTGCTGCTTTTCCATTTAATTCTATAACATCAATTTTTTCTGTCATATCATTTTGAATATATGAATAAATTAACTCTTCTATTTCTGAATATAATTCATTTTTAGTTTTTGTATTTACAACTATATTTTTTGCCTTATTTTTAAACCCTCTTAATGTTTTATTATCATCAGCAAGATAATTATTCCAAAGGCTTAATTCTGCTTCTGAAATTTTACTATAATTTTTGTAAAGTGCTAAAAGATCCCCATTATTTACGCTTTCTGCTGTAACGCAACTATCTAATATTGAAAGTATAGATTCATTTCTAAATCTTATTTCTTCTATCTTATTATAATTTTGTTTTCCGAGTTCATAACAATATTTCTTATTCAAAATAGCTTGATAAATATTTGCTGTAAAGCTTATCATTAATATAACGACAATAATCATAAAGCAATTATCTTTTATATTAGTTTTAATCTTCATTCGCCACCCCCGCTTCCCTTAGTATACCATAATCCTGCCCACGTGACAAATTAACTATAATATCAGAAAAATTTGTAGCACAAAACATTAACTATAAAGGGGTGTGTTATAAGCAGATACATGGATAAAGAAAAAATGAAATATTTATTTGGAGGGAATATTGAAATTGAGCCGTAGAATTTAATCTTTTTGGAATTGAACTTGCGTAAAGAAGTTGTATTGAAGCGTCAGCGGCTTTTACAACTTTAGCAAATTCAATGGAACGAAGATATAAATTCTAGGTGAAAATTTCACAGTTCCCGGAAAATAAATATTTCATTTTTTGCTTCCATGTGGTGCGCAATATGAGTTGGTTTGATTGCGATGTTGAGGGCTAAAAATAGCACATAAAGTAAGTCTTTAACATGAAATTAGACTTTAATAAGACTTAGTTTATGTACCTCAATATTGCAATCTATTTATAGAGCGAAGTCGCTAAAAGCATTCGCCCCGTATGGGGATTCAAAAACTTGAAATTCATAATAAAAATAATAATTAATAATTTTCTGTAAATGACCCAATTAAATAATATATTTTTCTCATATATTTCCTTATTTTAGCGTATAACTTCCCCCTCCCCATTATCAAGCCAATATTCACTTTTATATTTTTTAAGGTGGTGAATAGCTCCGGGGCATTATAATTCCTTTTTCTATTAAATTTCCCTTCTCACAAACTTTACACATTCCTATTTTAATTCCTGTTAATTTAAAGAATAGCTCCGCTGACGATAGTTTTTCGTCATCTCTAGGTTTTACCCTAAATATCTCAAGACATCGCTTAAACTTTAATTTTTTATTTCTGTTCCCTAATATTCCATAGTGTCTAATCTTAACAAATCTATCTGGTAAGATATGCATAGTAAATCTTCTGATAAATTCTTTAGCTTTTAAAGTCATTACTTTTTGCTTGTTATTATCCTTGTAATCTCTCCATTTAAAAGAAACATTATTTTTATCAACCTTAATTATTCTATTATCTGATATTGCAACTCTATGTGTATATCTACCAAGATATTGTAAAACATATTCAGCACTACTAAAGGGTGCTTTACTATAGACAATCCATTCTTTTTTATATAAAGAATCTTTAAATTCATTAAAAATATTTCTTGAACCCAATTCACTAATACTTTTAGGAAAAGTTAATTTATTGTTTAAATAGAGCGTATTTAAATAATATAAAAACTTTCCTCTAAACTTTCTAGATAAAACTTTTACTGGAATAAAAAACTTTTTTTTAGATTTTATCCATTTAGCTTTATCTAAACTTAAACCACCACCTGGAACAATACAGTGTATATGTGGATGGTTCATTAAGTTTTGCCCCCAAGTATGTAATATAGATGTAAATCCTATCTCTGCACCAAGATACTTTTTATCCTTTGCTAGTTCTAGCAAAGTCTCGGATACAGATGTAAACAATATAGAATATAATTCTTTCTGATTAAAAAGTACTAATGAATTTAGTTGCTCTGGAATAGTAAATACTATATGAAAATAATGAGTTGGAAGTAAAGATTTACTTCTTTCATAGATCCATAACTCCTTAGCATAAGCTTGACATTTAGGACAATGTCTATTTCTACATGAATTATAAGCTATAGTAGTTTCTCCACACTCATTACATTCATATATATGTCCGCCAAGCGAAGCCGTTTTACAATATTGAATAGAATATAATGCTCTTAGAACATTAGCAGGTAGCTTATTATTTCTAATATAATTCTCTCCATGTATTTCAATAATTTCTTGTAAAGAACTCATAGCCTATCTAAAGGACTTAATATCTTTAATGCTTGATAATCCTGAATATGAAGATATCTTGAAGTAGATTTTATATTAGAATGTCCTAATAATGTTTGAATAGTTACTAAGTCCACACCATCATTCATTAGATGCGTTGCAAATGAATGCCTTAAAGTATGAGGTGTAGCTTTTTTAGTTATACCAGCCCTTTTCATTGCTTTTTCCATAGCACACTCTACACCACGGTTAGTTAACGCGGTTCCAGTTTGTCTAGATACAAATAAATAATCATCTGGAGAATAATCTTTATAACCAAATTCTTTCCAATATTCTCTTAATATTAACAAATTTTTCTTAGATAATAAAGTATATCTTTCTTTATTTCTTTTCCCACATCTAACTCTAATTTTCATTTCTTTACTTAAAATATCAGATATTCTTAGATTAATTACTTCGCTAACGCGTAAGCCAGCGGAATAAATAGTTGCTAAAATTGCTTTATGTTTTAAATAAGTTGTACTATCTAATAAAGATTTTACTTCTTCCTTAGTTAAATATAGTGGCAATCTTTTATCATACCTAAGTCTTGGAATCCTCAAATCACTCCAATCACGTTCTAGTGTAACAACATAAAAGAATTTTAATGAACTATTTATAGTATTTACGGTTCCTCTGCATAATTTCTTTTGATTTAAGCAATAATCTAAATAGTCAACGATTTGTTGTTCACCTAGTAACT